>JAKOZT010000065.1 GCA_029779845.1 Pseudomonadota bacterium | reverse complement strand
TAGAAGGCGCAATGCGGGTGCGCTGAATCGGCGTAACCTTCGCGTCCCGTTCGACGCCAAGGAGACCCCGATGAATGCCCCGCTGACTGCCGCCGAAGAAGCGCTGCGCGACGCCGCCCTCGAATACCACCGCGCACCGCGGCGCGGCAAGATCTCGATCACGCCGACCAAGCCGCTGTCCAACCAGCGCGACCTGTCGTTGGCCTATTCGCCAGGCGTCGCCTACGCCTGCCTGGCGATCGAGCAGGAGCCGGCGCTGGCCGCTGAATACACCTCGCGCGCCAACCTGGTGGGCGTGATCACCAACGGCACCGCGGTGCTGGGCCTGGGCGACATCGGCCCGCTGGCCGGCAAGCCGGTGATGGAGGGCAAGGGCTGCCTGTTCCAGAAGTTCGCCGGCATCGACGTGTTCGACATCGAGCTCGCCGAGAAGGATCCCGACAAGCTCGTCGAGATCATCGCCGCGCTCGAGCCCACGCTGGGCGGCGTCAACCTCGAGGACATCAAGGCGCCCGAGTGCTTCCACGTCGAGAAGAAGCTGCGCGAGCGCATGAAGATCCCGGTCTTCCACGACGACCAGCACGGCACCGCGATCATCTCGGCAGCCGCGGTGATCAACGGGCTGGAACTGGTGGGCAAGCGCATCGACGCGATCAAGCTCGCCGTCTCGGGCGCCGGCGCGGCGGCGATCGCCTGCCTCGACCTGCTGGTGGCCCTGGGCGTAAAGCGCGAGAACATCTTCGTCTGCGATTCGCGCGGCGTGATCCACGACCGCCGCGAAGACCGGCTCGACGAGTCGAAAAAGCGCTACCAGCAGAAGACCGCCGCGCGCACGCTGGCCGACGTGATGGCCGGCGCCGACGTGGTGCTGGGCTGCTCGGCGGCCGGCGCGATCACGCCGGAGATGGTCAAGACGATGGCCGACCGGCCGATCATCCTCGCGCTGGCCAACCCCGAGCCGGAGATCCGCCCCGAGCTGGCGCGCGCGGCGCGGCCCGACTGCATCATCGCCACCGGCCGCTCGGACTATGCGAACCAGGTCAACAACGTCCTGTGCTTCCCCTACATCTTCCGCGGCGCGCTGGACAGCGGCGCCACCACCATCACCGAGGCGATGAAGGTCGCCTGCGTGCGCGAGATCGCCGCCTTGGCCAAGGCCGAGATCAGCGACGAGGTGGCCTCGGCGTATTCGGGGCGCGAGCTGCGCTTCGGGCCCGACTACATCATCCCGACGCCCTTCGACACGCGGCTGATCCTGCGCATCGCGCCGGCGGTGGCGAAGGCGGCCGCCGATTCGGGCGTGGCGACACGGCCGATCGCCGACCTGGAGGCCTACCGCCAGTCGCTGACGCGCTTCGTCACCCACACCGGCATGTTCATGCGCCCGGTGTTCGCGGCGGCGCGCGCGGCGCCCAAGCGGGTGGCGTATGCCGAAGGCGAGGACGAGCGCGTGCTGCGCGCGGTGCAGGCCGCGCTCGACGAGAAGCTGGTCAAGCCCATCCTGATCGGCCGCCCGGCGGTGATCGCCGCGCGCATCGAGCGCGCCGGGCTGCGCCTCGTGCCGGGGCGCGACGTGGAGGTGGTCAACCCCGAGGACGACGCACGCTTCCGCCAGTACTGGGAGACCTACCACCGCCTGAACGCGCGCAACGGCGTGACGCCCGACATGGCCAAGGCGGCGGTGCGGCGCTCCAACACCACCATCGGCGCGCTGATGATCCACCTCGGCGACGCCGACGCGATGCTGTGCGGCCTGGTGGGCCGCTTCGACGCGCACTTCGCCAACGTGAAGGACGTGATCGGCGCGGCGCCGGGCGCACGCTGCTGGGCGACGATGAACGCGCTGATGCTCGACAAGCACACGCTCTTCATCGCCGACACCTTCGTCAACGACGACCCGAGCGCCGAGCAGCTCGCCGACATCGCCGCGATGGCGGTGGAGGAGCTGCGCCGCTTCGGCGTCCCGCCCAAGCTGGCCTTCGTGTCGCACTCGATGTACGGCAGCAGCCAGCGGCCCTCGGCGCTGAAGATGCGCGCCGCGCGCGACCTGTTCGTGCAGCGCCACCCCGACATCCCGGCCGACGGCGAACTGCAGGGCGACGCGGTGTTCAGCGAGGAGCTGCGCAACGCGCTGGTGCCCGACGCCACGCTCGGCGGCGCGGCCAACGTGCTGATCCTGCCCAATCTCGACGCCGCCAACATCCTCTTCAACGTGCTGAAGATGACCGGCGGCAAGGGCGTGACGGTCGGGCCCATCCTGCTCGGCGCGAAGGCCCCGGTGCACATCCTCAACCCGGTGGCGACGGTGCGCCGCATCGTCAACATGACGGCGCTGGCGGTGGCGGACGCGGGGGATCGCTTGCGCGCTTGAAGCGCAGTCAGCTCACCGCGCGCAGCAGCGGCGCGCGCGCCACGCGCACCGCGTCGCGGCCGGCCGCCTTGGCGGCGTAGCAGGCGGCGTCCGCCGCGGCGAGCCAGTCGTCGACGCCGCTCACTTCCTCGCTGAGCGGCGCCACGCCGAGGCTGGCGCCGACCTGCAGCGTCCGACCCTCCCAGCCCAGCGCGATCGCGCCGATCGCCTTGCGCACGTTCTCGGCGATGCGCAGCGCGGTGTCGTGCGGGCAGCGCTCGAGCAGCAGGGCGAACTCGTCGCCGCCCAGGCGCGCGACCAGGTCGGAGGCGCGCACGCGCGAGGCGATCGCGACAGCCACCGCCTTGAGCATCGCGTCGCCGGCGGCGTGGCCGGCGCAGTCGTTGATCGGCTTGAAGCGGTCGAGGTCGATCATCACCACCACCGCCGGCAGCGAGCGCGGCAGCGCCTCGACCACGCGCGCCAGGCGCTGCGCGAACAGCTTGCGGTTCGCCAGCCCGGTGAGCGCGTCGTGCGTGGCCGACCATTCGAGCTGCTCGCGCGCCGCCACCTGGTCGGTGATGTCGGCCACGCTCCAGATCGTGCCGGCCGAGGGGTCGCCGTCGGCCACCGGGCGGCCGCGCAGCTGGCCCCAGAAGCGCGTGCCGTCGGCGCGCAGCATCTGCCACTCGCCGGCATAGGGCTTGTGCTCGCGAAACGCCGCCAGCGCCTGCGCGCCGAGCGCCTGGTAGTCCTCGTTGGAGGCGTAGATGGTGTTGACCGGCTGGCCCAGCATGTCGGCCTCGTCGCGCCCGAACAGGCGGCAGAACTCGGCGCTGACCAGCTCGAAGCGCTTGTCGCGCGTGAAGCAGATACCCACCGGCGCGGCCGCCATCACCGACGACAGCCGGCGCATCACCTGGCCGTTGAAGGATTCGAGCTGGGCGCGCTCGGCCGCCACGTGGTGCAGCACGCGCGCGAGGCGGCCGATCTCGCCGCCGGCCTCGGGCCAGCCTTCGTGCAGGGCCTGGCTGCCGTCGAACAGGTGCTGGGCGCGCAGCTCGAGCTGCTTGAGCGGGCGCAGCAGCCGCCACAGCATGAACAGCAGCGCGAACGAAAACGCCGCCACCAGCCCGACAGCCCACAGCCGCGCCTCGCGGCGCGCGCGGTGCAGCGGCTCGAGCAGCGCGGCCTCGGGCACGCTGCGCCACACCACCCAGTCGGGGCCGGGCACGCCGGCCAGCGTGACGACCTGGCCGTCCTGCCGCAGCAGCAGCCCGCTGGGCTCCGCCGGCGCGCCGATGCGCAGCCACTCGGCGAAGGCGTCGGCCAGCCACGCCTCGCTGCTCAGCGGCTGCAGCAGCTGGCGCCGCAGCGGATGGGTGAGCAATCGGCCCTGCGCGTCGGTGATGACCTCCAGCCCGGCATTGCCTTCGGGACGGTCGCGGCTGGCGTCGCCGAGCAGGTCGCGGCCGGCCAGGCGCAGCGCGCCGCCGAGCACGCCGAACAGCGCGCCGTCGGCGTCGATCAGCGGCTGCGTGAACAGCACCACCGGCTCGTCCGACACCCGCCCGGACACCGGCTCGGAGACGATGGGCCGGCGCTCGGCCAGCGTGCGGCGGAAGTAGTCGCGATCGGCCAGGCTGACCTGCGGGCTGCGCACGCCGGCGGCATCGGCGTAGGCGATCATGCGGCCGTCGGGCAGCACGATGAAGACGTTGGCGAACTGGCTGCGCAGCAGCGGCTTGTTCTCCAGGAAATTGCGCAGGCGCGCGTCGTCGTGCAGCAGCGCGGCGTCGAGCTGCCCCGCGCTCAGGCGCAACGCCTCCTGGCGGTCGAGCACGCGCGAGGTCAAACCGCGCGCGATGCGCACCACCTCCTCGAGCTGCTGCTCGCGCTGGCGCCCCAGCAGGTCGCGCTCGGCCTTGCCGACCAGCAGCACCGTCGACAGCGTGATGCCCGCCGCCAGCGCGGCGATGCCCGCGAGCGTCAGCCGCAGCTTGATGGATCCGAGCGCGTCGGCGAGGCGGGAGGCCATGGAGCACTATCGGCCATCCGGGCCCCGCCTTGAGTGACCTGCGTCACCGCTTCGTGCCCAGATGCTGCGCCGAGGTGATGCCCATCGAGACGTAGATGCTGGTCAAGCCCTCGACGCCCACTTCCGCCGGCAGCACCCAGGCCGCCGGCACGTAGATCAGCCCGCCGCCCACCGGCACCGGCGCGGTGGGCACCAGCACGGCGAGGTAGTCGACCTCGCCGACGCGCACCGGCTCGGGCGTCGACAGCAAGCCGAGCACCGCCGCGCCGCCGACGCCGCCGAAATGCAGCCACACCGGGCTCATCGACTTCAGCGGCGCATCGTCGCGCTGGCCGAACAGGTCGACGAACTTCTTGATCAGGTCGTAGACGCTGCGCACCAGCGGAATGCGCTGCACGATGCCTTCGGTGAGCGCCTCCAGCACGCCGTGCAGGCGCATCTGCACCAGCAGGCCGAGCAGGAAGATCGCCAGCAGCACCACCAGCACGCCGATCGCATAGGCGACGACCTCCGAGGCGCCGATGCCCAGTCCGATGCGCAGCAGCAAACCGCCGACCAGGCTCTTCGGCCCGACGTACTCGACCACCAGCCGCGCGCCCCAGACGAAGATCAGCACCGTCGCCGCCAGCGGCAGCGCGGCCAGCAAGCCGGTGAGGAAGACGTTGAGCAGGTGGCGCGTGCCGCGCGTCATGGGAGCGAGTCGCTGAACTCGCGCACCGCCTGCGCGAAGGCCTGCGGCTGTTCCAGCACGCCGATGTGCGCCGAGGCGATGGTGAGCAGTTTCGCGCCGGCGATGCGCGAGGCGATCGCCTCCGACATCGCCGACGGCGCGCCGGCATCGTGCGCGCCGGCGATCACCAGCGCCGGTGTCTTCACTTCGGCGAGGCGGTCGAGCCAGTCGACCGAGGCCACGGCCTGCGCGCAGGCGACGTAGCCGGCGGGGTCGCCGCGCAGCAGCGTCTGCCGGGTGCGTTCCACCACCTCGGGCCGCACGGCGCGGAAGGCGGGCGTGAACCAGCGCTCCATCGTCGCCTCGGCGATCGCCGCCAGGCCCTCGCGTTCGATCAGCGCGATGCGCTGCGCCCACGCCGCGCGCGCCTCCTCGGGGTAGCGCGCGCTGCTGTGCGCGATCACCGCGCCGCGCAGCAGCTCGGGGTGCTGCACCGCCAGCCCCTGCGCGACCATGCCGCCCATCGAGATGCCGACGAACAGCACCGGGCCGCGGCCCCATTCGCGGATCAGCCGCGCGGCGTCGCCGGTCAGCTCATCCATCGAGCAAGGCCCGGCCGGCGCGGCCGAGCCGCCGTGGCCGCGCTGGTCGTAGCGCAGCACCTCGTGGCCGGCGGCGGCGAGCGTCGCGGCGAGCTCGTCCCACAGGTGCAGGTCGGCGCCCAGCGCATGCGCCAGCACCACCGGCGCGCCCTGGCCCTGCAGCGCCACGCGCAGCTGCTGCGCGCTGAAGGTGTGGTGCGTGGCCACGCGCGCGCCGGGCGTCAGCGGCGCGGGCGGCGGCAGCCGGCCTTCGTCGCGCAGGATCTTCGTCGTGATCTTGAAGGCGGTGTTGGCGGCCGGCACGCCGCAGTAGATCGCGCCCTGCATCAGCGTCTCGCGGATCTTCTCCAGCGGCACGCCGGCGCGCACCGTCGCCTTGCAGTGCAGCTCGAATTCCTCCCAGCGTGCCGCGGCCATCGTCATGCCGAGCACGAGCAGGCGGCGCGTCGTCACGTCCAGCCCCGGGCGGCCCCAGATGTCGAGCCAGGCGTGGCGCGTCACCAGGTCCTGGAAGTCGGCGTTGAACTGCGTCGTGCCGGCCAGCGACTGGTCGACCCATTCGTCGCCCAGCACCGCGCGGCGATTCCTCACGCCGCGCTCGAAGTCGTCACTGCGATCCATGCTCGCCCTCCTCCTCGGCGCGCGGCGGCAGCGCGCTGACCAGCACCCTGTCGACGCGCTTGCCGTCCATGTCGACCACCTCGAAGCGATAGCCCTCCCACTCGACGCTGTCGGCGGTGCGCGGCAGGCGGCCGAGCAGCAGCATGATCATGCCGGCCAGCGTGTTGTAGCGGCCGCGGTCTTCCTCCGGCAGCTCCTTCAGCTCGAGCCGGTCCTTCAGCTCGGGCACCGGGATCAGGCCGTCCAGCAGCCAGCTGCCGTCGTCGCGCCGCACCGCCCAGGCGTCCTCGGGCGCGGCGGTGGTGAACTCGCCGGTGATCGCCTCCAGCACGTCGAGCACGGTGATCATGCCCTGCACCGCGCCGTACTCGTCGACCACGAAGACGAGCTGCGTCGACGAGGCCTTGAAGTGCTCCAGCAGCTCCATGCCGGAGAGCGTCTCGGGCACGAACACCGGCGCCTCCGAGCTGTCGGCCAGCGACAGCTCATGCCCTTCCATCGCCTGGCGCAGCAGCTTGTGCGAGCTGACCACGCCGATCACGTCGTCCAGCCCGCCGCGGCACACCGGGTAGCGCGTGTGGCCCTCCTGCGCCAGCACCGCGAGCAGTTCCTCGCGCGTCGCGCTCACGTCGATCCAGACGATCTCGGCGCGCGGGATCATCATCGAGCCCACCTGGCGGTCGTCGAGGCGGAACACGTTGCGCACCATCTGGTGCTCCTGCGCCTCGATCACGCCGGCGTCCACGCCTTCGACCAGGCTGGCGGCGATCTCCTCTTCGGTGACGGAACGGTCCGGCACCGCGTGGATGCCCAGCAGGCGCAGCGTGCCCTCGGTGCAGAACGACAGCAGCTTGACGAAAGGCCGCGCCGCGATCGACAGCCACTCCATCGGCCGCGCCACCAGGCGCGCCACCGCCTCGGGGTACATCTGGCCGAGGCGCTTGGGCACCAGTTCGCCGAAGATGATGGTCAGGAAGGTGATCACCACCACCACCATCGCGGTGGCAGTGATCTCGGCGGCGCGGTCGTGGATCGGGAAGGTCTCGTGCAGCCAGGCGGCGAAGGGCGCGGAGAAGGCGGCGTCGCCGACGATGCCGTTGAGCACGCCGATCGAGGTGATGCCGATCTGCACCACCGAGAGGAACTTGGTCGGGTGCTCGTGCAGCTCCATCGCGTGGCGCGCGCCGGCATCGCCGGACTCCACCATCACCTGCAGCCGCGCCTTGCGGGCGGCGGTCAGCGCCATCTCGGACATGGCGAACAGGCCGTTGAGCAGGATCAGGAAGATCAGAAGGGCAACGTCCATGCAGGGCGTCTGCGGAGGTGGCGGAAGGGCCAGCGTAGCAGAATCGCCCGCATGATCTACCTCATCGGTGACGTGCAAGGCTGCTGCGACGCCTTGGAGCGGCTGCTCGCGGCGATCGGCTTCTCGCCCTCGCGCGACCGGCTCGTCGTGCTCGGCGACCTCGTCAACCGCGGGCCCGCGTCGCTGGCCACGCTGAAGCGCCTGCGCGATCTCGGCGACGCCGCCACCTGCCTGCTCGGCAACCACGACCTGCACCTGCTCGCGGTGGCCTGCGGCGGCCGCAAGCCGCACCGCAGCGACACGCTGGCCGAGGTGCTGGAGGCGCCCGACCGCGCCGCGTGGCTGGAATGGCTGCGCCAGCGCCGCATGGCGGTGATAGAAGCCGGCTGGCTGTGCGTGCACGCCGGCGTGGTGCCGCAGTGGAGCCGCGACGAGACGCTGGCGCGCGCCGCCGAGGTGGAGGCGATGCTGAAGAGCGACGCGCTCGACGATTTTCTGCACCGCATGTACGCCGACGAGCCGCGCCGCTGGGACGCGGCGCTCGCCGGCCACGAGCGGCTGCGCTTCATCATCAACGTGCTGACGCGCATCCGCTTCGTCGATGCGGCCGGCGCGCTCGATCTGAAGACCAAGGAAGGCGCCGGCGGCGCGCCGGCGGAGTTCTACCCGTGGTTCGAGGCGCCGGGGCGGCGCACCGAGGGCGTGCCGATCGCCTTCGGCCACTGGTCGACGCTCGGGCTCGTCAACCGGCCCGATCTGCTGGCGCTGGACACCGGCTGCGTGTGGGGCGGTTCGCTGACCGCGGTGCGCGTGGATGGCGGGCGGCGCGAAGTGTTCCAGGTGGCGTGCGAGCAGGCGCAGGTGCCGGGGTGAGCCGGCAACCTACAATCCGGCCCTCGCCGGAAGCGTGGCAGAGTGGTCGATTGCACCGGTCTTGAAAACCGGCAACGGGCAACCGTTCGTGAGTTCGAATCTCACCGCTTCCGCCAGCCCTCGACCTCCACCGTCACGTGCACCAGTTCTTCGTGCACCGCGAGCAGCCCACGGAAGTAGTCCGGACCGGCATCCGCTGAAGCCGTCGCAACGGCCAGGATGCAGGCGTACTTCCCCTTGCCGACGCGCCAGACGTGCAGGTCGGTGATCTCGGCCGCGACGCCGCCCGCGGCGACGGCTTCGCGGATCTCCTCGACCACCGGCGCGTCCATCTCGGCATCGAGCAGCACGCGGCCGCTCTCGCGCAGCAGGCCGACGGCCCACGTCGCCACCAGCGCCGCGCCGGCGATGCCCATCAGCGGGTCGAGCCAGTCCGCGCCCCACCGCATGCCGCCGAACAGCGCGACGATCGCCAGCACCGAGGTGGCTGCGTCCGCCACCACGTGCAGGTAGGCCGAGCGCAGGTTCAGGTCGTCGTGGTGATGGTGGTGGCCGTGGTCGTGCTCGTGGCCGTGCCCGTCCTTCAGCAGCCAGGCGCAGACCAGGTTGACCAGCAGCCCGATCGCGGCGACGCTGATCGCCTCGCCGTAGCGGATGGGCAGCGGCGCGATCAGGCGCTCGACCGACTGCCACAGCATCAGCGCCGCCACCGCGACGAGCAGCAGCGCGCTGGTGTAGCCGCCCAGCACCTCGATCTTCCAGGTGCCGAAGGCGAAGCGCCGGTCGTGCGCGAGGCGCCGCGCCGCGAGGTAGGCCAGCGCCGACAGGCCCAGCGCCAGCACGTGCGAGCTCATGTGCCAGCCGTCGGCGAGCAGCGCCATCGAGTTGAAGGCGTAGCCGCACGCGATCTCGACCACCATCATCACGGCGGCCAGCAGCACCGCGCGGCGCGTGTTGCGCTCGGCGAGCGGGTCGCCGGCGTCGAAGGCGTGGCTGTGCGGCGGCTCGGCGGCTGTTGAAATCGAAGGGGTGTCCATATACTGCACCCCAGTATATGACGCCGCGAAGGACGGAACGCCGATGGCACACACGATTCACCGCCGCAAGCCGCTGCTGGCGCGCGTGCGCCGCATCAAGGGGCAGGCCGAGGCGCTCGAGCGCGCGCTCGACGCGCAAGTCGAATGCGCCGCCGTGCTGCAGCAGATCGCCGCGATCCGCGGCGCCGTCAACGGGCTGATGGCCGAGGTGCTGGAAGGCCACGTGCGCGAGCACCTCGGGCGCGCGGATGCCACTGCGCGGCAGCGCGCCGACGACGTGGAGCAGGTGGTGCGGGCGTTGCGCTCCTACATGCGCTGATCCGGCGCCGGCAGCCGCTCGTACAGCGCCCCCATGCGCCGCAGCCGCCCCGCCGCGTCCTGCGGCATCCGGCTCCACTCGAAGCGCCACGCCCACCAGCCCTCGCGCTGGCCGGGGAAGTTCATGCGGCCTTCGCTGCCGAGACCCAGCACGTCCTGCAAGGGATGGATCGCGGTGTCGGCCACGCTGGCGCAGGCGGCGCGGATCAGGTCCCAATGCACCGCGCGGCCGTCGCTGGCGAGGTACTCGCGCAGATGGTGGCGCGTCGCTTCGTCGGCCGCCGCCCACCAGCCGAGCGTGGTGTCGTTGTCGTGCGTGCCGGTGTAGACCACGCTGTCGCTCTCGTGGCGGTGCGGCTGGAAGCGCCGCTCGGCCGCCGCGCCCTCGCCCCAGGCGAACTGCAGGATGCGCATGCCGGGGAAGCGGAATGCCTTGCGCAAGGCATCGACGTCGGGCGTGATCACGCCCAGGTCTTCCGCGATGATGGGCAGCGGGCCGAGCGCGTCGGCGATGGCGCGGAACAGCGCTTCGCCGGGGCCGGTGACCCAGTGTCCGTTGCGCGCCGTGGGCTCCGAGGCTTGGATCTCCCAATGGGCCGCGAAGCCGCGGAAGTGGTCGATGCGCACGATGTCGACCAGTTCGAAGCTGCGCCGCACGCGCTCGATCCACCACGCATAGCCGGCCTTCGCGTGTTCGCTCCAGCGGTACAGCGGGTTGCCCCAGCGCTGGCCGGTGGCGCTGAAGGCGTCGGGCGGCACGCCGGCGATCACGGTCGGCCGGCCGCCCGCATCCAGCTCGAAGAGCTGCGGCTGCGCCCACACGTCGGCGCTCTGGTAGGCCACGAAGATCGGCATGTCGCCGACGATCTGCACGCCGCGTTCATGGGCGTGCGCGCGCAGCGCCGCCCATTGGCCGAAGAAGCACCATTGGCAGAAGGTCCAGAAGGCGATGCGCTCGCGGTGCGTCTTGTGGGCACGCTCCAGCGCCTGCGGCTCGCGCGACGCCAGGCCGTCGGGCCACTCGCACCAGTCGGCCCAGGCGTGGTGCTCGGCCAGCGCCATGAAGAGCGCGTAGTCGGCCAGCCAGTCGGCCTGCGCGTGCTCGAAGGCGGCGAGGTCGGCGCGCTCCTGCGCACTCGCCTGGCGCGCGAAGCGTCCGGCGGCGAGCGCGAGGCGCTGCATGCGAAACGGCACCATCGCGGCGAAGTCCACGCGCCGCGCGTCGGCGCCGGCCAGCGGCTCGACCTCGTCGACGGCCAGCCAGCCGCGCCGCTGCAGCTCGCGCAGGTCGATCAGCAGCACGTTGCCGGCGAAGGCCGAGCTGCTCATGTAGGGCGAGTTGCCCGGGCCGAGGCCGCCGAGCGGCAGCACCTGCCACAGCGTCTGCCCGGCCTCGGCGAGCCAGTCGACGAAGCCGTGCGCCTCGGCGCCGAGGTCGCCGCTGCCGTGCGGGCCGGGCAGCGAGGTGGGGTGCAGCAGGATGCCGCTGCGGCGCGGGAAGCGCATCGTCCGTCTCTCCTTCAGCTCGCCACGCCGGCGATCAGGCGGTGCAGTTGTTCGAGCCCGTCGGTCAGCGCGGCCGGGCCGGGCTGCAGGATGTCGCAGCTCTTGATCTCGAAGAGCGCGCCCGCGCGCACCGCCGGCACGTCCTGCCAGCCGGGCCGCGCGGCCACGCGCTCGGGGCGGAACTTCTTGCCGCACCAGCTGCCGATGATGATGTCCGGCGCGCGCCGCGCCGGCGCCAGCGCATCGGCGATCACGCGGTCGCGGCCCATGCGCTGCAGCGCCAGTTCGGGGAACACGTCGTCGCCGCCGGCGATCGCGATCAGCTCGCTGACCCAGCGGATCGCGCTGATCATCGGCTCGTCCCATTCCTCGAAGTAGACGCGCGGGCGGCGCGGCCACGACGCGGCCGCGGCGCGGATCGCGGCGTGGCGCTGCTCGCACTGCGCGATCCAGGCCTCGGCTTCGCCGCCTCGACCCACCAGCCCCGCCACCAGGCGCAGCGTCGAAAAAATCTCCGCCACGCTGCGCTGGTTGGTGACCAGCACGTTCAACCCGGCGCGGATCAGCGCATCGGCGAGCGCCGCCTGCATGTCGGAGAAGCCGATCACCAGCTCCGGCTCGAGCGCGACGATGCGGTCGATCTTGCCGTCGAGGAAGGCCGAGACGCGCGGCTTCTCCTGGCGCGCGCGCCTGGGCCGCACGGTGTAGCCGGAGATGCCGACGATGCGCGCCTCCTCGCCGAGCAGGTAGAGCCACTCGGTGGTCTCCTCGGTGAGGCAGACGATGCGTTGCGGGCCGGGCGTGGACATGCACCGTATGCTCGCACGGATGAGCAAAGCACCGATTCCCGCGCGCCGCCCGAAGGATGTGTCCCTGCATGGCGAGACGCGCATCGACGACTGGCACTGGCTGCGCGAGCGCGACGACCCCGAGGTCATCGCCCACCTGCACGCCGAGAACGCCCACACCGAGGCCTGGTTCACGCCGCACGCGGCGCTGAAGCGGCAGCTCTACGACGAGATGCTGGCGCGCATCCAGGAAGACGACGACGACGTGCCCTGGCGCAAGAACGGCTGGTGGCACTGGAGCCGCACCGCGAAGGGCCGCCAGTACGAAACCTGGCTGCGCCGGCGCGACGTTCCCGGCGCGCCGGAAGAGGTGATGCTCGACGTCAACGCCCTCGCCGAGGGCAAGCCCTTCCTGCAGCTCGGCGCGCTGGAGGTCAGCCCCGACACCACGCTGCTCGCCTACTCGCTCGACGAGAGCGGCGCGCTCGACTACACGCTGCGCGTGCGCGACCTCGCGACCGGCGAAGACCTGCCGCTGGCGATCGAGAAGACCGAGGACGCCGCCTGGGGCAACGACAGCCGCACGCTCTACTACCTGACCAAGGACGAGGCCAGGCGCACGCACCGCGTCTGGCGCCATCGCATCGGGTCGGGCCTGCCCGACGAGCTGCTCTACGAGGAGACCGACGAGCTGTTCTGGGTCGGCCTGGGCAAGACGCGCGACGAACGCTACCTCGTGATCGCCTCGGCGAGCAAGGACACCACCGAGCTGCTGGTGATGGCCGCGGACGATCCCGCCGCGCGGCCGCGCATCGTGCTGCCGCGCCGGCGCGGCGTCGAGATGTCGCTCGACCACCGGCACGGGCGCTTCTACCTGCTCGTCAACGACACCGGGCGCAATTTCCGCCTGGTCGAGACGGACGCCGAGGCGCCGTCGCTCGAAACCGCGCGCGAGCTGATCGCGCAGCGCGACGACGTGATGCTGGAAGACGTGGACCTGTTCGAGCGCTGGATGGTCGTGCAGGAGCGCGACCGCGGCACGCTGAAGCTGCGCGTGTTCGACCTGAACACCGGCCGCGACTGGCACATCCCCTTCGACGAGGCGGTGTACAGCGCCGGCGGCGAGATCAACGAGGAGTTCGACACCGACCTCTACCGCGTCGCCTACACCTCGATGGTGACGCCGCACTCGATCTACGACGTCGACCTGCGAACCGGCGAGCGCACGCTGAAGAAGCGCCAGCCGGTGCTCGGCGGCTACGACCCGAAGGGCTACGACAGCACGCAGATCCTCGCCCGCGCCGCCGACGGCACCGAGGTGCCGGTGTCGCTGGTGTGGCGCAGAGACCGGCGGCACGGCGCGCCGCAGCCGCTGCTGATGTACGGCTACGGCGCCTACGGCATCCCGGTCGATCCGTATTTCTCGTCGTCGCGGCTGAGCCTGCTCGACCGCGGCGCGGTGTTCGCGATCGCGCACGTGCGCGGCGGCGGCGACCGCGGCCGGCGCTGGTACGACGACGGCAAGCTGGCCGCCAAGCCGAACAGCTTCAGCGACTTCGTCGCCTGCGCCGAGGCGCTCGTCGCGCAGGGCTGGACCACGCCGGCGCAACTGATCGTCGAAGGCGGCAGCGCCGGCGGCCTGCTGGTGGCGGCGGCGGCCAACCTGCGGCCCGAGCTGTTCCGCGCCGTGGTGGCCGAAGTGCCGTTCGTCGACGTGATCAACACCATGCTCGACGAGACGCTGCCGCTGACGGTGGGCGAGTTCCTCGAATGGGGCAACCCGAAGGAGCCGGCCGACTACGCGGTGATGCGGCGCTATTCACCCTACGACAACCTGCGCGCCGCCGCCTACCCGGCGATGTACCTGCGCGCCGGCCTGAACGACAGCCAGGTGCCGTACTGGGAAGCGGCCAAGTACGCCGCGAAGCTGCGCACGCTGCGGACGAATCACGAGCCGGCGCTGCTGTCCGTCAACATGGACGCCGGCCACGGCGGCGCCTCGGGGCGCTACGACGCGCTGGCGGAGCGGGCCGAGGTGGTGGCTTTCATGCTGGCGATCTGGGGCCTCGGCGGCCCTACTGCAGGCGCAGCGACTTGAGCCGCTCCAGCTTGCCCGCGTACAGCTCGCGGTCGGCCTCGCGCGTGCTCGCCTTCAGCGCCAGGTTCAGTTGCCGCTGCGCCTCGCGCACGTCGCCCAGCCCATAGCTCGCCAGCGCGAGCGCGAAGTGGAACTCGTGGTGGTAGGCCGCGCGCTCAATCTCGCGCTCGAACATCGCCTTGGCCCGCGCATAGTCGCGCCGCTGCATCGCCTCCAGCCCGAGCTGGAAGAAGTGGTACGGCGGCTCGGGCTCGATGCGCGCCAGGCGCTGCTGCAGCGCCGCGGCCTCGCCGGCGCGGCCCTGCCGTTGATAGACGCGCGCGAGATTCGCCAGCGCCGCCACGTTGGCCGGCTCGATGCCGAGCAGCTGTTGCAGCACGCGCTCGGCCTGCGCCAGCGCGCCGCGGCGCTGGTAGACCACCGCCAGCGTGTTGCGCGCGAGCAGGAAGGTCGCATCCGCTTCGACGGCGGCGCGCGCGAACCAGTAGGCCTCGTCGACCGCGCCGGCGGCGAGCGTCTCGGCGGCGCGGTTGTTCAGGTACATCGCCAGCAGCGTCGCTTCGCCGATGCCGCGCGAATACTGCTTCTGGCCGGGCTGCGGCGGCTCGAAGTCGATCAGCATCGCCTCGGCGATGTCGAAGCGCATGCGCGCGTCGGCGTTCGGGTGGCGCAGCGTCAGGTTGACGTGGCCGCTGCTGACCAGCAGGTCGCCGCTGCGGCCCCAGCCGGCGTCGGTGTAGACGCTGTGGAACTGCACCGGCAGGCCGAGGTGGCGCGCCAGCGCGGCGCTCATGATCACCAGCGACAGGCAGTTGCCGCTGCGCGCCTCGAAGGCCTCGGCGGCGGTGCGGGTGCGCTGCGCGTCGTACTCCAGGCGCAGCCGGCCGGGCGCGTAGAGCGCGTCGATCAGCGCGGCGCGAGCGCCCTTGCGGCGCACGTCGCGCGCCAGGTCTTCGTCGAGGTAGCGCCGCATCGCATCGGACAGCGCGAACACCGCGGCCGTGTCGAACGGCTGCGCCGGCGGCGCGAAGAGGCTGTCGTCGAACAGGCCCTCGGCGGGCGGCGCGGGGGCGGCGCAGGCGGCCAGCCAGAACGTGGCCGCGCAGGCGAACAGCAGGCGAAGCAAGCGCGTCATGAGCGTCTCCCGCGCGGCGGCCCTGCGTGGGCGCGCGCGACGCTCACCTTACTCCGATCGGGGCTCCGGGCGCAGCGGGGAATGAACGCCGTCCGGCGGGATCTGGCCGGTCCAGCTCTTCTCCATCTCGTCGAACAGCGAGTGCGAGGCCTCCATCACCTCCAGGCTGCCGGGGCGCGTCTCGGTGTCCTCGTCGATCTCGATGGCGCGGCCGCGCACTTCCACCGCCTCGGCGATGCGCGCGCGCAGGTAGGCCAGGCCTTCGCCGGGCGCGTCTTGCGAGGAGAGCATGTCGAGCTGGTCGAGCGCCTTGCGCAGCACCGGCACCGGGATCTCGCGCTTCAGCGCGCGGTTGCCGAAGCGGCCGATCTCGGTTTCGGTGAAGGCGAGGTGGCGCATCAGCTGGCGCGTCTCGGGGTGGCGGCGCAGCAGCCCGCGCAGTTCGGCGTGGCCGCGGCGCAGCGCTTCCCCGGCCGACGTGCCGGTGGAGGCCTCGGCCTGTTTCTCCGCTTTTTCACCCAGCACCACGTGCAGCTGCGCGCCGCGCAGCTTGAGCTGGAGCGGGCGTTGCAGCAGCTCGCGCAGGCGATGGACGGGGCTCGCGAGAGCGGAGGGTTCGGGCTTGCGGGACGGCATGGGTACGAAGGCGAGGCGACGCGCACAGCGTGCCACGGATCGACCCGGCGTGCCGGCCGGCGCGGCCACGACTGCGCGCTTCCACGAAATACTGCCCATCGAAAGGGCCGGCGTGCGACACCGCCCGGTTCGTCCCGATCCGTCTTTCAAGCGTGAAATCCTGCCGCTTCTCGCGTGACCCGGCGGCGGCGCGCGACGCTACGCTGCGCCCATGCTGGACATCAGTTTCATCGCTGCGCTGACCATCTCGGCGCTGCTGCTCGCCTGGGTGTGGGCGCGCCGCCGCGGCAGCCGGACGGGCAAGCGCAAGGGCGGCAAGCCGGGCCAATCCGGCCGGGCGGCCAGGGCCGACGAATCGCTCGACACCGTGCAATCGTGGACGCCGCAGGCGGTGCGCGTGCTGACGCTGCCCGAGCGCCAGGCCTACGACCTGATGCGCAAGGCGATGCCCAACCGGCTGGTGCTGGCGCAGGTGCCGCTGGCGCGCTTCATCAGCGTGCCGACGCGCCACTCGTACAGCGACTGGCTGACGCGCGTCGGCCGCCTCACCGTCGACCTGCTGGTGTGTGACAAAAGCTCGCGCGTGGTGGCGGTGGTCGACATGCGCAGCGCCGCCCAGTCCGAGCGCAGCATCCGCCGCCACGAGCGCATGACGCAGGTGTTGCAGGCCGCCGGCGTGCGCGTGCTGCACTGGAACGCGGAGGCGCTTCCGAGCGCGGCCGAAGTGCGCGCCCTCTTCCGCGAGCAGGGCGTGGAGGTCGAGGAGGAACTGGTCGGCCCGCACGGCAAGCGCATGCTGCCGGTGCCCGAGATGATGGAGGTGCTGCACGAGGGCGACGCCTTCGCGGCGGCGACGCCGCAGCTCGAGCCGGTGTCGTCGGACTACTTCGACGATCTCGACGCGCTCGCCCCGCGCGGCGCCGCGCCGCGCCCCTGAAGGCTACACGCCGCTACACGGCGCTACGCCGGGCAACACGGCCGCGCCCGCGCGCTGGCAGCATGCACGCCGCATGAACAAGCAGGGCACCATCGTCCGCTGGGACGCCGAACACGGCTACGGTTTCGTGCGCGCCGCAGGCACCACGGCCGACGTGTTCTTCCACATCCGCGACTTCCGCGGCGGCAGCACCGCGCCGAGCGAGGGCCTGCAGGTGCGCTACGAGGAGATCCACGTCGGCGGCAAGGGGCCGCGCGCGATGGCGCTGGCGCCGCTCGACTACGTCGACACGCGCCGCGGCGCGCTGCCGGCCGAGCTGCCGCGGCGGCGCGACGGCAGCCGCCGCGCGCCGCCGCCGCACGTGATCGCCGAGATGCGCGCGATGGGGCTGCTGGTGCCGCTCTACCTCGGCGTGCTGGCCTGGGCGGCGTGGACGCAGCGCCTGCCCGTGCCGCTGGCGCTGTCGGTGCCGCTGCTCAGCGTGCTGGCCTTCTACCTCTACTGGCGCGACAAGTTCGCGGCGCAGCACGGCCAGCGGCGCACGCCCGAGGCAGTGCTGCACGCCGCCGGGCTGATCGGCGGCTGGCCGGGCGGCTGGCTGGCGCAGCGCCTGCTGCGCCACAAGTCGGCCAAGGAGGCGTTCCGCAAGGTCTACTGGGCCACGGTGGCGCTGCACTGGGCGGCGCTGGCGCTGTGGCTGTACAGCGCACCGGCGCATTGAACGCCGCGGCGCGCTGAGGGGCGCTACTCCTTGTCGAGCCCGAGCAGCGCGTCGCGCAGCTGCGCATCGGCGGGCGACTCGCCGACCCAGATCTTCAGCACCATCTGGAAGAACTCGTCGTCGCCGACCGGCTCGCCCTGCGGCTTGCCGAGGATGTAGAACATCGTGCCCTTGCCGGGCACGAACTCCATCGCGAAGGACTCGCCCGGCAGCATCTTCGAGCGGCCCGAGAACACCTCGATCAGCCGCGTGCTGGCCAGCGCGTGGCGCTGCACGCGGTCCTTCGGCGAGTTGTCGTTGATGCCCTTGAGGAACAGCCGCCCGAGGTCGGTGCCGGGCAACTCGCGCAGCGCGGTGAACTGCAGGCGCTTCGGCCCGGGCAGCGCCAGCAGCTCGGCGGCGCTGGAAACCTTCTTCGTCGTGTACAGACCCATGTCGTACACCTTGAAGATCGCCTTGTAGCGCGTGCCCGCGCCGTTGAGCTGCAGCTTCGCGCCCTGCACTTCCAGCTGCGGCTCGAACTTCGTGCCGGTGGGTGCGGCCTGCGCCGCGGCTGCGATCAGCACGGCCGCGATCGCGGCGGCCATGCGTTGTCTCGTCGGGATGCGCTGCACCTTGTCTCCTCCATGATCGTTGTCGCCGCTCATTATTCCGGGCGAGCGCCACGCAAGGCTGACAAGCGGCGGAACAAGCTCACGCCGGCCAGCACCAGCGCGCCGGCAACGACGCCGATCAGAGCGTCGGCCAGCGTGGGCAGCAGCGCGGCGGCCGCGCCCGAGCCCTGCGCCCAGGTCTCGATCGCATGGTGCAGCGGCGCGATGCCGTGCACCAGGATGCCGCCGCCGACGAGGAACATCGCCGCCGTGCCGGCGATCGACAGCAGCTTCATCAGCCAGGGCGCGGCGGCCAGGATGGCGCGGCCCAGCGCGCGCGCCGCCGCGCTGGCGCCGCGACTCAGCCACAGGCCCAGGTCGTCGAGCTTGACGATGCCGGCCACCACGCCGTAGACGCCCGCGGTCATCAGCAGCGCGATGCCAGCCACCACCGGGGCCTGCGTCGCCAGCGGCTCGCCGGCGACGGTGCCCAGCGTGATCGCGATGATCTCGGCCGAGAGAATGAAGTCGGTGCGCACCGCGCCCTTGATCCTGTCCTTCTCCAGGGCCACGAGATCCAGCGACGGATCGGCCAGCGCCTTCGCCAGTTCGGCCTTGCGCGCTGCGCCCTCGTGCGCGTCCTGCAGCAGCTTGTGGGCGATCTTCTCGAAGCCTTCGTAGCACAGGAAGGCGCCGCCGGCCATCAGCAGCGGCGTGATCAGCATCGGCAGCAGCGCGCTGATCGCCAGCGCCGCCGGCACCAGGATCGCCTTGTTGACGAGCGAGCCACGCGCCACCGCCCACACCACCGGCAGCTCGCGATCGGCGCTGACGCCCGCGACCTGCTGCGCGTTGAGCGCGAGATCGTCGCCGAGCACGCCGGCGGTCTTCTTGGCGGCGAGCTTGGAGAGCACGGCCACGTCGTCGAGCACGCTGGCGATGTCGTCGAGCAGGGCGAGCAGGCTGGTGGCCATGAATGCGATGCGAATAGGGATGGGCAGCGGCGCCGCGAGCGCGCATCGTAGCCGCGTTGCGCCACGCCCCGATGCGCACCACAATCGCACGCCCCTTCGAGCGCCCCCGCCCCACGTGAAGCTGTTCATCTCCTACCCCTCCGACCAGAAGGATCTGGCCGAGCGTCTGCGCCTCGCGCTCGAATCCGAGGGCCACGACGTCTTCACCGACCGCGCCGAGCTGAAGGAGGGCGAGCCCTACCACGAGATGCTGCGCGAGGCGATCGAATCCTCCGACGCGATGGTGTTCCTGGTCACGCCGCGCGCCATCCGCCCGGGCAGCTACGCGCTCACCGAACTCGACCTCGCGCAGCGCCGCTGGCGCCGCCCCGGCGGCCACGTGCTGCCGGTGCTGGCGCAGCCGACGCCGATCGAGGACATCCCGCCCTACCTGCGCGCGGTGACGCTGCTGCAACCCAAGGGCGACCTGGTGGCCGAGACGGTGGCCGCGGTGGCGCGCCTGCGCAGCCGGCTGCCGCTGTGGGGCTGGCTGATCGGCACGCTGGCGCTGGCGCTGCTGGCCGGCGCGCTGTTCATCGTGCAGCAGCGCGCCGAGGAGCAGCGCGCCGCCGAGCGCGTGCAGCGCGAGCGCGCGGCCGCCGAACTGAGCGCCGCGGTGCAGCTGTGCGAATCGGGCAGCCACGCGGTGGCGTGGAAGCAGCTCGAAGCGATGGCCGACAAGCGCCCCACCGACGACGCGGTGCGCATCGCGCGCGAGGACTGCGGCATGCGCTGGCTGCGCGAGGCGCGCGTGGCCGGCGACAAGGAGAGCTTCAGCGCGCTGGTGGCGACCATCCAGCCGGTGCTGGCGCAGGGCCTCGCGTTCGCCAGCGGCGAGCGGCGCGCCGATCTGCAGGCGCACCTCGGCTGGGCCGAGTTCCTGCGCAGCCGCGACGGCGGCGCCGGCGCCGACCCCACCGCGCTGTACCGCAGCGCGCTGGCCGACGACGCCGACAACGTCTACGCCCACACGATGTGGGCGCACTGGCTGGTGTGGCAGGGCGGCACGCTCGACGCCGCGGTGCGCCAGCATCTGGAGGCCGCCGCCAGGAGCACGCGCGAGCGGCCCTGGCTGCGCCGCATGCAGTTCGCGATCGCCTCGCTGCGCGGCGAGCTGAACGGTTATGCGCTGGAGGTGATCAACCAGATGCGCGCCGCCGGCGAGCAGCCCGACACCTCGCAGCGCGACCTGGTGTGGCGCCGCCTGATCGACTGGGGCCTGCTCGCCTCCGAGCCCGAGCGCGAGTACCTGCTGGCCTTCCTCAGCCCGGCCGATGCGCTGGCGACGTTCGAATGGCTTTATCCGCAGGAGCAACTGGTGGCGGAGCGCCGGCCGCTGCATCGGTTCGCGCTGGCGCTGCTGCGCGCGCGCGCCGGCCGGCAGGAGGAAGCGCTCGCCGCGCTCGAGGCGCTGAGCGCCGAGCAGGCAGCCGCGAAGGAGGACACGCGGCTGTCGCGCGCCACGGCGCAGCTGCTCGCGCAATTGCGCAAGGCGCCGGGGCGCTGAGCTTCGCGTTCAGTGCCGGCGCTGCACCGCCGGCGTCGCGTATTCGCGCCCGACGACCGCACGCGCGTAGAGGTAGTTGCCGCGGGCGCGCTCGCTGAGCGCGTCCATGTCGACATGGCCCTGCGCATCGCACGGGAAGGCCAGCGCGCGGCCTTCGTTGAACAGCGACTGGAAGCGCAGCTCGTAGCCACACATCGCCATCAGGGGCATCTTGGCTGTGTTCATGTTGCGATCTCCTGCAACAGTGGTTGGCACGGTCACAAAGTTAGACAGTGCGCCGGGGGCTCGCCAGGGAAGGCCGCCTCGACTGTCTGTCCTCCTGCAGCTATGCACTGTGTAGGAAACGCACCGACAGCGCGCCCCGACGACGAGGGATGCGAATCCCCCTACCTCCGATGTGAACGATGCACGCGGCGGCGGCGCTCACGCCACCGTCAGCACCTTGCCGACCGACGCCGTGTCGGTCGCCAGCCGCACCATCAGCGCGGCCAGATCTTCGCGCGGGATGGCGCGCCAGCCCCAGCGCAGGTTCTCGCCGACGTGCAGGTCGGCGCCCGAAGGCGCATGCGACAGCCGCGCCGGGCGCAGCACCGTCCAGCGCAGCGCGCTGCCGCGCACCAGCGCCTCCTGGCGCTCCTTGTCGGCCATCACCTCGGGCAGCAGCCAGTGCAGCCAGCGGCCCAGGCCGAGCGTGCCGGCGGCCACCGAGTTGCCGACGCCGGCCGCGCCCATCAGCACCAGGCGCGCCACGCCGGCCTCGGCCATCGCGGCGACGAGGTGGCGCGTGGCCTGGGCCGCCTGCGGCGGCGTACGGCGCTGCAAGGCGGCGCGCGCCTCGCGCGACTCGGGCTTGTGGCCGACCATGCACAGCACCGCGTCGTGGCCCTCCAGCACGCCGCGCAGGCTGGCCGGAGCCAGCGGATCGGCGTGCACCACCTCGAGCGCATCGTGCGCCAGCGCCCAGCGCGCCGGCTCGGCCACCAGCGCGGTGACGCGGTGCCCGAGCGCGAGCGCCTGGCGCACCGCATGCTGGCCGGTGGCCCCGGCCGCGCCGACCACCGCGATGCGCGGCCGCTCGTCCACCGGCGCGGGGGGCGCGGCCGAAGCGGGTGATGGCACCAGGCGGTGCGCGAAACGGTAGGTCATCGTGGCCATCGGGAAGCAGGGCTGGGCGGTTGGCAAGGGGCGCCACTGTGCCCAAGTGCCCGCCCGGCGCGAATCCCTAGGCCGGCACCAGCTCGTCCTCGTCGCCCACGTCCTCGCCGAGGAAGCCGCCGCTCTGGTGCGCCCACAGCCGCGCGTAGATGCCGCCGCGCGCCAGCAGGCTGCGGTGGTCGCCCTCCTCGACGATGCGGCCCTTGTCGAGCACGATCAGGCGGTCCATCGCGGCGATGGTCGACAGCCGGTGCGCGATCGCCACCACCGTCTTACCCTCCATCAGCCGATAGAGGCTCTCCTGGATCGCCGCCTCGACCTCGCTGTCGAGCGCGCTGGTGGCCTCGTCGAGCAGCAGGATGGGCGCGTCCTTGAGCATCACGCGCGCGATCGCGATGCGCTGGCGCTGCCCGCCGGAGAGCTTGACGCCGCGCTCGCCCACGTGCGCGTCATAGCCCTGGCGGCCCTTCGGGTCGGTCAGGCCCTGTACGAACTCGTGCGCCTCGGCGCGCCGCGCCGCCGCGATCATCTGCGCGTCGTCGGCATCGGGGCGGCCGTAGAGGACGTTGTCGCGCACCGAGCGGTGCAGCAGCGAGGTGTCCTGCGTCACCATGCCGACCTGCGCGCGCAAGGAATCCTGCGTCACCGCGGCGATGTCCTGGCCGTCGATCAGGATGCGGCCGGCTTCGATGTCGTAGAAGCGCAGCAGCAGGTTGACGATGGTCGACTTGCCCGCGCCCGAGCGCCCCACCAGGCCGATCTTCTCGCCGGGGCGGATGACGAGCGAGAGCTTCTCGATCACGCGCGGCGCGGTGTCCTGCGCGTCGCGCGCGCGCCCGTAGTCGAAGTCGACCGCCTCGAAGCGGATCTCGCCGCGCGTCACCGCCAGCGGCTGCGCATCGGGCCGGTCGACCACGCGGTGCGGCCGCGCCAGCGTGTTGATGCCGTCCTGCACCGTGCCGACGTGCTCGAAGAGGGATGCCAGCTCCCACATGATCCAGTGCGAGATGCCGTTCAGCCGCAGCGCCATCGCGGTGGCCGCCGCCACCGCGCCGGCGCCCACCTGGCCGCGCGTCCACAGCCACAGCGCCATGCCGGTGGTGGAGGCCACCAGCGCCATCGACAGCGCGTGGTTCACGATCTCGAAGCCGCTGACCAGCCGCATCTGGCCGTGCACGGTGACGAGGAACTCCTCCATCGCCGAGCGCGCGTAGCCGGCCTCGCGCCTGCCGTGCGAGAACAGCTTGACGGTGGCGATGTTGGTGTACGCGTCGGTGATGCGCCCGGTCATCAGCGAGCGCGCGTCGGCCTGCGCCTGCGCCACCTTGGCCAGGCGCGGCACGAAGTAGGCGGTGGCGATGCCGTACAGCAGCATCCAGCCGAGGAAGGGCAGCAGCATCCAGGCGTCGAAGCTGCCCGCCATGATCACCATCGTGACGAAATAGATCACCACGAAGACCAGGATGTCGGTGACCAGCAGCACGGTGTCGCGCACCGCCAGCGCCGTCTGCATCACCTTGGCCGAGACGCGGCCGGCGAACTCGTCCTGGTAGAAGGCCATGCTCTGGCCGAGCATGCGGCGGTGGAAGTTCCAGCGCAGCCGCATCGGGAAGTTGCCCGCCAGCGACTGGTGCTTGATCAGCGTCTGCAGGGCCACCAGCACCAGGCTCGCGGCCAGCACCGCGCCCAGCAGCGCGAGCGCGCCGCCGTGCTGGCTGAACAGCGTGGCCGGCGTGGCCTGCGCCAGCCAGTCGACCACCTTGCCGAGGAAGCCGAACAGCGCCGCCTCGAACACGCCGATCAGCGCCGTGGCCGCCGTCATCACCGCGATGTGCGGCCGCATGCCCTCGGTGCAGTGCCAGACGAAGGCGATCAGGCCCTTGGGCGGGTCGCCACCCGGCTCGGCGGCGGGATGGGGGTCGACGAGTCGCTCGAAGAATCGGAACACGCAAATGCTCTCGGGGGTGGACAGCCGTCGATACTGCCACGCAATCGGGCCGGCGCGATGCCGCCGGCGCGCTACGCCGACGCCGCCAGCAGGGAAAGCGTGGCCGCGTCGGCGTAGTTCTCGCGCTGCGCCTGGACGAAGCGCTCCAGGTTGAACGGGTCGCCGGCCGCCGCCGCGTTCATGGCGACTGCTTGCGCAGCGCCACCGTGACGAGGGCCGAGCAATCCTCCAGCGCGAGCACGCCGTGCGTGACGCCGCCCGAGAGGTACAGGAGCTGCCCCGCGTGCAGCACATGCGAGCGGTTCTCCGCGCTGACCTCCAGCGCACCCTCGATGCACTGGATCGTGATCTCGCCCGCCACGCGATGCGACGGCAGCGACCTGCCCGCCGCCAGCACGAGGCGCATCACCTCCAGATCCTCGGCCTTGAACAGCGCAACCGTCTTCTCGCCGGCCAGACGAGCGCCGAGCGGCCGGACGTCGACCACCTCGCCGGAGCGTGCGTGCGGGAGTGCCATGGCGCGAGTATGCGATCGGCGAGGACGGCCCACTGCGGCTGGGGTCAAGCGACAACCCAGCCGCTCCGATCCGGTGAAGTCGAGCAGTCGCCGAGGAACCGGCTTCGCCGGGCCGCTGGCGGCGCCCCCTGGGGGGAGCGCCGCAGGCGCTACGGGGGGGTTGTCAATCCACGAAGAAGTCGGGGATGAAGTCGCGGTTGCCCGGCGTCACCGAGTAGCGCTCGAAATCGGTCACGCCGTGCTGCACCAGCAGCGCGTCGTCGATGAAGAAGTTGCCGCTGGTGGTCTTCGCGTCGCTGGTCAGGATGTACCAGGCCGCATCGGCCAGGATCTCCGGCGTGCGGCATCTGCCGACGTCCACGCCGGGGATCATCTGCAAGGCCGCGGTGGCGATCGCGGTGCGCGGCCACAGGCTGTTGACGGCGATGCCGTGGCGGCGGAACTCGCCGGCGTGGCCCAGCGTGCATTCGCTCATGCCGTACTTGGCCATCGTGTAGGCCACGTGCGGCGCGAACCAGTGCTCGCGCATCGACAAGGGCGGCGACATGTTCAGCACGTGCGGGTTGCGCCCGGCCTGCGCCGACTTGATCAGCTGCGGCAGGCAGGCCTGCGTGCACAGGTAGGTGCCGCGCACGTTGACGCCGAACATCAGGTCGAAGCGCTTCATCGGCGTCGCGTCGGTCGGCGTCAGGCTGATCGCGCTGGCGTTGTTCACCAGGATGTCGATGCCGCCGAAGCGCGCCACCGCCTGCTCGATCGAGGCGAGCACGTTGGCCTCGTCGCGGATGTCGGTCTGCAAGGCCAGCGCGCGCCCGCCCGCCGCTTCGATCTCGGCCGCCGCGCTGTGGATGGTGCCGGGCAGCTTGGGATTCGTCTCCGTCGTCTTGGCGGCGATGACGATGTTGGCGCCGTCGCGCGCCGCGCGCAGCGCGATCGCCAGGCCGATGCCGCGCGAGGCGCCGGTGATGAAGAGGGTCTTGTCCTTCAGGCTCATGTGCGTGTCTCCGTCGGTGTGATCAGTTCTCGTGCGATGAAGCGCGCCAGCGCCTCGCCGGTGGCGCGATAGACCGGCTCGCCGGGGTGGAAGCCGTCGTCGGCCATGTGCTCGGGGCCGAGCGCCAGGGCGATGGGCACGTGCGAGACATCCTCGCGCGTCGCAGCCCAGCGCGCCAGCGCCTCGTCGTGGGCGCGTGCGTCGTCGCCCATCACGCGGCGCAGCGGCTGCGGCAGCAGCGGGAAGCGGTGCACCGGCGGCAGCGGCGCGAACACCACGTGGCGCACGCCGGCGGCGGCGCGCAGCCAGTCGGCCAGCGCCGCGCGCTGCTGCACGGCGCGCGCCGGGCTCACCTGGTCGATCACGTCGTTGACGCCCAGCACCGCCACGGCGATCTGCGCCGGCCTGGGCCGCACCGTGCGCACCAGGGCCAGCGCCTGCGCCGTGGTGATGCCGCTTTGCGCGACCAGCTGCCAGTGCACGCGGCGCTGCGCTTCGGCGGCGAGCGTGCGGCTCAGGTGGCCGGCGAGCGCCTCGTCTTGACTCGCCACGCCGACGCCGGCCGCCGACGAGTCGCCGACGATCAGCAGCGCCAGCCGCTCGCCCTCGCCGACACGCCCTTCACGCGCCCCCTCGGCCTCGGGCAGGCGCGGCGCGCGCCGGCGTGTCGCCATCGCCTGCGCCACCAGCAGCGGCGCGAGGGCCAGCTTGAGCGCGAGCGACATGCCTCCGGCGTTCTCTCAGGAGAACTTCGAGAAGTCCGGCTTGCGCTTCTGGAAGAAGGCCTGGAAGGCCTCCATCGCCTCGGGGCTGCGCAGCCGCGCGCTGAAGAGCTCGCCTTCGATCGCGATGGTCTTCAGCACCTCGTCGGCACTGGCGCGGCGCAGCAGCTTCTTGGTCTCGCGCACCGCGCCGGGCGGCAGCGCGTTGAAGCGCTCGGCCACGCGGCGCGCGTGGTTCACCACCTCGCCGGCCGGCAGCACCGCGTTGGCGATGCGCGCCTCCACCGCTTCCTCGGGCGAGAACGGGTCGCCGAGCAGCAGCTTCTCGGCCGCCTTGACGTTGCCCAGCAGGCGCGGCACGACGAGGCTGGAGCCGAACTCCGGCACCAGGCCGAGGCTGACGAAGGGCATCGCCAGGCGCGCTTCGTCCGACACGTAGACCAGGTCGCAATGCAGCAGCAGCGTCGTGCCGATGCCGATCGCCGCGCCGGTGACGGCGGCCACCACCGGCTTGTCGATGCCCACCAGCGCACGCATGAACTGGAACACCGGCGATTCGGCGCTGGCGCTGCCCGAACCCGGCGGGCGGCTCATGAAGTCCTCGATGTCGTTGCCGCTGGTGAAGATGCCCGGCTGCCCGGTGATCAGCACCGCGCGCACCGCGGTGTCGGCCTGCGCGGCGTTCAGCGCGTCGGCCATCGCCTGGTACATCGCGATCGTCAGCGCGTTCTTCTTCTCCGGCCGCGCGATCTCGAGGGTGGCCACGCCGTTCAGCGTGGCGGTCTTGATGCTCATGGCTGTCTCCTCCGTGGCGCGTTCAGACGCGCTCAAGAATGCCGGCCGCGCCCTGCCCCATGCCGACGCACATCGTGACCATGCCGTACTTCAGGTTGTGGCGATGCAGCGCGTGCACCACGGTCGCGGCGCGGATCGCGCCGGTGGCGCCCAGCGGGTGGCCTAGCGCGATCGCGCCGCCCATCGGGTTGACCCTGGCGGGGTCGAGGCCGACGGTGTTGATCACCGCCAGCGCCTGCGCCGCGAAGGCCTCGTTCAGCTCGATCCAGCCGAGGTCGTCGAGCTTCAGCCCGGCCGCGCGCAGCGCCGCGGGGATCGCCTCGATCGGGCCGATGCCCATGATCTCCGGCGGCAC
The DNA here is from genome assembly GCA_029779845.1 of Pseudomonadota bacterium. Lineage (GTDB taxonomy): Bacteria > Pseudomonadota > Gammaproteobacteria > Burkholderiales > Burkholderiaceae_C > Piscinibacter. The sequence goes on along the minus strand of JAKOZT010000065.1, from coordinate 53,196 downwards.
GCCGCGCGCCGCGAAGCTGACGAAGCGCGCCAGCGGCTTCAGGCCGAACTGCTTGACCGCCTTCTCCGACGCGAGGATCAGCGCGCCCGCGCCGTCGCTGGTCTGCGAGCTGTTGCCGGCGGTGACGCTGCCCTTGGCGGCGAACACCGGCCGCAGCTTGGCCAGGCCTTCGAGCGAGGTGTCGGGGCGTGCGCCTTCGTCGAGGTTGACGGTGCGGGTCTTCACGCTGACCTCGCCGGTGGCGAGGTTCGGGAAGCGCTCGACGATCTCGATCGGCGTCATCTCGGCCGTGAACTCGCCCGCCGCCATCGCCTTCAGCGCCTTCTGGTGCGAGGCGAGCGCGAACTGGTCCTGCGCCTCGCGCGACACCTTCCACTGCTGCGCCACCTTCTCGGCGGTCAGGCCCATGCCGTAGGCGATGCCGACGTTTTCGTCCTTGGCGAAGATCGCCGGGTTGAACGAAGGCTTGTTGCCGCCCATCGGCACCATGCTCATCGACTCGGCGCCGCCCGCGATCATCACGTCGGCCTCGCCGACGCGGATGCGGTCCGCCGCCATCTGCAGCGCGGTCAGGCCGGAGGCGCAGAAGCGGTTGACGGTCACGCCGCCCACGGTGTTGGGCAGCCCGGCCAGCACCATCGCGACGCGCGCCATGTTGATGCCCTGCTCCGCTTCCGGGAACGAGCAGCCGATCACCGCGTCCTCGATCGCCTTCGGGTCCAGCGTCGGCACCTGCTTCAAGGCGCTTTGCACGGCGGCGACCAGCAGGTCGTCCGGGCGCGTGTTCTTGAAGTAGCCCCGGCCCGACTTGCCGATCGGCGTGCGGGTGGCGGCGACGATGTAGGCGTCCTGCACTTGCTTGCTCATCTGTGAATCTCCTTGATCGTTGCCGCGCTCAGTTGCGCACCGGCTTGCCGGTTTGCAGCATGCCCATGATGCGTTCCTGCGTCTTCGGGTTGTCGAGCAGCGCGCAGAAGTGCTTGCGCTCGAGCGCCATCAGGTACTCTTCGCTGACCAGCGAGCCGGCCTCCACCTCGCCGCCGCACACCACGTCGGCGATCAGCGCGCTGATGTGGAAGTCGTGCGCGCTGATGAAGCCGCCGTCGCGCATGTTGGCGAGCTGGCCCTTGATCGTCGCGATGCCGCTGCGGCCCGCCACCGGGAACAGCGACTTCGCCGGCGCGCGATACCCGCTCTCGTACATCGCCTTGGCCTGCTGCGTGGCGACGTAGAGCAGCTCGTCCTTGTTGGGCACGATCACGTCGCTCCACAGCAGGTAGCCGAGCTTGCGCGACTCGATCGCGCTGGTGCCCACCTTGGCCATCGCGGCGTTGGTGAAGCCGTCGGTGAGGAACTTGAAGATGTCGGCGTTGGCGTTGCCGGCCGAGGCCATCTCGGCGGCGCGGCGCGCGATGTAGGTCAGGCCGCCGCCGCCCGGCACCAGGCCGACGCCGACTTCCACCAGCCCCATGTACGACTCCATCGCCGCGACACGCCGCGCCGAGTACACCGCCAGCTCGCAGCCGCCGCCCAGCGCGATGCCGCGGATCGCCGACACCACCGGCACCTGCGCGTAGCGGATGCGCAGCATCAGGTCCTGCAGCTTCTTCTCCTCGGGCGCGATGCCCTTGCTGCCGCTCTTCATGAAGACGGGCATCAGCGCCTCGAGGTTGGCGCCGGCGGAGAACACGTCGTCGGGCGACCAGATCACCAGGCCCTTGTAGCCGGCCTCGGCCAAGTCGAGCGCCTTGTGCAGCCCCTCGGTGACGGTCGGGCTGATCAGGTGCAGCTTGGCGGTGATGCTGGCGATCAGCACCTCGCCGTCGAGCGTCCAGGCGCGCAGTTCCTCGTTCTTGAAGACCTCGGTGCCGGCCTGCAGCGGCGCGACCGCGCCGGAGCCGGCCACGTTCTCGGGGAAGTGCTGGCGCTGGTAGACGGCGAGGCTGCTGCGCGGGATGTACTTGGCCTGGCTCGGGCTCCACGAGCCCTCGGTGCCGTGCACGCCGTCGCGGCCGTCGAACACCCAGGCCGGCAGCGGCGCCTTGCTCAAGGCCTTGCCGGCGGCTATGTCGGCCTTGATCCACTCGGCCACCTGCTTCCAGCCGGCCTGCTGCCACAGCTCGAACGGGCCTTGCTGCACGCCGAAGCCCCAGCGCATCGCGAAGTCGACGTCGCGCGCGCTCTCGGCGATGTCGGCCAGGTGCACCGCGGCGTAGTGGAAGCCGTCGCGCAGGATGGCCCACAGGAACTGCGCCTGCGGATTGGTCGATTCGCGCAGCAGCTTGAGCCGCTCGGCCGGCGCCTTCTTCAGCATGCGCTCGACGATGGGCTCGGCCTTGCCGCCGGCCGGAACGTAGTCGCCCTTGGCCGGGTCGAGGCGCAGGATGTCCTTGCCGACCTTCTTGTAGAAGCCCGCGCCGCTCTTCTGGCCGAGCGCGCCCTGCTCGATCAGCTTGGCCAACACCGGCGGCGTGCCGTAGCTGTCGAAGAAGGGATCGTCCTTCAGGTTGTCCTGCAGCGTCTTGATGACGTGCGCCATCGTGTCCAGGCCGACGACATCCGCGGTGCGGAAGGTGCCGCTGCTGGCGCGGCCGAGCTTCTTGCCGGTCAGGTCATCGACCACGTCGTAGCTCAGGCCGAAGGCGTCCGCCTCCTTGATCGTCGCCAGCATGCCGGCGATGCCGACGCGGTTGGCGATGAAGTTCGGCGTGTCCTTGGCGCGCACCACGCCCTTGCCGACGCTGCTGGTGACGAAGCTCTCCAGCTGGTCGAGGATTTCCGGTCTGGTCGTCGGCGTCGGGATCAACTCCACCAGGTACATGTAGCGCGGCGGGTTGAAGAAGTGGATGCCGCAAAAACGCGGCTTGATCTCTTCGGGCAGCGCTTCGCTGAGCTTGGTGATCGACAGCCCCGAGGTATTGGAGGCGACGATCGCATGCGGCGCCACCGCCGGGGCGATGCGCTTGTAGAGGTCGAGCTTCCAGTCCATGCGCTCGGCGATGGCCTCGATGATCAGGTCGCACTCCTTGAGCTTGTCGAGGTGCTCTTCGTAGTTCGCCTGCTCGATGAAGGCGGCGTCCTCGGGCACGCCCAGCGGCGACGGCTTGAGCTTCTTCAGCCCTTCCACCGCCTTCGTCACGATGCCGTTCTTCGGCCCTTCCTTGGCGGGCAGGTCGAACAGCACCACCGGCACCTTGACGTTGACCAGATGGGCGGCGATCTGCGCGCCCATCACACCGGCGCCGAGCACGGCCACCTTGCGAACGTTGAAACGATTCATGTTGTTCACTCCACGCGGATCCAGGTCTGGTTGCGGAAGAACGGGCCGATGTAGCCGCGCACCTCCAGCTGCTTGCCGCCATCGAGCGGCTTGAGCCGCAGGCGGTAGGTCTTGCCGTTGTTGGGGTCGGTGATGTCGCCGCCGACCCAGACGCTGCGGTCGTCGACGTCGTGCCGGGCGTTGCGGATGATGGTCAGGCCGACGATGGGCTTGCCCTTGCGCTCGTCGGTGCACTTGTCGCACACCTCGTCCTGCTTGGCCGGATCGAGGATCTTCTCGATGCGGCCGGTCAGCACGCCGCCCGCCTCGCTGATGCGCACCAGCGACTTCTCGGCCTTGCTCTCGTCGTCGATCGTCTTCCACAGGCCCACCGGCGTGGCCTGGGCCCAGGCGGCGGCGTGGAAAACGAAGGCAGCGAAGGCGGCGAACGCGATGGCGATCTTCTTGTTCATGCTTGTCTCCTCGGGTGAAGGGTCGTCAGAACAGGGCCTCTTCCATTTCCATCAGCGGGGCGAGGCCGGCGCGGCAGCTGCGGATCAGGCTGGCCGTTTCGGGCAGCAGCTTCGCATAGTAGAAGCGCGCGGTCGCCAGCTTGGCGGCGTAGAACGGATCGCCCGAATCCTTCTTCGCCAGCGCCACCTTGGCCATGCGCGCCCAGAAGTAGGCGAACACCAGGTGGCCGCAGACGCGCAGGTAGTCCACCGCGGCGGCGCCCACCTCGTCGGCATTGCCCATCGCCTTCATGCCGATCTCGGTGGTCAGCTTGGTGAGCTTGTCGCCCAGGTCGGCCAGCGGGTTGACGAACTCCTGCATCGCCTCGTTGGTGCCTTCGTCCTCGACGAACTCCTGCACGATCTTGCCGAACTTCTTCAGCTTCTTGCCGCTGTCGCCCAGCACCTTGCGGCCGAGCAGGTCGAGCGACTGGATCGTGTTGGTGCCCTCGTAGATCATGTTGATGCGCGCGTCGCGCACGAACTGCTCCATGCCCCACTCGCGGATGTAGCCGTGGCCGCCGAACACCTGCAGGCAATGCGAGGTGGCGATCCAGGCGTTGTCGGTGAAGAAGGCCTTGACGATGGGCGTCACCAGCGCGACCAGATCGGCGCATTCCTTGCGCTCGTCTTCGTCGTCGCTGGCGAGTTCCTTGTCGAGCATCAGCGTGGTCCACATCGCCAGCGCGCGGCCGCCCTCGGCGTAGGCGCGCGCGGTCAGCAGCATCTTGCGCACGTCGGGGTGCACGATGATGGTGTCGGCCGGCTTGTCGGGGTTCTTGGGGCCGGACAGCGCGCGCATCTGGATGCGCTCCTTCGCGTAGGCCACCGCGTTCTGGTAGGCCACCTCGGTCAGGCCGAGCGACTGCATGCCCACGCCCAGGCGCGCCGCGTTCATCATCACGAACATCGCCGCCAGGCCCTTGTGGGGCTCGCCCACCAGCGTGCCCACCGCGCCTTCGAGCACGATCTGCGCGGTGGCGTTGGCGTGGATGCCCATCTTGTGCTCGAGCCCGGCGCAGAAGATGGCGTTGCGCGCGCCCAGCGTGCCGTCGGCGTTCGGGATGAACTTGGGCACCACGAACAGCGAGATGCCCTTGGAGCCGGCCGGCGCGTCGGGCAGGCGGGCCAGCACGAGGTGCACGATGTTCTCGGCCAGGTCGTGCTCGCCGGCCGAGATGAAGATCTTCTGTCCGGTGATCTTGTAGGTTCCATCCGCCTGCGGCTCGGCCTTGGTGCGCAGCAGGCCGAGATCGGTGCCGCAATGCGGCTCGGTCAGGCACATCGTGCCGGTCCACTGGCCGCTGACGAGCTTGGGCAGGTAGAGGGCCTTCTGCGCCTCGGTGCCGTGCGCGTGCAGCGCCTCGTAGGCGCCGTGCGACAGGCCGGGGTACATCGTCCAGGCCTGGTTGGCCGAGTTGAGCATCTCGTAGAAGCTCTGGTTCACCACGTGCGGCAGGCCCTGGCCGCCGTAGGCCGGGTCGCAGCTCAGCGCCGGCCAGCCGCCTTCGACGTATTGCGCATAGGCTTCCTTGAAGCCCTTGGGCGCGGTGACGGCGTGCGTCGCCTTGTCGAGCGTGCAGCCCTCGGCGTCGCCGCTCTGGTTCAGCGGCGCGATCACCTGGGCGGCGAACTTGCCGCCTTCTTCCAGCACCGCGTTGATCGTGTCGGCGTCGATGTCGGCATGCGCCGGCAGCATCTTCAGCTCGTCGACGACGTTGAGCACCTCGTGCATCACGAACTGCATGTCGCGCAGGGGCGGGGTGTAGCTGGGCATGGTCTGGCTCTCCAGGGACGAACGGTGATTCAGGACCGGGCGCCGCGCCTGCGGGCCGGGGTGGATCTGGTTTCGAGCGCGCCGGGCACCGCGTGGTTCTCCAGCACGCGCCGGAAGGCGCGCGTGGCGCGCTCCACCGCGCCGGGGCGGCGCAGGAAGCGCGCGTCGTGGTGCAGCGCGAGGATCAGGCCGTGCACCTCGAACAGGGTCTGCGCCGGGTCGGTGTCGGGCTTGAGGTGGCCCTCCTCGACGGCCATGCGGATGGCGCGCTCCAGCGCGCCCTGCCAGGTCTGCACCATCGTGACCAGCGCGTCGCGCACCGGGCCGGGCCGGTCGTCGAACTCGACCGCGCCGCTGATGTAGATGCAGCCCGAGTCGATCTCCACCGCGACGCGGCGCACCCAGTTGTCGAACAGCGCGGACAGGCGCGGCAGGCCGCGCGGCTCGCGCAGCGCCGGGTAGAACACCTCTTCCTCGAACTTGTGGTGGTACTCGCGCACCACCGCGATCTGCAACTCGTCGCGCGAGCCGAAGTGCGCGAACACGCCCGACTTGCTCATGCCCGTCACTTCGGCGAGCGCGCCGATCGACAAGCCCTCCAGCCCCATGTGCGAGGCCAGCGTCAGCGCCGCGTCGAGGATCGCGGCGCGGGTCTGCTGGCCTTTGTGCAGCGTTCTGGCGTGGGCGGCGGTTTCGGCCATCGAGGGCGAAGGGATAAAACGAACGATCGTTCTATTTTGCAGAAAAGCGCGCCGGCGCGCCCGATGGCCCTGCGGTATTTCTAGGCATTCGACCCTAGAGGGGGCCGCGTCATCTCGGCGTCATGCGCCCGACTTGAGCGGCGCGCGGCGAATGCGCTACGCTCGAAGAATCATGGAAGTGTTGCAACTCGACGTTTCCGGACGACCGCAGGCGTGGATCTCGGCCAAGGAGGCCGCGGTGCTGTACGCCAGCGACGGCGTCGCCTGGACGCTGGGCGACACCTTCTACGTGCTGCGCGGCGGCGTGCAGCGCCGCACCGGGCTGCAGAGCCGCATCGAGGTGCACCCCATCATCGCGGTGCGCGGCGCGGTGCCGAGCAAGGCGTGGCGGCAGACGCCGGCGCTGTCGAACCCCAAGCTGTTCGCGCGCGACCGCCAGGTCTGCGCCTACTGCGGGCACCGCCTGCACCTCGACGAGCTGACGCGCGAGCACATCGTGCCCACCTCGCGCGGCGGGCAGGACAGCTGGATGAACTGCATCACCGCCTGCCGCCCCTGCAACGGCCGCAAGGGCAACCGCATGCCGGAAGAGGCGCACATGGGCCTGCTGTACCTGCCCTACGTGCCCAGCCTGCACGAAGACATGATCCTGCGCGGCCGGCGCATCCTGGCCGACCAGATGGAGTTCCTGCTCGCCAGCGTGCCGCGTTCGAGCCGTCTGCACGGCTGACGCCCTTCTTTACACGCGGGCGCGGAACCGCCGGCGTAGAGTGCGCCTCCATCGGTCAACGCGCAGCCCCGGGCGGGCGTTGCGCTGCCTGTTCCCTGCGGAGTCCTCCATGAAGAAGCTGTTTTCCACCCTTGCCATCGCCTCGCTGGTGGCGCTGACCGGCTGCGCCACCTCCAACCCCGACGTCGTGCAGCGCTACGACGCGCAGCGCCTCTCGCAGGTGCAGGACGCCACCGTGCTGACGGTGCGCCCGGTGGTGATCGACGGCAGCCAGAGCGGCATCGGCGGCACCTCGGGCGCGGTGATCGGCGGCGTGGCCGGCTCGTCGGTGGGCGGCAGCCGCGAGGCGATCGCCGTCGGCGTGATCGGCGCGGTGGCCGGCGCGGTGGTGGGCAACGCGATCGAACGCGCCGGCACGCGCGAGGAAGCGCTCGAGATCCTCGTGCAGCTGCGCAACGGCGAGCGCCGCGCGATCGTGCAGGCCAAGGGCGCCGAGCCCTTCAACCCGGGCGACGCGGTGATCCTCGTCACCACCGGCGGCAAGACGCGCGTGACGCGCGCCCCCGTGGTGGCGCCGCCCGCCGCGCCCGGCGCTCAGCCGATCGGCACGCCGGTGCCGTCCAAGGGCTGAGTTTCCTCTTCGGCTTCGTCGGCGTTGGGCAGGGCCGTGAGGCTCCAGTCCTCGCCGAACAGCTCCACCGGGTGCTGCGCGCGCTCCGAGCCGTTGCCGCACAGCATCGCATCGGCCGCGCAGTAGCGCTCGCAGCCCCAGCAGTTGCGCTCGGGGTGCGCGGGGTGGATCGGGAAACGCTTGGCCATCGTCTCGAGGGTGTCATCGCGGCAGCAGGAAGGTGCTGTGCTCGCGCAAGGTCGGCTGCGCCGCGGCGCCTTCGGTCAGCGTCAGCGTCACCGGCTGCGCGCCGGCGGGAAGCGTCTGCGCCGCCTCGGCCGGCAGCGACAGGCGCACCGTGAAGGGCTTCACCTCGCCGGGCTGCACGTCGAGCGTGCGCTGCTCGTCCACCGCCAGGCCGGGCAGGCCCTCGACGCCCAGCGTGTAGCGCGCCGCGCGCTCGGTGCGGTTCATCAGCTGCACGCGGTAGAGGTTCTGGACGCGGCCGTCCTCGGAGAGGCGCGCCATCACGCCGCGGTCGCGGATCACGTCCATGCTCACCGGCGCGCGCAGCGCCAGCCCGACCGCGAAGGCCGTGCCGGCGGCCGACAGCAGCGCGCCATACACCAGCACGCGCGGGCGCAGCACGCGGCGCAGCATCTGCGCCATGCTCAGGCCCTGCGCCACGCCGTTCGAGGTGGCGTAGCGGATCAGGCCCTTCGGGTAGTCCATCTTCGCCATCACGTCGTCGCAGGCGTCGATGCAGGCGGCGCAGCCGATGCATTCGTTCTGCAGGCCGTTGCGGATGTCGATGCCAGCCGGGCACACCTGCACGCACAGCGTGCAGTCGGTGCAGCTGCCCAGGCCCACCGAGGCCGGGTCGGTGCGGCGCGGGCGCGCGCCGCGCGGATCGCCGCGCGCGCTGTCGTAAGCGATCACCAGCGAATCGCCGTCGATCAGCGTGCTCTGGATGCGCGCGTAGGGGCACATGTAGTTGCAGATCTGCTCGCGCATCCAGCCGGCGTGGCCGACCATGATGCCGGCGTAGAACAGCACCCAGAAGGCCGGCCACGACGCGATGCCCGCCTGCGCCAGATGCGGCGCGAGGCCGCGGATCGGCACGAAGTAGCCCACCAGCGTGAAGCCCGCGGCCAGCCCCACCAGCGTCCACAGCGTGTGCTTGGCCGTCTTGCGCGCCACCTTGGCCGCACTCCACGGCTGCTGGTCGAGCCGCATGCGCGCGAGGCGGTCGCCCTCGGTCTTGCGCTCGATCCACTGGAAGATCTCGCTGTACACCGTCTGCGGGCAGGCGTAGCCGCACCACAGCCGCCCGGCCAGCGCGGTGAAGAAAAACAGCGCCAGCGCGGCGATCACCAGCAGCGCGGCGAGGAAGATCAGGTCCTGCGGCTGCAGCACCAGGCCGAAGACGTAGAAGCGCGGCGCGTCGAGGTCGAACAGCACCGCCTGGCGGCCGTTCCAGCTCAGCCACGGCAGGCCGAAGAACACCGACTGCGTCAGCGCGACGATGCCCCAGCGCAGCCGCGCGAACACGCCGCGCACCGAGCGCGCGTAGATCTTCTTGCTCTTCGCATACATCGGCACGAAGTGCAGCGGCTGGGCGGCAACGGTTTCGCTCGGGGTGCTCATGGCGCGCTTAAGATATGCGGATAGTATATCTTTAGCACCGGCCCTTGCGCACCCGCAGGGGCTTGAGAATGCGCAAGCCCTATGCTTTCTGCACTTCCCGCACGGAACCCCGACTGAAATGAAACGCGGCAACTGCCTCACTCCTCCGTTCGGGCTGAGCTTGTCGAAGCCCTCGCGGGTCCTGAGCTTGTCGAAGGGGCTGAGCCCTTCGACAAGCTCAGGACAGGCTTTGTCGAAGCCCCTGACCCTTCGACACGGGGCCTTCGGCAAGCTCAGTCCCCTGCTCAGGGCGAACGGGTGGAGGTTTCATGCGTCGTGGGTCGCGCATCGCGCGGTGGAGCAACTGAGATGCGCCTGACCGCGATGACCGACTACTCGCTGCGCCTGCTGATGCACGTCGGCCAGCACGGCGGAAGGCTGTGCACGATCGCCGAGATCGCGCAGGTCTACGGCATCTCGGAAGCGCACCTGATGAAGATCACCCACCAGCTCGCGCTGGCGGGCTTCCTCGAAACCCTGCGCGGCCGCGGCGGCGGCATGCGGCTGGCGCGGCCCGCCGCCGAGATCCGCATCGGCGACGTGGTGCGCGCGATGGAGCCCGACTTCGCCGTGGTGGAGTGCTTCGCCACCGGCAACGTCTGCACGCTCAGCGGCCAGTGCCGCCTGACCGGCGTGCTGCACGGCAGCCTGGCGGCGTTCATGGAGAACCTGGATCGCTACACGCTGGCGGACATTCTGGAGCCGCTGCCGGCGGCGTTGCCGCTCGGCGCGCAGCCCATCGTGTTCAAGGCGCGCGGCTCACACGCGAAGTGAGCCACGCGGCCGGGCTTCGACGAGCCCGGCCCGAACGCAGGCTCAATGCGCCTCCGCCGTCTTCGCCGCCTCGATCGCGCTCGCCCGGTCTTCCTTCGCGCCGTTGAAGAAGATGTTCAGCAGCACCGCCGCCACCGAGGTCAGCAGGATGCCCGACTCGAGCAGCGGATGCAGGCCGTGCGCCATCTGCTGCGACCAGCGCGGCGCCACCAGCGGGATCAGGCCGAAGCCGATGGACAGCGCGACGATGTAGAGGTTGTGGCGGTTGCCCTTGAAGTCCACCGTCGAGAGGATGCGGATGCCGGTGGCCGCGACCATGCCGAACATCACCAGCCCCGCGCCGCCGAGCACGAACTGCGGGATCGCCTCGACGAAGGCGGCCATCTTCGGCAGCATGCCCAGCACGATCATGATCACGCCGCCGGCCACGCACACCCAGCGGCTCTTCACGCCGGTCACGCCCACCAGGCCCACGTTCTGCGAGAAGCTGGTGTAGGGGAAGGTGTTGAACAGGCCGCCGATCAGCGTGCCCAGACCATCGGTGCGCAGCCCGGCGGCCAGCGCGGGCTGGTCGATCTTCTTGCCGGTGAGGTCCGACAGCGCGAGGAACATGCCGGTCGATTCGATCATCACGACGATCATCACCAGCGTCATCGTCAGGATCATCACGATGTCGAAGGTCGGCATGCCGAAGGCGAAGGGCGTGACCACGTCGAACCAGTGCGCCTTGGCGACCTTGTCGAAGTTCATGCGCCCCATCGCCGCGGCGGCGATGCAGCCCGCCACGATGCCCAGCAGCACCGATATGTTGGCGACGAAGCCGCGGGCGAACTTCACCAGCAGCAGGATGAACACCAGCACCGCGCCGGCCACCGCCATCGTGTCGAGCGCGCCGTAGTTCGGGTTGTCGGCCATCGGGATGGGGCCGATCTTCACAGGCGCGCTGGCCGCCGCGGCGGTGGCCTTGGCCGCGTCGACCATCGCGACGAGCTTGGGCACGTCGACGCTTTGCGCCAGCGGCGCCGGCCCGCCCATCGCCCAGCCCACGCCGACGCGCATCAGGCTGATGCCGATGATCGCGATGATGGTGCCGGTGACCACCGGCGGGAAGAAGCGCAGCAGCTTGCTGACCATCGGCGCGATGATCATCGAGATCACGCCCGCGCCGATGATCGCGCCGAAGATCGCGCGCGCGCCCTCCACGCCCGGCATCGCGTTGGCGAACGCGACCATCGGGCCGACGGCCGCGAAGGTCACGCCCATCATCACCGGCAGCTTGATGCCGAACCAGCGCGTGACGCCGAGCGACTGGATCAGCGTGACCAGGCCGCAGCAGAACAGGTCGGCCGAGATCAGCAGCGCCACCTGCTCGGGCGCGAGCTTGAGCGCGCGGCCGACGATCAGCGGCACGGCGATCGCGCCGGCGTACATCACCAGCACGTGCTGCAGGCCCAGCGCCGCGAGGCGCGGCGCGGGGAGCTTCTCGTCGACGGGGTGGACGGTGGGGTCGCTCATGCTCGTCTCCTCGGGGTGTCGTCGGGTCAGAAGCGGTGGCGCACGCCGACCGAGAACGCGCTGCCGCTGGACAGGCCGTCGACCTTGTCGCTCATGCCCACCAGGTACAGGTCGGTGCGCTTGGACAGGAAGTGGTCGTAGCCCAGCGAGAAGGTCTTGCGCTTGGCGCCGGTCTCCGGCTTGATCTGGCCCCACTGCGCGAGGATCTTGCCGGCGCCCACGGGCACCGCGGCGCCCAGGCCGGCGATGTCGTATTCGTTGCCGCTGGTCTCGTTCTTCACGTTGCCGAACTGGCCGAACAGCTTGGCGGCGCCGAAGTCGTAGGAGGCCGCGGCCTGCCAGGTCTTGGTGTCGTCCACCGCGGTGGCGCCGTTCTTCTTCACGTCCTGCCACGACAGCGCAGAATCGAAGGCGCCGCTGCCCCAGCGCAGGTTGACGCCGTGGTTGCGGCCGTTGCTGCCGGCTTCGGCGGCGGCGATGAAGAGCTGCAGCGTGGCGCCGCCGAGCTTGGGGCTGGTGTACAGCACCGAGTCGCTCCAGCCCGAATCGCCGGTCATCGTGCCGCTGGTGAAGTAGTGGCGGATGCTCGGCGAGTAGCCGAACGAATCGCCGAAGGCATTGAAGGACAGCGTGGTCACGAACATCGGCGTGGTGTTGCGGCCGATGGTCACCTTGCCGAGCGTGTTGCTCGCCAGGCCGACGAAGGCGTTGCGCGCCCAGAAGGTGTCGGCGCCGAAGCGGCCCGAGGCGCCGGTGTCGGCGCGCATGAACGACTGCAGCGTGAACAGCGCCGACAGGCCGCCGCCCAGGTCCTCGCTGCCGTTGACGCCGAACCAGCTGGTGGTCATGTTGCCGTTGTCGACGGCCCAGACCTTGTTGGGGTTACCCACGGGCTTGGACTGCCCGGCGCTGAGGTCGACCAGCCCGGCCAGCGTGACGCTGGACTGGGCCAGTGCGGCGGCGGGCAGCGCGAGCGCCGCGGCGGCGGCGAGCATGCCGCGGCGAAGGGTGGTGGTGGTACGGGTACGGGTGGTCATCGCGGGTTTCCTCCTCGGTGGTGCGACGTTGGGGTGCGCTCAGTTCAGGGGCGAACCGGCCTCGAACCAATGTCCGAGCAAGGACCGTTCCGCATCGGTGATCTGCGTGGCGTTGTTCAGCGGCATGGTCTTGAGGACCACCGCCTGTTGATAGAGCGCCTGGGCGTTGCGCGCGATCAGCTCGGGCGTGTGCAGCTGCACGCCCTTGTTGGCCAGTTCCTGGTTGTGGCACATCGCGCAGCGCTGCTCGACCACGCTGCGCACCTGCGCGAAGCTCGGCGGCGCCGCGCTGGTGCTCTTCGCTGCGGGCGCCGGAGCCAGCCACGCGGCCAGCGCGACGATCAGCGCGGTGCCGATCACCGCGAACTCCCAGGGCACGCGCTTGCCCGCGACGAGCGCCTTGTGGCGCGCCACGAAGGAGTGCCGGAGCAGCGCGCCGGCCAGCATGATCGCCACCAGCACCAGCCAGTTGTGCTTCGCGCCGTAGAGGAAGCCGTAGTGGTTGCTGAGCATCGCGATCAGCACCGGCAGCGTGAAGTAGGTGTTGTGCACGCTGCGCTGCTTGGCGCGCTGGCCGTGCACCGGGTCGACGGGATCGCCGGCCTTCATCTGCGCCATCACGGTGCGCTGGCCCGGGATGATCCAGAAGAACACGTTGGCGCTCATCGCCGTGGCCATCATCGCGCCCACCAGCAGGAAGGCGGCGCGCCCGGCGAACAGCTGGCAGGCGATCCACGCGGCGAGCACCACGGTGATCGTGACGCCGATGCCGACGATGCGCTCGCCGCCCTCGCGCTGGCCGAAGACGCGGCAGATGCCGTCGTAGACCAGCCAGAACACCACGAGGAAGCCGAGCGCCGCGGCGATCGCGCCGGCCGGCGACCACGCGAACAGGTTCTTGTCGATCAGGAAGGTGCCGGCCTGGTAGAGATACAGCACGGTGAAGAGCGCGAAGCCCGTCAGCCAGGTGGAGTAGCTCTCCCAGTAGAACCAGTGCAGGTTGGGCGGCAGCGTCTTGGGCGCCACCATGTACTTCTGCGGGTGGTAGAAGCCGCCGCCGTGCACCGCCCACAGCTCGCCGTCGACGCCCTTGGCCACCAGGTCGGGCGCGGTGGGTTTCGTCAGGCTGTTGTCGAGGAAGACGAAGTAGAACGACGAGCCGATCCAGGCGATCGCGACGATGACATGGGCCCAGCGCAGCAGCAGGTTGACCCAATCGAGAACATACGCTTCCATGCGCGGCCACTTCCTTTCGGCACCGGCCGCGCAAGAAACGGGCCTGTGTGCTGCCTCACCACAGCGGGCTCTGTGAGGCGGAAGTGTCGCGACCGGTGAGGACCACCGGGCTCCGCGGCGACGCAACTCAACTGTATACAGTCCGGTGCACCATGCGATCCGGACTTACCCGAAGGCAAGTCAGCTGCCGCGATAGGTCGAGTACGACCAGGGGCTGGCCAGCAGCGGCACGTGGTAGTGCTGGCCCACGGCGGCCAGGCCGAAGTCCAGCGGCACCTCGTCGAGGAACGGCGGCTCGGCCAGCGCCGCGCCGCGCCCGCGGAAGTACGCCGCCACCACGAACACCAGGCGGTAGCGCCCGGGCTGGAAGGCGTCGCCTTCGAGCAGCGGCGCGTCGGCGCGGCCGTCGTGGTTGAGCGTGATGCGCTTGAGTTCGGTGGCCGCGCCGTCGGCGGCCAGGCGGTACAGCCGCACCGCCATGCCGGCCGCGGGGCAGCCGTTGGCGGTGTCGAGCACGTGGGTGGTGAGCTTGCCCATGATGTCCTTCCGGTTGTGATGATCGGCTTGCAGTGTCGGCAAAAGTGTATACACTTTGATTGCCAATTCAAGTACCTCATGGCCCGCAGCAACTCTCCACTGCAAGTCGTCCGCCCGGCGGCGAAGGCGAGCAAGCCGCGCGCCGACGCGCCCACCGGCACGCAGCGCATCGTCGAGTCGATCACCGCGGCCATCGTCGAGCGCCGCCTGATGCCGGGCACCAAGCTGGCCGAGCAGAAGATCGCCGACATCTTCCAGGTCTCGCGCACGCTGGTGCGGCAGGCGCTCAACCAGCTCAGCCGCGACAAGCTCGTCACGCTCGAGCCGGCGCGCGGCGCGCGCGTCGCCGAGCCGAGCATCGAGGAGGCGCGCCAGGTGTTCGAGGTACGCCGCCTGCTGGAGACGGCGATGATCAGGCGCGCCGCCGGCGAGCTGAGCGACGCGCAGCTCGCCGAGCTGCGCCGCCACCTGCGCGACGAGCAGGCCGCGGTGCAGCGCACCGACGTCTCGGGCCGCACGCGGCTGCTGGCCGACTTCCACGTCGTCATCGCGCGCATGCTCGGCAACGAGGTGCTGGCCGACCTGCTCGCCGACCTCGTCACGCGCTCGTCGCTGATCGCGCTGATGTACCAGTCCTCGCATTCGGCCGAGCATTCGCAGGCCGAGCATGTCGCGATCGTCGACGCGCTGGCCCGGCGCGACGCGCGCGCCGCCGTCAAGCTGATGGACGAGCATTTGCACAACGTCGAGCACAACCTGCGGCTGGATCCGCGCACGCCGGATCTTTCCGACGCTCTCAAGCCCTACGCCCCATGACCACGCCCTACCCCCGTGATTTGATCGGCTACGGCCGCAACCCGCCGCACGCACGCTGGCCCGGCAACGCGCGCATCGCGGTGCAGTTCGTGCTGAACTACGAAGAAGGCGGCGAGAACAGCGTGCTGCACGGCGACGCCGGCAGCGAGCAGTTCCTCTCCGAGATGTTCAACCCGGCCGCGTATCCGGACCGGCACCTGAGCATGGAGTCGATCTACGAATACGGCTCGCGCGTCGGCGTGTGGCGGCTGCTGCGCGAGTTCGAAAAACGCGGCCTGCCGCTGACGGTGTTCGGCGTCGCGATGGCGCTGGAGCGGCATCCGGAGCTGACACAGGCTTTTGTCGAGCTGAAGCACGAGATCGCCTGCCACGGCTGGCGCTGGATCCACTACCAGACCATGCCGGAGGCGCAGGAGCGCGAGCACATGCGCATCGGCATGGAGATCATCCAGCGGCTCACCGGCGAGCGACCGCTGGGCTGGTACACCGGCCGCGACAGCCCGAACACGCGCCGCCTCGTCGCCGACGACGGCGGCTTCGAATACGACAGCGACTACTACGGCGACGACCTGCCGTTCTGGACGCAGGTGACCCGGAGCGACGGCACGAGCGTGCCGCACCTGATCGTGCCCTACACGCTGGACACCAACGACATGCGCTTCTCGCTGCCGCAGGGCTTCAGCCAGGGCGACGATTTCTTCACCTACCTGCGCGACGCCTTCGACGTGCTCTACGCCGAGGGCGACGAGGCGCCGAAGATGCTCAGCGTCGGCATGCACTGCCGGCTGCTCGGCCGGCCGGGGCGCATGCGCGCGCTGCAGCGCTTCCTCGACCACATCGAGCGCCACGACCGCGTCTGGGTGTGCCGCCGCATCGACATCGCGCGCCACTGGAAGCAGGTCCACCCTTACGAGGCCAAGGCATGACGATCACGCTGGAACAACTCAATGCGGCTGCGCCCGACGAAGCCGCACGGCTGCTCGACGGGCTGTACGAACACTCGCCGTGGATCGCCGAACGCGCCTTGCGGCGGCGGCCGTTCCGATCGCTGGCCCAGCTCAAGCGCGCGCTGGTGGAGGTGCTGGCCGAAGGCGGGCGCCAGGCGCAGCTGGCGCTGATCCGCGCCCACCCCGAGCTGGCCGGCAAGGCGATGGTGGCCAAGACGCTCACCGCCGAATCGACCAATGAACAAACCGCCTCCGGCCTGACCAACTGCTCGGCCGGGGAGTTCGCGCGCATCCAGCAGCTCAACGCCGCCTACAACGACAAATTCGGCTGGCCGTTCATCCTCGCGGTGCGCGGGCCGCGCGGCGCGGGGCTGGCGCGCGCCGAGATCATCGACACCTTCGCGCGCCGCCTCGCCAACCACCCGGACTTCGAGTTCGCCGAGTGCCTGCGCAACATCCACCGCATCGCCGAGATGCGCTTGAACGACAAGTTCGGCTTCGAGCCGGTGCTGGGCAACCAGGTGTGGGACTGCGCCGAGATCCTCGCGCGCCACACCGACCCGGGCTATGCCGAGCTGGGGCAGCTGACCGTCACCTACCTGACCGAGGCGCACCAGGCCTGCCAGGTGCAGCTGCAACGCTGGATGCGCGACTGCGGCTTCGACGAGGTGCGCGTCGATGCGGTGGGCAACGTGGTGGGCGTCTACCACGGCCGCGATCCGGATGCAGAACGGCTGCTCACCGGCAGCCACTACGACACCGTGCGCAACGGCGGCAAGTACGACGGGCGGCTGGGCATCTTCGTGCCGCTGGTGGCGGTGCGCGAGCTGCACCGCGCGGGCCGGCGCCTGCCCTTCGGCATCGAGGTGATCGGCTTCGCGGAAGAAGAAGGCCAGCGCTACAAGGCCACCTTCCTCGGCTCGGGCGCGGTGACGGGCGATTTCGACCCGGCCTGGCTGGAGCAGCAGGACGCCGACGGCATCACGATGCGCGCGGCGATGAAGGCCGCGGGCCGGCCGGCGACGCTCGAAGCGATCCGCGCCGAGAAGCGCGACCCGTCGCGTTATCTCGGCTTCGTCGAGGTGCACATCGAGCAGGGGCCGGTGCTCAACGAACTCGACCTGCCGCTGGGCGTGGTCACCTCGATCAACGGCAGCGTGCGCTACGTCTGCGGGGTCGACGGCATGGCCAGCCACGCCGGCACCACGCCGATGGACCGCCGCCGCGACGCGGCGGTGGCGGTGGCCGAACTGGCGCTGTACGTCGAGAAGCGCGCCGCGAGCGTGCCGGACGTGGTGGGCACCATCGGCATGCTCAACGTGCCGAACGGCTCGATCAACGTCGTGCCGGGCCGCTGCAACTTCAGCCTCGACCTGCGCGCCACCACCAACGAAGCGCGCGATGCCTTGGCGAACGACGTGCTCGCCGAGCTGAAGGCGATCTGCGAACGCCGCGGCCTGTCGTACCAGGCCGAAGAGACCATGCGCGCCGCCGCCGCGCCGAGCGCCGCGCAGTGGCAGCAGCGCTGGGAGCGCGCGGTGGATTCGCTCGGCCTGCCGGTGTTCCGCATGCCCAGCGGCGCCGGCCACGACGCGATGAAGCTGCACGAGGTGATGCCGCAGGCGATGCTGTTCGTGCGCGGGCTGAACGCCGGCATCAGCCACAACCCGCTGGAATCCAGCACCAACGACGACGCCGACCTGAGCGTGCGCGCCTTCCAGCATCTGCTCGATCAACTCAACGAAGAACTCTCATGAACGCCTACGACCGACTCGACGCCTGGATCGACGCCCACTTCGACGAACAGGTGCGCACGCTGCAAGCCCTGGTGCAGGTGCCCACCGACACGCCGCCGGGCAACAACGCGCCGCATGCCGAGCGCACCGCCGAGCTGCTCAAGGGCTTCGGCTTCGAGGCCGAGAAGTTCCCCGTGCCTGCCGAGCAGGTGCAGGCCGCCGGCCTGGAGAGCATCACCAACCTGATCGTGCGCCGGAAGTACGGTGAAGGCCGCACGGTGGCCCTGAACGCCCACGGCGACGTGGTGCCTCCCGGCGAGGGCTGGACCTACCCGCCCTACGGCGGCGAGGTGCACGGCGGCAAGCTCTACGGCCGCGCCGCGGCGGTGAGCAAGTGCGACTTCTCGACCTTCATCTTCGCCACGCGCGCGCTCGAATCGCTGGGCGCGCCGCTGAAGGGCGGCGTCGAGCTGCACTTCACCTACGACGAGGAATTCGGCGGAGAGCTCGGCCCCGGCTGGCTGCTCGAGAAGGGCCACACCAAGCCCGATCTGCTGATCGCCGCCGGCTTCAGCTACCAGGTGGTGACGGCGCACAACGGCTGCCTGCAGATGGAGGTGACGGTGCACGGCAAGATGGCGCACGCCGCGATCCCCGACACCGGCGTCGACGCGCTGCAAGGCGCGACCGCGATCCTCAACGCGCTGTACGCGCAGAACACGCTCTACAAGCAGGTCACGTCCAAGGTCGAGGGCATCAAGCACCCGTACCTGAACGTCGGCCTGATCGAAGGCGGCACCAACACCAACGTCGTGCCGGGCAAGGTGGTGTTGAAGCTGGACCGCCGCATGATCCCCGAGGAGAACCCCGCCGAGGTGGAAGCGACGATCCGCCGCGTGATCGAGGAGGCGGCGAAGCAGGTGCCGGGCATCACGGTGGAGATCAAGCGCATGCTGCTGGCGCGCGCGCTGACGCCGCTGCCGGGCAACCGGCCGCTGGTGGAAGCGCTGTGCAAGCACGGCGAGGCGGTGTTCGGCGAGCCCATCCCGACCTCGGGCACGCCGCTGTACACCGACGTGCGCCTGTACTGCGAGCGCGGCATCCCGGCGGTGATCTACGGCGCCGGCCCGCGCACCGTGCTGGAGAGCAACGCCAAGCGCGCCGACGAGCACATCGTGCTGGAGGATCTGCGCCGCGCCACCAAGGTGGTGGCGCGCACGCTGTTCGATCTGCTGGGCTGAGCTCGCCCGCGGCTTCCAACTCGCAGCCTTTGCCCTGGACGCCCTGCGCAACCAATGCGGCGCTCGAGGTGAGTATCAGCGGCCGAGGCTCGCTATGGCCACGGCGCCTCCTCCGCGAGGGTGCCGGCCGCCCCTGCACGAGTGGCATGGGCCAGGCCGGCGGCACGGCTGAGCAGGTGATCGGCGTAGAAGCGGGCGGTCGAGAGCTTCGCCTTCCAGAAGGCGGCATCGCCGTGTCCCTGCGACAAGCGTTGGCTGGCGATGTTCGCCGCGCGCGCCATCTGCCAGCCTCCGCACAAGAGCCCGCACAGCTCGAGGAACGGTACGGCGCCCGCGAGAACGGCCTTCGGATCGCCGGCATGGGTGTCGACAATCCAGTCGACGCAGGCGTCGAAGGCATCGTTCGCGCCAAGGACGGCGGCTGTGACGACGGCAAGCGACGGATCGCGCGCCAAGTCCGCCTCGGCCATGTCGGCCCGGATGCTGGCCGCCAGCGCTCGGGCCGCCGCGCCGCCGTCGCGCGCGGTCTTGCGGCCGACCAGGTCGATGGCCTGGATACCGGTGGTGCCTTCATAGATGGAGAGGATGCGGGCATCGCGCAGATGCTGCGCGATGCCCGTCTCTTCGATGAACCCCATGCCGCCGTGGACCTGGACCGCCAGGTGAGCCACTTCGTTCGCCGCTTCGGTGGCCCAGCCCTTGTGGATGGGGACCATGAAGTCAACGAAGGACTGCAGTGCGTCGCGTTCGGCCGCGTCGGTGCTCGCGTGAGCGCGGTCGGTGGCGGCCGCGACGACGTAGGCGACAGCGCGCGTCGCCTCGGTCAAGGCCTTCATGGTCATCAGCATGCGGCGAACGTCCGGGTGCCGGACGATCGCCACCGATGGGCCCTTGGGATCGTCCAGGTCCTTGCCCTGGACTCGTTCGCGCGCATAGGCCAGCGCCTGCTGATAGGCGCGCTCCGCGATGCCTACGCCCTGAAGGCCGACCTGGAAGCGCGCGTTGTTCATCATGATGAACATGTACTCGAGACCGCGGTTCGCCTCGCCGACGAGATAGCCGGTGGCGCCCTCGCGGTCGCCGTACGCCATCACGGCCGTCGGGCTCGAGTGGATGCCCAGCTTGTGCTCGATCGAGACGCAACGCACATCGTTGCGCGCCCCGAGCGAACCGTCTTCACCCGCAAGGAACTTCGGCACCAGAAACAGCGAGAGGCCGCGCACGCCCGCCGGTGCGTCCGGTAGTCGCGCCAGCACCAGGTGAACGATGTTCTCGGCCAGATCGTGTTCGCCGTGGGTGATGAAGATCTTCTGGCCGAAGATCCGAAAGCTCCCGGCGTCGGGAATGGCGCGCGTGCGGATGGCACCGAGATCCGAGCCCGCCTGGGCTTCGGTCAGGTTCATCGTGCCGGTCCATGTGCCCTCCACCAGCCGGGGAAGCCAGGTGCGCCGTTGCTCGGGCGAGCCGCACAGCAGCAGCGCCTCGACGGCGCCGGCCGTGAGCATCGGACACAGCGAGAAGCCGAGATTGGCGGCCATCCCCATCTCGGTCACCGCGGCCGCCACCAGCCGGGGCAACTGCTGGCCGCCGTGTTCCGCAGGCGCGCTCAGACCATTCCATCCGCCGAGCACGAACTGCTGGTAGGCCTCCTTGGCACCGGGCGGCGTGGTCACCTCGCCGTCGTGCCAGGTGCATCCCACCGTGTCGCCCTGACGGTTGATGGGCGCCAGCACCTGGGAAGCGAACTTCGCCGCTTCGTCGAGGATGGCTTCCACGGTCTGCGCATTGGCGTCGGCGAACGGCGGCAGTCGGGCCAGCGACGCCAGGTCCGCCAGTTCGTTGATCACGAAGTTCATCTCGCGCAGCGGCGCGTGGTAATCGCTCATCGACGCTTCCTCAGGACCCGCGGTACTTCTCGCGCAACAGCTTCTTGTTCACCTTGCCGACGCTGGTGCGCTCGAGCGCGTCAATGAACACGACGCGCTCGGGCACCGCGTACTTGGAGATTTCGCCCCGGATCGCGTACTCGCCCAGATGCCGCTTCAGGCCCTCGGCATCGACCGATTGGTCTGGCCTGAGCACGACCAGGGCGAGCGGACGCTCCCCCCACTTGTCGTCCTTGGCGGCGATCACCGCGGCCTCGGACACGGCTGGATGGCGCGAGAGCAGGTCCTCGATCTCGATCGAGGAGACCCATTCGCCGCCGCTCTTGATCACGTCCTTGATGCGGTCGGTGATCTGCAGGTAGCCATCGACGTCGATGACACCGATGTCATTCGTGTGCAGGTAGCCGCCCTCCCAAAGCGCCTGCGACGCCTGCGGGTCGCGGAAGTAGCCCTGCGTGGCCCAGGGTGCGCGCACAACGATTTCGCCGGATGCCTTGCCGTCGTGGGCGACATCGCGCAGGTCGACGTCGACGATGCGCAAGTCGACCAGCGGCAGCGGCATGCCGGCCTTGGTTCGCACGTCGAGCTCGCCCTGCGGATCCTGCGCCATCGTCGTCTTGAGCTGCGCCAGCGCCAGGATGGGGCAGGTCTCCGACATGCCGTAGCCCGTAAAGACGTCGATGCCGCGCTCCAGCGCGTCCTGGGCGAGACCGCGCGGCAGCGCCGATCCGCCGACGATCACCTTCCAGCCGTGCAGGTCCGTCGTCAGGGCGTCGGGATGGTTCAAGACCATCTGGAGCACGGTCGGCACCCCGTGCGAGAACGTGACCTTCTCGCGGCGAATCAGGCACAGCAGCTGTTCGGCGGCATAGCGGCCGGGGTACACCTGCTTGAGCCCGAGCAAGGTCGCCACGAATGGAAGCCCCCAGGCATGCACGTGGAACATCGGCGTCATCGGCATGTAGACGTCGTCGCGATGGATGCGTCCCTGCCGGGCGGCGCCGGTCAAAGCGAGCGCGGCGCCCAACGTGTGCAAGACGATCTGCCGGTGGCTGAAGTAGACACCCTTCGGCAGGCCGGTCGTGCCGGTCGTGTAGAAGGTCGTCGCGCGCGCGTTCTCGTCGAAGTCCGGGAACGCGTAGTCGGGCGACGCGCCCGCCAGGAGCAGCTCGTACTCGCCGGCGAATCCAGGCGGCAGCCCCGCCGCGCCCTCCTCGTCGATCAGGATGTAGCGATCGACCGTTTCCAGCTTGTCGCGCACCGATTGCAGCAGCGGCAGGAACTCGCTGTTGATCAACAGCGTCTTGGCGCGCGAGTGGTTGAGCGTGTAGACGATCTGGTCGGGCGACAGTCGAACATTCACCGTCATCAGCACCGCGCCCATCATCGGGACCGCGAAGTAGCTCTCCAGGTAGCGGTGGCTGTCCCAGTCCATCACCGCGACCGTGTCGCCCGGCTGCACGCCGACAGACTGCAGCGTGCTGGCCAGCTGTCCGATGCGGTGGCGCAGCGTCCAATAGTCGTGCCGCCGCTGGTCGCGGTAGACGATCTCCTGATCCGGATTGATCGCCAGGGGCGTGTGAAGCAGCTGCTTGATCAGCAGCGGATAGGCATAGGCCGATGGTGCATGCTCGATCGGCTCGACGGTCTTGGCGCTCATGGTTGTTCGCTTTGCGGCGTTGACCAAGGCTAGGTCCTGACCGCGTCATCGACAGCCCCTCCGGCGGGGAGGGAGCGGCGCCGCGTCGGGGGGGGTCGCTCCCTGCCAGCGAGCGAAAGGAGCCGCCGGGGGCGAGCGAGCCAGGGCATGCCCCCTTTTCGTCTCGCCCCGGGCGACGCACCATCGACGAATGTCATCCGAGGTGGAAGAGGCGTGAGCGAAGCAAACCTGGGCGCCAACGATTGGAGCCTGTCACTGATTCATACCAAGATGAGCCCGCCTCGTCTGGCGAAGGGGCGCGTCGGGCGCCAGGCCCTGATGGGGCGGCTGTCCGAGGTCGCGCAACGTCAGCTGACGGCCGTGGTGGCGCCGGCGGGCTTCGGCAAGACGATCGTGCTGTCGGAATGGCATGCGGCCCTTCGCGAGCAAGGCCACGCGACCGCCTGGCTCAGCCTTGACGAGGACGACGACGACGTCCAACTCCTGGGCCGCTACGTCGTGGCCGCGCTAGGTGCCGCACCCGAGGATGCGGGGCGCCGGGCCTGTGAACTCCTGCAGCGCGACCCGCTGACGCCGATCAAGACGGTGCAGGCCGTCCTGCTGAATGGAATCGCAGCCAGCGGTCGCCAGGTCTTTCTGTTCCTCGACGACTTCGAGCGCGTCAACTCGCGTCACAGCCTGGCGCTGATCGCGCGGTTGCTGCGCTACGCCCCGGCCAACTTCCACGTGCTGATCGGCACGCGCCGCGAGCCGGGGCTGCCCCTGGAGAGCCTGGCGGCGCAAGAGCGCGTGCTGATGCTGGACGCGGCCGCGCTTCGCTTCAGCAACGACGACGCGCAGGCCTTCTTCGAGCGAGTCGACGGCGTCTCGCTCGACCGAACCGGCGTCGAACTGCTCAATGCGGCGTCCGAGGGCTGGGTGACCGGCCTGCAACTGGCCTCGCTGGCCTTGCGCGGCGCCGGCGACGCCCCCGCCCTGGCGCGCGAGATGGCGAGCCGGAAGCTGGTCGCCGACTCCTACCTGTACGAGTCGGTGTTGACCCAGATGCCGCCGAACGTGCTGCAGTTCGTGTTGCGCGCATCGGTGCTCGATCGTCTGTGCGCCGATGTCTGCGACGCGTTGATGGGCGCGGGCTCGCGCAGCTGGGAGAAGATTGAATGGCTCGAGCAGCACAACATGTTCATTCGCGCGCTCGACGACCAGCGGCGTTGGTTCCGCTTCCACACCTTGATGTCGGACGCGCTCAGGCGGCGCGCGCAGGTTCAGTTCAGCCGAGAGCTGCCGGCGCTGCATCAACGTGCCAGCCAATGGTTCGCCGGACAAGCCCTGTGGCCCGAAGCCGTACGTCACGCGCTCGCGGCGGGCGACGTGGAGCAGGCGGCGCTGTGGGCCGAGAACTGCGCCTCGGCGTTGATCGACCGCAGCGACGTTCCCACGCTGCTGGGCTGGTTCTCCAAGCTGCCGGCCGAGCTGGTGGCCAAGAGCTTCAGGCTGCGCCTGGCCAAGGCATGGGGACTCACCCTGTCGTTTCGCCTCAGCGAGGCCGAGTGCCTGGTGCAGGAGCTGCACGAGGAGCTGGCGGGATCGCAGCAGCGTGATGCCGGCGGCACGACGGACGACCATGCCGCGACATTGCCGGCCGAATTGGCCGCCGTGAATGCGCTGATCGCCGGCTTCGCGGATGACACGCCGCGCTCGCTGGCTCTCGGGCGCGACGTCGATGAGTCGGCGACGCTGGCGCCCAAGTGGGCCCGGCGGTTTGCGCAGGCATCGCAGATCTTCGGCCTGGCCTATGACGGGCAGTTCGATGAGATCCGTCGCATCCATGCGGCAGCGCCGCAGGCGCTTGCCGAAGGCGAGCCGATCTATTCGAGCGTGTATCGCGAGAGCATGGTGGGTCTTGCCTCGCTCGTGGAAGGACGATTGCGCGAAGCCACGGAGATCTTCGAGAAGGCATTGCTGCGCGCCGAATCGGCCGTCGGTCGCGATGCCGCCGCGGCAGCGGTCCCCTCGGGCTACCTGGTCGCCCTGCACTACGAGCGCGACGATGTGGCCGCGGCGTACCAGGTCATGAACGGGCGCACCGCATTGGCGCTGGCAGCCTGCCCGTTGGGCTCGTTGCTTCGGTTTTGCCGGGGGGCTGCCCGCGTCTACGCGCGCCAGGGCGATGTCGCGTCGGCGCTGGTGATGCTGGAAGAGGCGCGTGAAGTCGCCACCGAACGCCACTGGCTGCGCCTTCGCGCCGGTTGCGATGCCGAGACCGTGCGCCTGTTGCTGCAATCGGATCGCATGGCGCAGGCCGAGCAGGTGGTGACCGAGTTGCGCGGCCTGATGCCAGCGCAGCATCCGCATCCGCCGGGCAGCTTCGTCGAGACCTGGGCAAGCTTCAGCGTCGCGGCGGCCCGCGTGGCCCTGGCGCAAGGGCGCTCGGGCGAGGCCGTAGCGCCACTCGCGAGCGTTCGCACCCAACTCGACGCCGCGGGCATGCGCTACCCGAGCGCTGCGGTGTCGCTGCTGCTCGCGATGGCGTTGCAGCAGCAGGGACGCAGCGACGCCGCGCTGGAGGCGCTCGAGATCGCACTGCGTTATGCCCGCGTCGAGCCGATGGTCAGCAGCTTCGTCGACGAGGGGCCGCCGATGTTCGAACTGCTGCTGAAACTGCGCCGCGACCCTCGCTATCGCGAGCTCGCGCATCTGCAGCTGATCGACGGCTTGCTGGCCTCGCGGGGCGAAGCCGGCGCGAAGTCGCTGGTCGCCGCGTCGGGCCGGGGAGCGTCGCCTGGGCTGTTGAGTTCGCGCGAGGTCGAGATCCTCAATCACATCTCGAAGGGCTTGTCGAACAAGGAGATCGCGCGGGCATTGCGGGTCGCGCCTGAAACCATCAAGTGGCACCTGAAGAACATCTTCGAGAAGCTCAACGTCGGTTCGCGCATCGAGGCCGTCCAGACCGGGCTGGGGCTCGGGCTGGGGATGGTGCGACGCGACGACCCGAAGTCAGCCGCTTCACCCGAATAGTTCAGCGCGCGGGCGCTGCAACCCGGCCGGGCGAGCGCCCCCCTCCCACCCCCACCCGACGCTGCTTGCCCCATGCGCGGCACCCTCCCCACCGGAGGGGCTGGTGCATCGCAATGGTCCGCCTACGCTTAAGCCGCAGTTGAAACGAGCGAGAGGTGGCAAGTGTCCGCAGAAGCCCTGGCGAGGATTGGTTCGCCGTTCGAAGACCTCGAAGGCAAGGTCGCCCTGGCGACCGCCGGCGGGCATGTCACCGGCAGCACCCTGCCCGTCGACGGCGGCCGCGCCGTCAGCCCGCTGTGAACGCACAGGTGCCGGCGTCGGGCGCGGCGGCGGACCTCGGTGGCCCGCGGGGGGCCTTGAGCCGACTGCTGTTCGACCGTGGCCTCATCGACCGGCCTGAACTGCGCATCGACCGGCTCGCGGGCGGCCAGTCGAACCCGACGTTTCGCTTGTCGTCCGGCACGCATCGCTACGTACTGCGCAAGAAGCCGGACGGGCCGCTGCCGTCATCGGCGCATGCCGTCGAGCGCGAGTACCGGGTGATTCAGGCACTGCAAGGCACGCAGGTGCCGGTGCCGAAGGTCTTCCTGTACGGCGGCGATCCGTCGATCGTCGGCACGCCGTTCTACGTCATGGAGCACCTCGACGGGCGCATCTGGATGGACCCGTCGTTGCCGGATCTCTCGGCTGCGCAGCGAGCGGACGTCTATGCGGAGATGAACCGCGTCATCGCGGCACTGCACAGCGTGGACCCGGCGGCCGCCAGCCTCGGCGATTTCGGCAAGACCGGCGGCTACTTCGAGCGCCAGATCGCGCGCTGGCACCGCCAGGTGCAGTCGTCGCGCACGATCGACATCCCCGCTCTCGACGCGCTCGCCGAGTGGCTGCCCGCACGCATCCCGCCCGACGATCGAACGACGCTCGTTCATGGCGACTTCCGTCTGGACAACCTGGTGTTCCATCCCACCGAGTGGCGCGTGATCGGCGTGCTCGACTGGGAGCTCTCGACGCTGGGCCATCCGATGGCCGACTTTGCCTACCACTGTCTCGCCTGGCACATATCGCCTTCACTCTGGCGCGGCATCGCCGGCCTCGACCTGGCCCGCCTGGGCATCCCGAACGAGCAGCGCTATCTCGAGCGCTATCTCGACGCGACCGGCTCGGCGCATGCGATCGAGCACTGGGACTACTACATCGCCTTCAACCTGTTCAGGCTCGCCGCCATCATGCAGGGCATCGCCCGGCGCGTGGTCGACGGCAACGCGGTGGCCGACGATGCCGCGCGCACTGGCGCCCTCGCCGGGCCGATCGCCGAACTCGGATGGCGCCATGCTCAGCACTACGAGGCCGACCGCGCGCGCGTCGGCTGACTCCGCCCCCCCTCAAGCCCCCCCGACGCCCGCCGCCGAGCGCTCTTGAAGCGCATCGCCGGCGCTCATACAACCGAGTCACGAGGACGCGGCGTCCTCGTCCCGCATCTTGTCCGATCCAAGGAGTGACCATGAATCAAAAGAAGATCCTCGTCGCGCTCACGAGCTTCGAGAAGTACCCCGACATGAACCGCGCCACGGGCCTGTGGCTGGGCGAGGCGGTGCACTTCGTCAAGAAGGTCCAGGCGGCCGGCTACGAGGTTGACTACGTCAGCCCGCGCGGCGGCTACACGCCGGTCGATCCGCACAGCCTGGCGATGGCGGAGCCAATCGATTGGGAGTGGTACCAGGACAAGGCTTTCATGAGCCGCCTGGGCAAGACCTTGAAGCCCAGCGAGGTCAAGGCGAGCGACTACGTCGCGATCTACTACGCCGGTGGCCACGGCGTGATCTGGGACTTTCCGGACAACCGGGAACTGCAGGCGTTGAGCCGCGCCATCTACGAGGCCGGCGGCTACGTCAGCTCGGTATGCCACGGCGCCGTGGCGCTGCTGAACATCAAGCTGTCGGACGGCTCGCTGCTGATCAAGGACAAGACCGTCACCGGCTTCTCGAACGAGGAAGAGAAGCTGGCCGGCCTCGACGGCCATGTGCCCTACCTGACGGAGACCGAGATGCTCGCGCGCGGCGCCAAGTTCCAGAAAGCCGAGCAGCCGTGGCTGCCGTTCGCCGTCGCGGACCGGCGCGTGATCACCGGCCAGAACCCGGCTTCGGGCGGCCCGGTGGCCGACCTGCTGCTGGCGGCGCTGCAGCGCTGAGGTCTCCGCCATCGCATCGCGGCGGGCTCGTCCCGCCGCCAAGGAGATCTCATGGGAAGCGTCACCATCCCTGACCGCATGAGGCGGATCGAAATCACCGCCTTCGGCGGTCCCGAAGTCCTGCAGTTGCGCGAAGCCCCGGTGCCCCGGCCGGCCGCGGGCGAGTTGCTCGTACGTGTGCAGGCCGCCGGCATCAACCGGCCCGATGTCATGCAGCGCATGGGCAGCTATCCCATGCCGCCCGGCGTCACGCCCATCCCGGGGCTGGAGATTGCCGGCGAAGTCGTCGCCGTGGGCGATGGCGTGAGCCGCTTTCGCATCGGCGAGCGCATCTGCGGCCTGACCGAAGGCGGCGGCTATGCCGAATACTGCGTGGTCCCCGCGACCCAGGCGCTGGCGCAGCCGCGCGGCGTGGAGCCGGTGCGCGCCGCCGCGATCCCCGAGACCTTCTTCACCGTGTGGGCCAACCTGTTCCAGCGGGGCCACGTGGCTTCGGGCAGTCGATTGCTGGTGCATGGCGGCACCAGCGGCATCGGTTCGACGGCGCTGATGATGGCCAAGGAATTCGGCGTGCGCGCGATTGCCACCGACAGCGGCGCCGACAAGCGCGGCGCCGCATTGCGGCTGGGCGCCGAACGCGTGATCGACTATCGCGAGCAAGACTTCGTCGAGGCCGTGCGCGAGTGGACAGACGGCCGCGGCGTCGATGCGGTGCTCGACATCGTCGGCGGCGCCTATTTCGATCGCAATGTCGCCGCGCTGGCGAAGGACGGGCGCTTGATCCTGATCGGCTTTCTCGGCGGCGAGACCGCGCCCAACGTGAACCTGCTGACGATCGCGGTCAAGCGGCTCACCGTCACCGGCTCGACGATGCGCGCGCGCTCGCCCGAGGAGAAGGCGCAGATCGCGCAAGACCTCGGAGAGCGCCTGTGGCCTGCGCTCGAGGCGGGACGCTGCCTGCCGCCAATCCACGCCGAGTTTCCGCTCGAGGCCGCCGCCGAGGCGCATCGAATGATGGAAAGCGGCAGCCATGTAGGCAAGATCGTGCTGCGGATCAGCGACTGACGGGGCTCGTGGTCGATCAGCGGCTTGAAGAGCTCGACAACGCCGGCATCATGGCGTCGGGGCCGATGCTGGAGATCCCTCCTCGAGCGGAACGGCCAGGCCCGAAGCGCGCGCGCTGCCGAAGCGCGCTGTCGCCTTGGCGACGAACGCGGGGGGGATGGGTCGTCCCTGCCCCCCGACAAGCGCGTTCGAAACTCCCCGCCGGAGGGGCTGAACTGCGCCGCATCGTTTCTTAATCTTCTGTCGCACGAAATGCGAACAAGGAGACAGAGCATGCATTCGAACCATTCGAAATCCGGTGTGGCACGGCGCTGGTCCGGCGGGCTGGCCGCCATTGCGGCGCTCCCCGGCCTCGCCGCGTTGCTGGCCTGCGGTGCGGCGGGCGCGCAGGAGACGTTCAAGATCGGCGTCGTCACCTTCCTGTCCGGCCAGGCGGCGGAGAGCTTCGGCATCCCGTCGGCCAATGGCGCCAAGGTGCTGGTCGACGCCTTCAATCGAGGTGCCGCGCCGGCGCCGTACAACACCCCCG
This sequence comes from Pseudomonadota bacterium, assembly GCA_029779845.1. Lineage (GTDB taxonomy): Bacteria > Pseudomonadota > Gammaproteobacteria > Burkholderiales > Burkholderiaceae_C > Piscinibacter. The sequence continues at coordinate 23,739 of JAKOZT010000065.1, read as the reverse complement.
GCTTCGGCGGCCTGCGCATCGAGGCCGTGTACCTCGACGAAGCGGGCGGCGCGACCAAGCAGGTCCAGGAACTGCGCAACCTCTATGAGCGCGAAAAGGTCGACGCCGTGGTCGGCTACATCGGCTCTGGCGACTGCCTTGCGGTCGCGCCGGTGGCCGAGGAGCTCAAGCGCTTCCTGATCCTGCACGACTGCGGCACGCCACGCATCTTCGAGGACAACAAGTTCTCGTACGTCTTCCGCACCTCGTCGCACGCGACCATGGACAACATCGCGCTCGCGCGCTATCTGAAGGCCCGCGGAGCGAAGGTCGAATCGTTCAACCTGATCAACCAGGACTACGCCTGGGGCCACGACTCCAAGGCCGACTTCGCGGCCGCGATGGCCAAGCTCTACCCCGGCGCCGCAGCCGGCCAGGACCTGCTGCCCAAGTTCGGCGCCGGGCAATACGGCACCGAGATCTCGGCACTGATGTCCAGGCCGGCCGACGTGACCCACACCAGCCTGTGGGGCGGCGACCTGCAGGCGCTGATCCTGCAGGCCGGCCCGCGCGGGCTCTTCAAGCGCACGCAGCTGGTGATCTCGGCGGGCGACCATGTGCTGCCGGGCCTGGGCGAGCGCATGCCCGACGGCGTGATCCTCGGCGCGCGCGGCGCCTACGGCCAGCTGGCGCCGAAGTCGGCCCTCAACGACTGGTGGACCGCGGCCTACGGCAAGGCCTACAACAGCGCACCGCTGCATGGCCCCTACCGCATGGCCCAGGCGCTGATGGGGCTCAAACTGGCTGCCGAGAAGGCCATGGCCGCCAACGGCGGCAAGAAGCCGTCGCCGGAACAACTGGCCGCCGCGCTGCGCGGCAGCGAGTGGGACTCGCCGGGTGGCCGCATCCGCATGGCGCTCGCGCAGGGCCACCAGGCGATCCAGGACACGGCGATCGCGCGCACGCGCTACGACGCGGCGAAGAAGATGGTCGTGCTCGAGGACATCGTGCGCTTTCCGGCTGAATGCGTGAACCCGCCCGGCAGCACCACGGCCGAGGACTGGATCAAGGCCGGCTTCCCCGGCGCCAAGGGCTGCCCCTGAACGCGCGGCCATCGCCCCCATCAAGCCCGAAAGGAACCTGTCCATGGATGGTCTGCTGACCATGCTCGTCGACGGCCTGAACTACGCCTCGTGGCTGTTCATCGTCGCGCTCGGCCTGACGCTGGTCTTCGGCGTGCTGAAGATCCTCAACATTGCCCACGGCAGCTTCTACGCGCTGGGCGCCTATGCCGCGGCAAGCTTCGTCGGCTGGACTGCCAGCATGCAATGGGCGCCGGCGATGTCTCTCGTGGCCATGCTGCTGGCCGCGGTGGCGGTGGCCGCGGTCGTCGCGCCGATCACCGAACGCGGCCTGCTGCGCTACTTCTATGGCCGCGACGAGGTCCTGCTGGTCCTCGTGACCTACGCCTTGTTCCTGGTGCTGGAAGACCTGACCAAGCTGATCTGGGGCGCCAACCCGTACTTCGTCACCGAGCCGTACGCGCTGTTCGGCACCGTCGACATCGGGCGGCAGTCCTACGTCGGCTACGACTTCGCGCTCGTCGCGCTGGCGGTGGTGGCCGGCCTCGCGGTGTGGTGGGCGTTGAACCGAACCCGCCAGGGCAAGATCGTCCTCGCCGTGATCCACAGCGCGGAGGTTGCCGCCAGCATGGGCGTCAACGTCTCACGCGTCTACACGCTGGCCTTCGGCGCCGGTGTGCTGCTGGCGGCGATCGGCGGGGCGTTCACCGCGCCGATGATCTCCGTGCAACCGGGGGTCTCGGTGGGCGTGATCGTGCTGTCGTTCGCCGTGGTCATCATCGGCGGGCTCGGCAGCATCGAGGGCGCGGCCATCGGCGCGCTGTTCGTGGGGCTGGCGCGCTCGGCGGCCGTGCATCTGGCACCCGCGGCCGAGCTGTTCGCCATCTATGCGGTGATGTCGGTGGTGCTCGTGTTCCGCCCCGAAGGCCTGTTCCAGCGCGCCCAGGCGCGCAAGATCTGAATGAACCCACGATGATGAACTCGATCTCCGGCATGGCGCCGTCCGTGCGGTCGGCCGAGCCGTTCCGCCTCCGTCGGCTGCGGCAGCTGATCGTCACCTTGGTGATGTTCGGCGTCTTGATCCTGGCGGGCCGTTGGGCGCCCGGATGGCTCACCTTCCTGCTGACCATGGCCGCCGGCAACGGACTCGTGTCGCTCGGCATCCAGGCGCTGATGCGCGGCGGCCTCGTCTCGTTCGGCCAGGGTATGGTGTTCGCGATCGGCGGATACGGCGCCAGCCTCCTCTTCGTGCGCGCCGGCTGGACCGACGCGCTCGGATTGGCCCTGGCCGGCGGCGCGCTGGCCGTGCTGCTGGCGGCACCGTTTGCACCTCTGCTCGCACGCTACCGAGGCATCTTCTTCGCCACGCTGACCCTGGCCCTGTCGATGGTCGTCTACGGACTGCTGGTGAAGTGGCCCGCGGTGGGCGGCTCCGACGGCATGACCATCGCCCGGCCGAGCCTGTTCGGGCAGCGGCTGGAGGGCAGCGACGGGAACTACGCGCTGTTCGTGCTCACGGCCAGCATCGCGCTGGCCATGGGTCTCGCGATGAAGACCTACTTTGCGTCGTCGCGCGGCCTGGTCGCGCTCGCTGTGCGCGACAACGAGCTGCGCGTCGAGTACCTGGGCGCATCGGTGCGCCGGGTGATGGCGCTCAACTTCTTGCTGGCAGCGTTCTGCGGCGGCGTGGGCGGCGCGCTCGTCACGTTGTCGCTGGGCCACGTGGAGCCGAACTTCAGCTACTGGACGACCTCCGGCGAGTTTGTCTTCGTCGCCATCCTCGCCGGCCACCAGAGCGTCGCGGCCGTGTTCGTGGCCAGCACGGTGCTCGAGGTCGTGCGCTCGTTCTCGAGCGCCTATCTTCCCAACACCTGGCAACTGGCCCTGGGGCTGTTCCTGCTGGCCGTGATTCGCTTTCTGCCGCGCGGGATCGGCTCGCTCTGGACGAAGGAGGCATGCTGATGGTCCCCGTACTCGAGGCCATCGCGGTCGCCAAGCGCTTCGGGGCCGTCACGGCTGCCGAGGGCATCAACGTTCGCATCGGCGCCGGCGAGCGCGTCGGCCTGATCGGCAGCAACGGCGCCGGCAAGACGACCTTCGTCAACATGATCACCGGTTACCTGAAGCCCGACGAAGGGCGCATCAGCGTGGCAGGCGAAGATGTCACGCGACTCGATCCGCGCCAGATCGCCGCGCGCGGCGTGGCACGTTCGTTCCAGATCCCGCAGCTGTTCGGCGAACTGTCCGTGCTCGACAACGTGCTGGTGGCGCAGGCGTGCGGCGAGCGCCGTTTCGGCATTCTCCGCGCGGCGCGTGACGCGCTGGCCGTCGAGCGCGCCGACGAGCTCCTGCGGCGCTTTCGGCTCCAGGATCAGCGCCGCCGTCGCGTCGCGGAGCTGCCCGGCGGGGTGCGCAAGCTGCTCGACATTGCGATGGCCCTGACCGCGAGTCCCAAGCTGCTCTTGCTGGACGAGCCGACCAGCGCCGTCGCGGCCGACGAGAAGTTCCCGATGATGGACACCATCATGGCGGCGCTCGGCGAGGACGCGACGACGCCGGTTCTGTTTGTCGAGCATGACATGGACATCGTCATGCGCCACGCCACGCGCGTGATCGCGTTCTACAGCGGCCGCATCATCGCCGACGGCGAACCGGCCGCCGCGCTCGCCGCCGATGAGGTGCGCCGCTACGTGACTGGCGAACTCGCGACGGAGTGATCAACATGCTAAGCATCGAATGTCTCCATGTTCCGATTCAGTCCGTCGCGGTGCTGCGCGGCGTCTCGATGACCGTGCCGGACGGCGCGATGGTCGGCCTGGTTGGCCGCAACGGCGCCGGCAAGACCACGTTGATGCGCTCGGTGATGGGGCACCTGCGCCCCTCGCAAGGCCGCATCGTCTTCGACGGCCAGGACCTCGGCACGCTACCGCGGCACGACCGCGCCCGCCTGGGCATCGGCTATATGCCCGAGGACCGCGGATTGATCCCCGAGCTCACGGTGGAGGAGAACGTGCTGCTTCCCGTCTGGGCCAGCCGATCGCTGAACATCGACGCTCGCCTGTCGCTGGTCTATCGCGTCTTGCCCGAGCTGCGCGAAATGCGGCAGCAGCGGGCGCTGCTGCTCTCCGGCGGGCAACAGAAGCTCGTCGCGCTCGCGCGCGCTTTGGCCGTCGGCACGAGGCTCCTGCTGCTCGACGAGCCGTTCGAGGGCGTGGCACCTGCGCTCAGCCGGCGGGTCGCCGAGGTGATCGCCACCCTGAAGGGCAGCTCGCTGTCGGTGCTGATCTCGCAGAGCGATCTCAACCATGCACGACGGATCGTCGACCGCGAGGATGTCATCGAGCGAGGCGCAAACGTCGGATCTCCCGTCGAAGTACCCTGATCACCCGAGCGTTCCAGTCGGATGTTGCCGCGCTGCCAGCGCGGATTTGCATTGGATCAATGAGCCCGCAGATGGACGGCCCCTCGGCGTCGCCGCGTGCAACGGCTTGATTCAGTGCAACACGGGTATACCCGCGCCGCGCTGGAATTGCGCCAGGGCCTGGATTCAGTCCAGACCGACACGGCGAGCGGCTCCTCCATCCAGCGGCCCGCCGGCGACAGGAAGGATGGAATAAGGAGTGAACATGTTGACCCGTCTGGCGCCGCTGGCCTTCGCCGCCGTGGCATCGCTGCTGGGCATGAGCGCCGCATTCGCGCAGAACCAGGAACCGATCCAGCCCATCGTGCCGCCGCAACAGGTGAACCTCGGCATGGTCGAACTGGGCAAGAAGCTGTACTTCGATCCGCGCCTGTCCAAGTCGGGCTTCATCTCGTGCAACTCGTGCCACAACCTGTCGATGGGCGGCACCGACAACATCCCGACCTCGATCGGCGACAAGTGGCAGCAGGGCCCGATCAACGCGCCCACCGTGCTGAACTCCAGCCTGAACGTCGCGCAGTTCTGGGACGGCCGCGCCGCCGACCTGAAGGCGCAGGCCGGCGGCCCGATCGCCAACCCCGGCGAGATGGCCTTCAGCCACACGCTGGCCATCGGCATCCTCGCGTCCATCCCGGCCTACCAGCGTGAGTTCAAGCAGGTGTTCGGCAAGGACAAGATCGACATCGAGCAGGTGACGCTCGCGATCGCCGAATTCGAGAAGACCCTGGTGACGCCGAACTCGCGCTTCGACCAGTGGCTGCTCGGCAAGAAGGATGCGCTGACCGCCGACGAACAGGCCGGCTACAAGCTCTTCAAGGAAAGCGGCTGCGTGGCCTGCCACAACGGCCCGGCCGTGGGCGGCAACTCGTTCCAGAAGATGGGCATCGTGCAGGCCTACAAGGCCAGCAGCCCGGCCGAAGGCCGCAGCGCGGTGACCGGCAAGGACATCGACCGCTTCACCTTCAAGGTGCCGACGCTGCGCAACGTCGAGATGACCTATCCGTACTTCCACGACGGCGCGGCCAACACGCTGACGCAGGCGGTGGACGTGATGGGCCGGCTGCAGCTGGGCAAGAACTTCACGAAGGACGAAAACGCCAAGATCGTTTCCTTCCTGAAGACGCTGACCGGCGACCAGCCGAGCTTCACGCTGCCGATCCTGCCGCCTTCGAGCGACACGACCCCGCGGCCCAGCCCGTTCAAGTGAGTTGAACGGCAGGCGCCCGCCGCGAGGCGGGCGCCGACGCATTTTGGAGACGACCATGCTGAGCGACGACAACAAGAGCCTGCAGAAGCGCCTGCGCGACGCTGACGTGCTGCCCACGCTGCAGCGCATGGCGGTGGCGACGGTGCTGCTGCGCGAGCCGCGCCACATGACGGCCGACCAGGTGCTGCGCGCCGCGCGCGACGTGCTGCCGCTGATCTCGCGCGCCACCGTCTACAGCGTGCTGCAGCTGTTCGTGCGGCGCGGGCTGCTCAAGGAGCTGCCGATCGACGGCGCGGCGACGGTGTACGACTCCACCGTCGCGCCGCACCACCACCTGTACAACGTCGACACCGGCGAGATCCGCGATCTGCCCGATCTGGCGGTGAAGGTCGACGGCCTGCCCGAGCTGGACGCCGGCATGGTGTTCGACGAAGTGGAAGTGATCGTGCGCGTGCGGCAGCGCAGGCCGGAAGCCACCGCCGCAGCCTGAGCCTGAGCCTGAGCCGTTCGGGCTGAGCCTGTCGAAGCCCTCTGGCTACACTACCGGCTCACTTCCCGCGCGCACGCATGGGCTGGCACGGCCGACTCGAACTCGACTACCGCCGCGACGGCGACACCACGCAAGCGCACGACCGCCACGACGGCCCGCTGCGCGTGCTGCAGCGCCTCTACCCCGAAGGCCCCGGCATCTGCCACCACGTGCTGGTGCATCCGCCCGGCGGCATGGTCGGCGGCGACACGCTGGACATCCACCTCGCGCTCGGCGAGCGCAGCCGTGCGCTGATCACCAGCCCCGGCGCGGCGCGCTTCTACCGCAGCGGCGGCGAACGCGCGCTGCAGCGGGTGGAAGCGCGACTGGCCGAAGGCGCACGGCTCGAATGGCTACCGCTGGAGACGATCGCCTACAGCGGCTGCGAGGGCGAGAACGCCTTGCGCTTCGAGCTGGCGCCGGGTGCCGAGATGCTCGGCTGGGACGTGCTCGCGCTCGGCCTGCCGGCGGCCGAGCAGCCCTTCGTGCGCGGACGCTACCGCCAGCACCTCGAAGTGGCCGGGCGCTGGCTGGAGCGCGGCGTGATCGCGGCCGGCGACGCCGTGCTGCTCGATTCGCCGCTCGGGCTGAACGGCGAGCGCGTGCTGGGCACGCTGTGGTTCGCGGCCGGCGAGCCGCTGGCGGCGGCGCGGCGCGAGGCGCTGCTCGACGCGGCGCGGGGCGAGTGTGCGGACCACGCGCTGAATCGCCAGGCCGGCGCCACGTCGCCGAACGACGCGCTGGTGCTGCTGCGCGCCGTCGCGCCGCGCGTCGAGCCGCTGATGGATCTCTTCAAGACCGTGCGCAACCGCTGGCGCAGCGAGGCCTGGATGCTGGAAGCGGTGGCGCCGCGGATCTGGACGACTTGACGAAGCGGTTCGGCAGAGGCGCTCGAGCCGAGCCGGGGATTATCGACTCCCCGTCTGCACCGCCTGCACCAGCGCGCTCAAGGTACGCGGCGAGGGAGCGAAGAACACGGCCCCGGTGCGAGCGGTCGAGAAATCCAGTATGCGGTCGTGCATCCCCGGCGGATCGCCGAGGAACATGCGCTCGAGCATCTTCTGGATCACCCAGAGATGGCGCGAGTAGCCGATGAAATAGGTGCCGTACTCGCCGTGGCCGGGGCGCCCGAAGGGCATGTTGTCGCGCAGGATGTCGTGCTCCACGCCGCGATCGTCGACGATCGTGGCGAGGGTCTTGTGCGACTTCTGGCCGCTGGCCGCGTCGGGCAGTTCGGCGTTGCTGACGATCTCGCGGCCGATGATCCGTTCCTGCTCGTCCTTGGTCAGTCGAGCCCACGGCCGCATCTCGTGCAGATACTTCTGCACCACCACGTAGCTGCCGCCTGCGAACTCCTGATCCTCGCTGCCGACCAGCGTCGACGCGCCGATGTCGCGGCCGGTCGGGTTGGCCGTGCCGTCGACGAAACCGAGCAGGTCGCGGGAGTCGAAGTAGCGAAAGCCCGACACCTCGTCGGCCATCGCGACGCTGCCGCCGAGCTGCTCCAGCAGCAGGCGCTCGAATTCGAAGCAGAGGTCCGCGCGTTCGGCCCGGATGTGGAAGAACAGATCGCCGGCCGTGGCCGGTGCCCTGTGGGTGGCGCCTTCGATCGGTGCGAACGGCCGCAATTCCTTCGGCTTTCCTCCGCTCCCGAAACGCTCCCACAACGCAGATCCCAATGCGGCGATGCACGACAACCGGCCATTGAGGTCGCGGAAGCCGACGGTCTTGACGAGGTCGTCGAGGCCATCGAGGACATCGCAGACCGCTCGCAAGGGCTCCGGACCCTCGGCGACCGTCAGCGTGAGAAACACCGCTGCACGCGAGAGCGGCGCATCGATGCTCTGCGAGTCGATCGGCACTCGATCCCAGTCATTTCCAGCCATGGATACCTCCATCGAATCGGCCGACAGGGAAGTCGACTCCGTGCCCGCGCGCGCCACGGTCGGCCGCGCCGGGAAGGGCAGCTTAGCGCAAGGCACGGGCGCTCTTGGTCTGCAGGCGCCGGCGAGAGGTCTCGAACACGCCATCGGCGAATGGCTGCTCGTGGCCCCAAGGCAGTCGGTTGGCCCGACGGCACGGCAGTCGCTCGACGCCTAACGCAAGTCGTGCGGCACTGCGTGCGACGGGACGGTCGACGCTGGAACCAGCAGCGCTTCCACCAGCACACGAACACTGTTCATTGCCGCTCCCTGTGGCGTCATGCAGATGAGCAGCCTCCGCTGAGCCCACCGATCCGACAGCCCGACGACTCGGGTGCGGCGGTCGCGGTAGCGCGACGCCGCACTCTCCGGCATCACCGCGGCACCGGCGCCCGCCGCCACCAGCTGGGCGACCGCGTCGAAGCCCCCCAGCCGCACCCGGTGACGCGGGATACGGCCGCTGCGACTCGCCTGAGCGGCCAGGAAGCGGCTCAACCCGCTGTCACGCGGCAGCCCCACGAGTGGATGCTCCAGCAATTCGCCGTAGGCCATGCTGCGCCGACGGCCGATGCCCCAGCGGCCAGGCAGCAACGCGACCAGGCGGTCGTCGAGCCACGGCCGCACGAGCAGGCCGGACGTGTCGACGTGGTCCGCCACGATGCCGAGATCGGCCGTGCCGCGGCGCAAGGCGTCGACCACCGCTTCGCTCGGCAACTCCTGCACGTCGACGTCGAGGTCCCGCGTCGTCGAGAGGAAGCCGCCAATCCTGCGCGGCAGGGCCTCGGACATCGCCGAGGTGTTGCACAGCAGTTTCAGCGTGCCGCGCAGCCCGTGACCGAAGCTGGCCATGTCGACATGGAGTGACTCGAGTTCGGCGAGCACGCGGTTCGCATGCCGCGCCAGTGCCCGCCCCGCATCGGTGGGAACGGCTCCGGTCTTCGAGCGCTCCAGCAAGCGCATGCCAGTGGCGTCCTCCAGTGCTTGCAGGCGTGCGCTGGCCGCGGCCAACGACAGGTTCACTGCCTTGGCCGCGGCCGTGATGGTTCCGTGCTCCATGACGGCGGCGAACAGGTGCAGATCGAAGGGGTCGATGCGGTAGTCGACGGTACGGCGTGCCTTGGTCATGACGCGCATCCTACGGAATCGCCGAAGGCTGGGTGCGCATCATTGCGATGGTCGGCGCTCGAGGTAGCCGACACCATGCGGCACATGGACCTGTGGCAGCTTCTGTGGGTGATGGGGGTGTTCGTCCTCGCGGGTGGCGTCAAGGGCGTCACCGGCATGTGCCTGCCCACCCTGGCCATGAGCCTTCTCGGGCTGTGGATGCTGCCTGTGCAGGCGGCGGCGATGCTCGTCGTCCCGTCGCTGGCCACCAACGTAGCGCAGTGTCGGGGCCCGCATCTGTGCCGGCTGGCCGCGCGGCTGTGGCCCGGCTGGCTGACGATCGCCATCGTGACCATCGCCGCACCGGGATTCGGCGGCACGGCATCGACGGAGTCCGCGAAGGGCTGGCTGGGTGCGATCCTCATCGCCTATGGCGCGTGGGGGTTGTGGCGTCCGGCGCTGCCCGACTTCTCGGCACGCAGCATGTGGGTGGGTGCGGCCGCCGGGGCGGCCACCGGCTTGGTCACAGCACTCACCGCCGTCTTCGTGCTGCCCTGGGCCGCGTACCTTCAGATGCTGCGCTTGCAGAAGGATGAAATGGTGCAGGCCCTCGGACTCTCGTTCACGGTTGCCACCGTAGCCCTGGCGGTGCGAGTGCAGGCATCGGCGCCGCCGGCCTGGTTGTCGGCGTCCTGGGCTCTCACCGTGTGCTTTGCGCTGGCTGGCGCCTTTGCCGGGCTGAAGCTTGGGGAAACGCTGCGCGGTCGGCTCGCGGGGCCTGCATTCCAGAAGGCGCTGTTTGCCGTCTTCATCGCGCTGGGCGTGGCCAACCTCTCGCGCGCCGGGTGAAAACGCAGTGGACTGCTCGGAAGACGTGCTGGCGCTCGCCGCACTATTGGAGCGAGCCTACCGCCTGGCGTTGAGGGTGCAAGACGAGCTGCGGTCCGACGCTGCGGTCTGTCCGCACGCCGCCAGCGAGCTCGTTGAGGTGCTTGACGACGCGCGGGTCTCGTTGCTCAACGCCAGTCGCCCGCCGAATTGACATAGCGTCTGCCCTGACCACTCAGAGGACGCGTCGAGGCTTGGTCTCGCGCCTGTGCAACCGCGAATCCAATCTCGACCCAAAGCGGCGCAGTCTGGCACTGCCACGGTCCAACGTGTTCCGCCTCGGGCTGCATCCGCAGGGGCCGGCGACCTTCACCACCAGCTTCGACACCTGGGGCCGCTACCCGCTGACGCAGTTGCAGGGCCTGGTCGACGAAAGCGCCGACGAGGTGCTGGCCGAGGTGCGCGCCTACCCGAACGTGCAGGCATTGCTGAAGCGGCCGGCATCGCCCGCGCCGCCCGGGCAGCTGATCGTGCCCCTGCGAGCTCGCGCTGCACGGCCAAGCGATCGCGCTGTTCACCGCGCTGGCGCGCTTCGACACGCCGCGCGACGTAACGCTCTCCGAGCTGACGGTGGAGCTGTTCTATCCGTCCGACGCCGCCTCGGCGGCCGCGCTGCGGCGGTTGGCGCGCGAGGGCGGCTAAGACGCCGAAGCAACCCGGTCATGTTGCAGGTTTATGGAAAATATTCCATACTCAATCGTGGGTCACGATGACATAGAGCACCCGGACACCTTGACCGAAGCCTTGGCCATCGAGAAGGCGGGCGGGTTGCCGTGGGTCGACGCGATGGGCGAACTGGTCGCGGTGACCAACACCCTGTTCGACGGGCCGGGCGTGCCCGCCTATATCGGCGCGAGCAGGCAGGCCAAGGACATCCTGTTCGAGCAAGCGCCGCACAACGGGATCCGAATGTTCACTCGCCAATTCTGGAGTTCCACGGGCGAGAGTGTCATTGGCGCTTTCTGCCAGAAGGCGCAGCGGCCGGCATTGATGGCCATCGTGCCGGTCGGACTCGATATCGATGGCACGGGCAAGCTGGATTTGGCGCAAGCGACGGCACTCGCGCTGGCGAGTGCCAGGAAACGATCCGCCGTCTTGTAGGAGTGATGGATATGGCAAAGGTCTCGCGGTTGCATGAACGATTCGCCGGCAACGATGCTTTCGAGGCGGGGCGCCGTCGCGCCGGGAGCTACCTGCGGATCGGCACGGAATTGCGGCGTATGCGCGAAGACATGGGTCTGACACAGGAGGCGATGGCAGCGCGTGCGGGCCTCGATCAGAGCGACATCAGCAAGATCGAGGCCGGCGTGTGGGGCAAGCGCGGCATCAGCTTCGAGACCCTGGACCGCCTTCTGCCGGTTTTCGGCCTGCGCGTCGTGCATGGAGTCTCCCTGTTGCCGGGGGCGAAACTGAGCAAGGACGAGCAGGCGCGCGCCTGGGCGATCAACGAATTAATGCAGTCGGAGCTATGAGCTGGAACTGGAACCTCGTTGCCGAGGTTCTCGGCTTCGGCAGCGGCTGTGCGTTGCTGTGGCCAGCGATTGTCCAGAATGCCTCGCTGCGGCGTGTGGCGATCACGCTTCGACGGCTGAAGAGCGGCCCAGGCCGCCTCGGCCCGGCGCTCGCCGGAACACCCTCGGTTCAGCAAGCCAATCAGCTCAGTTGGTCGCGTCGGGACCAGTGGCTGCTGACCATCGGCACGGTGCTACTGCTGGTTTCGTTCGGGATCAAGGTCGCCGTGCTCCTGAAGTGGTTGCCCGACTGAACGAACCGGCGACCGCCTTCAATCGTTCGCGAAGCCGTACGGCCCGCCGCGCTCCAGCGCTTTCTTGTACGCCGGCCGGGCGTGGATGCGCGCGAGCCAGTCCATCAGCCTCGGCCGGCTCGCGTTCAACCCCGCGCGCTGCGCCGCCGCTTCGACCGGGAAGCTCATCTGCACGTCGGCCGCCGTGAACTCGCTGCCGGCGAACCACGGCCGCTGCGCCAGTTCCGCCTCCATGAAGTCGAGCTGCCGCTCGAGGTTCGGCGTCACGAAACCGGCCAGCACCTTGGCCGCGATGCCGCGCGCGATCGGCTTGGCGAAGAACGGCATCGGCGCGCTCTTCACCTTGTCGAACACCAGCTTCATCAGCAGCGGCGGCATCGCCGAGCCCTCGGCGAAGTGCAGCCAGTAGCGGTAGCGCAGGAACTCGGGCGTGCCGCCGGCCGGGCGCAGCGCGCCGCCGGCGCGGTCGACGAGGTACTCGATGATGGCGCCCGATTCGGCCACGGCGACATCGCCTTCGGTGATCACCGGTGACTTGCCCAGCGGGTGCACCGCGCGCAGCTCGGGCGGCGCGAGCAGGGTCTTGCGGTCGCGCTGGTAGTGCCTGATCTCGTAGGGCGCGCCCAGCTCCTCGAGCAGCCACAGCACGCGCTGCGAGCGCGAATCGTTGAGGTGATGGACGGTGATCATGCCGGCCATTCTGACCGGGATGCGCGGTGTTGTCCGACACGCCGCCCGGCGCATCGCCGACGCGCGGCGCGGCACCCGCTGCCTAGAGTCCTCAGCACTCTCATCCCCGCTCTCCGAAAGGACTCACGATGAAACCCCTGCCCAAGCTGTTCGCCGCGCTTCTGCCCCTGGCCTTCCTCGCCGCCTGCGGCGGCGGCAGCGACGACGACCTCGACGACCGCCTCGACCTCGCCGACCCGAAGATCCGCGTCGTGCACGCCGCGCCGCTGTCGCCCAACGTCTCGCTGCAGCGCGGCGACGTGCCGATGGCCGCGGCGACCGATCTCGCCTACAAGAGCGCCACCAACTACTTCGACGTCTCGACCTCGGAGGAGACCTGGAACCTCGTCACCGCGACGACGCCGGCGGTGACGATCGGCTCGCAGCGCATCGACGCCAGCCGCGGCAAGAAGTACACGCTGCTGGCGGTGCCCGACTCGCTGGGCACCGGCGCCGAGCTGGCGTTCATCAACGACCCGTACAACAACAAGAGCGTCGCCTCCGACAACGCGCGCGTGCGCGTCTTCAACGCCGCCTTCAACACCGGCGCCGTCGACGTCTACATCACCGCGCCGGCCGCCGACATCGCGACGCTCGCGCCGACCATCGCCAACGTCGGCTACAAGGCCGCCGTGCCGGCCAGCGGCGACGACTCGGTGGTGATGGAGGGCAACAACTACCAGCTGCGCCTGACGACCGCCGGCACCAAGACCGTGGTCTTCAACGCGCAGGTGAGCCTGGCGCGCAACGCCGACTGGCTGCTGGTGCCGGTGCCCGCCAGCCTGACGCCCAACGACACGCGCGTGCTGGTGGTGCAGAGCGATTCCAGCTCGCCGGCCACCGAACTGGCCAACACGCCCTGATCAGATCGCCATGCGGTCGCGGACGCCCTCGGCCTCCATCGCCGGGCCGCGTCCGCGCTGCACGATCTCGCCGCGCTCCATCAGCAGGTACTGGTCGGCCAGTTCGGCCGCGAAGTCGTAGAACTGCTCGACCAGCACGATCGCCATCGTGCCGCGATCGGCCAGCATGCGGATGACGCGGCCGATGTCCTTGATGATCGACGGCTGGATGCCCTCGGTCGGCTCGTCGAGGATCAGCAGCTTCGGCCCGGCGGCGAGCGCGCGCGCGATCGCGAGCTGCTGCTGCTGGCCGCCGGAGAGATCGCCGCCGCGCCGGTGCAGCATCTGCTTCAGCACCGGGAACAGCTCGAACAGCTCGGCCGGGATGGGCGTGCCGCCGGGCCGGCTGGCCAGGCCCATGCGCAGGTTCTCCTCCACCGTCAGGCGGCCGAAGATCTCGCGGCCCTGCGGCACGTAGCCCATGCCCCGGCGCACGCGCTGGAACGGCGTGTCGCGCGTGATGTCGCGGCCCGCCAGGCGGACGCTGCCGGTCTTCACCGGCACCACGCCCATCAGCGACTTGAGCAGCGTGGTCTTGCCGACGCCGTTGCGGCCGAGCACGACGGTGACTTCGCCGAGCTTCGCCTCGAAGCCGAGGTTGCGCAGGATGTGCGAGCCGCCGTAGTACTGGTTGATGCCTTCGACCTCGAGCATGTCAGCGTCCCAGGTACACCTCGACGACCTTGTCGTTCGCCTGCACGTCCTTGAGCGAACCCTCGGCGAGCACGCTGCCCTCGTGCAGCACGGTCACCTTCTTGGCCGGGTTGCCGTGCGTCAGCGCGTGGATGAACTTCATGTCGTGCTCGACCACCACCAGCGAGTGGCTGCCTTCGAGCGAGAGGAACAGCTCGGCGGTGCGCTCGGTCTCCTCGTCGGTCATGCCGGCCACCGGCTCGTCAAGCAGCAGCAGCCGGGGGTCCTGCATCAGCAGCATGCCGATCTCCAGCCACTGCTTCTGGCCGTGGCTGAGCAGCCCGGCGCTGCGCTGCGCGCTGTCCTTCAGGTGGATCAGCACCAGCACCTCGCCGATGCGGTCGAGCTGCGCGCCGCCGAGGCGGAAGAACATCGAGGCGCGCACGCCGTGGTCGGTCTTGAGCGCCAGCTCGAGGTTCTCGAACACCGACAGGTGCTCGAACACTGTCGGCTTCTGGAACTTGCGGCCGATGCCGATGGCGGCGATGTCGTTCTCGCGCAGGCGCAGCAGGTCGATGGTCGAGCCGAAGAAGGCGCGGCCGGCGTCGGGGCGCGTCTTGCCGGTGATCACGTCCATCATCGTCGTCTTGCCGGCGCCGTTCGGGCCGATGATGCAGCGCAGCTCGCCGGCGTCGATGGACAAGCTCAGCGCGTTGAGCGCCTTGAAGCCGTCGAAGCTGACGGTGATGTCGTCGAGGTAGAGGATCGCGCCGTGCGCGGTGTCCACGACGCCGGGCGTGACCACGCGGCCGTAGCTGGCGCCACTGTGTTCGGCGCGGATCCTGGCGCCCGCCTTCATCAAGTCAGGCGTCATGAACGCGGCCCCTTCCTGAACAGCCCGACGATGCCGCGCGGCAGGAACAGCGTCACCGCGATGAACAGCGCGCCCAGCACGTAGAGCCAGAACTCCGGGAAGTGCTGCGTGAACACGCTCTTGCCGCCGTTGACGACGAAGGCGCCGACGATCGGGCCGACCAACGTGCCGCGTCCGCCGACGGCGGCCCAGATCGCCATCTCGATCGACGCGGCCGGGCTCATCTCGCCGGGGTTGATGATGCCGACCTGCGGCACGTACAGGGCGCCGGCGATGCCGCACATCACCGCCGAGATCACCCAGATCGTCAGCTTGTAGCTGACGGGCGAATAGCCGGTGAACATCACGCGGCTCTCGGCGTCGCGGATCGCCATCAGCACGCGGCCGAACTTGCTGCCCACCAGCCAGCGCGCGAACAGGTAGAAGCCGATCAGCGCGAGGCCGGTGATCACGAACAGCGCCATGCGCGTCGCGGGGGTCGCGATCGGGATGCCGAGGATGCGCTTGAAGTCGGTGAAGCCGTTGTTGCCGCCGAAGCCCGTCTCGTTGCGGAAGAACAGCAGCATCGCCGCGTAGGTCATCGCCTGCGTGATGATCGAGAAGTACACGCCCTTGATGCGCGAGCGGAAGGCGAAGAAGCCGAACACGAAGGCGAGCAGCCCCGGCACCAGCACGACCATCGCCATCTGGAAGACGAAGCTGTCGCTGAAGGTCCAGTGCCAGGGGAACTCCTTCCAGGCGAGGAAGACCATGAAGTCGGGCATCGCGGCGCGGTACTGGCCGTCGCTGCCGATCTGGCGCATCAGGTACATGCCCATCGCGTAGCCGCCGAGCGCGAAGAACAGGCCGTGGCCGAGCGAGAGGATGCCGGTGTAGCCCCAGATCAGGTCGATCGCCAGCGCGCAGATCGCGTAGCACATGATCTTGGCCGTCAGGGCCACCGCGAAGTCGCTCAGGTGGAAGGCGCTGCCCTCGGGCACCACGAGGTTGAGCACGGGCGCGAGCACGGCGACGGCGAGCAGCGCGGCGATCAAGCCGGCCCAGCTCCCGAGGGACAGGAAGCGTGTCGGCGGCGGCATGGCGGCGGCGGGCAGGACGGCACTCATCAGGACCGCAGGCTAGGGCCGGGCCAGGCGCGGGGCCATACGCAAGTTGGCGTAGGCGCGGCGTGGGCTAAAGTCGCCCGCCGATGGCCCTCTTTCCGCAAGGCGTCACCCACATCGACCAGCGCTGCGCCAACGCGGGCGAGCGCGCCGTGCTGCGCCAGCTCCGGCGCTGCCTGGAGGACGACTACATCGTCTGGCACGACGTGCCGATCGGCCCGCGCGCGCGCCAGCCCGACTTCGTGATCCTGAGCCCGCGCTGGGGCGTGCTGCTGCTCGAAGTCAAGCACTGGAAGCGCTCGACCATCGCCGGCGCCAACCGCGACAGCGTGACGCTCGTCACCGAGCGCGGCACGGTCACCGAGGCCAGCCCGCTGCGCCAGGCACGCGACTACGCGATGGAACTGGTCGACCTGATGGCGCGCGACGACAGCCTGGTCCACCACGACGGGCCGTTTCGCGGCAAGCTGCTGTTCCCCTACGGCTGGGGCGTGGTGCTCTCGAACCTGCGCGCCGCGGAAGTCCAGGGCACCGACTTCGCCGAGGTGTTCCCGCCGCACCGGGCGCTGCTGCGCGACGACCTGGCCGAAGACATGCCGGCCGACGCCTTCCAGCAGCGCCTGTGGGGCATGTTCACGGTGCACTACCCGCACACCCTGAGCCTGCCGCAGCGCGACCGCATCCGCTGGCACCTGTTCCCCGAGGTGCGCGTGTCCACGCAGCAGACGCTCGATCTCGACGCGACGGACGCGGCACGCGCGAGCGCGAGCGCGCTGCCCGACCTGCTGCAGGTGATGGACCTGCAGCAGGAGCAGATCGCCCGCACGCTCGGCGAGGGGCACCGCGTCATCCACGGCGCAGCCGGCTCCGGCAAGACGATGATCCTGATCTACCGCGCCGAGCAGCTGGCCCGCGCCGTGCGGCCCGACCAGCCGGTGCTGGTGCTGTGCTTCAACCGCACGCTGGCCGACCGCATCGCCGCGCTGCTGCGCGGCCGCGGCGTCGATGCGCGCGTGCAGGTACGCACCTTCCACAGCTGGTGCCAGGACATGGTGCGCAGCTACCAGCTCGACGTGCCGGCCGGCCTGAAGGGCAACGCCTACTTCGCCGCGCTGGCCGACGTGACGAGCCGCGCCGTCGACAGCGGCCGCGTGCCCGCCGGCCAGTACAGCGCGCTGCTGATCGACGAGGCGCACGACTTCGAGGAGGCCTGGCTGCGCATGGCCGCGCGCATGGTCTCGCCCGCGACGCACAGCCTGCTGGTGCTGTACGACGACGCGCAGTCGATCTACCAGAAGCAGCGCCGCCGCTTCAGCTTTGCCAGCGTCGGCATCAAGGCGGTCGGCCGCACCAGCGTGCTCAGGCTGAACTACCGCAACACCGCCGAGGTGCTGGCGCTGGCGATGCACTGCGCCGACTCGCTGCTGCGCGGCGACGAGGAGCGCGGCGAGGACGAGATCCAGCGCGTCACGCCCGCATCGGCCGGCCGGCGCGGGCCGCTGCCGGTGCTGATGGAGGCGCGCCACGAACGCGAGGAAGCCGGGCTGGTCGCCGAGCGCATCGCGGCGGCGCTGGCCGCGGGCCGCTCGCCCGGCGACGTCGCCGTGCTGCTGCGCACCAAGTACCTGATGAAGCCGATCGAGGCGGCGCTGGCGGCTCGCGGCATCCCTTTCCAGTCGATGAACACGCAGGCCTTCAAGCGCTTCGACTGGTCGGTGCCCAGCGTCAAGCTGCTGACCATGCACAGCGCCAAGGGCCTGGAGTTTCCGCTCGTCGCGGTGGCCGGCTTGCAGGCGCTGCCGATGCGCGACGAATCCGTCGAGGACGCGGTGCGGTTGCTCTACGTCGCGATGACACGCTCGACCCGCGAGCTGCTGCTGTCCGCCCACGGCGGCTCGCCCGTCGTCGAGCGCGTGCGCGAATCGCTCGCCGCGGTGGTTTCGAACTTCGCGGCCGCTGAAATCCGTTCGCCCTGAGCTTGTCGAAGGGCCCCGCGCTGCACCTCGGCGGGCTTCGACAAGCTCAGCCCGAACGGGAGTCCTGTCAGGCCTCGGCGCTCCTGCCCTTCATCGCGAAGATGCCCTGCGGCCGCTTCTGGATGAAGACCACGATGAACACCAGCACCATGATCTTGGCCAGCACCGCGCCGGCCCAGCCTTCGAGCAGCTTGTTCAGCACGCCCAGCCCGAGCGCGGCGTAGACGGTGCCGGCGAGCTGGCCCACGCCGCCCAGCACGACGACGAGGAACGAGTCGACGATGTAGCCTTGGCCGAGATCGGGCCCGACGTTGCCAACCTGCGAGAGCGCGCAGCCGCCCAGCCCGGCCAGCCCGGCGCCGAGCGCGAAGGCGAGCGTGTCGGTGCGCGCGGTGTCGACGCCGACGCAGGCGGCCATGCGGCGGTTCTGCGTCACGCCGCGCACGAACAGGCCGAGCCGCGTGCGCGCGATCAGCAGCGCCACCGCCGCCAGCACCAGCGCCGCGAAGGCGATGATGGCGATGCGGTTCCACGGCAGCGTCAGGTTGCCCATCACGGCCACGCCGCCGGACAGCCAGGCCGGGTTCTCCACCGGCACGTTCTGCGCGCCGAAGACCGAACGCACCGCCTGCATCAGCACCAGGCTGATGCCCCAGGTGGCCAGCAGCGTCTCCAGCGGGCGGCCGTAGAGCCAGCGGATCACGCTGCGCTCCATCGCCGCGCCGACCAGCGCGGCGGCGAAGAAGGAGGCGGGAATCGCCGCCGCGATGTACCAGTCGAACGCGCCGGGAACGTACTGGCGAAACAGGTTCTGCACCACGTAGGTGGCGTAGGCGCCGATCATCAGCAGCTCGCCGTGCGCCATGTTGATCACGCCCATCAGGCCGTAGGTGATCGCCAGGCCGAGCGCCGCCAGCAGCAGGATCGAGCCCAGGCTCGCGCCGCTGAACAGCACGCCCAGGCGCTCGCCCCAGGCCAGGCGCGCTTTCACTTCGGCCAGCGCCGTGCGCAGCGCGGCGCGCACCTGCGCATCGCCTTCGGCATCGGGCGCGAGGCGTTCCTGCAGCAGGCTCGCCACCGCGCCTTGCCCGCTGCGCGCGAGTTCGGCCACGGCGGCCAGCCGTTTGGCCTTGTCGGGCGAGGCGATCAGGATCGCGGCGCGCATGCGTTCGAGCGATGCCTTCAGAGTGGCATCACTCTCGGCATCGAGCGCTTTGTCGAGCAAGGGCAACTGCGATTCATCGAGCGATTGGCTCATCAACTCGCCCACCGCCGCGCGCCGCACGGCGAGGTCCGGCGACAGCAGTTGCAGCGAAGCCAGCGCCGCCTGCAGCGCGCCGCGCACGCGGTTGTTGTTGACCACGTCTTCGGCATCCGCCGGCAGCGCGGCCGGCGCGAGCGTCGTGGCGTCGAGCGCCTTGTCGCCTTGCATCACGAAGACCTGCTCGCCCGCCACCTTGACGGCATCGTCGAGCAAGGCCTGCACGAAGGCGGCCAGCCCTTCGGCGCCCTCGCTCGCCGCCTGGTTCAGCGCGGCGATGCGCTCGTCGCTCTCGCCGCTGGCGATGCCGCGCGCCTGCTCGGCGGTGAGGGCCCGCGCGGGTCCCCACGCGCTGCACAGCACGAACGCGGCGACGAAGGCGAGAACACTGCTGCGCACGCTCACTTCACTTCTTCTCGGGCACGTTCTTCTTGCCCTTGTTCTCGGCGATGTAGTCGCTCCACGGGTCGGCCACCACCGGCCCCTTGGTCTTCCACACCACGTTGAACTGGCCGTCGGCCTTGATCTCGCCGATGAACACCGGCTTGTGCAGGTGGTGGTTCTCCTTGTCCATCGTCGACATGAAGCCGCTCGGCGCCGGGAAGGTCTGGCCGGCCATCGCGGCGATCACCTTGTCGGTGTCGGTGCTCTTGGCCTTCTCCACCGCCTGCTTCCACATGTGGATGCCGATGTAGGTGGCCTCCATCGGGTCGTTGGTCAGCGGCTTGTCCTTGTGGCCGGGGATGCCCTTGGCCTTGGCGTAGTCGCTCCACTTCTTGACGAACTCGGTGTTGGCCGGGCTCTTGATGCTCATGAAGTAGTTCCACGCCGCGAGGTGGCCCACCAGCGGCTTGGTGTCGACGCCGCGCAGCTCTTCCTCGCCCACCGAGAAGGCCACCACCGGCACGTCGGTCGCCTTCAGGCCCTGGTTGCCCAGCTCCTTGTAGAAGGGCACGTTGGAGTCGCCGTTGATGGTCGACACCACCGCGGTCTTCTTGCCTTCGCTGGCGAACTTCTTGATCTTGGCGATGATGCTCTGGTAGTCGCTGTGGCCGAAGGGGGTGTAGTCCTCCATGATGTCGGCGTCGGCCACGCCCTTGCTGTGCAGGAAGGCGCGCAGGATCTTGTTGGTGGTGCGCGGGTAGACGTAGTCGGTGCCCAGCAGCACCCAGCGCTTCGCGCTGCCGCCGTCCTTGCTCATCAGGTACTCGACCGCCGGAATCGCCTGCTGGTTCGGCGCCGCGCCGGTATAGAAGACGTTCTTGCTCAGCTCCTCGCCCTCGTACTGCACCGGGTAGAACAGCAGCGCGTTCTTCTCCTCGAACACCGGCAGCACCGACTTGCGGCTCACGCTGGTCCAGCAGCCGAAGGTGACGGCGACCTTGTCCTGGTCGATCAGCTGCTTGGCCTTCTCGGCGAACAGCGGCCAGTTGGAGGCCGGGTCGACGACGACGGGCTCGAGCTTCTTGCCGAGCACGCCGCCCTTGGCGTTGATCTCGTCGATCGTCATCAGGGCGACGTCCTTCAGCACGGTCTCGGAGATCGCCATCGTGCCCGACAGCGAATGCAGCACGCCGACCTTGATGGTGGCCTGCGCCTGGGCGATGGAGGCAAAGCCCAGCGTGCAGGCGGCGGCGGCCAGCGCGGTGAGCGACTTCGTGGCGAAGCGGCGGGTGGTGTTCATGCGGTGGGCTCCTGCGTTGATCCCGGGATGGCCCCGGGGCTGCGCGCAGGTTAGGCGGGGCGCCGCGAACGCCCAATACGCAAGGTGGCGTAGGCGCGCGCCGCGAAACTGCAGCACCTGGGTACGGTTTTGATGGAAACCGCCGCCCGCCGGTCCAAATGCGTCTAAGGTCGGCGCATGTCGAATCCCCCTCTGCCCGATCGCGCCAGCGCGCTCTTCTTCGATTTCGACGGCACGCTCGTCGACTTGGCCGAGCAGCCGGATGCCGTGACGGTGGCGCCCGGCCTGCCCGAGCTGCTGGCACGCCTGGCGGGCCTGCTCGGCGGCGCCGTGGCCGTGGTCTCCGGCCGGCCGCTGGCCGACATCGACCGGCGCCTGCAACTCGCCCGGCTGCCCGCCGCGGGGGTGCATGGCGCGGAACGGCGCGGCGCCGACGGCCTGGTGCGGCGCATCGCCGTGGGCTCGCTCGACGAGCCGGCCGCGCTGATCGAGGAACTGGTGCGGCGCCGCCCCGGCCTGCGCGCCGAGCACAAGCCCGGCGCGATCGCGCTGCACTACCGCCAGGCGCCCGAGCTCGAGGACGAATGCCTGAGCGCCATGACCGAGGCGGCGCGCCGCAGCGACGGCATGACGCTGGTGCGCGGCAAGAAGGTCGTGGAGCTGAAGCCGCGGCGCGCCAGCAAGGGCCTGGCGGTGCGCAGCTTCCTCGACGAGCGCCCGTTCCGCCACCGCCGGCCCTGGTTCTTCGGCGACGACGTGACCGACGAGACCGCCTTCGAGCTCGTGCAGTCGCTGGGCGGCGTGGCGGTGAAGATCGGCGAGGGCGAGACGCTGGCCACGCACCGCCTGGACGACCCGGCGGCGATGCGCGACTGGCTGGCGCGCGCCGTCGAGCGCCTGGCCGGCGCGCCGGCCGAGCGGGCGGCACCGTGAGCCGGCTGGTCGTCGTCTCCAACCGCGTCGCCGATCCGCGCAAGACCGCGGCCGGCGGCCTGGCCGTCGCGCTGGGCGAGGCGCTCGCCGAGACCGGCGGGCTGTGGTTCGGCAGCAGCGGCAGCGTCGTGGAAGCCGGCGCCGGCGAAGGCAGGCTGCACACCCAGCGCGCCGGCAGGGTCACGCTGGCGACGGTGGACCTGAGCCGCGAGGACCACGACAGCTACTACCGCGGCTACGCCAACGGCGTGCTGTGGCCGGTGTTCCACTACCGGCTCGACCTCGCCGACTTCGATGCCGGCTTCATCGACGGCTACCGGCGCGTGAACCGCATGTTCGCGCACCGCCTGATGCCCCTGCTGCAGCCCGACGACGTGATCTGGGTGCACGACTACCACCTGATCCCGCTGGCCGCCGAGCTGCGCGCGATGGGTTGCCGGCAGCGCATCGGCTTCTTCCTGCACATCCCGCTGCCGCCGCAGCAGATCCTGGCGGCGATCCCGGCGCACGAGTGGCTGATGCGCGCGCTGTTCGCCTACGACCTGGTCGGCCTGCAGAGCCAGGCCGACATGGCGCACCTGTCGCGCTACCTGGTCAGCGAGGCCCATGCCGAGCGGATCTCCGAGAACACCTTCGGCGCCTTCAACCGCCAGCTGCGCGCCGGGGCCTTCCCGATCGGCATCGACGTCGACGAGTTCCGCGCCCTGGCGCAGGAAGACGAGGCGCAGGAGATGCTCGCCACGCTGCGCGAGCAGTACGCGCGGCGGCGGCTGCTCGTCGGCGTCGACCGGCTCGACTACTCCAAGGGCCTGCCGCAGCGCATCCGCGCCTTCCGCGCGCTGCTCGAGCGCTACCCGGAGAACCGCAACAGCGCCACGCTGATCCAGGTGGCCGCGCCTTCGCGCGAGGACGTGCATGCCTACGGCGACATCCGCCGCGAGCTCGAGGGGCTGTGCGGCGCGATCAACGGCGACTTCGGCGAGATCGACTGGATGCCGATCCGCTACATCCACCGCACGGTGGCGCGCAGGCGCGTGCCGGGGCTGTACCGCGCGGCGCGCGTCGGCCTGGTCACGCCGCTGCGCGACGGCATGAACCTGGTGGCCAAGGAGTTCGTCGCCGTGCAGGACCCGCAGGACCCGGGCGTCCTCGTGCTGTCGCGCTTCGCCGGCGCGGCCGAGCAGCTCGGCGATGCGCTGCTGGTGAATCCCTACGACACCCAGGCCACCGCCGATGCCATCCAGCGCGCGCTGCACATGCCGCTGGAGGAGCGCTGCCAGCGCCACCAGCGGCTGATGGCGCAGATTCGTGCCCACGACGTCCACTGGTGGCGCCGGCAGTTCCTGGCGGCGCTGATGGAGACCGGCGCATAGGCCGCGCGGCGACGGCGCCGGATCCGCTCGCCGCTTCTCATACGACATTGCGATCAATGGCATCAAAGCGCAGCTCGGGGCGGGCGCGTTCTTGTCGGGGATGCGCCGCGCTGAACCAGAGGTGGCATGCAATCAGGTGGCATGCCATCTCTGGGTCAGCAAAGGGCCGTGCGGGCCGCCCGCGGCGCGCCTATGAGACGCTGAGCAGCGCAGGGCTCGTGGCCCGCGCGCGTACCCGCGCGCTTCGTCCTCATGCTCGCCGCGGGTGTTTGACCGCAGCGGGCGAAAGCCCGCGAAGCGAGTTGCGCGGCGGGGCCGCGAGACCGAGCAGCGCAAGGCAGTCGGCCCGCAGGGCCGACCGTCTCATCGAAGCG
>JAKOZT010000053.1 GCA_029779845.1 Pseudomonadota bacterium | reverse complement strand
GATCCAGGCCGACCCGGCCACCAATTCGCTCATCATCAGCGCGCCCGAGCCGATCTACCGCGAGCTGCGCGCGGTGATCGACAAGCTGGACCAGCGCCGCGCCCAGGTCTACGTGGAAAGCCTGATCGCCGAGGTGCGCGCCGACAAGGCGGCCGAATTCGGCATCCAGTGGCAGGCCGTGCTGGGCACCAAGGGCGACACCAACATCGGCGTGCTGGGCACCAACTTCGGCACCACGGCCGGCGGTGCCCCGGGCCTGGGCAACATCCTGGGCGTCAGCCCCGGCATGAGCGATCTGGTGAGCAACCAGAAATTCCCCAGCAGCCTGCCGATCCGCGAGGGCTTCAACTTCGGGCTGATGCACCGCTTCGGCGCCGGCTACCTGCTGAGCGCCCTGGCCAACTTCATCCAGTCCACCGGCTCGGGCAACGTGCTGTCCACGCCCACCCTGCTGACGCTGGACAACGAGGAGGCGCGCATCGTCGTCGGCCAGAACGTGCCCTTCGTCACCGGCAGCTACACCAACACCGGCAGCGCCACCAACGCCGTCAACCCGTTCCAGACCTTCGAGCGCAAGGACGTCGGCCTGACGCTGCGCGTGCGCCCGCAGATCAGCGAGGACGGCACCATCAAGATGGTGATCTACCAGGAAACCTCCAGCGTGGTGGCCAGCACGGTGGGCTCGGTGCAGGGACCGATCACCAACAAGCGCGCCATCGAATCGAGCGTGCTGGTCGGCGACGGCGCGGTGGTGGTGCTGGGCGGCCTGCTGGAAGACCAGTTCGCCACCAGCGAGGACAAGCTGCCCGGCCTGGGCGACATCCCGGTGCTGGGCAACCTGTTCAAGAACCAGAACCGCAGCTACGTCAAGACCAACCTGATGGTGTTCTTGCGCCCGGTCATCGTGCGCGACGGCGCGGCGGCCGAATCGTTCTCGCTCGACCGCTACGACTACATGCGCGCCGCGCAGTCGGCCAACCAGCCGCAGGCCAGCAGCGTGCTGCCGATCAACCCGGCGCCGGTGCTGCCGGCGGTGCAGCCGGTCAATCCCGAGGCCTGGAAGCGCCCCGCGCCGCCGCCGCCGCTGATCCGCCCGCCGGCCGCCGGCGAAAACAGCGACCCGGGCAGCGGCACCACCTTCACGCGGCCCTAATCACGCCGATGCGCTACCCGCTGCCCTACGCCTTCGCGCGCACCGCCGGCCTGCTGCTGGAAGACGACGGCGGCCAGCTGACCCTGTGGCACGGCGGCCAGCCCGACGCCGGCCACCTGAGCGAGGTGATGCGCCGCTACGGCGCCGGCGAGCCGCCGCTGGCGCTGCAGGCGCTGGACGCCGCCGCGCTGGCGCAGCGCATCAGCCACGCCTATTCGCAAAGCGAATCCAGCGCCGCCGCGGTGGTCAGCGAGGTCGAATCCGACGCCGACCTCTCGCGCATCATGCAGGAGCTGCCGGCGGTCGAGGACCTGCTGGAAGCCGCCGACGACGCGCCCATCATCCGCATGCTGAACGCCTTGCTGACGCAGGCGGCGCGCGACGGCGCCAGCGACATCCACATCGAGCCCTACGAGCGCCATTCCAGCGTGCGCTTTCGCGTCGACGGCGCGCTGCGCGAGGTGGTGCAGCCCAACCGCGCACTGCACGCCGCCCTGATCAGCCGCCTGAAGATCATGGCCGACCTGGACATCGCCGAAAAGCGCCTGCCGCAGGACGGCCGCATCAGCCTGCGCTTAGGGACCAGAGCCATCGACGTGCGCGTGTCCACCCTGCCCAGCGCCCACGGCGAGCGCGCGGTGCTGCGACTGCTCGACAAGTCCGAGGGCCGCATCAGCCTCGAAGCCGTTGGCATGCAGGGCGACGTGCTACGCGAATTCGAGCACCTGATCGCTCAGCCGCACGGCATCATGCTGGTCACCGGCCCCACCGGCAGCGGCAAGACCACCACGCTGTACGCCAGCCTGGCGCGGCTGGACGCCGGGCGCAACAACATCATGACGGTGGAGGACCCGATCGAGTACGAGCTGCCCGGCGTCGGCCAGACGCAGGTCAACCCCAAGATCGACCTCACCTTCGCGCGCGCCCTGCGCGCCATCCTGCGCCAGGACCCGGACATCGTGATGATCGGCGAGATCCGCGACATCGAAACCGCGCAGATCGCGATCCAGGCCAGCCTGACCGGCCATCTGGTGCTGGCCACGCTGCACACCAACGATGCCGCCAGCGCCGTCACGCGCCTCACGGACATGGGAGTGGAGCCGTTCCTGCTGTCGTCGTCGCTGCTCGGCGTGCTGGCGCAGCGCCTGGTGCGCAAGCTGTGCACCGTCTGTCGCGGCCAGGGCTGCGACGCCTGCGGCCACACCGGCTATGCCGGCCGCACCGGCGTGTTCGAGCTGCTGGTGGTCGACGACGCGATCCGCGCCCAGATCCACGGCCAGGCCGCCGAGGCCGACATCCGCGCCACGGCGCTGGCCAAGGGCATGCGCCTGATGCGCGACGACGGCGAGCGCCTGATCGCGGCCGGCATCACCAGCCGCGAGGAAGTGTTGCGGGTGACGCGCGACTGACGGATACAGCCACAGTGCTCGACCTCACGACTGGATCGCCGGGACCCTGCGGGCCTCGCGATGACGGCGTGCTGTGCAAGGACCACGGGAACTCCCCTCCCGTCATTGCGAGGAGCCGCAGGCGACGAAGCAATCCAGCACCTACGCCAGACTGCGCGACGGAACCGTCATGGTCCCCAGCTTCACAAGAAAGCGCCATTGGGCGCGAGAAGCAGCTCAAGGCTGGCTCTCGCGCACGCAAGTTGGCACTGATCGAAAGGATGAACCCGGCGTGGCGTGACTTGTACGACGAACTGGGCTGACCAGGCCGCCACCGCACAACGCCAAGGACGACGAAGCAAGCCAGAGGAGGTTTCATCCTGGAAACCGCAGTTGACCGCTCGCCAACGTCTCCAAAGTCGCATGGATATTGACTTTGTCTGCTCCGATGACGCTCACCGACTGGATGAGCGCGCTATGCACCCACCAGCACCGCCCTCGACGCGCCGTGCAACGTTGCTTCTCCTTGCGCACAGCAGTGCGCGGCGTCGTCGCGCCTTGCCCGGCACGCCGATGGCGGCACTGGCGGGCGCATCCAACTGCGGATTCCAGGATCATCGAACCACTGGATCGCCGCGCTGCGCTCGCGATGACGACGGAACAAAGCGCCTCGCGTCTGCCGCCGCGTCAGTCCTGTGCCAGCCCGCAAAGTGCCCGATCCAGATCGGTCTGCAAATCGTCCACGTGCTCCAGCCCGGTCGACAGGCGCACCAGCCCCTCGCTCACGCCGTCGGCTTCGCGCTGCGCGGCGGACACGCCGGAATGGGTGGTCGAGGCCGGGTTGCGCACCAGCGATTCCGAGCCGCCCAGGCTGACCGCCGACTTGAACCTAGAAACGGCAGTTGACCGCTAGCGATCGTCGCCAAAGCCGCGCGGGTGCTGGCGTTTGTGGCTTCGATGGCGTTTACCGAATAGGTGAGCGCGCTACGCACCCACCAGCACCGCGCTCGGCGTGCCAGGCGTCGTTGCTCGTTCTTGCAGGCAGTAGCCTGCGGCGTCCTCGCGCCTTGCCTGGCACGCCGAGCGCGGCACTGGCGGGCGCGTTCAACTGCCGTTTCTAGGTTGAAGCGGCGCAGCGCGTTGATGAAGGCAAATGCCTCGGCGCGGCCGCCCTCCAGCACGTCCGTGGGCTGGCTCATGGCGGTGTCCTCAGGCGCCGCGGCCGGATTCCCACGCGGCTTGCTGCACCGCCAGCGGCAGCTCGTGCGCCAGCGCCATCTCCTCGCGCTGGTGGTGGTGCTCGATCAGGTGGCGCAGCGCGTGCGCGGCGTCCAGCAGCGCCAGCACGGCCTGGCGGCGCGCGCGCTGGCTGCGCGGCGGGCGCGCCAGCAACGCGTCCAGGCGCTCGGCGTATTCGTCGGCCAGCAGGGTGATGCGCTCGTGCTCCAGCAGGTACAGCCGGGCCGGCCAGCGCGCTCCTTCGGGCAGGTGCGGCAGCAGGCGGTGGTTTTCGATGTCGATGTGGCGCGCCAGCGCCCGGCGCCAGCGCTGCAACGCCGTGCGCGCGCGCTCGAAGTCGGCCCCCACCACGTGCAGCAGGTGCGCGTGCAATTGCGCCTCCATGCGGCGATGCTCGCGCTCGAAATACCCGGTCGAAGAAGCGTCCATGTGCAAAACCCGGCCGGCGCGGGCTTTGGCGCGCCGGCCCTGTCAGTGGCGGTGGGGCGATTGTCGGCCACCCGCCGCCGCGCCACGCACGTCCGCCCAGCCGACGGCGCGGGCGGCGCGGGCTTGGCGGGCGTGCCTCAGGCGTCGGCCAGCGCCGGCTCGGCCTGCGCTGCCGGCGCCGCGGCGGCCACCGGCAGCGGCTCGAAGCGGGCGGTGAAGAAGCGCAGGAACTTGGGCTCGTAGACCATCTTCATGCCCTGGATCTGGCGGCGGCGCGCATACAGGTCCTTGCAGGCGCGCGCCACCACGTCGAGGTGGGCGTAGGTGTAGACGCGGCGCGGCAGCGTCAGGCGCACCAGCTCCAGCTTGGGGCGGTGGTGGTCGCCGGTTTCCTTGTTGCGCCCGGCCGAGACGATGCCGCGCTCCATGCTGCGCACGCCGCTTTCCAGGTAGAGCTGGGCCGCCAGCGTCTGTGCCGGAAATTCGTCCTGCGGCAGGTGGTCCAGAAACGCGCGCGCATCCAGAAACACCGCGTGCCCGCCCACCGGCTTGACGATCGGGACGCCCGCGGCCTCGAGCTGGTCCGCCAGGTAGCGGCACTGGCCGATGCGGTGGCTGATGTAGTGCTGGTCCACGGATTCTTCGATGCCGCGCGCCATGGCCTCCATGTCGCGCCCGGCCAGGCCGCCGTAGCTGGGCATGCCTTCGAACAGCACCACCAGCTCGCTGGCGCGCTGGTACAGCTCGTCGTCGTTCATGCACAGGAAGCCGCCGATGTTGACCAGGCAGTCCTTCTTGCCGCTCATGGTGCAGCCGTCGGCGTAGCTCATCATCTCCTTGAGGATGGCGCGAATGCTGCGGTCGGCGTAGCCGGGTTCGCGCTCCTGGATGAAGTAGGCGTTCTCGACGCAACGCGTGGCGTCGAACATCACCTTGATGCCGTGGCGCGCGCACAGCTCCTTGACGGCGCGCAGGTTGCCCATGCTGACCGGCTGGCCGCCCGCGAGGTTGACGGTGACGGCGACGCACACGTAGGGGATGCGCTCAGGCCCGACCTCGTCGATCAGGCGGCTCAGCTTGGCGATGTCGACGTTGCCCTTGAAGGGCAGCTCGACCTGCGGGTCGTGCGCCTGGTCAATGATGATGTCGACGAAGGTGGCGCCGTTCAGCTCCTGATGCGCCCGCGTGGTGGTGAAGTACATGTTGCCCGGCACGTAGTCGCCCGGCTGGATGCACAGGCGCGACAGCAGGTTCTCGGCGCCGCGCCCCTGGTGCGTGGGCACGATGTGCTTGAAGCCGTAGTACTCGCGCACCACCTCCTGCAGGTGGATGAAGTTCT
>JAKOZT010000157.1 GCA_029779845.1 Pseudomonadota bacterium | reverse complement strand
GCCGGCGGTGGCGGTTCGGTGGGCGCCACCGAGACGGCGCGTGCCACGCCCGACGGCTATGCCCTGGGCATGGCCACCGTCAGCACCACGGCGGCCAACCCGGCCATCAACCCGAAGATCGCCTACAACCCGCTGACCGACTTCACGCCGATCATCAACGTGGCCGCCACGCCCAACGTGATCGCCGTGCACCCCAGCTTTCCGGCACGCGACTACAAGGGCTTCGTCGCCGAGCTGAAGAAGAACCCCGGCAAGTACAGCTACAGCAGCTCGGGCACCGGCGGCATCGGCCACCTGCAGATGGAGCTGTACAAGAACCTGTCGGGTACCTTCGTGACCCACATCCCGTACCGCGGCGCGGGCCCGGCGCTGAACGACACCGTGGCCGGCCAGGTGCCGATCATCTTCGACAACATGCCCTCGGCGCTGCCCTTCATCAAGGACGGCCGGCTGATCGCCATCGTCGTCGCCGCGCCGCAGCGCCTGGCGGTGCTGCCGGGCGTGCCGACCTTCAAGGAGGTGGGCCTGGAGCCCGTCAACCGCATGGCCTACTACGGCATCCACGGGCCCAAGGGGCTGCCCAAGGAAGTGGTCGACAAGGTCAGCGCCGCGGTGAAGAAGACGCTGGAGGATCCGGCGGTGAAGAAGCGCATCGAGGACACCGGCTCGCTGATCGTGGCCAACACGCCCGAGCAGTTCGCGCAGCAGATCGCCGCCGAGTTCGACGTCTACAAGAAGGTGGTGGTGCAGCAGAAGCTGCAGCTGGAGTGAAGGCCGCGGCCGGCGCGCCGCCGGCCGGCGGCGAGCTGATCGACCGCTTCGCCGACGCGCTGTGGATCGAGGACGGCCTGGCCGCCAGCACGCTGGCGGCCTACCGGCGCGACCTGGCGCTGTACGCCGGCTGGCTGGCGCGCGAGCACGGCCGCGCGATCACCGACAGCACCGAGACCGACCTGCTCGCCTACGCGGTGGCGCGCCACGCCGGCAGCAAGGCGAGCAGCGCGAACCGGCGTCTGACGGTGTTCAAGCGCTTCTTCCGCTGGGCGCTGCGCGAGCAGCTGACCCGCGCCGACCCGACGCTGAAGATGAGCGCCGCGAAGGCGCCGCTGCGCGTGCCCAAGACGCTGTCGGAGGCGCAGGTCGAGGCGCTGCTGGCCGCGCCGGACATCGAGACGCCCTTGGGCCTGCGCGACCGCGCGATGCTCGAGCTGATGTACGCCAGCGGGCTGCGCGTCAGCGAGCTGGTGACGCTCAAGGGCGTGCACCTCTCGATGAGCGAAGGCGCGCTGCGCGTCACCGGCAAGGGTTCGAAGGAGCGCCTCGTGCCCTTCGGCGAGGAGGCGCGCGCCTGGCTGGAGCGTTATCTGGCCGAAGCGCGCGGCGAGATCCTGCAGGGGCAGGCCAGCGATGCGCTGTTCGTCACCGCGCGCGGCGGCGCGATGACGCGCCAGATGTTCTGGAAGCTGGTCAAGGCCCACGCGCTGCGCGCCGGCGTGCAGGTGCCGCTGTCGCCGCACACATTGCGCCACGCCTTCGCGACGCACCTGCTGAACCACGGCGCCGATCTGCGCGCGGTGCAGATGCTGCTCGGCCACGCCGACATCTCGACGACGACCATCTACACGCACGTGGCGCGCGAGCGGCTGAAGTCGCTGCACGCGCAGCATCACCCGCGCGGCTGATTTCGGCTACGCTCGGCCGCCATGCGCTACATGCTTCTGATCATCGAGCCGCCCGGCCAGCGCGCCACGCGCACGCGCGCCGAGGGCGAGGCCGCCTACGCCGCGATGGGCGCCTTCGCCGAGCGGCTGCGCGAGCGCGGACAGCTGATCGCGGTGGAGTCGCTCGCCTCGCACGCCCGGGCGGCGCGCGTGCAGCGCCAGGGCGAGCGCACCAGCGTCGTCGACGGCCCCTTCGCCGAGGCCAAGGAGATGATCGGCGGCTTCTTCATGATCGACGTGGCAAGCCGCGACGAGGCGCTGGCGGTCGCCGCCGAATGCCCGGCGGCGCAGTGGTGCCCGGTCGAGGTGCGCGCGCTGGCGCCGTGCTTCGACGATTCGGCCTGAGACTGTCGAAACGGCCGGCGGCCGTTCGTCGTGGGAGCGGGCATCCCCCATTGCCTTGAAGGAGCACACGATGGCACGCCAGATCTTCGTCAACCTGCCGGTGCGCGACATCGCGCGCACGCGCGCGTTCTTCGGCGCGCTGGGTTTCTCGTTCAACGACCAGTTCAGCAACGACAAGGCGCTGTGCATGCCGATCGGCGAGGGCGGCTACGTGATGCTGCTGGCCGAGCCGTTCTTCCAGGGCTTCACGAAGAAGCCGGTGGCAGACGCCACGAAGAGCAGCGAGGTGCTGGTGGCGCTGTCGTGCGAGAGCGTCGCCGAGGTCGATGCGATGGTCGCCAAGGCGCTCGGCGCCGGCGGCCGCGCGCCGGTGGAACGCAAGGACCACGGCTTCATGGTGCAGCACGGCTTCGAGGATCCCGACGGCCACCAGTGGGAGGTGTTCTGGATGGACCCGGCCACGGTGTCCGCGCAGGGCTGATGGACGACGGCGCGGCGGCGCATGCGGCCGAGGCGATCGAGGCGGTCTGGCGCAACGAGCGCCTGCGCATCCTCGCCGGCATCGCGCGCCTGGTGCGCGACGTCGGCCTCGCCGAGGAACTCGCGCAGGACGCGCTGATCGCCGCGCTCGAACACTGGCCGCGCGAAGGCGTGCCCGACAACCCCGGCGCCTGGCTGATGACCACCGCGAAGCATCGCGCGCTCGACCGCCTGCGCCGCGACGCCAACCTCGCGCGCAAGCTGGAGGCGATCGGCCTCGACCTGGAGGCGCAGCAGGCGCGGGTGGTGCCCGATTTCGTCGACGCGCTCGATGCGAAGCGCGCCGACGAGATCGGCGACGACCTGCTGCGCCTGATCTTCACCGCCTGCCACCCGCTGCTGGCGCTGGACGCGCGGCTGGCGCTGACGCTCAAGCTGCTCGGCGGCCTCAGCACCGCGGAGATCGCGCGCGCCTTCCTCGCCGCCGAGCCGACCATCGCGCAGCGCATCGTGCGCGCCAAGCGCACGCTGGCCGAGGCGCGCGTGCCCTACGAGGTGCCGCGCGGCGCCGAGCTGCGCGCGCGCCTCGCCTCGGTGCTGGAGGTGATCTACCTGATCTTCAACGAGGGCTACACCGCCACCGCCGGCGACGACTGGATGCGCCCGGCGCTGGCGGAGCAGGCGCTGCGCCTGGGCCGCGTGCTCGCCGAGGTGGCGGGCGATGCGGCCGAGGTGCACGGGCTGCTCGCGCTGATGGAGTTGCAGGCCTCGCGCAGCGCCGCGCGCACCGACGCGCAGGGGCGCCCTGTGCTGCTGCCCGGGCAGGACCGCGGCCGCTGGGATGGCACGGCGATCGCGCGCGGCCTCGCGGCGCTGGCGCGTGCCGAGGCGCTGGCGGCCGCGCAGGGCGAGCCGCTCGGCCCGTATGCGCTGCAGGCGGCCATCGCCGCCTGCCATGCGCGCGCCGCCACGGCGGCGCAGACCGACTGGCCGCGCATCGTGGCGCTGTACGACGCGCTGGCGCAGGCCACGCCCTCGCCGGTGATCGAACTCAACCGCGCGGTGGCGGTGAGCATGGCCTTCGGCCCGGCGGCGGCGTTGCCGCTGGTCGACGCGCTGGCCGGCGAGCCGGCGCTGAAGAACTACCAGTGGCTGCCGAGCGTGCGCGCCGATCTGCTCGTCAAGCTCGGCCGGCGCGAGGAAGCGCGCGCCGAGTTCGAGCGCGCCGCGGCGATGGCGCGCAACCAGCGCGAGCGCGAGTTGCTGCTGGAGCGGGCGAGGGCGCTTTAGAAGCTCATCGCTTCTTCGGTGTCTCTTGTCTGAGCGCGTTCAGCCGCGAAGATCCGTTCGCCCTGAGCTTGTCGAAGGGCCAGCAGCGGATTCGCGCGGAGTGGGTTCGACGGGCTCCGACTGTGTGAATGAGTCCGTTCACCCTGAGCTTGTCGAAGGGTGCACGAGGGACCGCGGCGTTTGATCGCCGGCGCTGCCTCGCGGGGGCCTTCGACAAGCTCAGGCCGAACGGTGTCAGGCAGTTCTCTCCCGCTCGTCAGCCCGAACGGGACTGTCGGGAACCGGCCGCGCAGGCGAGCCATCGCATCTTCCGGCGGGATCGGCGCCACCGAGCGGACCCCCGTTCGGCGTCGCGCGTTTCAGCCAGTTGCTCTCACGGCGCCTCGGGCCCGGCGCCCGCATCGGGGTTCATGCCGCCGCCACCGGAATCTTCCCGATCCGCGCCTGCCACTCCTTCGGCCCGGTGTTGTGCACGCTGGTGCCTTGGGCGTCCACCGCCACGGTGACCGGCATGTCCTCGATCGTGAACTCGTAGATCGCTTCCATGCCGAGATCGGCGAAGCCCACCACCTTGGACTGCTTGATCGCCTTGGCAACGAGGTAGGCCGCACCGCCCACCGCCATCAGGTAGGCGCTCTGGTGCTTCTTGATCGCCTCGATCGCCACCGGCCCGCGCTCGGCCTTGCCGACCATCGCGATCAGGCCGGTCTGCGCCAGCATCATCTCGGTGAACTTGTCCATGCGCGTGGCGGTGGTCGGGCCGGCCGGGCCGACCACCTCGTCGCGCACCGGGTCGACCGGGCCGACGTAGTAGATCACGCGGTTGGTGAAGTCCACCGGCAGCTTCTCGCCCTTGGCCAGCATGTCCTGGATGCGCTTGTGCGCGGCGTCGCGGCCGGTGAGCATCTTGCCGGACAGCAGCAGCGTGTCGCCCGGCTTCCAGCTCGCCACTTCCGCCGCCGTCAGCGTGTCGAGGTTGACCTTCTTGCTCTTGTTGTAGTCGGGCTGCCAGTGCACGTCGGGCCACAGGTCCAGGCTGGGCGGCTCCATGAAGGCCGGGCCCGAGCCGTCGAGCACCACATGCGCGTGGCGCGTCGCGGCGCAGTTCGGGATCATCGCCACCGGCTTGCTCGCCGCGTGCGTCGGGTAGGTGGCGATCTTCACGTCGAGCACGGTGGTCAGGCCGCCCAGGCCCTGCGCGCCGATGCCCAGCGCGTTGACCTTCTCGTACAGCTCGATGCGCAACTCCTCGAGCTTGCTGCCCGGCCCGCGCTTGAGGAGATCGAACATGTCGACCGGCTCCATCAGCACCTCCTTGGCCAGCAGCATCGCCTTCTCGGCGGTGCCGCCCACGCCGATGCCCAGCATGCCCGGCGGACACCAGCCGGCGCCCATCGTCGGCACCGTCTTGAGCACCCAGTCGACCAGGTTGTCGCTCGGGTTCATCATGACGAACTTGCTCTTGTTCTCGCTGCCGCCGCCCTTGGCGGCGACGTGCATGTCCAGCGTGTTGCCCGGCACCAGGCTCATGTGGATGACGGCCGGCGTGTTGTCCCTGGTGTTCTTGCGCTCGAAGATCGGGTCGGCGAGCACCGAGGCGCGCAGCGTGTTGTCGGGGTCGAGGTAGCCGCGCCGCACGCCTTCGTTGACGGCGTCTTCCAGGCTGCCGGGAAAACCCTCGAAGCGCACGTCCATGCCGATCTTCATGAACACGTTGACGATGCCGGTGTCCTGGCAGATCGGGCGCCGGCCCTCGGCGCACATCTTCGAGTTGGTCAGGATCTGCGCGATCGCGTCCTTCGCGGCCGGGCTCTGCTCGCCGGCGTAGGCGCGCGCCAGGTGCTCGATGTAGTCGGCCGGGTGGTAGTACGAGATGTACTGCAGCGCCGCGGCGACGCTGTCGACCAGGTCGGCGTAGCGGATCGTGGTGGTCATGGCGGAAGTCCTGAAGAGAGAGGGGTCAGTGGTCCGGGTTCGAGCCCGCGTGCACCATCACGCGGTCGGCCAGCGCGATGGCCAGCGCCGAGAACAGGAAGGCGATGTGGATCG
The DNA here is from genome assembly GCA_029779845.1 of Pseudomonadota bacterium. Taxonomy (GTDB): domain Bacteria; phylum Pseudomonadota; class Gammaproteobacteria; order Burkholderiales; family Burkholderiaceae_C; genus Piscinibacter. The sequence goes on along the minus strand of JAKOZT010000157.1, from coordinate 53,920 downwards.
TCGTCTGCCACAGCAGCACCTTCTCGGTGTAGTTGGCGGCGTTGATGAAGGTCTTGAGCAGGTGGATCGAGCTGATGCCGATGATCGCGGTGGCCAGCTTGACCTTCAGCACCGAGGCGTTGACGTGGCTCAGCCACTCGGGCTGGTCGGGGTGGCCTTCGAGGTCCAGGCGCGAGACGAAGGTCTCGTAGCCGCCGACGATCACCATGATCAGCAGGTTGCTGATCATCACCACGTCGATCAGCGCCAGCACCACCAGCATGATGATGGTCTCGTTCAGCGCGGTGGGCGCCACGTCGCTCTTGTAGCCGATGCTGCCCACCAGCTTGGCCAGCGCATCGGCGTTGCCGAAGGCGGCTTCGATCAGGTGCACCAGCTCGACCCAGAAATGGAACACGTACACCGCCTGCGCCAGGATCAGCCCCAGGTACAGCGGCAGCTGCAGCCAGCGGCTGGCGAAGATCAGCCGCGGCAGCGGGCGTTGCGGGGAGACGGGGCTCAGATGCTGGGGGGCGGTCATGGGGGTTTTGCTTGGTGCGGCGGCGGGTTTGGCGCAGGATTCTAGGGTCCGCGATGTGCCGGCCCGGGGCGGGGCGTCAGGCCTTCGTAAGAGCCTCTGCCTAATGTGCCGCCCAAAGCAACCCGTCGTCGAGGAGACACCATGAGCAACCTTTACCCGCCGCCCGAGGCCGCCGTCAAGAACGCCTACGTCTCCGGCCGCGAGGCCTACGACAAGCTGTGCGCGCAGGCCGAAGCCGACTACGAAGGCTTCTGGGCCCAGCAGGCGCGCGAGCTGATCAGCTGGAAGAAGCCCTTCACCAAGGTGCTCGACGAGAGCGGCGCGCCGTTCTTCAAGTGGTTCGAGGACGGCACGCTGAACGTCTCGTACAACTGCCTGGACCGCAACGTCGAGCGCGGCCTGGGCGACAAGACCGCCATCATCTTCGAGGCCGACGACGGCAAGGTCACGCGCGTCTCGTACAAGCAGCTGCTCGAGCAGACCTGCCAGCTCGCCAACGCGCTGAAGGCGCGCGGCATCCAGAAGGGCGACCGCGTCGTCATCTACATGTCGATGAGCGTCGAGGGCGTGGCCGCGATGCAGGCCTGCGCGCGCATCGGCGCGACGCACTCGGTGGTGTTCGGCGGCTTCTCGGCGCAATCGCTGCGCGACCGCATCGAGGACGCCGGCGCGGTGGCCGTGATCACCGCCGACGAACAGCTGCGCGGCGGCAAACAGCTGCCGCTGAAGTCCATCGTCGACGAAGCGCTGGCGCTGGGCGGCTGCGACAAGATCCGGAGCGTGATCGTCTACAAGCGCACCGGCGGCAACATCGCCTGGACGGCGGGCCGCGACGAGTGGCTGCACGACGCGGTGGCGGGCCAGCCCACCACTTGCGAGCCGGAGTGGGTGGGGGCCGAGCACCCGCTCTTCCTGCTCTACACCTCGGGCTCGACCGGCAAGCCCAAGGGCGTGCAGCACAGCACCGGCGGCTACCTGCTGCACGCGGCGCTGACGACGAAGTGGACCTTCGACCTCAAGCCCGACGACATCTTCTGGTGCACCGCCGACATCGGCTGGGTCACCGGCCACACCTACATCACCTACGGCCCGCTGGCGCTGGGCGGCACCGAGATCGTCTTCGAGGGCGTGCCCACCTACCCCGACGCCGGCCGCTTCTGGAAGATGATCCAGGACCACAAGGTCACGATCTTCTACACCGCGCCGACGGCGATCCGCTCGCTGATCAAGGCGGCCGAGGCGAACGCGGCGGTGCACCCGAAGAGCTACGACCTGAAGAGCCTGCGCATCCTCGGCTCGGTGGGCGAGCCGATCAACCCGGCGGCCTGGGAGTGGTACCACCAGCACGTGGGCGGCGGGCGCTGCCCGATCGTCGACACCTTCTGGCAGACCGAAACCGGCGGCCACATGATCACGCCGCTGCCGGGCGCCACCACGCTGGTGCCGGGCTCGTGCACGCTGCCCTTCCCGGGCATCATGGCCGCGGTGGTCGACGAGACCGGCAAGGAAGTGCCGTGGGGCCAGGGCGGCATCCTGGTGGTCAAGAAGCCGTGGCCGTCGATGATCCGCACCATCTGGGGCGACCCGGAGCGCTTCAAGAAGAGCTACTACCCGGAAGACTTCAAGGGCAAGTACTACCTCGCCGGCGACGGCGCGATCCGCGACGAGAAGACCGGCTACTTCACCATCACCGGCCGCATCGACGACGTGCTGAACGTCTCGGGCCACCGCATGGGCACGATGGAGATCGAGTCGGCGCTGGTGTCGCACACCGAGCTGGTGGCCGAGGCCGCCGTGGTGGGCCGTCCCGACGACACCACCGGCGAGGCGATCTGCGCCTTCGTCGTGCTGAAGCGCCCGCGCCCCACCGGCGAGGAAGCCAAGCGCATCGCCAAGGAACTGCGCGACTGGGTCGGCAAGGAGATCGGCCCGATCGCCAAGCCCAAGGACATCCGCTTCGGCGACAACCTGCCCAAGACCCGCTCCGGCAAGATCATGCGCCGCCTGCTGCGCTCGGTCGCCAAGGGCGAGACGATCACGCAGGACACGTCGACGCTGGAGAACCCGGCGATCCTGGATCAGCTGTCGCAGGTGAACTGAGGCGGGTGGCCCTCCGTTCGCCCTGAGCTTGTCGAAGGGCTCAGCCCGAACGGGAGAGCTATCCGTCGTGCGGCCGGAAGCTGATCTCCAGCGATGAGGGCACGCGCCCATCGGTGTCGCGCGGCAGGATCTCGGTCTTGTCGATCGCGCGCAGCACCGCTTCGTCCCAGGCCGGCACGCCGCTGCTCTTGAGCAGGCGCCGGCCGATGATGGTGCCGTCGGGTGCGGCCTTCACCTCGACGGTGGCCTGCGGGTTGCCGCTGACCGAGTCCGGGAACACGATGTTGGGCAGGATGCGCGCCTTGATGCGCCCGGCGTAGCTGGCCGAGGGGCCGGCGGTCTTCGCGGCGGTGCCGGTGGAATTCGGCGCGCCGTCGCCGGCGAGCGCGGCCATGCGCTGCAGCTGTTCCTGGCGGCGCTTCTCGGCGGCCGCGGCATCGGCGGCCTCGCGCTTCTTCTGATCGGCCTGCTCCTTCTTGAGCTTCTCGGCCTCGGCGAGCTTGCGCTGCTGCTCTTCCTTCTGGCGCTTGAGTTCCTCGTCGCGCCGCTGCTGTTCTTCCTTGCGCTTCTGCTCCTCGCGCCTGGCTTTCTCGATCGCGATCTGCGCGTCTTCCTGCTTGGGCGTCTCCACCTTCGGCGGGGGCGCCGGCGGTTCGACCTTCTTGACGACAGGTTGCGGCGTCGGCTCGGGCGCGACGGGCTTCGGCGCGGCGATCTGCGGCACGGCCGCCCACAGCTCGGCCTCGACGCCGGCCGGGTTGCTGGAGCGCCAGCTCACGCCGAAGGCGATCGCGATGATCAGCAGCGCGTGCACGGCCAGCGCCATCGCGAGCCCGCGGCCGACCCGATCGGGCCGGCGCGGGATCAGCGCGTCGCGGGAAAGCGAAGCCGTGCTCATCGCCGCCGCCTCAGGCCCCGCTGCTCTTGACCGACAGGCCCACGCGCTGCACGCCGGCGCGCTGCAGCGTGTCCATCACCTTCACGACGGACTCGTACTTCACCGCCTTGTCGGCCGAGATCACCACCGGCGTCTCGACGTTGCCGGCCTGCACCTGCTTCACGCGCGCGGCGAGGTTGCGCAAGACGATGGGCTGCTCGTCCTTGCCGTCGACGCGCATCTTCAGCGCCTCGTCGTTGACCACCTGCACCTCGATCACGTGCTCGGGCGCCTTCTTCGCCTTGCCGACGGTGGGCAGGTCGATCACGCCGGTGGTGATCAGCGGCGCGGTGACCATGAAGATGATCAGCAGCACCAGCATCACGTCGATGAAGGGCACCATGTTGATCTCGGCGATGGTGCGGCGGCGCGAGCCGCGGGCGGCGACGGCGGGCATGTCAGCGTGAGTGAGAGAAGCCGCTGTGCATCTGCGCCGCGGCCGCGGCCGGCGCGGGCGGCGGCGCGGCGCCGACGTTGCGCTGCAGGATGTTGGAGAACTCCTCGATGAAGGTCTCCTGCTGCATCGCGATGCGGTCGATGTCGCGCGCGAAGCGGTTGTAGGCGATCACCGCGGGGATCGCCGCGAACAGGCCGATCGCGGTGGCCACCAGCGCCTCGGCGATGCCTGGCGCCACGGTGGCCAGCGTCACCTGCTGCATGTTCGACAGGCCGACGAAGGCGTGCATGATCCCCCACACCGTGCCGAACAGGCCCACGTAGGGGCTCACCGAGCCCACCGAGGCGAGGAAGCTGAGGTTCGATTCGGCCGCGTCGATCTCGCGCTGGAAGCTCGCGCGCATCGCGCGGCGCGCGCCGTCGAGCAGCGCGCCGGGATCGCTGACGCGGCGCTCGCGCAGCTTGAGGAACTCGCGCATGCCCGAGGCGAAGATGCGCTCCATCGGCGCGCCGCGGCCTTCGTTGCCGCGCTTGACGGCGTCGCCGTACAGCTCGTTGAGGTTGCGGCCGGCCCAGAACTCGCGCTCGAATTCCTCGTTGTCGCCGCGCACGCGCTTCAGGCCGAACAGCTTGCCGAAGATCACCGTCCAGCTCGCCAGCGAGGCGAGCAGCAGGCCGGCCATCACGAGCTGCACCACCCAGCTGGCGTGCATCACGAGCGTGAAGATGGAGAAGTCTTGATTCATTTGAGCGCTTCGAGGATCGCCGTCGGAATTCGGCGGGGGGCGAAAGTTCCGGCATCGACGCAGCCGATGCGGATCAGGCCTTCGGCCAGCAGCAGCGGCGCATCGCCACCGCGGGTGCGCCAGGCCTGCTGGTGCAGCGCCATCGAGGCGCGGCCGACGTCGCGCGCTTCGACGCTGACGTCGATCAGGTCGTCGAGCCGCGCCGGGCTGGCGTAGCGCACGGAAGTATCGGCGACGACGAAGATCGCGCCTGTATCGGTTCGCAAGCGCTCCTGCGAGAAGCCGAGCGCGCGCAGCCACTCGGTGCGCGCGCGCTCGAAGAACTTCAGGTAGTTGGCGTAGAACACCACGCCGCCGGCGTCGGTGTCTTCCCAGTACACGCGCAGCGTGTGGCGGAACGGGAGCGGGGCAGGGGTGTCGGTGCTGCGGGCCAAGCCGCAATTATCGCTGCTGCACCCGCTGGTACACCGGGCCCCACAGCGGGTGGCCCGATTCGGACTTCGACAGCGCAAAGGCCGGGTCGGCGGCGCGCGCGGCGCGGAACTGCACTTCGCATTCGCTCATGCGGTTGCTGGTGCAGAAGATGAAGGCGAGCAGCTTGTGCGCGGCGGCGCGGTCGCGCGGCGAGGCGAGCTGCGCCTGCAGCGCGGCCTGCAGCTGCTTCTCGGCCTGCGGGTACTGCGCGTCCTCGTAGGCGCGCATGCCGGCCAGCAAGGCCTTCTCGGCCGGGCGCTCGGCGACGTCGAGCAGGCCCACGGGCGGAGCGACCGGCGCTTGCGCGCAGGCGGCGAGCAGGGCGGCGAGGCCGAGGACGGCGGCGAAGCGAAGACTCATGATCCGAACTTGTGCTTGAGGCTCACCGGCTGGCCCGGTGCGACGTTGATGCTGGCGCTGTAGGGCGGGAAGTCGGCGTTGCGGATGACGATCTGGTGCCGGCCCTCGGGCAGCGTCAGCTCGTTCAGCGGCGGCGTGGTGCCCACCGGCGCGCCGTCGACCTCGACGTTGCCCCAGGGGCTGACGGCGATGCGCACGCTGCCGGTGGCGGCGGCCTTGGGCGGCGGCGTCTCGCGCGCCGGGCGGGAGGGTGTTTCTTTCGGCGCGGCGGCCTTGGCGGGTGCCGGCCTGGCGGCAGCGACGCGCACGGGCGGCTCGGCGGCCGGCGGGGTCGAGGCCGCCGGCGCCGGCGCTTCGGCCACCACCGGCGTGACGGCTGCTGCCGGCGCGGTGGCCGGTGCTTTGGCAGGCCCTGCCGCCGGTGCCGCCGCAGCCGCCTGCACCACCACCGGCGCCGGCTCGGCCGAGCCGCCGCGCAGCGCCAGCCAGCCCATGCCGGCCAGCAGGCCGATCACCAGCCCGGCGGCGATCGCCACCGCGCTCTTGCGGCGCTGCGGCGCTTCCAGCCCGCCTTCGTCGGGCACGCTGTCGGGCGCGCTGGTGCCGGCGTTTTCTTCCAGCCAGTGGCGCAGTTCGCGCGACAGCGCGCGCGCCGAACGGAAGCGGTGCTCGGGGTCCTTCTCCATCGCGCGCGCGACGATCTCGGCCAGCGCCGCCGGCACCGAGGCGTCGACTTCGTCGACGCGCGGCGGCTTGTGGTCGAGCACCGCGCCGGTGATCTCCGACAGCGTCTTGCCGGTGAAGGGCTTCTGGTCGGTCAGCAGCTCGTAGAGCACCACGCCGAGCGAGAACACGTCGGCGCGCCGGTCCACCGGCTGCTGGCGCACCTGCTCGGGCGCCATGTAGTAGGGCGAGCCGGCGGCGATGTCGCCGGCGCCGTCGTGCTGGTGCGCGATGCGCGCGATGCCGAAGTCGAGCACGCGCGGCTGCGTGCGCCCGACCATGAAGATGTTGGCCGGCTTGATGTCGCGGTGGATCACGCCCTTGCTGTGCGCGTAGGCCAGCGCGTCGGCGACGCGGCGCACGATGGTGGCGGCCTGCACCGGCGTCGGCCGCCAGCCCTCCTGGCGCAGCTGGCGCAGGTCGCGGCCCTTGAGCAGCTCCATCGCGATGTAGGCGCTGTGGTCGCTGACGCCCGCGTCGAACACCGTGACGATGTGCGGATGCGAGAGCCCGCCGGCGGCGCGCGCCTCGTTCAGGAACAGCGCGTTGAAGGCCTCGCGCTCTTCGGGCGCGATCTCGAGGTTCAGCGTCTTGATCGCGATGAGGCGCGACAGCAGCGGGTCGTGCGCGGCATACACCGTGCCCAGGCCGCCGGCGCCGATCTTGTACTTGAGCGCGTAGCGGCCGATGTGCCCGATGGTGGGCATGGTCTCGTCGGCCTTGGCCGGCACGTTGGTGCGGAAGGCCGGCGCGGGGCCGGGCGGCGCGCCGATGTCGGTGTCGCTCCAGCGCACGGTGTCGGAGGCGGGCGGCGGGGTGGAGGGCGCAGGTTCGCCCGGCCGCGGAACGGGGCTCGGAGAGGTCACTTCGGCAGCTTAGACCAGGGCCCCGGCCGTCAAGCGTGAAAAACCCCCAGGAGGCTGGCCTTCGTAACAGCTTCTCACCAAAGATTGACGAGGCTCCGTGCCGGGCGTCACACCCCTGCCGCGAGGGCCTGACGCAGCCGCGCCATCGCCTCTTCGAGCTGTGCCAGGGAGTTGGCATACGACAGCCGCACCCAGCGTTCGGCGCCGTGCCGGCCGAAGTCGCGCCCCGGCGTCAGCGCCACGTGGGCGCGGCGCATCACGTCGAAGACGAAGTCCCAGCTGCCTTGCGCATGCGCCGAGCAGTCGGCCCAGGCGTAGAAGGCGCCGTCGGGCGGCACGGGCACGTTCAGGCCCATCGCGTTCAGGGCCGGCACGACCAGGTCGCGGCGTGCCTTGAACTCGGCGCGGCGGCGCTCGTACTCGGCGATGGACTCCAGCTCGAAGCAGGCCAGCGCGGCGCGCTGCGCGAGCGTGGACGCGCAGATGAACAGGTTCTGCGCCAGCTTCTCGATCGCCGGCACGAGCGCTGTCGGCACGACCATCCAGCCGAGGCGCCAGCCGGTCATCGAGAAGTACTTCGAGAAGCTGTTGATCGAGACGACGTCCTCGCCGTGCGCCAGCGCGCTGGTGCCGTAGCGCTCGTCGTAGCTGAGGCCGAGGTAGATCTCGTCGACGATCGTGAAGCCGCCGCGCGCACGCACCGCGCGCACGATGCGGCCCATCTCGGCCGGGGCTATCGAGGTGCCGGTGGGGTTGGAGGGCGAGGCCAGCAGCACGCCGCGCGTGCGCTGGCCCCAGGCCGCCTCGACGCCCGCCGCGTCGAGCTGGAAGCGCTGCGCGGGCCCGGTGGGCAGCAGCACCGGCACGCCGTCGGCGGCGGCGACGAAGTGGCGGTTGCAGGGGTAGCTGGGGTCGGGCATCAGCACCTCGTCGCCGCGCTCGACCAGCGCCAGGCAGGCGAGCTGCAGGGCCGCCGAGGCGCCGGCGGTGACGACGATGCGCGCCGGGTCGATGTCCAGCCCGAAGCGCTGGGCGTACCACGCCGCGATGCGCTCGCGCAGCGGCGCGAGGCCGGTGGCGTCGGTGTACTGCGTGCGGCCTTCGCGCAGCGCGCGCTCGGCGGCTTCGCGCACCAGCGGCGGCGCGGTGAAGTCGGGCTCGCCGATGTTCAGGAAGATCATCGGCCGCTCGGCGCAGGCCGGCGAGCGCGCCAGTTCCGCCGCCGCCTTGGCGCACTCCATCACGTAGAAGGGCTCGATGTGATCGAGCCGCGCGGCGGTGCGCAGCATGCGCGCCTCAGCGCCGTGCGGCGCGCGCCGCGGTCACCTCGGCCGGGCGCAGCTCGGCGGCGGCCTTGTCGAGCACGCCGTTGACGTACTTGTGGCCGTCGGTGCCGCCGAAGTGCTTCGCCAGCTCCACCGCCTCGTTGATCGCCACCTTGTAGGGCACGTCGACGCAGTGCCGCAGCTCGTAGGCGCCGATCATCAGCACGCCGTGCTCGATCGGCGACAGCTCGGTGGTCTTGCGATCGACGTGCTTCGCCAGCACCGCGTCGATCGCGGCCGCCTCGGCGATGCAGCCGTGCAGCAGCGCGTCGAAGTGCGCCGCGTCGCACTGCGCGAAGCCGTCCTGCTCGCGCATGTGGGCGTCGATCACGCCGGCATCGGCGCCGCCCAGCAGCCATTCGTACAGGCCTTGCAGCGCCAGCTCGCGCGCGCGGCGGCGCGCCGAGGGCGTGCGCGCCTTCTTCTTCGCCGGAACCTCGCTCACGACAGGTCTTCCAGCAGATTGGCCATCTCGACCGCGACGCGCGCGGCGTCGCGGCCCTTCTCCTCGGCGCGCGCCCAGGCCTGCGCCTCGTCTTCGACGGTGAGGATGGCGTTGGCGATCGGCAGCTGGTGGTCGAGCGAGACGCGCGTGACGCCCGCGCCGCTCTCGTTGGCCACCAGCTCGAAGTGGTAGGTCTCGCCGCGGATGATGCAGCCCAGCGCCACCAGCGCGTCGTAGTCGTCGCTCTCGGCCAGCGCGGCCAGCGCCAGCGGCACTTCCAGCGCGCCCGGCACGCTGACGTGGCGGATGTGGCGCTCGCTGACGCCCAGCGCCTTCAGCTCGGCGAGGCAGTGCTTGGCGAGCGTGTCGGTGATCCGGGCATTGAAGCGCGCCTGCACGATGCCGATGCGCAGATCCTGCCCGTTCAGCTCGGCGAGGCTGCCCTTGTCAGCGTCCTGCATGGTGATGGGTGTCCGTGAAAAAGAAAGTCATTGGGCCGCGACGAAACCGGTGACCTCGAGCCCGTAGCCCGTCATGCTGGGCATGCGGCGCGGGCTGCCGAGCAGGCGCATCTTCGCGATGCCGAGATCGCGCAGGATCTGCGCGCCGACGCCGTAGGTGCGCAAGTCCATCTGCACGCGCGCGGGCGCTGCGTCGTCGGCCGGCGCCGCGCCGCTCACCTGCGGCAGCAGCGCAGCCGCGCTCTCGCCGCAGTTCAGCAGCAGCGCCGCGCCGCGTTCGCTGGCCTGGATCGCGGCCAGCGCCTTGGGCAAGGGCCAGGAATGGTGGCCGGCGTGGCTGTCGAGCAGGTCCATCACCGACAGCGGCTCGTGCACGCGCACCAGCACCTCGTCGGCCGGTGTCCATTGGCCGTGCGTCAGCGCGAGGTGCAGGCCGCCGGTGCGGTCGCGGAAGGCCGTGCAGTCGAACTCGCCCTGCGCGGTGACGAGCTTGCGCGCGCCGGCGCGCTCGATCAGCGATTCGTTGCGGCTGCGGTATTCGATCAGGTCGGCGATGGTGCCGATCTTCAGGTGGTGCTCGCGCGCGAACTCGATCAGGTCGGGCAGGCGCGCCATCGTGCCGTCGTCCTTCATCACCTCGCAGATCACCGCGGCGGGCGTCAGGCCGGCCATGCCGGCCAGGTCGCAGCCGGCTTCGGTATGGCCGGCGCGCATCAGCACGCCGCCGTCCTGCGCGGTGAGCGGGAAGATGTGGCCGGGCTGCACGAGGTCGCGCGCCTGCGCGTTGCGCGCCACCGCGGCCTGCACGGTGCGCGCGCGGTCGGCCGCCGAGATGCCGGTGGTCACGCCCTCGGCCGCCTCGATCGAGACGGTGAACGCGGTGCCGGTCTTCTGGCCGTTGCGCGCGGCCATCGGCACCAGCTGCAGGCGCTCGCAGCGCTCGCGCGTCAGCGTCAGGCAGATCAGCCCGCGGCCGAACCTGGCCATGAAGTTGATCGCCTCGGGCGTCACGTGGTCGGCGGCGAGCACGAGGTCGCCTTCGTTCTCGCGGTCTTCCTCGTCGACGAGGATGACCATGCGGCCGGCGGCCAGCTCGGCCACCAGTTCGGGGATCGGGGAAATGGACATGGTGGCGGGATTGTCTCAGTGTCGCGGCAGCGAGCCGCCCAGCATGCGCTCGACGTAGCGCGCGATCAGGTCGATCTCGAGGTTGACGCGGCTGCCTGCGCGCAGCGTGCCCAGCGTGGTGTTCTCCATCGTGTGCGGGATCAGGTTGATGCTGAACTCGCAGTGTTCGGGGTGGTCGACGACGCGGTTGACCGTGAGGCTCACGCCGTTGACGGTGATCGAGCCCTTGTAGGCGAGGAAGCGCGCCAGCGCCGGCGGTGCGGCCAGGCGCAGCTCCCACGATTCGCCCACCGGCTCGAAGGAGGCCACCGTGCCGATGCCGTCGACGTGCCCGCTGACGAGGTGGCCGCCGAGGCGGTCGTTGGCGCGCAGCGCCTTCTCCAGATTCACGGGGCCCGGCCGGTCGAGGCCCGCGGTCTTGGACAGGCTCTCGGCCGAGATGGCTATCGTGAAGCGCGACGCCGCCGCGTCGAAGGAGGTGACGGTCATGCAGGCGCCGTTCAGCGCGATGCTGTCGCCGAGCGCGACGTCGTCCAGGTAGCCGGCGGGCGCCTCGATGGTCAGGCGCTGGCCGTGCGAGGCGTCGCTGCCGAGGGCGGCGGTGTCGACGATGCGGCCGACGCCGCTGATGATGCCGGTGAACATGGGCTCGATTGTCGCAGGCGCGGCGAGGGTGCGGCGTTTCCCCGTTCGGGTGCGACATGCCCGTTCGGGCTGAGCCCTTCGACAAGCTCAGGACAGGCTCTGTCGAAGCCCGGGCGAGGTACTCGCATGCCCTTCGACAGGCTCAGGGCGAACGGGGGAGGGCTCGACGGGTCTCAGAAGTCGGCGCGGCCGTGCGGGCGGGCGATCAGGCGCAGGTCGTCGCCGACGCGCGCCACGCTGGTCCAGCGCAGGTCCAGCGTGTCTTCCAGGCGCTCCAGCGGGCCGAAGGCGGCGAGGTCGCGGCCGCTGCCGAGCAGGCGCGGCGCCATGTAGACCAGGAACTCGTCGACCAGCCCCTCGCGCACCAGCGAGCCGTTGAGCTTGTGGCCGGCTTCGACGTGCAGTTCGTTGACGCCGCGCTTCGCCAGATCGGCCAGCAGCGCGGCGAGATCGACCTTGCCGTTCGCGCCGGGCAGGCAGGCGACTTCGGCGCCGGTTGCTCGCAGAGCCGTTTCGCGTTCGGCGTGCGGCTGCGCGGCGTAGATCAGCACGTTTCCCGGCGGCGCGAGCAGCTTCGCGGCCGGCGGCATTTCGAGGCGCGAATCGACCACCACGCGCAGCGGCTGCCTGGGCGTTTCGACCAGGCGCACGTCGAGACGCGGGTCGTCGTCGAGCACGGTGCCGACGCCGGTCAGCACCGCGCTCGCGCGGCGGCGGAAGGCGTGGCCGTCGGTGCGTGCGGCCGCGCCGGTGATCCACTGGCTGACGCCGTTGTTCAGCGCGGTGCGCCCGTCGAGCGACACCGCCGCCTTCATGCGCACCCAGGGCCGGCCGCGCAGCATGCGCGAGAAGAAGCCGATGTTCAGCTCGCGCGCTTCGTGCGCGAGCAGGCCTTCTTCGACCGCGATGCCGGCTGCGCGCAGCCGCGCCGCACCCTGGCCGGCGACCTGCGGGAACGGGTCTTCGAGCGCCATCACGACGCGGGCCAGGCGCGCCTCGATCAGCGCGTCGCAGCACGGCGGCGTGCGGCCGTGGTGGGCGCAGGGCTCGAGCGTCACGTAGGCGGTGGCGCCGTGCACGATCTCGTGGCGCGAGGCGGCGTCGCGCAGCGCCATCACCTCGGCATGCGGGCCGCCGGCCTGCTGCGTGCGGCCGCGTCCGAGCACGCGGCCGTCGGGCGCGACGATCACGCAGCCGACGCGCGGGTTGGGCTCGGTCAGGCCGATCGACTGCTCGGCCAGCGCCAGTGCCTCGTGCATGGGCGTGGGGAAATGCGGCGCGCTCGTCATGCGCCGCATTCTGCGTCAGCGCGGGAGCAGGGCGAGCGCGCCGAGCGCCGGCTCCTGCGCGGCGATCAAGGTCGCGAGGGTGACTTGCTGCGGTGCGCCTTGCGCGTCGTTCCAGGCGACGCTCACCTCGATCGCCTTCGTGTCCGGCCAGGCGGCCGCATCGACGCGCCGCGCCAGCGCGTAGCGCGGGCTGCCGAAGCCGTCGGGCGCTATCGTGAGGGCACGCCCGGCGATGGCGTCGAACGCGGCGCGCGTGCCGAAGCCGCGCAGGTCTTCGAGTTCCCGCTGCGCGAGGCGCAGCGCCTCGCCGCGCTCGCGCGCGAACTCGGCGTGGCGGCGCAACTCGGGCTGCACGCGCAGCAGCGCCAGCACGCCGATGGCCAGCACCAGCGCGGCGAGCAGCGCCTCGATCAGCGTGAGGCCGCGCTGGCGGCGGGGCAGGGTGGGGGTCATGCGAGGCTCCTCAGAAATCGCGCCAGCCGCCGGCCAGGCGCACGAAGCTGCCCTGGCGCGTGCGCAGCGCATCCAGCACATCGGCATCGCGTTGCAGGTCCAGCGAGGCGTCGCCGGCCGCGCTGCCTTCGCTGATCAGCGCGCCGCGCACCGTGGCGGCGGGAGTGGCCCAGCCTATGCTCGCCGCGTAGGCCACGCCCTGCAGTTGCACCGCACCCTGCAGCTGCAAGGCGCCGGCGGCGACGATCAGCACCGGCCGGTCCGGCGTGCCGAGCGCGAGCGGGCCGCGCAAGGTGACATCGCCGGGCAGCGCCAGCAGCGTCGCGCCTTGTTCGATCGCCACGCCGATGGCCGCGCCGCAATCGCCGCGGCAGTCGATCTTGTGCACGGCTTGCTGCTGCGTCCACGAGTCTTTCGATTGCCCGAACAGACCGGCGAAGAACGGGCCGGCCGGCAGCGTCGCGGGGCGGACCGTCAACGCGGTCGTGGGCGGCGTGGGCAGCGCTGCCTGTAGCGCGATCACGGCCTGGTGCCTGGCGAGCGCCGCGTCGTCACGGCAGGTGCCGTCGAAGCGTGCGCAGCCGTTGGCGACGAGCAGCAGCCGGCCCTCCTGCGGCCCCGCTTGGAGTTGCACCGCGAAACCCGGCCCGTTCGCCGCCGGCGCGGCGGCGCCGCAGCCGCATTCCCAGCCCGCCGCGCCGCGCACGCAGGCCGTGCCCACAGCGCGTGGCGTGAAGGCGGCGACGCCGGTGTCGAGCACGCGCTCGCGAAAGCGCTGCGTGGCTGCGGCGGCCGGCTGGCAGTCGTTGCCGATGCGCGCCTCGTCGTTGAGCATGGCGATCGTCCAATCCAGCCCGGCCTCGGCAGCCTCGAACGCCAGCGCCGCCTCGGCCTGGTTGGACGACTGGCGCAGTTCGATCAACAGGTTGCGGTTCGCCGCCAGCAGCGTCACCAGCATCGCCGCGAGCAGCATCAGCGTGATCGCCAGCGTGGCGGCGCCGCGTTGTGAGTGCAGGTTCATGAACAGGCTCCTCAAGCCGGGCAGGCGCCGGCGATGTCGTCGTTGCGCAGACGCACCAGCGTGTCGATGCGCCGGATCAGCGAGGCGTCCTCGGCCGCGCGCGCCGCGATGCGCAGCGCGACGCTTCGCACGCCGACATGCACGTCGCAGCTCGCCCCCGCGGCGCATTCGCGCGGGCAGTGCTCGAGCAGAGAGACGTTCTGCGCGCGCGGCGCCAGCGCGAGCTCGGTGACCACCAGCGTGTTCGCATCGGTGAGCGCCTGCCAGGCGCCGGCGCCGAGTTGCAGCTCGATCACGCCGCGCCGCAGCCGCAGGCCGAACTGCTCGGCGCTGTCGAGGATGTGGTTCTCGACCGCGTCGCGCGAATAGGCGTAGCTCGCCGCATCCGAGGCCGCGCCCTGCGGCGCGAAGGCCGCATACGGGTTCGGCGCCGAAGCTGCCGGCGCTGCCCAGTGCCCGGCGCGGCGCAGGTCGCGCGCGATCACGTCGGCGGCGCTGCGCAGGTCCTGCTGCAGGCGCATCGCCAGCGTCGCATGGCGGTGCTCGCGCCACTGCTCGATGACGGCCGCGAAGGCCGCAGCGGCAATGAACAGGCCGAGCGCGAGGCCCACCATCAGTTCGACCAGCGACACGCCGGCCTGCGAGCGGCGGTGCATCTCACAGACCCCAGCAGCGCCGGTTGGCGGCTTCGTCGTTGGCCAGGCGCTCGTCGGCGCCCGATTCGCGCAGCGTGCGCCCGCCGGTCACGCTCAGGCGCAGGTTGCGGCAGGCCGCGTCGCGCGCCTGCGCGCCGCTGGCCTGCGCGAGCGCGACGTAGCCCTGCTCGTCGGCCGCGCTGACTTCGATGCGGTAGTGCCCCGCGCTGCTGCGCTCGTTCAGCCGCAGCTCGGCGAGCGTGCCGTACTGCCGGTGGTTGGCGTACCAGCGTTCCTGCACGATCTGCAACTGCGCCATCGCCAGCATCGCGTCGGCGCGCCGGCCTTTCTGCAGGCTGCCTTCGAAGCTCGGCCAGGCGAGGCCGGAGAGCACGCCGGCGATGCCGACGGCGGCGAGCAGTTCGATCAGCGTGAAGCCGCGTGCGGCGCGGTGCGAAGCGTGGTGGTTCATGGTGTTCTCCTCGTTGAGTCGGGTTCAGCAGGCGCGGTAACCGGGCACGGCCGCATCGGGCGAGCAGCTGCGCACGCGCCCCATCAGGTTGATCACGTGATGGATCGCGCGGCCGTCGCGCGCCGCGACGACGCGCCAGGTGGCGGCGGGGGTGACGGTGCCGTGCAGCGGGTCGAAGGCGAGCGAGGCGGCGTTGCTCTCGACCGCCACGCCGGGCGTCGCGCCGCTGCTGCGGATCAGCACCGCGCCGGCCGCGCACTCGGCCTCGCCGCGCGGCGTGCAGCGGCAGGCGCCGGCCGCGCCGGTGTGCAGCAGCGTGCAGCGGTTGACCGCGTCGTGGGTCACGCGCACCACCCGGTTGCGAGCGATGCTCTCGTTGCGCGCCAGTTGCAGTGTCGCGGCGAGCTGCGTGGCGGCGGCGTCGAGCCGGCGCTCTTCGAGCACCCGCTGCAGCCCGGGCACGGCGGCCGTGACGGCCACGGCGAGCACCGCGGTCACGACGCCGGCTTCGATCAGCGTGAAGCCGCGTTGCCGGGAAAAGGGTCCGAGTTTCGAGTCCATGTCGTGCTCCGCTGAGGCGTTGCACGAACTCTAGGAATCGACGCGCTCCCGCGCGCCCCGACGAGGGGCGATGCGCCGGGCCTCGCTGCGGGGCCCTCGGCCGTGGGTTCCCCCGGACGGGGGAGGGCTCAGTGCGCGGCCGCCGCCGGCGTGCCCAGGTGCTCGTCGAGGAAGGCTTCGAGCGCCTGGAAGAACTCCAGCCGGTGCTCGTAGCGGCTCAGGTAGTGGTCGCCGCCTTCCTGCTCGATGTAGCGGTAGGGCTTGCCGGCGCGCTTGAGCGCCTTGGCCATGTCGGCGCTCTGCTCGACCGGCACGCTGCGGTCGGCCGTGCCGTGCACCAGCAGCACCGGCACGCGGATGCGCTCGGCCTGGCGCGCCGGCGAGGTGGCGCGCAATTGCTCGCGGTCGCCCCACGCCGCGCCGATCGTCTCTTCGGCGCGTGCCCGCCCGCCGATGTACTCGCTCTTGTGCGCGATCAGGTCGGGCAGGTCGGTCACGCCGGCGAAGCTGACCGCGCAGCGGTACAGCTCGGGCGTCTTCACGGCGCCCATCAGCGCCGCGTAGCCGCCGTAGCTCCCGCCGACGATGCACACGCGCGCCGGGTCGGCCACGCGCTGCGCCACGGCCCAGGCCACGCCGTCGGCGAGGTCGTCCTGCATCTCCAGGCCCCAGCGCTTGAGGCCGGCCGCCATGAAGCCGTGGCCGTAGCCGGCCGAGCCGCGGAAGTTCACCTGCAGCACCGCATGGCCGCGGTCGGCCAGCAGCTCGGTCCAGGCGTCGAAGCCGGCATCGTCGCGGCCCTGCGGCCCGCCGTGCGGCAGCAGCACCATAGCCAGCGGCGCGCGGCCGTCGCCGACGCCGCGCCCGTGCGGCAGCGTCAGGTAGGCGTCGAGCGGCAGGCCGTCGCGCGCCTGGATCGTCACGCGCTGCTTGCCGGCCAGCCGCGCCGTGTCGAGATCGGGGTAGGTGCCGCCCAGCAGCGCCAGCTCGCCGCTCTTGCGGTCGCCCACGTAGTACTCGGCGGGCTGGCGGCTGTTCTCCGAATGCAGCAGGTAGAAGCGCTCGTCGCGGCTGATGTCGAGCAGCAGGTTGTCGCGTCGCGGCAGGCCGGCGTCGACCGCCTTCATCTCGGCGCGCCAGGCGGCGTCCCACAGCTCGGTGCGGGGTCCGTCCGCGGCGTCGTCATCGTCGCCGCTGCCGTGCAGGCCGATCACCTCGCCCGTGGCCGGCGAGCGCAGCAGCGAGCCGTAGATGTCCATCTTCGGATGCGCCAAGCGCAGCCGGCGCGGCAGCGCCGGGTCGTCCACGCGCACCGAGAACACCGCCATGCGCCCGTCGTGGTAGGCGCGCACGTACAGCTCGTTCGGGTCCAGCCCGAAGCCGAGCGGCCAGACCAGGCGGTCTTCGGTGGCGCGGAAGCTCCACAGCGTGCGCCAGGCCTTGCCGTCGACATCGGCCAGCCGCACCTGGTACGTGCCGTCGTCGAGCTGCACGGCCACGCGCACGCGGCCCTGCGCGTCGGTCAGCCACCGGTGCACGTTGCGCTCGGGCGCTTTCACCCTCGTGCGCTGGCCGGTGTCGACGTTCACCTTGTAGACGCCGTCGTCCGTGCTGCCGGGTTCGGGCAGCGAGAGCAGCAGGTGGTGGCCGTCGCGCGGCAGCCAGTCGACCACCTGGTCCTGGACCTGGGGCGCCTGGCCGCCGCGGCGCATGCTGCCCGCCACGCGATCGGCGCGCACCAGGTTGAGCACCTCGCCGCTGTCGGCCTTGATCGACAGCAGGCGCGTCTCGGTGGTGCCGACGAAGTGGCGGCGCGACGCGAAGCGCAGGCTCGCGACCACGCGCTCGTCGTTGACCCAGCGGATCCAGTTGAAGTGGTACTGCGCGTTGTCGGTGTTCAGCAGCGCCTTGGGCGCCTCGCGGCCGGCGACCGGGCGGACGATCAGGTAGGTCTTGCCGCCGCGGTTCATCAAGGCCGCGATGCGCTGCCCGTCCGGCGACAGGCGCACCTGCGAGAGGAAGGGCAGTGCCGCGAAGCGCTCGATCGGCTGGCGCTGCGGCGGCGCCGTCGCGGCGCTGTTCTCTGCACCCTGGGCCGCCGACAGCAGCGCCCACGCCACAGCCGCGCCGATGGCGCGCAGCCATCGCTTCTCGCTCGTCTTCAAGATCAGATGTCCCTGATGAGTTGCCGGAACTCGTCCACGTCCTCGAACGAGCGGTAGACCGACGCGAAGCGCACGTAGGCGACCTTGTCGATGCGCTTGAGCTCGCGCATCACCAGCTCCCCCAGCCGGGTGGAGCTGACTTCCTTGGCGCCGCTGTTGAGCAGCTTCTCCTGGATGCGGTCGACCGCCGCGTCGATCTGCTCCACGCTCACCGGCCGCTTGCGCAGCGCCAGCGACATCGAGCCGCGCAGCTTGGAGAGTACGAACTCCTCGCGCGTGCCGTCCTTCTTCACCACCGAGGGCAGCGCGATGTCCGCGCGCTCGTAGGTGGTGAAGCGCTTGTCGCACTTCTGGCAGCGCCGCCGCCGGCGGATCTGGTCGCCTTCGTCGGACTCGCGCGTCTCGACGACCTGCGTGTCGACGTGGCCGCAGAACGGGCAGCGCATGCTTCAGCCGCCGCCGCTCAGCGGTAGACCGGGAAGTCCTTGGTCAGCGCGGCGACCTTCGCGCGCACCGCGGCGATGTTCGCCTCGTCGTGCGGCTTGTCGAGCACGTCGGCGATCAGTTCGGCGGTCAGGCGCGCCTGCTCTTCCTTGAAGCCGCGCGTGGTCATCGCCGGCGAGCCGAGGCGGATGCCGCTGGTCACCATCGGCTTCTGCGGATCGTTCGGGATGCCGTTCTTGTTGCAGGTGATGTGCGCGCTGCCGAGGATGGCTTCGGCTTCCTTGCCGGTCAGGCCCTTGGGGCGCAGGTCGACCAGCATCACGTGGCTCTCGGTGCGGCCGCTGACGATGCGCAGGCCGCGCTGCACCAGCGTCTCGGCCATCGCGACGGCGTTTTTCGCCACCTGCTGCTGGTAGGCCTTGAACTCGGGCGCCAGCGCCTCCTTGAAGGCCACCGCCTTGGCGGCGATCACGTGCATCAGCGGGCCGCCCTGGATGCCGGGGAAGATCGCGCTGTTGATCTTCTTGGCGATCTCCTCGCCGCGCATCAGGATCAGGCCGCCGCGCGGGCCGCGCAGCGTCTTGTGGGTCGTGGTGGTCACCACGTCGGCGAAGGGCACCGGGTTCGGGTAGACGCCCGCGGCGATCAGGCCCGCGTAGTGCGCCATGTCGACCATGAAATAGGCGCCGACCGCCTTGGCCACCTTGGCGAAGCGCTCGAAGTCGATGCGCAGCGCGTAGGCCGAGGCGCCGGCGATGATCAGCTTGGGGCGGTGCTCGTGCGCGAGGCGCTCCATCGCGTCGTAGTCGATCTCTTCCTTCGCGTTCAGGCCGTAGCTCACCACCTTGAACCACTTGCCGCTCATGTTCAGCGGCATGCCGTGCGTCAGGTGGCCGCCTTCGGCGAGGCTCATGCCCATGATGGTGTCGCCCGGCTGCAGCAGCCCGAAGAACACGCCCTGGTTGGCCTGCGAGCCGGAGTTCGGCTGCACGTTGGCGAACTCGGCGCCGAAGATCTGCTTGGCGCGGTCTATCGCGAGCTGCTCCACCACGTCGACGAACTCGCAGCCGCCGTAGTAGCGCTTGCCGGGGTAGCCCTCGGCGTACTTGTTGGTGAGCTGCGAGCCTTGCGCCGCCATCACGGCCGGCGAGGCGTAGTTCTCCGAGGCGATCAGCTCGATGTGGTCTTCCTGGCGCTGGTTCTCGTGCAGGATGGCGGCCCAGATCTCGGGGTCGACGTTGGCGACGGTGGAGGCGGTACGGTCGAACATGACGGCAGTCCTTGACAGCAGATGGTCCCGGCGCGCGCCGCGGAAGGGTCGCGGCGGCAGGGCTGCCCAGGCGAACGGCTGATGCGGTGCGCGACCGCGTCGCTCACCGACCGCGCTTCCCGGTGGTACACCACCTCAGGCCCCGGGGCGGGGCCGCATCGCCAGTCGCGCGGTGGTGGGAGTGTAGCGGCTCAGCCCAGCGAGGCGACCTGCTCGGGGCGCTGGGCCGGCGCGGCGGGCACCGCCGCCTCTGCCTCGGCGGGACGCGGCTCGCTGCGCGGCGCCGGGGCCGGCAGCACCACCGGCACCAGCGCGGTGTTGGGCGAAAGCGCCTTGCCCGAGGCCACCGTGCGCAGGTTGTTCTGCTCGGCCAGCACCTTGCCGGCGTAGCCGCCGTCGTCTTCCAGGTTGGCCGCGCCGACGTAGTAGCGCAGGCCTGCCTCCAGGCTGCCGGCGCGCGCGATGCATTCCTTGAGCACCTGCACGCCCACGCGCAGGTTGCTCACCGGGTCGAAGGCCGCGTGCGTGCCGCCGAAGGCCTCGTACTTGGTGTCGTGCACCTTGGTCATCACCTGCATCAGGCCCTGGGCGCCGACGCTGCTCTGCGCGAACGGGTTGAAGCTCGACTCCACCGCCATGATGGCGAGGATCAGCGTCGGGTCCAGCTTGGCGTGCTGGCCGACCGCCCAGGCCTCCTGGACCAGCCGGCTGATCGGCTCCGGCGCGACGCGGTAGCGGCGCGAGATCCACATCGCCACCGCGGCCTGCTGGCGGGTCAGGTCCTTCGGGTTGGCGGCGGTGGCGCGGGCGATCGCGTCGGGCTCGCTCAGCTGCTGGGCCAGCAGTTCGGCCGGCTCGGCGCGCGCCTCGTGGCGCAGCTTGAGCCAGTCGAGTGCCTGCGTCTCGACGGCATGGCGCAGCTCGGGCTTGCCGACGGCGAACAGCGCCGCGGCCACGATCAGCAGGCCGATCAGCGCGAGCATGTTGTGGCTGACGTCGAGCAAGCCCTGCCCGACGTCCTTCAGGAACACCGTGGCCGACTCGCCGATGGCATGGCGCACCCTCAGGGCGCGCGTCAGGCATCGCTTCAGCGTTGTCGTCATGTCTCTCCTTTTGCGCCGCCGGCCCCGGGCGGGGCCTTCCTGCGGCGGGAGAGCCGGAGGGCGACGGTGATAATCCTGGGCCGGTGTTGGGTGCCGTCTTGCGCGGCATCCCGGCGGTTCGATCGGGCGTCTGTCCGATGCTGTCAGCAGCGGCGCTGCTTCTCTATCCCTGCACCGAGGGCCTGGGGTTATCCCGAGGCGGTGCGAACGGCGCGAATTCTAGGAAGCCGTTTCATAACCGGTCAAGACTATGAATTCAGTCTCTAATTACGATTTCGTATGAAGTATCGGGATCTGCGCGACTTCATCCAGGGCCTGGAAGGTCTCGGCGAGCTGAAAAGGGTGGCCGAACCAGTCTCCGCGCGGCTGGAAATGACAGCGGTCAGTGACTTCGTGCTGCGCTCGGCCGGACCGGCGCTGTTGTTCGAGCAGCCCGTTGGTTACAAATTTCCCGTCCTCGCCAACCTGTTCGGCACCCCGCGCCGGGTCGCGCTGGGCATGGGCGCCACCGAGGTGAGCGAACTGCGCGAGGTGGGCGAACTGCTGGCCCGGCTGAAGGAGCCCGAGCCGCCCAAGGGCCTGAGGGACACCGGCCGTCTGTTACAGATGGCCAAGGCGGTGTGGGACATGAAGCCCGCCGTCGTGCGCTCGCCGCCCTGCCAGGAGGTGGTGCTGGAAGGCGGCGAGGCCGACCTGACCCGATTGCCGGTGCAGACCTGCTGGCCGGGCGACGCCGGCCCGCTGATCACCTGGGGCCTGGTGGTCACGCGCGGCCCGCAGGGCGGGCCGAACGCGCGCGCGCGCCAGAACCTGGGCATCTACCGCCAGCAGGTGATCGGCCCGCGCCAGGTGATCATGCGCTGGCTGGCGCACCGCGGCGGCGCGCTCGATTTCCGCGAGTTCGCGCTCGCCAAGCCCGGCCAGCCCTTTCCGATCGCGGTGGCGCTGGGGGCGGACCCGGCCACCATCCTGGGCGCGGTGACGCCGGTGCCCGACACGCTCTCGGAATACCAGTTCGCCGGCCTGCTGCGCGGCAGCCGCACCGAGGTGGCCGACACCGGCGTCGGCGACGCCGGCGTGATGCTGCAGGTGCCGGCGCGCGCCGAGTTCGTGCTCGAAGGCCACATCCCGCCGGCCGAGAGCGGCTTCACGGGCACCAGCGAGCACGGCGTCGCCCTGAAGGAAATCAACGGCTACCTGCACGCGCTGGAAGGCCCGTTCGGCGACCACACCGGCTATTACAACGAGCAGGACTGGTTCCCGGTGTTCGAGATCGCTCGCATCACGCAGCGCCGCGAGCCGATCTACCACTCCACCTACACCGGCAAGCCGCCCGACGAGCCGGCGGTGCTGGGCGTGGCGCTCAACGAGGTGTTCGTGCCGATCCTGAAGAAGCAGTTTCCCGAGATCGTCGACTTCTACCTGCCGCCCGAGGGCTGCAGCTACCGCATGGCGATCATCAGCATGCGCAAGGCCTACCCCGGGCATGCCAAGCGGCTGATGTTCGGGCTGTGGAGCTTCCTGCGCCAGTTCATGTACACCAAGTTCATCGTCGTCACCGACGACGACGTCGACATCCGCCGCTGGGACGAGGTGATCTGGGCCATCACCACGCGCATGGACCCGGTGCGCGACACCACGCTGGTCGACCAGACGCCGATCGACTACCTCGACTTCGCCTCGCCGGTCAGCGGCCTGGGCGGCAAGATGGGGCTGGACGCGACGAACAAATGGCCCGGGGAGACGCAGCGCGAGTGGGGCCGGGCGATCGCGATGGACGCGGCGGTCGAACAGCGCGTGGCCGACGTGGTTGCGCAGATCATGAAGCCGGCCGGTTGACAAGAGGAAACACCAGCGCGCGTCGCGCTTGAATTGGCGCGCGCCGTGGCCTAGCTTTGGGAGGCCTGCGCAGCAGGCACACCCGATGGCGCAGTCCCTGCGCGCCAGGAGCCCCGGACTCTTTCCCTCCGGAGCCCCACCCGGCGGCGTCAGCCGCCCGCCCCTCCCGGCTTCAGGCCGGGAGGGGTTTGTCTTTATGGCCCAGCCGGTGCGATACCTCCGCCGCCGCGTCGCGCACCGCGGTGGCCAGCGGCGAATCCCAGCCGGCGGGGAAATTGTCTTCGTGGCCCAGCGCGGTCAGCACGACCGCGGGCTTGCCCTCGTGGTCGAAGGCCGGCGCGCTGAAGGCGTTGACGCCGGGAATCGGTCGGCCCACCGCGCGCGCCACGCCGTGGCGGCGGAACTCGGCGACGATGGCCTCGAGCTCGCGGCCGGCGTCCTTGACCGCGCTGCGGTCGGCGCGGCGTGCCCCGCCTTGCGTGCCGGCGAGCATCTCCTTGACCACGCGCGCCGGCAGCACCGCCGCGAAGGCGCGGCCGGTGGCGGTGCCGAACAGCGACATCACCGAGCCGGCGCGCATGTTGACGTGCAGTGGCTGGCTGCCTTCGATCACGCGCACGATCGCCGGGCCCATGTTGCCCCACAGCGCGATCGCCACGGTCTGGTCGATCTGCTGCGACAGCGCCTCGGCCACCGGGCCGGCGGCCCTGACCGGGTCGAGCTGGTGCAGGCAGGCCAGCCCCAGTTGCAGCGCCGCCGGCCCGAGCGCATAACGGCCGCTGAGCGCATCCTGCTCGATCAGCCCGAGCCGGCCGAAGCTCACAAGGTAGGGATGGGCGCGCGAGGCCGGCAATCCGGCCGCGGCGGCCAGGTCCTTCAGCGTCATCGGGCCGTTGTGCTGGCCGAGCGCGATCAGGAGCCGCCCCCCGACTTCCACCGATTGCACGGCGCGCTGCTCGCGGATCAGTATTTGCTCCATGCAAATCAGTTTGACATACCGCAACGCTGGTCGTAAAGTGCAAATGCGTTTGCATTGAACAAATCCGTTCGACAAGTCATCACCCGGAACCGCGCATGAACCAGAAAGCCTTCGCCAGCCAGGCCGACCTCGAGGAAAAGAAGGTCAGCTTCACCAAGCTGTCCGACAACGCCTACGCCTACACCGCCGAGGGCGACCCCAACACCGGCGTGATCGTCGGCGACGACGCGGTGCTGGTGCTCGACACCCAGGCCACGCCGGTGATGGCGCAAGACGTGATCCGCCGCATCCGCGAGGTGACCGACAAGCCGATCAAGTACGTGCTGCTGACGCACTACCACGCGGTGCGCGTGCTCGGCGCCTCGGCCTACATG
Source organism: Pseudomonadota bacterium (assembly GCA_029779845.1). Lineage (GTDB taxonomy): Bacteria > Pseudomonadota > Gammaproteobacteria > Burkholderiales > Burkholderiaceae_C > Piscinibacter. Next base: position 30,189 of record JAKOZT010000157.1, on the reverse strand, counting down.
GCCGAGGGTGGGCAGCAGATCATCGCCAGCCAGGACACCTACGACCTGATCGTCGAGCGCGGCGAGCAGGACAAGGCCAGCGAGATCGGCCGCTTCCCGCGCCTGTTCCGCAACGTCGAGAGCGTGCCGGCCGGGCTGACCTGGCCGACCATGACCTTCACCGGCAAGATGACGCTGTGGCTGGGCAAGCTCGAAGTGCAGCTGCTGCAGCTCGGCCGCGGCCACACCAAGGGCGACACGGTGGCCTGGCTGCCGCAGCAGAAGATCCTGTTCAGCGGCGACCTCGTGGAGTTCGATGCCACGCCCTACGCCGGCGACGCCTACTTCAAGGACTGGCCGCAGACGCTGGACAACATCGCCGCGCTGAAGCCGCAGAAGCTGGTGCCCGGCCGCGGCGCCGCGCTGGTGACGCCCGAGCAGGTGAAGGCCGGGCTGGACGGCACGCGCGCCTTCGTCGCCGACGTGCGCGCGGCCGTCGAAGCCGGCGTGGCGGCGGGCCAGGATCTCAACGCTGTCTACAAGAGCACCTACGCGAAGCTGGCGCCGAAGTACGGCCAGTGGGTGATCTTCGACCACTGCATGCCCTTCGACGTGACGCGCTGCTTCGACGAAGTCACGCAATACCCCGACCCGCGCATCTGGACCGCCGAACGCGACCGCCAGATGTGGGCGGCCCTGGAATCCTGAGCCCACCGCGAGGAGACACACCCATGAGCATCCAGCGCATCCACCACGTCGCCTACCGCTGCCACGACGCCAAGCAGACCGTCGAGTGGTACCGCAACCACCTCGGCATGGAGTTCGTGCTCGCGATCGCCGAAGACCAGGTGCCTTCCACCAAGGCGCCCGATCCGTACATGCACGTGTTTCTCGATGCCGGCGCGGGCAACATCCTCGCGTTCTTCGAGATCCCCAACTCGCCGCCGATGGGGCGCGACGCCAACACGCCGGAATGGGTGCAGCACATCGCCTTCAAGGTCGGCTCGATGGACGAACTGCTGGCGACGAAAGCCAGGCTACAGGCCGGCGGCATCGAGGTGATCGGCCCGACCGACCACACGCTGTTCCAGTCGATCTACTTCTTCGACCCGAACGGGCATCGCGTCGAGCTCGCCGCCGACACCGCCACGCCCGAGATGAACGCCAAGCTCGACGCGGTGAAGTGGGACATGCTCGACGAGTGGGCCAAGACCAAGCGCGCGCCCAAGCACGCGGCGTGGATGCACGAGAAGGAATTCAAGGGCTGAACCTCGACGGCGCACCACGATGCTGAGCACCTACACCTACCCGAAGTTCGCCTACCGCCGCCCGGCCGAACTCGACCGCGCCGGCGCGGTGGACCGCCACCCGGTGATCGTGGTCGGCGCCGGCCCGGTCGGCCTGGCCGCGGCGATCGACCTCGCGCAGCAGGGCCAGCGCGTGCTGCTGCTCGACGACGACGACACCGTCAGCGTCGGCTCGCGCGGCCTGTGCTACGCCAAGCGCGCGCTCGAAGTGCTGGACCGCCTCGGCTGCGGCGACGCGGTGGTCGACAAGGGCGTCACCTGGAACGTCGGCCGCACCTTCTTCGGCAACGACGAGGTGTTCCGCTTCAACCTGCTGCCCGAGGAAGACCATCACCGGCCGGGGATGGTGAACCTGCAGCAGTACTACCTCGAAGAGTTCATGGTGAAGCGCGCGCAGCAGCTGCCGAACCTGGAACTGCGCTGGAAGCACAAGGTGGCCGGCGTCGAGCCCCGGGGCGACGGCGCGCGCCTGCAGGTCGAGACGGCCGACGGCAACTACGCGCTGGACGCCGACTGGCTGATCGTCGCCGACGGCGCGCGCAGCCCGATCCGCCGCATGCTCGGCCTGGACATCGAAGGCAAGGTGTTCCAGGACCGCTTCCTGATCGCCGACGTGGTGATGAAGGCCGACTTCCCGGCTGAACGCTGGTTCTGGTTCGACCCGCCCTTCCATCCGGGCCAGAGCGTGCTGCTGCACCGCGAGGCCGACAACGTCTGGCGCATCGACTTCCAGCTCGGCTGGGATGCCGACCCGGAGGAGGAGAAGAAGCCCGAGAAGGTGGTCCCGCGCATCAAGGCGATGCTGGGGCCCGAGCACGAATTCGATCTGGAGTGGGTCAGCGTCTACACCTTCCAGTGCCGGCGCATGCAGCGCTTCCGGCATGGCCGCGTGCTGTTCGTCGGCGATGCCGCGCACCAGGTGTCGCCCTTCGGCGCGCGCGGCGCGAATTCCGGCATCCAGGACACCGACAACCTCGCCTGGAAGCTGCTGCTGGTGATGCGCGGCCTCGCGCCCGATTCACTGCTCGACACCTACAGCGACGAGCGCGTCGCCGCGGCCGACGAGAACCTGATGAACTCGACGCGCTCCACCGACTTCATCACGCCCAAGAGCCAGGTGTCCAAGGACTTCCGCGACGCCGTGCTGACGCTGGCGCGCGAGCACGGCTTCGCGCGCGGGCTGGTGAATTCGGGGCGGCTGTCGGTGCCGTCGCACCTGAGCCGCTCGGTGCTCGGCACGCCGGATGCCGACGCCTTCGCGGGGGCGATGACCCCCGGCGCGCCGCTCGCCGACGCGCCCGTGCGTTGCGACGGACGCGAGGGCTGGCTGCTCGGCCACAGCGGCGATGCCTTCGTGCTGCTGCTGTTCGCCAATTCGCCGGCGGAGGTGGACGCGGCGACGCTCGCCGCGCTGCGCGCGCTCGGCGACGCGGCGATTCCGGTGCAGACGCGCCTGATCGTGAGCGAGGAGGGCGCGGCGCCGGCCGGCTGCCGCGTGCTGCTCGACCGCAAAGGCCTCGCGGCGCAGCGCCTCGATGCGCAGCCCGGCACCGCCTATCTGCTGCGGCCCGACCAGCATGTGGCCGCGCGCTGGCGCCGCTTCGACGCCGGCCGCGTGCGCGCCGCCGTCGCGCGCGCCACCTGCAACGCCTGAACCCGCGCTTCGCCATGGACCATCTGATCACCCAGCCCAACTTCCGCAGCCCCGGCGAGCCGCCGCTGCGTGCCTACACGCCCGGCGACGATTTCTACGAGATGCTGATCGAGGCGCACCGCGACCTCGGCGACGCCGACAGCCGCCTCGTCAACGCGCGCCTGGTGCTGCTGCTGGCCAACCACGTCGGCGATCTCGACGTGCTGCGCGAGGCGCTCGCCGTCGCGCGCGCCGGCGTCGGGGCGCCGAAGTGACGGCGCTCGACGCCACGCACGACCCCGTGCTGCGCAGCTGGGTCGAGAGCGCCAACGACCCGGCGAGCGACTTCCCGATCCAGAACCTGCCGTTCGCGCGGATGCGCCGCGCCGGCAGCGGGGAGCCGTGGCGTTTCGGCGTGGCGATCGGCGACCAGGTGCTGGACCTGCGCCTCGCGCGCGAGCAGGGCGGCTGGGGCCGCGTGGCGACGGCCTGGCTCGCGCCGCTGGCCGAGGGCGATCTCGCCGCCTTCATGGCGCTCGGCCCGGGCGCGCGCCGCGGCCTGCGCGCCGTGCTGTCGGCGGCGCTGCGCGAGGACAGCGAGCGCCGCGCGGCATTGGCGTCCTGCCTCGTGCCGCAGGCGGCCGTCGACTACGCCTTGCCCTGCCGCATAGCCGACTACACCGACTTCTACACCGGCATCCACCACGCCACCGCGGTCGGCAAGCTGTTCCGCCCCGACAACCCGCTGCTGCCCAACTACCAGTGGGTGCCGATCGGCTACCACGGGCGCGCGTCGTCGATCGTGATAGACGGTACGCCGCTGCGCCGCCCGCTCGGCCAGTTGAAAGGCCCGGACGACGCCGCGCCGCGCCTGGCGGCGACGCAGCGGCTCGACCATGAACTCGAACTCGGCTTCCTGATCGGCGCCGGCAATGCGCAGGGCGAGCCGATTGCGATGGTCGACGCGGAAGAGCACTGGTTCGGCACCGTGCTGCTCAACGACTGGTCGGCGCGCGACGTGCAGGCCTGGGAGTACCAGCCGCTCGGGCCGTTTCTCTCGAAGAACTTCGCGACGACGATCTCGCCCTGGGTGGTGACGCCCGAAGCGCTGGCGCCGTTCCGCGTGCCTTTCGAGCGCCCGGCGGGCGACCCGCAGCCGCTGCCGTACCTCGATTCGCCGGCGAACCGCGCGCAAGGCGCGATCGACATCGTGCTCGAAGTCGGCCTGCAGACGCCGCGCATGCGCGAGGCCGGGCTGCCGCACCAGCGGCTGATGCAATCGAACTTCCGCGATTCGTACTGGACGATCGCGCAGCTGATCGCGCACCACACGGTGGGCGGCTGCAACCTGGGCGCGGGCGACCTGCTCGGCTCGGGCACGCAGTCGGGGCCGGGCGCGGGGCAGGGCGGCTCGCTGCTCGAACTCACGCTAGGCGGGCGGCAGCCGATCGCGCTGGCCAACGGCGAGACGCGCACCTTCCTGCAGGACGGCGACAGCATCGAACTGCGCGCCCACTGCGAACGCGCCGGCACGCGGCGCATCGGTTTCGGCCGCTGCGAAGGCCACGTGCTCGCTGCGGTGAAGGCCGCGTGACTATCGTTGCCATCCGAGCACGCAACGAGGAGATGCACATGGCGCAATGGCGACGCAAGGGCGCGGACGAGGTCTACGCCACCGAGGAGATCGAAGCCCGCCTGAAGGACGAGCTGCCCAAGTGGTACTTCGAGGACGGCTGGATCCGCCGCAAATACAAGACCAGCGGCTGGAAGTCCACGCTGATGGTGGTGAACACCGTCGGCCATCTCGCCGAAGCGGCCTGGCACCACCCCGACCTGACGGTGTCGTATGCCTTCGTCACCGTGAAGCTGCAGAACCACGAGGCCAAGGGCATCACCGAGAAGGACTTCGCGCTGGCGAAGAAGATCGAGGAGGTGCTGATGTGGCAGCCGGGCCAGGAAGAGGGCGGGCCGCTGCAGGGCACGCCGGACGATCCGCGCTTCAAGTACCTGAAATACGACTGACGGGCGCCGCTCGGCGCAACAGACTGTCCCTCGAACGGAACAGCGCAGCGCGCGGCGCAAGCACTGGCGCGCCCTGGCGCGGCGGAACGCGGCTTGCTACCTGAGGCCGTATGCTCCGGCCGATCGACGCTCCGCTGCCGCCGCTCATGGCATCCAAGACACCTTCAGCGCCCCGCGCCGGGGTCGGCGTGCGCGCGCCGGGGCGATTGCACCTCGGCTTCATCGACCCTTCGGGCTCGCTGGGGCGGCGCTTCGGCAGCATCGGCCTGGTGATAGCCGGCTTCGAGACCGCGCTCGAACTGCGCCACGCCGAGCGCGACGCGCTGCTGGCCGACACGCCCGAGGCGCAGGCCGAGTTGCCGCGCGCCGCGCAACACCTCGCCACGCTGCGCGAGCGCAGCGGCCGGCGCGAGCCGCTGGCGCTGCGGCTCTCCCGCGTGCTGCCGGCGCATGCCGGCTTCGGCTCGGGCACGCAGCTGGCGCTGGCGCTGGGGCGTGCCTTCGCGTGCGTGCACGGCCTGGACGTCGCCACCGCGAAGCTCGCGCACTGGCTGGGCCGCGGCCAGCGCTCCGGCATCGGCATCGCCGGCTTCGATGCCGGCGGCCTGCTGGTCGACGGCGGCCCGGGCCGCGACGGCCGGCCCGCGCCGCTGCTCTCGCGCATCGAGCTGCCCGATGACTGGCGCGTGATCGTCGTGCTCGACGCGCGGGCGCGCGGCCTCTCGGGCGACGAGGAGCGCGCCGCGATCGCCGCGCTGGCGCCGCTGCCGCAGGCCGCCAGCGCCGACATCTCGCACCAGCTGCTGATGCGCGTGCTGCCCGGCGCGGCGGGCGACGACTTCGCGGCCTTCGCCGCCGGGCTGAACCGCGTGCAGCAGCTGCTCGGCGACCACTTCGCGCCGGCGCAGGCGGGCAGCGCCTGGACCAGCGCGGCCGTGGCGCGGCTGATGCGCTGCTGGGGCGAACAGGGCAGCGGATCGGATGTCGAGGGCGCCGCTCTCGGCCAAAGCTCCTGGGGCCCGACCGGCTTCGCCATCGTGCCCTCGCAGCGCGCGGCCGAGGCGCTGATCGACAGCGCACGCGCCGCCGGCGCGATCGACGCCGCGCTGGCGCTGCGCATCGTCGCCGCGCGCAATCACGGCGCGCAGATCACTTCACTTCGAGACGAGCATTGACATGGAACGCCCCTACATCCTGCACATGATCACGCCGGGCAAGCAGATGAGCCCGTTCGACATCAACATGGCGGCCGACGCCGGCTACCAGATCATCGTGCCCTACTGCGAGGCCGACATGAAGGGCGTGACCGGGCTGACGCAGGACGCGATCTTCTCGCGCGGCCCCAAGGGCGTGGCGCGCACCGGCATCTTCATCGGCGGGCGCGACGCGCTGGTGGCCGCCGACATGCTGGAGACCGCGAAGAAGGCGATGGTGCCGCCCTTCGTCGTCTCGCTGATGGCCGACCCGAGCGGCGCCTACACCACCGCGGCGGCGATGGTGGCGAGCGTGGAAGCGGCGCTGCTGAAGCAGCGCGCCGAGGGCCTGAAGGGCCTGCGCGTCGTCGTGCTCGGCGGCACCGGGCCGGTGGGCCGCATCGCCGGCGTGCTCGCCGCGCAGGCGGGCGCCGACGTGGCGCTGTCCAGCCGCAACGGCATCGACGTGGCCGAGGAGGCCGCGCAGCAGACCGGCGCGCGCTTCGGCGTGACCATCCACGGCATCTCCGGCGGCGACCGCGCGGCGATCCGCAGCTCGATAGCCGACGCCGACATGATCCTCGCCTGCGCCGCCGCCGGCGTGCAGGTGGTGTCGGCCGAAGACCTGGCGCATGCGAAGAAGCTGAAGGTCGCCGCCGACGTCAACGCCGTGCCGCCCGAAGGCGTGGCCGGCGTCGGCGTGATGGACGACGCCAAGCCGCTGAAGGGCACCGGCGCGGTGGGCATCGGCGCGCTGGCGATCGGCAACGTCAAGTACCAGACGCAGCACCGATTGCTGGTGCAGATGCGCGAGACGCCCAAGTCGGTGCTGGGCTTCGCCGAAGCCTTCGCGGCGGCGCGCGCCTTCATCGCCGAATCGGCCTCCGCCAAGGCCTGAGCCGCGTGCTGGCGCTCGCGGCGCTCTCCGCTCGTGCGTTGGCCGAGGCCGCGGCGCGCGAGGGTTCGCGCTGCGTGGCGCTCGATCTGTTTGGTGACGCCGATACGCGGCGCTGCGCCGATGAGTGGTTGCCGATCGGCGAGGTGGCCACGATGCGGATCGACGGCGAACGCTTTCTCGCGGCGCTCGATGCGCTCGCGCGGCGTGGTGACACCCGCGCCTGGATGGCCGGCAGCGGCTTCGACGGCCGGCCCGAGCTGCTCGACCAAGGCGCGCGGCGCCTGCCGCTGCTCGGCACCTCGGCCGACGACGTGCGGCGCGTGCGCGACCCGCGCGAGTTCTTCGGCGTGCTCGAAGCGCATGGCATCGGCTTCCCCTCGAGCTCGTTCGAGCCACCCGTCGAGCCGGCCGGCTGGCTCGTCAAGAACGCCGGCGGTTGCGGTGGCTGGCAGGTGCGGCGCGCGACGGCGAGTGAGGTGCCGGCGCCGGGGCGCTACTGGCAGCGCGAGCGGCGCGGCGAGCCGATGTCGGCGACCTTCGTCGGCAACGGCCGCGATGCCGCGCTGCTGGGCGTGAACCGGCAGGGCACGAGCGCGATCGGCGAGCGGCCCTACGTCTTCACGCGCATCGCCGGGCCGGTGGCGGTGGGCGAGCGGGTGCGGCGCGAACTGGCGGCCATCGTGCGCCTGCTGGCCGGCGTGTTCCGCGTGCGCGGGCTGGCGAGCCTGGATGTGCTGCTTGATGGCGATACTGTCGAGGTGCTCGAACTCAACCCACGCCCGCCGGCCAGCCTGGTGCTCTATCCGCACGCGTTCGCGGCGCACCTGCGCGCCTGCGAGCAGGGCGAGTTGCCGGGGGCGCAGCCCTTCGACGGCCGCGTGCGCGGCAGCGAGATCGTCTTCGCGGCGCGGCCTGTGCCAATCGACGCGGCGCGCGCCGCCGCGCTCGCCGCGCTGCCCGGTGCCTGCGACCTGCCGCGCGCCGGCACGCGCATCGGAGCCGGCGAACCCGCCTGCAGCGTCTTCGCCGAGGGCGACAGCGAAGCAACGATGAACGATGGCCTGGCGGCACGCCGTGCCGCCGTGTTAGCCCTTCTGGAGACAAGCGAATGAGTGAGCACCCCGCCGCGCTGGCCGATTGCCGACTGAGCCTGAACGCCCACGTGCAGCCCTGGGTCGAGCGCCTCGTTGCGCAAGCCGGCGCGCTGCGCGTGCAGGTGCGCCGCGACGACAGCGGCGCCTGCATCGTCGATGCCGGCATCGCGGCGCCGGGCAGCATCGCCGCCGGCCTGCTGATCGGCGAGATCTGCCTCGGCGGTTTCGGCAGCGTGGCGCTGACGACCCGCGCCGCCGACGGCTGGCCGAGCTGGCTGGAAGTGCGCAGCTCGCAGCCGGTGCTGGCCTGCCTGGCCAGCCAGTACGCCGGCTGGAGCCTCGCGGCGAGCAAGGAAGAAACCGGTGGCAAGAAATTCTTCTCGCTCGGCTCCGGCCCGGCGCGCGCGCTCGCCGCCAAGGAGAAGCTCTACGCCGAACTCGGCTACCGCGACAAGGCCGATCGCGGCGTGATCGTGCTCGAAGTCGACCGCGCGCCGCCGTCGGTGATCGTGCAGAAGCTGCTGCGCGACTGCGGCCTGCCGCCCGAGGGCCTGACCATCGTGCTGACGCCCACCAGCAGCGCCGCCGGCACCACGCAAGTCGTCGCGCGCGTGCTCGAAGTGGCGCTGCACAAGACGCACGAACTGGGCTTCGATCTCTCGCAGGTGGTCGACGGCATTGCCAGCGCGCCGCTGCCCGCGCCCAGCCCGGACGGCGTCGAGGCGATGGGGCGCACCAACGACGCGATCCTCTACGGCGGACGCGTGCACCTGAGCGTGCGCGGCAGCGACGACGCGGCGCGCGATCTGGCGGCGAAGCTGCCCTCGCGCAATTCGAAGGACTACGGCCGCTCCTTCGCCGAGATCTTCAAGGCCGTGGAGTACGACTTCTACAAGATCGACCCGGCCCTCTTCGCACCGGCCGAGGCGTGGGTCAGCAACCTCGACACGGGCTCGACCTTCCACGCCGGCGCGCTGGACATGGAGCTGCTGCGCGGCCTGTGGCTGAAGGAAACATGAGCCTGCGCGTCGCCATCGCCACCGACGAAACCGGCTGGCACACGCGCCGGCTGCAAGCCGCCTTGCGCGAGCGCGGCGCCGTGGGGCGCTGCGTCGATCTGGAGGATTGCCGCATCGACACTACGGCCGCGTGGCACGGCCTCGTGATCCCCGGCTTCGGCAGCGAGCTGCCCGATGCGGTGCTGGTGCGCGGCATCGCGGGCGGCAGCTTCGAGCAGGTGACCAAGCGCCTGGGCGTGCTGCACGCGCTGCGCGAGCTGGGCGTGCCGGTCTACAACGACGCGCGCGCGATCGAGCGCAGCGTCGACAAGAGCATGACCAGCCTGCTGCTGCACGCCGCCGGCATCCCAACGCCCGCCACCTGGGCGATGGAGTCGCCCTCCCAGGCGCAGCGCCTGGTGATGCGCGAAAGCGCCGCCGGCCGGGCGCTGGTGCTCAAGCCGCTGTTCGGCTCGCAGGGCAAGGGCCTGCAGTTGGTCGGCTGCGTGCAGGGTGCCCACGTGCCGCTGCCCGAGCTGAAGGGCGCCTACGGCTCGCTGGCGTATCTGCAACGCTTCATCGCCCCGATCGCGTCGCCGGGCTTCGATTGGCGCGTGCTCGTGGTCGGCGGCCGCGCCGTGACGGCGATGAAGCGTGTCAGCACGCACTGGGTGCACAACGTCAAGCAGGGCGCGCGCTGCGAGCCCTGCGTGCTGACGCCCGCGCTCGCGGAGATCGCCGAAGCGGCCGCGTGCACGCTGCAGATGGATTACGCCGGCGTCGACATCCTGCCCGAGGGCGCGCCGGACCAGCTGCGCGTGCTCGAAGTCAACGGCGTCGCCGCCTGGCAGGGCTTGCAGCGCGTGACGCCGTTCAACATCGCGCGCGCGATCGTCGACGACCTGCTCGACCGGCGCATCGCGGCGGCGCAGCCGGCGCGCCGCGCATGAATCAACCGTCGATCGAAGACTGCTTCCTGCGCGCCTGCCGGCTCGACGTCGCGGTGCGCAAGCCCGGCAACGTCAGCATCCATTCGGCCGGGCATCGCATGCAGGCCGGGCAGTTCATTGCCAGCGCGCAGGCCGCGGCCGCGCCGTTGTGCGAGCCGGGCGCGAGCGTCGGCGCGCGCATCGAGGCCGCGATGGACGCCACCTGGCGCGCGGTCGGCTGCAACACCAACCTCGGCATCCTGCTGCTGTGCGCGCCGCTGGCGGCGGCGGCCGAGCGCGAGGGCGCGCGCGCAAGCGCCAGCGCGATGCATGCGGCCGTCGAAGACGTGCTCGCCGTGCTCGATGTCGCCGACGCAAGCGCCGCCTACCGCGCCATCGCGCAGGCCAACCCCGGCGGCCTGGGCAGTGCGCCCGAGCAGGACGTGCATCACCCGCCCACGCTGAACCTGCGCGCCGCGATGACGCTGGCCGCCTCGCGCGACCGCATCGCCGCGCAGTACGCCAACGGCTTCGCCGACGTGTTCGGCCTCGGCCTGGCGAATCTCTCCCCCGGGTTTGCCCTGATGGATGACGAGGCGGTGCAGCGCGTCTACCTCGGCTTTCTCGCCGCGATGCCCGATTCACACATTGTTCGAAAACACGGCGAGGCCGTGGCACACACTGTCATGAGCGCGGCGCAGGGCTGGAATGCCCGCGCTGCGGCGGCCGATCACGAAGCGCTGGCGCGCTGGGACGAGCAGCTCAAGGCGCAAGGCATCAACCCCGGCACCAGCGCCGACCTCACCGTTGCGACGCTGTTCCTTGGGGGTTTGCTCGCATCGCCGTGGCATGGAACGTGATAGCGTGATTGCGCGCTGCGCCGCGGGCCAGTGTGTCGACGATTCAAGAATCACTTTCAGGAGATAGAAAAGCCATGGCAAAGATCGATCGCATGATGGTTGGCGAGTCGCTGGTCGGTGACGGCAACGAGGTTGCGCACATCGACCTGATCATCGGGCCGCGCGGCTCGGCGGCCGAGTCCGCGTTCGCGAACGCGCTGACCAACAACAAGGACGGCTTCACCTCCTTGCTGGCGGTGGTCGCGCCGAACCTGCTGACCAAGCCCTCCACCGTGATGTTCAACAAGGTGACGATCAAGGGCGCCAAGCAGGCCGTGCAGATGTTCGGCCCGGCGCAGCGCGCCGTGGCGATGGCGGTGGCCGACAGCGTGGAGGACGGCACCATCCCCGCCGCCGAGGCCGACAACCTGTTCATCTGCGTCGGCGTCTTCATCCACTGGCTGGCCGAAGACGACAAGAAGATCCAGGACTACAACTACCGCGCCGTGCGCGAGTCGATCCAGCGCGCCGTCGCCGGCTCGCCGACCGCCGCGGAAGTCGTGGCCAAGAAGGGCTCCGTGGCCCATCCGTTCCAGGCGAAGTGAGAGAGAGCGACGTGCCCGCGAGGGCGCGTCCCGTGAGAGAGGGTTGAGAGTTGCCGACCGGCGCGCCCGGTCGGCTTTTTGTTGGGCGGCGCCCCTCGGGGACAGGAGCGCAGCGACTGAGGGGCAGTTACTTTCGCGGCGGCACCATGCCGCTGCCGATCAGGTGCAGCACCGCGGCGCTGCGCGGGGCGCTCTCGGGCTCCGGCGCGACGCGCTCGATCTGCACGCCCACCGACTGCACGTCGTCGAACTTGCGCGGCTTGACCACCTTCACGCGTACCCAGCGCGCGCCGAACTCGCCGATCAGGATGTCGGCGATCGCCTCGGCGAAGGCTTCCAGCAGCTGCAGCTTGTGTTCGGCGAGCAGGCGCTGCAGCCGCTCGCGCACCACGCCGTAGTCGATGGTGTCGCCGATGCGGTCGGTGTCGCATGCGCGCGAGCGCACGAGGCCGGCGTGCAGGTCGATCACCACCGGCTGCGGGCGGTGCAGTTCGGTGTCGTGGATGCCGATCACCGTCTGGCCGGTGAAGCCCTCGATGAAGATCAGGTCCAGCGCCGCGGCGGCGGGGCCGCTGCTGCGATCGGGGAGGGTCGGGGCGTTGAGAGGAATCAAACGGTTCTCCGTGAGGGCAATGCGCGTTCGCCACCGGGCAGCAAGTTGCAGGCCCACGGCGCGCCGCGGCAACCGTGGTTTACCCGGTGCGGGGCCTTTGGCGACCGCACCACAATCGGGAATTGTTCCCGATTTCGCATCGGCCCCGCCTGGAGACGACGATGACCCTGACCATGCGTGAAGCCCACCGGCATGCCGACCGGATCCTGGAGCTGGTGCGCGCGGGCGTGCAGCCGCAGGCCAACGATCCGGTGGCGCAGTCGTGGAGCCGCTGCCTGAACGAATACCGGCTCGATCCGGCGCGCCCCTGCGAGCCTTCGTTCGTCGCGCGCGTCGAGCTGGAAGAGCGCCGCGCGCGCCGCGCCGACGTGATCGCCTGCGCGCGCTACGAGATGACCACGCTGTACCAGCAGCTCGCCGACCCCGAGGCGGCGGTGGTGCTGACCGACACCGACGGCGTGATCGTGCACATGGTGTCGTCGCCCGAGTTCGCCGCCGAGGCCGGCCCGCTCGGCCTGCGCGTGGGCGGCACCTGGAGCGAGGCGGCGATGGGCACCAACGGCATGGGCACCTGCCTGGCCGCCGGCGGGCCGGTGTCGGTGCGCAAGGAAGACCACTTCTTCAACGAATTCACCCAGCTCACCTGCTCGGCCGTGCCGGTGTACGACCCCTCGGGCCAGATCGCCGCGGTGCTCGACGTCACCAGCCGCTCCAGCCTGATGCAGCAGCACCTGCTGGTGCTGCTGGGCATGACCGCGCGCATGATCGAGAACCGCCTGATCGACACGCGCTACGGCAACGCGCACCCGCTGCATTTCCACAGCCGCCCCGAGTTCGTCTACACCTTGCACGAAGGCAAGCTCGCGGTGGGCGACGACGGCCGCATCCTCGCGGCGAACCGCAGCGCGCTGTTCCAGCTCGGCCTGCAGTCGATGGACGACATCCGCGCGCGCCGCATCGAGGACTTCTTCCAGACCTCGCTGGAAGACATGCTCCAGCGCAGCAACGCATCCTCCTTCCACCCGGTGGTGACCTACCGCGCCAACGCCGCGCTGCGCTTCTTCGCGGTGGCGCGCCGCCCGGCGCTGGACGCCAAGGCGCCGGTGCTGGCCGGCCCGGGGGTCTCGGTGCCGGCGGTGGAAGCGCCGCCGCTGCCGACGCCGGCGGCGCGGCCGGCCGCGCGTGCCGCCGTGGCCGCCACCAGGCAGGCGGCCAGCGCGACCTTCATCGACGCGCGCCTGGTCGCCTCGCTGGACACCGCGCGGCGCGTGATCGCGCGCCAGACGCCGGTGCTGCTGTGCGGCGAGACGGGCTCGGGCAAGGAGGTGTTCGCGCGCGCGGTGCACGAGGCCAGCCCGCATGCCGGCGGCGCCTTCGTGGCGGTGAACTGCGCCAGCCTGCCCGAGACGCTGATCGAGTCCGAGCTGTTCGGCTACCGCGCCGGCGCCTTCACCGGCGCGCAGCGCACCGGCCGGCGCGGCAAGATCCTGCAGGCCGACGGCGGCACGCTGTTCCTCGACGAGATCGCCGACATGCCGCTCGAACTGCAGGCGCGCCTGCTGCGCGTGCTCGACGAGCGCCAGGTCACGCCGCTGGGCACCGAGGAGACGCACCCGGTCGACTTCCAGCTGATCAGCGCCAGCCACCAGCACCTGCCCACGCGCGTGCGCGAAGGCAAGTTCCGCGAAGACCTCTACTACCGCCTCGCCGGCATCGAGCTGAACCTGCCGCCGCTGCGCGAGCGCCACGACAAGCGCGAACTGATCCAGGCCGTGCTGGCCTCGGAAGCGGGCGGCGCGGCCAGCCTCGCCGCCGACGCCGAGCGGCTGCTGATGGAGCACGCCTGGCCGGGCAACATCCGCCAGCTGCGCCACGTGCTGCGCAGCGCCGCCGCGCTGGCCGACGGCCGGCCGATCACACGCGAGCACCTGCCTTCGCTGCTGCATGCGCTGGCGTCCACGCCCGTGCTGGCTGCGCCCAAGGCCGCCGCGCCGGTGACGCCCGCGCCGGCCGTGCCCGAGGACCTTCCCGTCAAGCTCAACCCCATCCAGGCCAACGAACGCCAGGTTCTGCTCCAATTGCTCGAACAGCATCGCTGGAACGTGAGCAACGTCGCCAAGGCGCTCGATGTCAGCCGAAACACCCTCTACCGCAAGCTCCACAAGCTCCACATCGAGGTTTCCCACCCCGAGTGACGGAGCCCCCAAGACGCCTTCGGCGTCGCCCCCCCGAGGGGGAGCATCGACCGGCCCGGCGAAGCCGGATCCGGCCGCTGGCCCGGATATCGCGAAGCGCTCCCGCTTCGCCTGGTGCATCACCGGCTCCGGCCATTTCCTGGAAGAGTCCATGGCGCTGGCGCAGCGCCTGCCCGATCTCGATCTCTTCCTGTCGGATGCCGCCGAGGAAGTCCTGAACATCTACGGCATCAAGCCCGAGGAGCTCAAGCCGCGCTTCGGCCCGGGCTTCCGCCTGGTGCGCGACAGGACCGCCAGCGCGGTGCCGGTGGGCATGCTCTACGACGACATCTACCACACGGTGGTGATCGCGCCGGCGACGAGCAACACCGTCGCCAAGTGCGTGGTGGGCATCAGCGACACGCTGCCGACCAACATGTTCGCGCAGGCCGGCAAGCTCGCGATTCCCGGCATCGTGTTCGCCTGCGACACCGAGCCGGTGGTGGTGACCAAGTCGCCGCACGACTGGGTGACGCTGCGGCCGCGGCGGCTCGAGCTGGCCAACGTCGAGCGGCTGCGCGAAGTCGATTTCTGCGAGGTGGTGTGCTCGCCGGAAGATCTGGAAGCGGCGCTGCAACGGCGCCTGGCTGCGCTGAGCCTCGCATGGAACACATCCTCTTCCTGACCGGCCGGCTGGCGCAGCCGCAGCTGGAGAAGGTGCTGGCGGGCATCGCCGACGCACCCTTCACGCACGAGGTGCGCGAGATCGGCCTGCAGGTCGCCGCGCTGATGACGGCCGACATGATCAGGCGGCGCGTCGAGCCGCCGGTGAAGGCGGACCGCATCATCGTGCCCGGCCGCTGCCGCGGCGACGTGGCGGCGCTGTCGGCGCACTTCGGCATCCCGGTGCAGCGCGGGCCGGAGGAGCTGAAGGACCTGCCGCGCTTCTTCAACCGCGCCGCCAGGCCGGTGGACCTGAGCGAATACGAGGTGGCGATCTTCGCCGAGATCGTCGACGCGCCGCGCCTCGGCGTCGACGCGATCGTCGCGCGCGCGCGCACGCTGCAGCGCGACGGCGCCGACGTGATCGACCTCGGCTGCCTGCCCGAGACGCCGTTTCCGCACCTCGAAGACAGCGTGCGCGCGCTCAAGGAGGCCGGCTTCGCCGTCAGCGTCGATTCGATGGAAACGCAGGAACTGCTGCGCGGCGGGCGCGCGGGGGCCGACTACCTGCTCAGCCTCACCGTCGACACGCTGTGGCTCGCCGACGAGGTGGCGAGCACGCCGATCCTGATTCCGAAGACGCCGCACGACGAAGCCTCGCTGCACGCGGCGATCGACGCGCTCGCCGCCAAAGGCCGCGCCTTCCTCGCCGACCCCATCCTCGACCCGATTCCGTTCGGCTTCACCGCTTCCGTGGTGCGCTACCACGCGCTGCGCGCGCGCTACCCCGAGGCGCCGATCATGATGGGCGTGGGCAACCTCACCGAGCTGACCGAAGCCGACACCAGCGGCATCAACGCGCTGCTGTTCGGCATCGCCGCCGAGCTGAACGTGGCCGCGGTGCTGACCACGCAGGTCAGCGCGCACGCGCGCCGCGCGGTGCGCGAGGCCGACTGGGCGCGCCGCATCATGCATGCGGCGCAGCGCAACCGCTCGCTGCCCAAGGGCATGAGCGGCGCGCTGATGACGGTGCATGCCAAGCATCCCTTTCCCGACACGGCCGAGGAGATCGCCGCCACGGCGGCGCAGGTGAAGGACCCGAACTTCCGCGTGCAGGTGGCCGAGGACGGGCTGCACGTCTACAACCGCGACGGCATCCGCCGCGGCCGCAAGGCCTTCGAGCTGTGGCCGCAGCTGGGGCTGGAGGGCGACGCCGCGCATGCCTTCTACATGGGCGTGGAACTTGCACATGCGCAGCTCGCCTGGGAGCTCGGCAAGCGCTACGTGCAGGACCAGCCGCTCGATTGGGGCTGCGCGGTCGAGCGCGAGGCCGAGAACCTCGATGCCTGGTGCGCCCCCGGAACGACACGCGCCAGGCCCGACAAGAAAGACGCATGACAGAGCAGATCTTCGAGACCGTGGTGAGCACGCAGGCTAGCGAAGGCGTGGCCCACATCGCGCCGATGGGCGTGCGCTACCAGGCCGGCCGCGTGGTGCTGATGCCCTTCAAGCCCTCGACCACGCTGGCCAACATCGTCGCGACGCGGCACGCGGTGCTCAACCTGATCACCGACACGCGCGTGTTCGCCGGCTGCGTCACCGGCCGGCGCGAGTGGCCCTTGCTGCCCGCGGACAAGATCGCCGGGCGGCGGCTGGCGTGCGCGCTGCATCACGTCGAGTTGCGGCTCGACGAGCACATCGACGACGTGCAGCGCCCGGTGCTGCGCATGGCGCGCGTGCACGAAGCCAGCCACGCCGGCTTCCTCGGCCTGAACCGCGCGCAGGCGGCCGTGGTGGAAGGCGCGGTGCTGGTCAGCCGGCTGCGCATGCTGCCGATGGACAAGATCGACGCCGAGATGGCCTACCTGCAGATCGCCATCGACAAGACCGCCGGCCCCGGCGAGCTGGAAGCCTGGGGCTGGCTGCAGGATGCCGTGGCCGCGCATCGCGCGAAGGCGGCGCCATGACGCTGCGCCTGCTGGTCAGCGTGCGCAGCGTGGCCGAGGCGCTGCTCGCCGCGCGCGGCGGCGCCGACTTCATCGACTTGAAGGAGCCGGCGCACGGCGCGCTCGGTGGGCTGCCGCCGGAGACGATCCGCGCCATCGTGGTTGCGCTGCGCGCGCACGGCCACACGCAGCCGGTCAGCGCGACGATCGGCGACCTGCCTTCGCATGAACTCGACGAGATCCTGGCGCGAGTGGCGGCGGTCGGCGCGTGCGGCGTCGACATCGTCAAGGTCGGCATCGAGCGCAGCCCGGATGCGCAGGCGCTGCTGCACGCGCTGGCCCGCTGCGGCCGGCCGCTGGTGCCGGTGTTCATCGCCGACGCCGGCCTCGACGAGCGCGCCGTCGCGCTGGCGCTGACGCTCGGCTTCGAAGGCGTGATGCTCGACACCGCCGACAAACGCGCCGGCAGCCTGTTCGAGGCGCTGCCGCGCGAGGCCATCGCGCGCTTCGTCGCGCTGGCGCGCGAGGCGGGCGTGAGGGTGGGCGTGGCCGGCGCACTGCGCCGCCATCACGCGGGGGAGATCGCCGCGCTCGCGCCCGACTTCGCCGGCTTTCGCAGCGCGGTGTGCGCGGGCGAGCGCAGCGCGGCGCTGGATGCGGCGGCCTTGCGCGAACTGGTGGGCGCGATGCGCGAGGCTCAGGCGTCCAGCCGCCCGTCGCCGATCAGCAGCGAACGCATGCGCGCCAGCTCGGCGCGGTGAATCAGGTCGACGGGGAAGTTCGCGCCGGCGGCGATGCCCGCGAAGCGCCGGTCGAGCACGCCGGCCTCGCCCAGCTCGGCGAAGCTCGCGCAGGGGTCGACCGCGCAGGACTTCACCACCACCAGCCGCTCGGCGTTGAGCTGGCGCGCGAGGTCCAGCGCGATGCTGTCGGAGCTGGTGTCCCAGCCGGTGTCGGCGCCGCCGTGCTCGCGCAG
The DNA here is from genome assembly GCA_029779845.1 of Pseudomonadota bacterium. Classification (GTDB taxonomy): domain Bacteria; phylum Pseudomonadota; class Gammaproteobacteria; order Burkholderiales; family Burkholderiaceae_C; genus Piscinibacter. Next base: position 12,320 of record JAKOZT010000157.1, on the reverse strand, counting down.
CCATTCGTAGGGCAGCCACAGCGCCGCCTGGCCGCCGCGCAGCACCTCGCGGATCTCGCTCTTGTCGCGCGCCAGTTGCAGCGCCGGCTGCAGGCCGTGCGCCATGTAGGCGCTCTGCGTCATCGCCAGCACCGCCATGTTGTGCGCCGACAGGTCGCCGAAGCGCCAGTGCGCCTGCGAGCGCCGCACCTCGTCGGCGAAGCCGCCGCCGCCGCACACCAGCGTCACGCGCCCGCCGCCGAGTTGCGCCAGCAGCTCCAGCCACTGCGGCAGCAGCGGGTCGCGGTTGAGGCTGCCGCCGATCTTCACGACCCACATCGCAGGGCCTCCTCGGCGTACAGAGAGGCCACCGCCGCCGCCGGCGCGCCGACCTGCACCCAGCGGCGCAGCGCCGGATCGTCGGCCACGCGCGCCACCGCTTCGGCGTAGCGCGCGAGCCGCCAGCCGGGCGGCAGCAGCTCGCGCGCGAGGAAGGCGCCGCAGCCGGCGGCCACCAGCGTCGCGCCGTCGCGCAGGTCGTGCAGCGCGATCACTCGCTGCAGCTGTTCGCGCCACTCGGCCAGCTGCGCCGCGCGCCAGGCGGCGGCGAAGGCGTTCCACTGCGCGGCGCTGCCGTCGCGTTCGTCCAGGCCGATCATGCGGGCCAGCCGCGCGCGGGTGTGGCGCTCGTCCTTGGGCGCGTTGTCGGCGCTGGGATGCTGGTCGTGCTCGGCGTCGAGTTCACCCATCAGGCGGTAGACATCGGCCGTGGTCGCGAAGAACTCGTTCATCACGTTGTGCGGCCGGCCCTGCCAGTCGATGCGCCGCGCCAGCGCGCACAGCGGCGTGCGCACCACGCCGTGGTAGACCAGCTCGCCGGTGGCCAGGCGATGTGCATCGCTGCGGCTCTCGCCCAGCACGTGGCCGCGGCGGAAGCCGATCAGGTCGGTGGTGGTGCTGCCGATGTCGAGCAGCAGGCCTTCGGCGCCGGGCAGCGCGCGCGCGGCGTGGCGCGCGGTGGCGAGCCAGTTGGCCGAGGCGATGCGCTGCCAGTGCGCGGCGGCGTCGGCGGCCAGCGGCCAGCGCGCATCGCCGGCGAAGAAGCGCGGCGCCGGCAGCGCGTCGGCCAGCCGCGCGGCGATGCGCGCCACGCCTTGCTCGCGGTGTTCGAACAGGTCGACCATCTCGCCGGTCATCGTCACGGCCTGCGCGTGCGCGGCGAGGTCGCTCCAGCGCGCTTGCGCCTCGGCCAGCGCGGCATCGAGCCGGTCCAGGCCCTGCCACAGCGCGCACGGCCATTGCGCGGCGTCGACGATGCGGCCGTGCTGCCAGCGCGCCGCCTTGACGTGCGCGCCGCCGATGTCCCAGCCGATCACGCCGCGTTCAGGCATGGCTGGGCTCCCGTTGCGGCAAGGCGAGCCACTCGCGCGCGAGGTTGCGTCGCAGGCGCTTCGACAGGCCAACCACCGCGCAGGTCGGGCGCGGATTGACCTCGATGAGCACCGGGCCGTGGTAGGCGCTCGCGATGAAGTCGATGCCGACCAGGCCGTGCAGGCCGGGCAGGGCGGATGCGACTTGCCCAGCCAATCGGGCCAGCGCCTGCCACTGCGCCGACGTGCGCGGCAGCACGTCGATCGCGACGCCGTCGTAGCGCAGCGCGCCGTCGGCGAGCGTGTCGACGCGCTGCCGGTTCACGCTCAGCAGTTCGGCGCGGCCGCCGTGCCCGCACAGCAGCGTCAGGCTCATCGCCTCGCCTTCGATCCAGGGCTCCAGGCAGGCGCTCTCGCCGCGGGCGTCGCGCCCGACGAGATCCGCTTCGGCGGCGAGGCGGTTGGCATGCACGCGCGTGGCGACGCTGCCGGCGCCGTCGTCGGGCTTGACGACCCAGCGCCGCGCCTCGTGCGCAAAGGCCAGCGGCGTCGCGATGCCCTGCGCCGCGAGGTGGCGCAGCGTCGCGCTCTTGCTGGAGGCGATCGCGATGCTGCGCGCGTCGCAGCCCAGCCAGCGCGGCGCGCCGATCGTGCGCTCGAAGGCGGCGAGGCAGCCCTCGGTCTCGGGCGCGATCACCAGTGCGGCATCGTGATGCGCGGCCAGGCGCGCGGCGAAGGCGAGCGGCGTCTCGCCCTCGTGCGCCGTCACGGCATGCGCGCCGGCCGGCGGCGCGCCGGCGCGTTCGCAGGTGGCGGCGCTGACGTCACAATCGCCGCTGCCCAGCAGATCGGCCACCAGCGCATCGCGCATCGCCAGGCCTTGCGGCAGCAGCGCGTCGCTGGCTTCGGCGTCGCCGTCGACCAGGCCGCCGCCGCTGAGATACTCGTAGACGAACACCCGCCTCATCCAGCCACCTTCATGCTGCTCATTCCCGTGATCGACCTGATGCGTGGCCACGCGGTGCGCGCCGTGCGCGGCGAGCGCGCATCGTACAAGCCGGTGGCCTCGACGCTGTGCGAAGGCAGCGACCCGCTGTCCGTGGCGCGCGCGATGTGCGCGCATTGCGCTTCGACGCGGCTGTACGCCGCCGACCTCGATGCGCTGACCGGCGGGCAGGCGCAGGTGGAGGTGCTGCGGCGCATCCTGCGCGAGATGCCCGCCCTGGAGTTCTGGGTCGACGCCGGCTTCGCCGACCTGGCCGCGGCGCAGGCCCTGCGCGAGCGCATCGGCGCGGGCGCCGAGCGCATCGTGCCGATCTTCGCCAGCGAATCGCTGCGCTCGCGCGAGGCGCTGGCCGAATGCGGCGCGGACCGCGAGGCGAGCGTGCTCTCGCTGGACCGCCGCGATGGCCGCAAGCTCGATGACGCCGGCTGCTGGGAGTCGCCCGAACTCTGGCCGAGCCGCGTGATCGTGATGACGCTCGAGCGTGTCGGCGCGAATGCCGGGCCGGATCTGTCCACGTTGCGCGAGGTGCAGGCGAAGTCGCCGGCCACCCGGCTGGTCGGCGCCGGCGGCATCCGCGATGCGGCCGATCTGGAAGCGGCGCGCGCCGCCGGCGCGCACGCCTGGCTGGTGGCCAGTGCGCTGCACGACGGGCGCCTGCCGGCCGTGGCCGGGGCATGAGGACGACGGAGCATGAACGGCTCGCCATCACGATTCGTGCCACCGCCGGGCCCGGGCCGGCAGCGCCGGCCGGCGGGCGTTTCCGAAACACTGTGTGGCAGTTTTGGCCGCGCCCGCTGCGCCGCTGCCGTCGGCGCCCCGGCGCGCCGGCGTGGCACATCGCTTGCGTGACGGAGTTTCCATGACCTGGACCTGCCCGTTCTGCCCGCTGGCCTGCGATCACCTGGAGGTGCGTGTCGGCAGCGGCGCGCAGCCGCTGGAACTGGCCGGCGGCGACTGCGCCCGGGCGCGCCGGGCGCTGGCCACCTTCAGCAGCGCGCCGAGCGCGCCGCTGGCCGAAGTGGACGGCCGCGCGGTCAGCGTGGACGAAGCCGTCGCCGCCGCCGCGCGCCTGCTCGCCGCGAGCCGCCAGCCGCTGTTCGCCAACCTCGCCACCGACGTGGCCGGCGCGCGTGCGCTCTATCCGCTGGCCTGCGCCAGCGGCGCGATCTGCGATGCCGCGCCCGGCGAGGCGCTGATGCACGGCCTGCGCGCCTTGCAGGATCGCGGCCAGTTCACCGCCACGCTGGCCGAGGTGCGTACGCGCGCCGATCTGATCGTGTTCGTCGGCGGGCTGCCGCTGGCGCTGGCCTCGGGGATCCGCGAGCGGCTCGGCATAGCCGACCCGCAGGTGCCGCAGCGGCACGTGGTGGTGCTCGGCCCGGGCGAGGGCGACGAGGCCGCGCTGGCGGGCTGGGCCGGTGCGGGCGTCACGGTGGAGACGATCGCGCTGCACGGCGATCTGTTCGACACGCTGTCGCTGCTCGACGCGCTGGTGGCCAAGCGGCCCGCGATGGCGTCGGCAACGCTTCCCGAAAACCTGCGCGCGCTCGCCGAGCGCCTGCACGCCGCGCGCTATGCCGTGCTGGTGGGCACCCCCGCGCTGCTGCCGGCGCAGGGCGCGCTGATCGTCGAGACGCTGCACCGCACGGTCAACACGCTGAACCGCACGACACGCGCCGCCGCGCTGTGGATCGCCGGCGGCAACGGCGCGGGCACGGCCAACCAGGTGTTCGCGTGGCTGTCGGGCCTGCCGCTGCGCTCGCGCGCCGGCCCGCGCGGGCTGGAGCACGAACCGCTGCGCTACGGCAGCCTGCGGCTGCTCGCGCAGGGCGCGGCCGATGCGCTGCTGTGGGTGTCGGCCTTCGACGCCGACGCGGCGCCGCCCGACAACGGCCTGCCGATGATCGTGCTCGGCCATCCGGCGCTGGCCGAACGTGTGCGCCGCGCCGGCAGCGTCTTCATCGCGGTCAGCACGCCCGGCATCGGCTCGGCCGGCCACGTATTCCGCACCGACGGCACGGTGCTGATGCCGCTGCACGCGGCGCGGCCCGATCGACTGCCCACCGTGGCGGCTATTGCGCAGCAACTGCTGGCCGGCCTGCCGGCGAGGAAGGCGGCATGAAGAGCATCCTGATCCGCGGCGGGCGCGTGATCGACCCGGCGAACCGCGTCGATGCGGTGCAGGACATCGTGATCCGCGACGGCCGCATCGCCGCGTCCATCGCCGGCGAAACGCACGACCAGACCATGGACGCCGAAGGCTGCGTCGTGATGGCCGGCGGCATCGACATGCACACCCACATCGGCGGCGGCAAGGTCAACCTCGCGCGGCTGCTGATGGCCGAAGACCACCGCGACGGCGTCAACCCCTTCGCGCTGCCGGCCAATGCGCTCGAACTCGCCTCCTGCGGCAGCTGCGCGCCGGGCACGCTGGCCACCGGCTACCGCTACGTCGAGATGGGCTACACCGCGGCCTTCGAGCCCGCGATGGTGCCCAGCAACGCGCGCCACGCCCACATGGAGATGGGCGACGTGCCGGTGCTCGACCACGGCGCCTACGTGATGCTGGGCAGCGACGAGCTGTTCCTCGAGCTGCTGTCGCGTGGCGGCCCCGAGCTGAAGAACTTCGAGCAGATCCGCGACTACACCGCCTGGACCATCAACGCCAGCAAGGCGATGGGCGTGAAGGTGGTCAACCCGGGCGGCATCTCGGCCTTCAAGTTCAACCAGCGCAAGCTCGACGTCGACGAGAAGCACGTGCACTGGGAAGTCACGCCGCGCCAGGTGGTGCATGCGCTGGCGCGCGCGCTGAAGGAACTGGGCGTGCCGCACCCGCTGCACATCCACGGCAGCAACCTCGGCGTGCCGGGCAACATCCGCTCGACGCTGGAGACCATCGCGGCGCTCGAAGGCCTGCCCGCGCACCTGACGCACATCCAGTTCCATGCCTACGGCACCGAGGGGCCCAAGAAGTTCTCGTCGGCGGCGCTGCAGATCGCCGAGGCAGTGAACGCCAACCCGCAGATCAGCATCGACGTCGGCCAGATCATGTTCGGCCAGACCGTCACCGCCAGCGGCGACACGATGCGGCAGTACGCGCAATCGGACCTCGCCAACCCGCGCAAATGGGTAGGCGCCGACATCGAGCTGATGGCCGGCTGCGGCGTGGTGCCGTTCCGCTACCGCGAGCAGAGCTACGTGAACGCGCTGCAGTGGGTGATCGGGCTGGAGATCTTCCTGCTGGTGCGCAACCCCTGGCAGGTGGTGCTGACCACCGACCACCCCAACGGCGGCCCGTTCACCAGCTACCCGCACCTGATCCGATTGCTGATGGACCGCGCTTTCCGCGAGGAGCAGCTGGCCAGGCTGCACCCCGAGGTGGTGGCCGGCTGTGCATTGAAGTCGATCACGCGCGAGCTGACGCTGGACGAGATCGCGGTGATGACGCGCGCCGGCCCGGCGCGGCTGCTCGGCATTCCCGGGCGCGGCCAGCTCGGCGTGGGCGCGGCCGCCGACATCGCGATCTACCGCGAGAACGCCGACCGCGAGGCGATGTTCAGGACGCCCGAGTGGGTGTTCAAGGACGGCACGGCGGTCGCCAGGAGCGGCACGCTGCTCGCCACGCCGGTGGGCGGCACGCACTTCGTCGAGCCGGGCTACGACGACGCGATCGAGAAGACGCTGCGCAAGCATTGGCAGGATCACGGCGCGATCAACTTCGACAACGTGGCGATCACGCACGACGAGCTGTGCTCGTGCTGCAACGGCGGGCGGCTGCTGCCGGCCGAGTGCTTCACGGGGAGTGAGGCATGAAGCGCAACGGCGTGACCATCGACCCGACCTTCGCCGAGGCCTTCCCGATGAAGGCGACGCGGCTGCTCATCACCGCGCACAACCTGGCCTGGGCGCGCCATGCGGCGGTCGCGGCGACCGGCTTCGCCACCTCGGTGATCGCCTGCGGCTGCGAGGCCGGCATCGAGCGCGAGCTGCCCGCCAGCGAGACGCCCGACGGCCGCCCCGGCATCGCGCTGCTGATCTTCGCGATGTCGGGCAAGGAACTCGCCAAGCAGATCGAGCGCCGCGTCGGCCAATGCGTGCTGACCTGCCCGACCACCGCCGTCTACGCCGGCATCGAAGAAGGCGAAGCGGTGGCGCTGGGCAAGAACCTGCGCTTCTTCGGCGACGGCTGGCAGATCAGCAAGCTGATCGGCGGCAAGCGCTACTGGCGCGTGCCGGTGATGGATGGCGAATTCGTCGCCGAGGAGACCACCGCGGTGGTCAAGGGCGTCGGTGGCGGCAACCTGCTGCTGCTGGCGCGCGATACCGATGCGGCGCTGGCCGCGGCCGAAGCGGCGGTGGCGGCGATGAAGACGCTGCCCAACGTGATCATGCCTTTCCCCGGCGGCGTGGTGCGCTCGGGCTCCAAGGTCGGCAGCAAGTACCCCGCGCTGGGCGCATCGACCAACGATGCCTTCTGCCCCAGCCTCGTCGGCCTGGCGAAGAAGACCGAGCTGACGAGCGAAACCCGCTGCGTGATGGAGATCGTGATCGACGGCCTGACCGAAGCCGACGTGGGCGCGGCGATGCGCGTGGGCATGGAAGCCGGCATCGCGCTCGGCGCGGGGAAGGGCCTGCTGCGCATCTCCGCGGGCAACTACGGCGGCAAGCTCGGGCCGTTCCACTTCCATCTGCACCAGCTGCTGGGGGAGGGCGCGGCATGAGCGGCTTCACCTTGACGCTGAGAAACGCGCCGGCGCTGCGGCTCGATCTGCGCGGCGTGACGCCGAATGCGCTCGCGCCGCTGAGCGCCGCCGAGGTCGAAAGATTGTCCCTCGCCCACGGCAACGCTTTCGCGCCGCTGGCCGAGTTCTTCACCGTCGCGCCGCGCGGCGACGGCGCGCTGGTTCTGCAAGGCGAGCTGAGCCGCTGCGACCACCTCGGCTGGCAGATGAATGGCGGCATGCTGGTCGCCGAAGGCAGCGTGGGCGACTATGCCGGCGGCGCGATGAGCGCCGGCACGCTGACCGTCAAGGGCCACGCCGCCGACCTCGCCGCCTGCGAGATGGCCGGCGGCACGCTGGTCATCGAAGGCAACGTCGGCGACTTCGCCGCCAGCACCTTGCCCGGCAGCATGGACGGCATGCGTGGCGGCACGCTCATCGTGCGCGGTGGCGCCGGCGCACGTTTCGCCGACCGTATGCGCCGCGGCACGGCGCTGGTCTTCGGCGATGCCGGCGAGTTTCTGGCGTCTCGAATGGTCGCTGGCACCATCGCGATCGCCGGCCGCGCCGGCGCGCACGTGGGCTACGGCATGCGGCGCGGCAGCGTCGTCTTCGCCGGGCCGGCGCCCGAGATTGCATCGACCTTCGTGCCGGCCGTCGCCGCCGCGCCGGTATTCTGGCAACTGCTGGCGCGCGACCTGGCGCGCCACGGCGGCGCGTTCGGCTCGCTGGCCACGCGCGGCTTCGATCGCCACCTGGGCGACGTGGCCGCGGCGGGCAAGGGCGAGCTGATCGTCGTGCGCTGAGAATCCTCTCCCTCTCTGTTCAATTCAAGAAGACCATGAGCAACGACTACGTTTTCCACGCCGGCGAAGCCACCGTGCTGGCCGCCGAGGGCCAGTTCACCGACGCGATGCCCGAGATCCTGATCGGCCGCACCAGCGGCCCGGTGGGCCAGGCCTTCGCCAACATGATGGCGCAGAGCAAGGGCCACACCGCGATGTTCGCGATCCGCGCCTGCAACCAGCTGGTGCGCCCGGCGACCATCACCGTGCCCAAGGTGACGCTGAAGGACAGCGCCAACATCGACCTGTTCGGCGGCGTGGTGCAGAGCGCGACGGCCGACGCGGTGGTCGACTGCGTGGCCGAGGGCATCATCCCGAAGTCGCTGGTCAACGAACTGTGCATCGTCAGTCTGGTGTGGATCGATCCGCGCTGCGCCAAGGACCCGAAGCTCGACAAGAAGGACATGTACCGCACCAACTACGAAGCGACCAAGCTGGCGATCAAGCGCGCGCTGAACAACGAGCCGAGCATCGACGAGTTGATCGCCAACCGCCACACCATCAAACACGACATGAACGACTGGTCGTGAGCGGATGAGGCCATGAGCGTCGTCGCCCTGCTCGACGACCGGCACGCGAGCGAAGACAACCCGACGAGCCGGCTCTACACCGGCTTCGTGCGCGAACACCGCAACGACGATCCGGCCTTGCTCGACGCGACCTGGGCCGCGGTGGAGGCCGACCAGCGCGCCGGCCTGCATGCGCTGCTGCTGGCGGACTACGAATGGGGCGCGCGGCTGCTGAAGGCCGGGCACGAGCGGCTCGCGCCTGAGGTGCAGGGCGCCTTGCGCGTGCTGATGTTCCAGCGCTGCGAGAAGCTCTCGCACGAGGCCGCGACGCGCTGGCTCGAAGCGCAGCCCGATGCCGACGGCATCGCCGGCACGATGGACCTCCAAGCCAGCGTGGACCGCGACGAGTTCACCCGAGCCATCGCGCGCATCCACGAGGCCATCGCCGCCGGCGAGACCTACCAGGTCAACTACACCTACCGGCTGCACGGCCGCGCGTTCGGCTCGCCGCTGGCGCTGTACCGCGCGCTGCGTGCACGCCAGCCGGTGGCTTTCGGCGCCTACATCGTGCTGCCCGAAGGCGGGCCAGCGACGCACGTGCTGTCCTGCTCGCCCGAGCTGTTCGTGCGCTGTGAGGAGGGTCTCGCCACCGCGCGGCCGATGAAGGGCACGGCTTCGCGCTTTCGCGCGCCCGAGGGCGACAGCGAGACGGCGCGGCTGCTGTCGCAGGACATCAAGAACCGCGCCGAGAACCTGATGATCGTCGACCTGCTGCGCAACGACCTCGGCCGCATCGCGCGCATCGGCTCGGTGAAGGTGCCCGAGCTGTTCGCGATCGAGCCGTATGCGACGGTGTTCCAGATGACGTCCACCGTGCAGGCGCGGCTGCGGCCGGAAGTCGGCATGCCCGAGCTGCTGCGCGCGGTGTTCCCCTGCGGCTCGATCACCGGCGCGCCCAAGCACCACACGATGCAGCTGATCGCGCAGCTGGAGAGCACGCCGCGCGGGCTGTACTGCGGCGCGATCGGCTGGCTGGATGCGCCGCGCGACGGCGCGCGCCTCGGCGACTTCTGCTTCTCGGTGGCGATCCGCACGCTGACGCTGGGCGCGCAGCAGCGCGGCGCGCGGCCGCTGACGCTGGGCGTCGGCGCCGGCATCGTGCAGGACAGCGTGGCCGCCGACGAGTTCGAGGAATGCCGGCTGAAAGCGCGCTTCCTCACCGGGCTGGAGCCGGGCTTCGAGCTGTTCGAGACCGTGCTGTGCACCGCCGGGGGCGAGCTGCCGCTGCTGCAGCGGCATCTGCAGCGCCTGGCGCACAGCGCGGCGGTGCTGGGCTTCGCGTGTGATGGCGAGGCCGCGCGCGCCCTGCTGATGCAGGCAGCGCGCGAAGCTGCCGCCAGCCCGCGGCGCCTGCGTCTCGCGCTCGCGCACGACGGCCGCCTCGCGCTCACGCAAGCCCCGCTCGCGCCCCTGCCCGAAGGCGAGGCGCTGCTGCGCGTCGCCGAACAGCGCCTGCCCGATGCCAACCCGCTGGCCGCGCACAAGACCACGCTGCGCGCGCTCTACGACCGCGGCGTGCGCGCGGCCGAGCGCGCCGGCGCCTTCGACAGCCTGTTCTTCACGGCCAGCGGCTGGCTGGTCGAAGGCGGGCGCAGCTCGGTGTTCGTCAAGCTCGGCGGGCGCTGGTTCACGCCGCCGCTGGCCGACGGCGCCTTGCCCGGCGTGATGCGCGCGGTGCTGCTGGCCGATCCGGCGCTGGCCGCCAGCGAACGCCGCCTGACGTTCGCCGACCTCGAAGCGGCCGAAGCGCTGCTCGCCTGCAACGCTTTGCGCGGCGCGCTGCCGGCGCGGCTGCGGGACGAAGACGCCGAATGACGACGCTCGCGCTGTTCGACCTCGACCACACGCTGATCCCCTTCGACAGCGGGATGGCGTGGATGCAGCACCTCGCCGCGCTCGGCGTGGTGGACGCCGGCGCCGAACGGCGCTACCTCGACTTCTGCCACCAGTACGTGGCCGGCACGCTGGACATCCGCGCGATGCACCGTGCCGTGCTCGAACCGCTGGCCGGCGTCGAGCCGGCGCGGCGCGAGGCCTGGCGCGAGAGCTTCGCGCAGGCGATGCAGGCACGCCTGCCGGACGCGATGCGCACGCTGGTCGCCGATCACCGCGCCCGCGGCGACCTGTGCGCGATCGTCACCGCCACGCAGCGCCTGATCGCCGAGCCTTTCGCGCGCGCCTTCGGCATCGCGCACCTCGTCGCCAGCGAAGCGGTGATGCACGACGGCCGGCCGACCGGCGAGATCGACGGCCTGCCGTGCTACCGCGAGCACAAGGTGACGCACGTCGATGCCTGGATGAGGCGCATCGGCGCGCCGCCGCTCGCGGCCATCGCGCCATCCTGGTTCTATACCGACTCGATCGGCGACCTCGCCTTGCTGCGCTGCGTCACGAACCCGGTCGCGGTGAACCCCGATGCGCGCCTGCGCGAACACTGCCGCGCCGCCGGCTGGCCCGTCCTCAAGTCCTGCCCCTGATCGGCCGATAGCCCGCCATGGCGCCGGGTTGCGGTTCCGGCGCGGTCGAGACGGGAGACATTCGCCATGGACTTCATTCGCAGAGTCAGCCTGGTGCGCCGGGTGGTGATCGGCTTCACGCTGATGGGCGCGTGGTGCGCGGGCCTCGGCGCCGCGGCGGTGTCGGCCGGCGCCGGCTGGGGCCTTGGCGCGGCCGGCGCGGCGGGCTGCGTCGTCGCCCTGCTGGCCGGCTGGACGATTCGCGCCAGCATCAAGGAATCGGTCGAGTCGACGGTGGACGCGGTGATCCGCATCGCCGGCGGCGACCTCGAGACCAGGATCGAATCGCCCGGCAAGGACGAGATCTCCTGGCTGCGCGCCGAGCTGAACGGCATGCGCAAGAAGCTGCGCAACCTGGTGCTCGAGGTGCGCCAGACCGCCGACGGCGTCAACACCGCGTCGGCCGAGATCGCCTCGGGCAACACCGACCTGTCGGCGCGCACCGAGAGCCAGGCCAGCGCCTTGCAGCAGACCGCCAGCTCGATGCAGCAGCTCGCGCAATCGGTGCGCCACAACGCCGAGAACACCCACAAGGCGCGCGACGAGGTCTCGCAGTCCAGCAGCGTCGCCGGGCGCGGCGCCGCGACGATGCAGGACGTGATCGCGCGCATGAACGAGATCCACGCCGGCGCCACGCGCATCGGCGAGATCGTCGGCGTGATCGACGGCATCGCCTTCCAGACCAACATCCTCGCCCTCAACGCAGCCGTCGAGGCGGCGCGCGCCGGCGAGCACGGCCGCGGCTTCGCGGTGGTGGCCTCCGAGGTGCGCGCGCTGGCGCAGCGCAGCTCGACGGCGGCGCGCGAGATCAAGCAGCTGATCGGCGACTCGACCGCGCGTGTCGACGTCGGCGCGCGGCTGGTGGACGACGCCGGGCGCACGATGCAGGAGATCCTCGACAGCGTGAAGCGCGTCGCCACGCTGATCGGCGAGATCGCCGACGCCGGGCAGGCGCAGAGCAGCGGCATCGCCGAGATCAACCAGGCCGTCGGCCAGATCGACACGATGACGCAGCAGAACGCCGCGCTGGTGGAGCAGCTCGCCGCGGCGGCGCAGTCGCTGCAAGGGCAGTCGGGGCAGCTCAACGCGTCGATGGGCTCGTTCCACGTCGGCGCCTGATCCCTCCGATCCGGTCATCCGTCGCGCTGGAGGAGCGCGAGGCCGGCGAGGGCAACGTCCTGTGCCTGCACGAGGACATCGCGCCGGCCTGATACGACGTTGCGATCAATGGCATCAAAGCGCAGCTCGGGGCGGGCGTGTTCTTGTCGGGGATGCGCCGCAGCGGCGCGGCAGGCACGGCCCCGTGGGGACTCC
>JAKOZT010000002.1 GCA_029779845.1 Pseudomonadota bacterium | reverse complement strand
GAGCTTCGCCGACTGGATCAGGCTCATCACTGCAGCCGCGCGTTGCCCGCCCCGCAATGAGCCCGCAAACAGCCAGTTCGAGCGCCCGATCGCGATCGGCCGGATTCGATTCTCGATCCAGTTGTTGTCGATCGGCACGGCCCCGTCCGAGAGAAACCGCGTGAGCGCGGCCCACCTCTTGAGGCTGTAGTCGATCGCCTTGGCCATCGCGGTTCCGTCTGTCGCGCGCTGCCGGTGCAGCGTCAGCCACTCGTGCAGCGTGTCTGCGATCGGCCTGGATCTGAGCTCGCGCAACCGTCTTCGGCCGTCGGCATCGAGATCTGCGGCGAGCCGCTCGACGTCGTAGAGCGCGCCGAACCATTGCAGCGCCTCCTCGGCCAGTGTGCTCTTGTGATTCGCCCACAGCTCATGGAATTTGCGCCGGGCGTGCGCCATGCAGCCCGCCTCGGTCACCACCCCGGACTCGAACAGCGCCTTGTAGCCGGCGTAGTCGTCGCACACCAGCGTGCCGCGCCATTCGGCCAGGAAGTCCTTCGCATGGCGACCGCCGCGCCCCTCGGCAAAGTCGTACACCACGGCCCTCAGCGCATCATGCTGCGTCGTGCCGTACGTCCAAAGGTAGGCGCGGTGCGTCTTGCCGTTGCCGGGCTTCAGCATCTGCACCGGCGTCTCGTCGGCATGCAGCACCGCGCGGCCCAGGATCGCCTCGCGCAGCGCCTCGGCCAGCGGAGCCAGTCGCACCCCACAGACCCCCACCCATGCGCCCAGCGTCGAGCGTGGGATGGCCAGGCCGGCGCGCTCAAACATCGGCTCCTGGCGGTACAGCGGCGCATGGTCGGCGTACTTCGACACCAGCACCTGCGCAAGCAGCCCCGCGGTCGGGATTCCCTTGTCGATCACGTGCGCCGGCACCGGCGCCTGGATCAACGTCTCGCACTTCGAGCACGCCCACTTGCCGCGCACGTGGCGTTCCACCGTGAAGGAGCCCGGCGTGTAGTCGAGTTTCTCGGCAACGTCTTCGCCGATGCGCTTCATCGCGCATCCGCATGCGCATATCGTCGATTCGAGCTCGTGCCGGATCTCGCGACGCGGCAGATGTGCCGGCAGCGCTGCGCGCCTCGGTTGCTCTTTCGGTTCGGCCTTCGCCTGGACTCCACCGAGTGCTTCGAGCTCGAGCCCGATCGCCTCGAGGTCGGCGTCCATGGTCTCTTCGAACAGCGCCTTCTGCTCGCTGGCAAGTTGCTCGCTGCGCGCGGCAAACTTCCAGCGCTTGAGGATCGCCATCTCATGCGTGAGCTGGTCGATCTTCAGCTGCTTCAGCCGGTTCTCGCTGCTCAGGCGCGAGACCTTGTCGAGCAGCGAAGCGGCCAGATCGCGCAGCGCCGCCGCGTCCATGCTCGCCAGTTGATCGACCGAGTGCATGGCCTCGATCGTGCCACAACAGAACGGCGATCAGGCCACCCGGATCGTCGCGCCGTCACCGAGGCGATGCCACGGCAGGCCGATCACCAGCGCGCGCAACTGCTCGGCACTCAGGCTCAGTGCTGCGGCACCACCGGCCGGCGCCCACGTGAACGATCCCTGGTGCAGCCGGCGTGCGCACAGCCAGACACC
>JAKOZT010000127.1 GCA_029779845.1 Pseudomonadota bacterium | reverse complement strand
GCGAAGCGTTCGGCGGCGCGGCCGTCGTCGAGCGCGCGCATCGCCTGCTGCTCGCCCTGGGCCGGCGAAGCCGCCAGGCCGCCCAGCCACAGCATGCGGCCGGCCAGCGCCAGCGTCAGCTGCAGCAGGCGCGGCTCGCGCGCCGCGCCGGTGAGGAAGTCGATCGCCTCGCGCACCTCCACCGCGTTGCCGGCGGTGGTGCCCAGCACCTGGTTCATGTCGCTGATCAGCGCCTGCGTCGGCAGGCCCGCGCCGACCGCCACCTCGACCAGGCTGCGCGCCAGCGTGTCGGCCGCTTGCGCCTCGCGGCAGAAGGCGCCGTTGCCGAGCTTGACGTCCATCACCAGCGCGTCGATGCCGGCGGCGAGCTTCTTCGACAGGATGCTGGCGGTGATCAGCGGCACCGACTCCACCGTCGAGGTGACGTCGCGGATCGCGTAGAGGCGCCGGTCCGCCGGCGCAATGCGCGCGCTCGCGCCGACGATCGCGCAGCCGGCGTCGCGCAGCACGCGCAGCAGCGCGGGCCGGCGCGGCGTGACGCCGTAGCCGGGCAGGGCTTCGAGCTTGTCGAGCGTGCCGCCGGTGTGGCCCAGGCCGCGGCCCGAGACCATCGGCACGATGCCGCCGCAGGCGGCGACCAGGGGCGCGAGCAGCAGGCTGGTCTTGTCGCCCACGCCGCCGGTGGAGTGCTTGTCGATGAGCGGGCCGTTGAGTTTCGCGCGCGCCTTGCTCCAGTCGATGCGGTCGCCCGAGTCGGTCATCGCCTGCGTCAGCGCGACGCATTCCTCGCGGCTCATGCCGCGCAGGCACACGGCCATCGCGAAGGCGGCGATCTGGCCTTCGCTCCACGAGCGGTCGACGATGCCGCGAACGAACGACTGGATCTCGGCGCTGTCGAGCCGCTGCGCGCGGCTCTTGCGGTGGATGATTTCCTGGGCAAGCATGAAACGGGGATTGTCCCGAACGGAACGGGCCTTGTCCTCCCCGGGGCCGGGTGTTTGGCCTCGCCGCGAGAATTCCCTCACCTCTTCAACCGTTTCGCTCCATGACCGACCTGTCACGCCACGACATCACGCGCAAGTGGCCCGCCGCGCACCCGGATCGCCTGCAGCTCTATTCGCTGCCCACGCCCAACGGCGTCAAGGTGTCGATCATGCTGGAGGAGCTGGGCCTGCCCTACGAGCCGCACCTGGTGAGCTTCGAGAGCAACGACCAGCTCTCGCCGGAGTTCCTCTCGCTGAACCCGAACAACAAGATCCCGGCGATCCTCGACCCGAACGGCCCGGGCGGCCAGCCGCTGGCGCTGTTCGAGTCGGGTGCGATCCTGATCTACCTGGCGGAGAAGTGCGGCCGGTTCCTGCCGGCTGAACCCGCCGCGCGCTACGAGACGATCCAGTGGCTGATGTTCCAGATGGGCGGCGTCGGGCCGATGTTCGGGCAGCTCGGCTTCTTCCACAAGTTCGCCGGCAAGGACTACGAGGACAAGCGGCCGCGCGATCGTTATGCGGCCGAATCGAAACGCTTGCTGAAGGTGCTCGACAAGCACCTGGCCGGCCGCGCCTGGATGCTGGGCGACGAGTACACGATCGCCGACATCGCGATGTGGCCGTGGGTGAACAACCTCGTCGGCTTCTACGGCGCGGGGGAACTGGTGGGCTTCGATGAGTTCGCGAACGTCAAGCGTGTGCTCGATGCCTTCCGGGCACGGCCGGCGGTGCAGCGAGGCTTGAACATTCCGGCTCGGCCGGTCAAGGCCTGAGCACGGCCTCGATGTCGGCCAGCAAGGCGCTCGCGCCGAGGCGCAGGCGCTGCGGCGTCAATGCGTCGGGGCCGAGGATCTGCTCGACGAGGTCGAGGTAGATCGCCGCATCGGCGACGCGCCGCACGCCGCCGGAGGCTTTGAAGCCGACGTGCGGCGCGGCGGCGGCAATCGTCTCCAGCATCGTGCGCGCGGCTTCGGGTGTCGCGCCGACCGGTGTCTTGCCGGTGCTGGTCTTGAGGAAGTCGGCGCCTTCGGCCAGTGCGATGCGCGAGGCGAGCGCGATCAGCGCGGTGCTTTTCAACTCGCCGCTTTCGAGGATCACCTTCAGAACACGGTCTTCGCATTCGCGCCGCACGGCGCGCAGCAGCGCGGCGGCCTGGCCTTCATCGCCCGCCGCGAGCGCTCGCCACGGCAGCACCACGTCGACCTCCTGCGCGCCGGCAGCGACGATCTCGGCGGTGTCGCGCACCGCGCGCTGAACGTCGCTGCCGCCTTCGGGGAAATTCGCCACCGCGGCCACGGCGACGCCGGCCGGCGCGTGGGCCAGCGCGGTGCGCACGAAGCGCGGCCAGACGCACAGCGCCGCCACGCGGCCCGGCGCTGCGGCGGCGCGTTCGGCAAGGCGCACTGCATCGGCCTCGGTGTCGCCGTCGTTCAGGCTGGTCAGGTCGAGGCACGCGAGCGCGATGCGCGCCGTGTCCTGCAGGGTTCGCTTCGTCATCACAGCTCCAGCCCGGCGATCACCGCTTCCAATAGCGCCACCGCACGCGGCGCCGCGTCGTTCGCGACGGCCAGCGTGTGCGCATGGCTGAGCGCCTCGGCGCCCAGCCCGCAGCCCATGTTGGTGAGCAGCGAGAAGGCCAGCACGCGCAGGCCGGCGTGGCGCGCCAGGATGGTCTCGGGCACCGTGCTCATGCCCACCGCCTGCGCCCCCAGCGTCTGCAGCATGCGGATCTCCGCCGGCGTCTCGAACTGCGGGCCGAGCACCCAGGCGTAGACGCCTTCGTGCAGCGTGATGCCGGCGCGTCGCGCGATCCCCTGCGCCTGCGCGCGCAGCGCCGGGTCGTAGGCATCGCGCATGTCGACGAAACGCGCGCTGCCGCTCTCGCCGACCAGCGGCGATTGCTGCACGAGGTTCAGGTGGTCGCCGAGCATCATCAGCTCGCCGGGCTGCATCGCTTCGTCAAGACTGCCGGCCGCGTTGGTCTGCACCAGCAGCTCGACGCCGGCGGCGGCCAGCATGGTGATCGCGCCTTTCATCGCGGCCGTGTCGCCGCCTTCGTAGGCATGGCGGCGGCCGCACAGCACGGCCACCTGGTGCGGCCCGATGCGGCCCAGCACCAGTTCGCTGCGATGGCCCGCGATGCCGGTGGCGGGAAAGCCGGGCAGTTCGGCATAGGGCAGACACAGCGGGTCGGCCACGCGCTGCGCCAGCGGCGCCCAGCCCGAGCCGAGCAGCACCGCGATGCGCGGGCGGCGGCCGCGGAACGGATCGCCGCTGCTCATCGCGGCCCCAGGTGATCGGGGCCGAAGCTCGCCGGCAGCAGTTCGGCGAGCGTGTGGCGCGCGGCGATGCCTTGCAGATTCGCCGACCACACCGGAACGTCCCCCGCAGCGAACTCGCGCAGCTTCTGCCGGCAGCCGCCGCAAGGCGTGACGGGTTGCGCCGAATCCGCCGCCACCAGCACCGCGCTGATGCGCGTGCCGCCGGCCGCCACCAGCGCGCCCAGCGCCACGGCCTCGGCGCACAAGCCTTGCGGATACGCCGCGTTCTCGACGTTGCAGCCGGCATGGATGCGGCCCTGCTCGTCGATCAGCGCGGCGCCGACGGCGAAGTGCGAATAGGGCGCGTAGGCATGTTCGCGCGCGGCCAGCGCGGCGGCGAGCAAGGCATCGGGAGCGGTGGTGTCCAAGTCGGAAAGGCCTGCAAGTCGGGCCGCGATTGTCTGTCAGCACGCATCTTGCAGCGCTATGCTGTATCAAGCGCACTTCGGAGTCACGCCCGCATGGCCAACGACACATCGCGCCACATCCGCCTGACCTCGCACCCCGGCCAGGGCGCCGCCGGCGCGCCGGCGATCCACTGGGGCGCGGCCGATGCGCTCGAACGCGGCCCGGTGGTCGGCAGCACCACCAACCGCAGCCAGCGCAACGTGATCGGCTCGCACAGCGGCAGCTACGGCGTCTACCGCGCGCTGGCGGTGGCGGCTGGCAACCTGACGCGCGGGCACCGCGCCGATCTGACCAACACCGCGCCCACCGACGCGGTCGGCCCCTACGAGCAGTGGGGCGACGCCGACAGGATCGTCTCCATCGACCCCTGGGGGGCCTCGGTGCAGACGGCGTTCGCCGACTACCTGGAGGCCGGCTACGACATCCGCCCGACCATCGCGGTCACGAAGGCGCACATCCACCTGCCGGAGATCCGCCAGGCGCTCGCCTTCCAGCGCCTGCAGGTCGACGGCAAGTTCCTGCTCGACGACGGCTCGGCCGCCGTCACCAAGATCGCCGTCGAGCCGGTGTGGTGGCTGCCGGGCGTCGCCAGGCGCTTCAAGGTCGGCGAAGCCGAGTTGCGCCGCGCGCTGTTCGAGGAGACCGGCGGCATGTACCCCGAGCTGGTCACGCGCAGCGACATCGAGGTGTTCCTGCCGCCGATCGGCGGGCAGACGCTGTACGTGTTCGGCCAGGTGCGCGATCTCGCCGACCCGGGCGTGACGCTGACCGCGCGCGTGCACGACGAGTGCAACGGCTCGGACGTGTTCGGCTCCGACATCTGCACCTGCCGGCCCTATCTGACACATGCGATCGAGGAGTGCATCCAGGGCGCGCAGCGCGGCGGCGTCGGCCTGATCGCCTACAGCCGCAAGGAGGGCCGCGCGCTCGGCGAGGTGACCAAGTTCCTCGTCTACAACGCGCGCAAGCGCCAGGAAGGCGGCGACCGCGCCGACAAGTACTTCCTGCGCACCGAGTGCGTGGCCGGCGTGCAGGACATGCGCTTCCAGGAGCTGATGCCCGACGTGCTGCACTGGCTGGGCATCCGCCGCATCCACCGCCTGGTGAGCATGAGCAACGACAAGTACGACGCGATCACCGGCAGCGGCATCGCGGTGGGCGAGCGCATCAAGATCCCCGACGCGCTGGTGCCGGCCGATGCGAAGGTGGAGATCGAGGCGAAGATCGCGGCGGGCTACTTCACCGATGGCTCGGTGCCGGATGCGCAGCAGCTCGCGAGCGTGAAGGGACGCGAGCTTGAGTGAGCTGGACAGCGCCGTCCGCACGCTGCGCGATCCGGCGACGATACGTGCGCGCTGCGCGGCGATCGCGGCGTTCGTCGACGAAGGCCGCTCGGAACACTTCAGGCTCGATCGCTCGAAGCTGGCCGCGGTGGCCGAGCGCATCGCCACGCTGACGCGCCGGCGCTTTCCCGACCTGAAGATTCCGTACCACAGCCGCTGGCGCCACTTCGAGGCCGGCGGCGTGGACCGCAAGCGCGAGCTGGACCAGAAGCTCGCCGGCCGCAGCGCCGTCGCGCTGGCGCGGGCGCGCATCGACCTCGCGCTGGTCAGCGTGCTGCTCGATGCCGGCGCCGGGCCGGACTGGCGTTATCACGAGGCCGAGAGCGGGCAGGACTTCGCGCGCAGCGAGGGCCTGGCGGTGGCGAGCTTTCGCGCCTTCCTGGCCGGGCGCTTTTCGTCGGACGCGGGCGACCCCTGCCGCGTCGATGCAGCGGCCTTGCTGAAGCTCGATGCGAAGGCGCTCGCCGACATCTTCCAGGTGCGCGAGGGCAACCCCTTGGTTGGCCTCGAAGGCCGCGCTGCACTGCTGCGCCGCCTCGGCGAGGCGCTGCGCGCGCAGCCGCAGACCTTCACCTCGCTAGCCCAGCCCGGCCATCTGTTCGATGCGCTGACGCACCATCCGCACGCGCCGCGCCTGCAGCACCACCATCCGCAGCCGGCGCCGCTGCACCACCGCGTGCAGGCGGCACGCCTGCTGGCCGCGCTGCTCGATGCCTTCAGCGCGATCTGGCCGAGCGGGCAGGTGATCAACGGCGTTGCGATGGGCGATGTGTGGCCGCACCAAGCGGTCGGCTGGGTGCCCTTCCACAAGCTGAGCCAGTGGCTCGCCTACTCGCTGCTCGAGCCCTTCGAGTGGGCCGGCGTGCGCATCGAGGGGCTGGAGGCGCTGACCGGCCTGCCCGAATACCGCAACGGCGGGCTGCTGCTCGACGCCGGCGTGATCGTGCCGCGCGATGCCGCCTTCGCCGCGCGGCCGCGCACGCCCGCCGAGCCCTGGGTGATCGAATGGCGCGCGCTCACCGTCGCGCTGCTCGACGAACTCCTGCCGCTGGTGCGCGATGCGCTCGGCACGAGCGAGCTGCCGCTGGCCTGCCTGCTCGAAGGCGGCAGCTGGGCGGCGGGGCGCCAGATCGCCGCCGAGAAGCGGCCGGGCGGCGCGCCGCCCGTCGCCATCGAGAGCGATGGCACGATCTTCTGACTGGAGAGCTTGATGCGTATGACGAAGCCGCGGGCCGAGCGCCGGGCCGCTCCCAAGCCGGCCCGCGTCCCCTCGGGGGACCGACCGACGTACCCGTCGGGCGAGGGGCGGGCATGACCGTCCACCACATCACCCACCCGCTGATCCAGCACAAGCTGACGCTGATGCGCCAGAAGGACCGCAGCACCAACAGCTTCCGGCGCCTGCTGGGCGAGATCAGCATGCTGATGGCCTACGAGGTGACGCGCGACATGCCCACGCAGCTGATCGAGATCGAGACGCCGCTGGAGACGATGCGCTCGCCGGTGATCGACGGCAAGAAGACGGTGTTCGTCTCGATCATGCGCGCCGGCGCCGGCTTCCTCGACGGCATGCTGCACGTGGTGCCGGGCGCGCGCATCGGCCACATCGGCCTGTACCGCGACCCGAAGACGCTGGTGGCGGTGGAGTACTACTTCAAGATGCCGCAGGACATGCACGAGCGCGACGCGATCGTGCTCGACCCGATGCTGGCCACCGGCAACTCGGCGGTGGCGGCGGTGGACCGCCTGAAGGAGACGCGGCCGAAGTCGATCCGCTTCGTCTGCCTGCTCGCCGCGCCGGAAGGCCTGGCGAACTTCCAGGCCAGCCACCCCGACGTGCCGGTCTACACCGCGGCCGTCGACCGGGAACTGGATGATCACGGCTACATCCTGCCCGGCCTGGGCGATGCGGGCGATCGTCTCTTCGGCACCAAGTAGCCGCCGGGCGGGGGGGCCATTCGCGGTCCCGGCGTGAGGAATCGACGCAATCGCCGGGCACCGATCGACATCGGTTCATCGGTATGTGATGAACTTGGCGCGTTGCCATCCTCGGGCCGATGCCCTGCGCCTCATGCAAGCACGCACTGCCGTTGCCGTTCTCTCGTTGATCGCCGCCCTGTGGGGCAACGCTGCACGCGCCGCCGACCTGACGCTCGGCATCAGCGAAGGCACCTCCGGCGGGCTGGACCATGGCCGCGTCATCGCCAAGTACGGGCCGCTGGCCGAGGTGCTGGGCAAAGCGCTGGGGCGCAAGGTGCAGGTCGTCTTCGCGCGCGAGTTCTCCGCGCTCGACGAGGGCCTGCGCAGCGGGCGCTTCGACCTGGCGATGGCGCGGCCGAGCGACTATCCGGCGCGCGCCATGCGCGACCACGGCTACCAGTTCGTCGCCAGCGCGCGGCCCGACGGGCAGTGCCTGATCGTGGTGCGGGAGGACGATCCGGCCACCTCGCTGGCGCAGGCGAAGGGCAAGCGCTGGGTCCTGCCCGAGACCGTGTCCTACATGTCGAAGTTCTGCACCGCCGAACTGCGCGACCGCGGCATTTCCCTGAAGGGCGAGACGGTCAACCACGTGCGCGAACAGGGCGCGGTGGTTTTCTACCTGCAGCAGCATTTCGGCGACGTGGGCGGCATCGCCTCGTACTCCGGCGCCGCCAGGGAGCTCGGCAAGGCGAAGCTGCGCGTGCTGCACCGCAGCGTGTCGCAGCCCTATTTCCCGCTGGTGGCGCATGGCCGCATCGGCGCCGATCAGGTGCGCGCGGTGCAGGCGGAACTGACGGCCCTGTCGCAGAGCGAGCCGGGGCGCGCCTTGCTCAAGAGCATCGGCATCGAGGGCTTCGACACGACGACCGGCGCGCGCCTGAAGGCCCTGCCGGCCTGGCTGGAGTCCTGATACCGACCGGCGATCAATCGTTCAGAAAGCCGGCAGCGTGATCCAAGCGGCAAAGGGCCGTGCGGGCCGCCCGCGGCGCTTCGATGAGACGGTCGGCCCTGCGGGCCGACTGCCTTGCGCTGCTCGGTCTCGCGGCCCCGCCGCGGAACTCGCTTCGCGGGCTTCACCCGCTGCGCTCAATCACCCGCGGCGAGCATGAGGACGAAGCGCGCGGGTACGCGC
>JAKOZT010000120.1 GCA_029779845.1 Pseudomonadota bacterium | reverse complement strand
CAAACAGCATCGGCACCACCATGAAACCGACCGCACTCAGGCTGCCCCACCACAAGGCGGCGGCCAGTACAGGGATGCGCTCCAGGGCTGCGTCCATCTGCGGGCTCAGAGGTAGTGCACCGCCACGATCTCGTAGCGCTTGAGGCCACCGGGTGCCTGGAACTCGGCGGTATCCCCTTCGTTCTTGCCGATCAGCGAACGTGCGATCGGGCTGGACACATTGATCAGGCCCAGCTTCAGGTCGGCCTCGTCTTCACCGACGATCTGGTATTTCACCGCTTCGCCGCTGTCTTCGTCCTCCAGCTCCACCGTGGCGCCAAACACCACCTTGCCTTCAGCGTCCAGCGCGCTGGGGTCGATCACCAGCGCGGCAGACAGCTTGCCCTCGATGTCCTGGATACGACCTTCGATGAAGCCCTGGCGGTCCTTGGCGGCTTCGTACTCAGCGTTTTCGCTCAGGTCGCCTTGCGCACGTGCTTCGGCGATGGCATTGATGACCCAGGGCCGGTCCACGGTCTTGAGGCGATGCAGTTCTTCCTTGAGTTTCTCGGCGCCGCGTTTGGTAATGGGAAGTGTGCTCATATTTTTATAGCTCCTATAAACGAAACCGCCGAACGGGCAAACGTTCGGCGGCACCGGGGGATTTGAAAAGTCAGACCAGAGGCCGACCCGTCAGCCGGCGCAAAACAGCCAGCGGACTCATCTCTGGATTGTATTGCCTGCTGGCCGGCAGATGCAGCGTCTGCTCCAGCATGAACTGCCCCGACTCCACCGCGTGCGAGGTCTGGTCGGAAAAGCACACCCACACCGACCCTGGCGGGAACGGCACCACCTGCTGGGGCGCGTTCTTCTGGTAGTCCATGTCGGCCTTCATGCCATCGTGCAGCTGCAGCATCAGATGATCGTACTCGCTGCGCAGGGACTTCGTGATCCGCAAAGCCCGCAGTGCCCTCGCCTGCCATGCCACATAGGGTTTGGCACGCGGCAGGAAGCGCTGCGCCACGGTTTCAAAAGGTTCGCCCACCCGCCACGTGCGCGGCACACCATCCGGGTTGACGTTGGTGAAGACCCGCAGGGTACGCTCGCCGTAATTGGGCCGGGTCGGAAACGCATCCACGTGCATGCGGCGATCATCGGCACGCCAGGACTGCACCCGGCTTTCCACCTGGGTCGGGCGGAAGCTCGTGGGTGCAAAGCGCAAGGCCTCCATGTAGTCCGGCAGCAGGCCATGCACCAGTTGCCGGGCCTGCGCCCGGAACCGTCCCACCATGGCGGCGACGGCCTGCTGCGCAGCCTCATCCCCCGCGACCCCCTTGATCCGCCCCTGGGCGTCCAGGCTGATGTTGCGTACCTTGGGTGCCAGGATGGTGGGTGTCAGCAAGGCCTGCTCCTGCGGCAGCAGCTGAAAACCCAGGCGTGGAAAATACAGAACCTTGCCCGCCTCCAGTGCGGCAATCCAGGCCTCGTTGGGCGTGGCACCGCTCCAGTCGGCCAGGTCCAGTTCTACAAGTTGTGTTTCCATAGGGTCATTTCTCCTTCCAGAAACACTGCGGAACCAGGCAATGCCTGCCCGCTGGTGTTGCCCCCTTGCAAAGGGGATTGGCGAAGCGACACGAAGTGCGCGAAGACTGGGGGTTAGCCTAATTGCGCGTGCATCTCCTGCACCGAAATCACATCGAGCTTGCCGATGTGCTGCATGCCTTCCACGGCGGCTTCGGCGCCGAAGATGGTGGTGAAGGTGGTCACACGGGCCAGCAGCGCAGAGGTACGAATCTGCCGCGAATCGGCAATGGCGTTGCGCCGCTCTTCCACGGTGTTGATGACCAGGGCGATCTCGTTGTTCTTGATCATGTCCACGATGTGCGGACGGCCTTCCGTCACTTTGTTCACCACCGTGCAGGGCAGGCCCGCTGCCGTGATGGCCGCTGCAGTACCCTTGGTCGCCACCAGTTCGAAGCCCAGCGCAACCAGGCCCCGTGCACACTCCACCGCACGGGCCTTGTCGTTGTTCTTCACCGAGATGAAGACCTTGCCCGACTTCGGCAGGATGGTGCCGGCGCCGAGCTGGCTCTTCACGAAAGCTTCGCCGAAAGTCTTGCCCACACCCATCACCTCGCCGGTCGACTTCATCTCGGGGCCGAGGATGGTGTCCACGCCGGGGAACTTGACGAAGGGGAACACGGCTTCCTTCACGCTGAAGTAAGGCGGCGTGACTTCCTTGGTGACACCTTGTGACGCCAGCGACTGGCCGGCCATGCAGCGCGCCGCCACCTTTGCCAGCTGGATGCCGGTGGCCTTGCTCACGTAGGGCACGGTGCGCGAGGCGCGCGGGTTAACTTCCAGCACGTAGATGACGTCCTGGCCGTCCTTCTCCTGGATGGCGAACTGCACGTTCATCAGGCCCACCACGTTCAGCGCCTGGGCCATGGCCGCGCTCTGGCGCTTGAGCTCTGCGATGGTCTCGGCCTTGAGGCTGTAGGGGGGCAGCGAACAGGCAGAGTCAC
This sequence comes from Pseudomonadota bacterium, assembly GCA_029779845.1. Lineage (GTDB taxonomy): Bacteria > Pseudomonadota > Gammaproteobacteria > Burkholderiales > Burkholderiaceae_C > Piscinibacter. The sequence continues at coordinate 35,968 of JAKOZT010000120.1, read as the reverse complement.
CCGAGTGCACGCCGGCCTGCTCGATATGCTCCATCACGCCGCCGATGAGCGTGGCGCCCTCGGCATCGCGGATGCAGTCCACGTCGCATTCGACCGCGTCGTTGAGGAAGCGGTCGAGCAGCACGGGCGAATCGTTGCTCACCTTGACGGCCTCGCGCATGTAGCGCTCCAGGTCGCGCTGCTCGTGCACGATTTCCATGGCGCGGCCGCCGAGCACATAGCTCGGGCGCACCACCAGCGGGTAGCCCAACGCGGCGGCCTTTTCCAGCGCCTCGGCCTCGGTGCGGGCGGTGGCGTTGGGCGGCTGGCGCAGGCCGAGTTCGTGCAGCAGCTTCTGGAAGCGCTCGCGGTCTTCCGCAGCATCGATCATGTCCGGGGTGGTGCCGATGATCGGCACGCCGTTGGCCTCTAGGTCGAGCGCCAGCTTCAGTGGCGTCTGGCCACCGTACTGCACGATCACGCCGGTGGGTTTTTCCTTGTCGACGATCTCCAGCACGTCTTCCAGCGTCAGCGGCTCGAAGTACAGGCGGTCGGAGGTGTCGTAGTCGGTGGACACGGTCTCGGGGTTGCAGTTGACCATGATGGTCTCGTACCCGTCCTCGCGCATCGCCAGTGCCGCGTGCACGCAGCAATAGTCAAACTCGATACCCTGGCCGATCCGGTTCGGGCCACCGCCCAGCACCATGATCTTCTTGTTGCCCGTAGGCTCGGCCTCGCACTCTTCCTCGTAGGTCGAATACATGTAGGCGGTGTTGGTGGCGAACTCGGCGGCGCAGGTGTCCACGCGCTTGTAGACCGGGCGCACGCCCAGGGCGCGGCGCTTTTCGCGCACGGCGGTGTCGGTGGTTTTGAGTTGGCGCGCCAGGCGGCGGTCCGAGAAGCCCTTCTGCTTCAGGGTACGCAGCGTGCCGGCGTCGATGTCGTCCAGGCTCCTGGTTTCCAACTCCAGCTCGATCTTGACGATCTCTTCGATCTGCACCAGGAACCAGCGGTCGATCTTGGTCAGGTCGAACACCTCGTCCACGCTCAGGCCCTGGGCGAAGGCATCGCCCACGTACCAGATGCGCTCTGGGCCGGGCTCGCCCAATTCCTTTTCCAGCACCTCGCGGTCCTGGGTCTTCTCGTTCATGCCATCCACGCCCACTTCCAGGCCGCGCAGCGCCTTCTGGAACGACTCCTGGAAGGTGCGGCCCATGGCCATCACCTCGCCGACCGACTTCATCTGCGTCGTGAGGCGCGAATCGGCGGCAGGGAACTTCTCGAAGGCGAAGCGCGGGATCTTGGTAACCACGTAGTCGATCGAGGGCTCGAAGGAAGCCGGCGTCGCGCCGCCCGTGATCTCGTTGCGCAGCTCGTCGAGCGTATAGCCCACGGCCAGCTTGGCCGCCACCTTGGCGATCGGGAAGCCCGTGGCCTTGGAGGCCAGCGCGGACGAACGCGACACGCGCGGGTTCATCTCGATGACGATCATGCGGCCGTCCTTCGGATTCACCGAGAACTGCACGTTGGAGCCGCCGGTGTCCACGCCGATCTCGCGCAGCACCGCCAGCGAGGCGTTGCGCATGATCTGGTATTCCTTGTCGGTCAGCGTCTGCGCGGGGGCGACGGTGATCGAGTCGCCGGTGTGCACGCCCATCGGGTCGAGGTTCTCGATCGAGCAGACGATGATGCAGTTGTCCGCCTTGTCGCGGACCACCTCCATCTCGTACTCCTTCCAGCCGATCAGGCTCTCCTCGATCAGCAGCTCGTTGGTCGGCGAGAGGTCGAGGCCGCGCTTGCAGATCTCCTCGAACTCCTCCGGGTTGTAGGCGATGCCGCCGCCGGTGCCGCCGAGCGTGAAGCTGGGGCGGATCACCATCGGAAAGCCGGTGCCGCCGATGTCCTGCGTGATGCGGCGCTGCACGTCCAGCGCCTCGTCCATCGAGTGCGCGATGCCCGACTTGGCCGAGTGCAGGCCGATGCCGGTCATCGCGTCCTTGAACTTGAGGCGGTCTTCGGCCTTCTCGATCGCGTGTTCGTTGGCGCCGATCATCTCGACGCCGTACTTGGCGAGCACGCCGTACTTGTGCAGGTCGAGCGCGCAGTTCAGCGCGGTCTGGCCGCCCATCGTGGGCAGCAGCGCGTCGGGGCGCTCCTTCTCGATGATCTTCTCGACCATCTGCCAGGTGATCGGCTCGATGTAGGTGGCGTCGGCCATGCCCGGGTCGGTCATGATCGTCGCCGGGTTGCTGTTGACGAGGATGACGCGGTAGCCCTCCTCGCGCAGCGCCTTGCAGGCCTGCGCGCCGGAGTAGTCGAACTCGCAGGCCTGGCCGATGATGATCGGGCCGGCGCCGATGATCAGGATGCTTTGGATGTCGGTGCGCTTGGGCATTTACTTTTTCTCCATGAGCGCAACGAAGCGGTCGAACAGGTAGCCGATGTCGTGCGGCCCGGGCGAGGCTTCCGGGTGGCCCTGGAAGCAGAAGGCCGGCTTGTCGGTGCGCGCCAGGCCTTGCAGCGTGCCGTCGAACAGCGAGACGTGCGTGGCGCGCAGGTTCTTCGGCAGCGTCTTGTCGTCGACCGCGAAGCCGTGGTTCTGGCTGGTGATGGACACGCGGCCCGAATCCAGATCCTTCACCGGGTGGTTGCCGCCGTGGTGGCCGAATTTCATCTTGAAGGTCTTCGCGCCCGAGGCCAGCGCCAGGATCTGGTGGCCCAGGCAGATGCCGAAGGTCGGGATGCCGGTGTCGACCAGTTCGCGCACCGCGGCGATCGCGTAGTCGCAAGGCTCCGGGTCGCCGGGGCCGTTGCTGAGGAAGATGCCGTCGGGCTTCAGGGCCAGCGCATCCTTCGCGCTGGTCTGCGCCGGCACCACGGTGACGCGGCAGCCGCGGCTGGCGAGCAGGCGCAGGATGTTGCGCTTGACGCCGAAGTCGTAGGCGACGACGTGGTGCTTCGCGTGCTCGAGCTTGCCGTGGCCGTCCTCGAGCGTCCAGGCGGTTTCGGTCCAGCCGTGGCGCTCGGTGCAGCTCACCACCTTGGCGAGATCCTGCCCGGCCATGCTGGGCGCGGCCTGCGCGGCCGCAATGGCTTCCTCGCGGTGCTTTGCGGTGACGACCTCGCCGACGGAGAGCGTCAGGATGCAGCCGTTCTGCGCGCCCTTCTCGCGCAGCAGCCGCGTCAGGCGGCGCGTGTCGAGGTCGGCGATGGCTACCGTGCCCTCGCGCTGCAGGTATTCCGCGAGCGTCGCGCTGCTGCGGAAGTTGGAGTGCAGCACCGGCAGGTCCTTGATGATCAGGCCGGCGGCATGCACCTTCGAGGCTTCGACGTCCTCGGCGTTGACGCCGTAGTTGCCGATGTGCGGATACGTCAGCGTGACGATCTGCCGGCAGTAGCTCGGGTCGGTGAGGATTTCCTGGTAACCAGTGATCGAGGTGTTGAACACCACCTCGCCGACCGTGCGGCCGGCGGCGCCGATCGAGGTGCCTTGGAAGACCGTGCCGTCCGCGAGAGCCAGGATCGCCGGGGCTTGTGGGGACAGCAATTGCGGCGGCACCGGGTTCTCCGTTCGTGTGTGCGCGCCCAGCGCGGCTCGTCGAAGCCGGAACCGGCAGCGCCGGCGGTGGAAAACCGAGGGAGAAAGCCGTCGGAATCAGCGAGAGTTCGCTGGGCGGGGGTGGAAGAAGCTAAACCGCGAAAGTATAGCCGAGCGACCACCGCCGCCCCGGGTTTTCACCCAGTGAGACCGAGCGCGGCGATGCCCGCGCGCGCGATCTGCGCGTCTTCGGTCGACTTGACGCCGCTGACGCCCACCGCGCCGATGCACTGGCCCTCGGCCATGATGGGCACGCCGCCTTCGAGCAGCGCCTCCAGCCCCGGCGCGCTGAGGAAGGACACGCGGCCCTGGTTGATCATCTCTTCGTAAAGCCGGCTCTCGCGCCGGCCCAGCGCGGCAGTGCGCGCCTTGCCCGGGGCGATCTGCGCCGAGATCGGCGCGGCGCCGTCCAGGCGCTGCAGCCACAGCAGGTGGCCGCCGTCGTCGACGACGGCGATGGTCACCGCCCAGCGGTTGGAGCTCGCTTCGGCCTCGGCGGCGGCGGCGATGCGCTTGACGTCGTCGAGGGTCAGGGTCGGCTTGGTCTTCATGGTGTTCGGGTGTGCGGCGATTGCGGGGAGCGCGCACTTTATCGCGCTGCGCCGGGCCGATTCCGGCATCCGCCGTGCGGTCTTCTTGAACCGCGGCAAGGGAACCTAGAATGCGCCGGAGCGTCACAAACGATAGTCATCCAACCCCCACGGAGGTTTCATGAACGAAAGTCTGCAAGCTGTCGGCTACCCGGGCACCGCGTCCGGCGTCTCGGTCGAGCAGCGCAACCGCGTCCTGCGCAACACCTACTGGCTGCTCGCGCTGTCGATGGTGCCGACAGTGCTCGGCGCCTGGATCGGGGTGCAGACCGGCATCGCGCGCGCGATGTCGCCCGGCATCTCGCTGGTGGTCTTCCTGGCCGGCGCCTTCGGCTTCATCTTCGCGATCGAGAAGACCAAGAACTCGGCTGCAGGCGTGCCGGTCCTGCTGGGCTTCACCTTCTTCATGGGCCTGATGCTGTCGCGCCTGGTCGGCGCGGTGCTGGGCCTGGCCAACGGCGCCAGCCTGATCATGATGGCCTTCGCCAGCACCGGCGCGGTGTTCCTCGGCATGGCCGCGCTGTCCACCGTGATCAAGCGCGACCTGTCGGCGATGGGCAAGTTCCTGTTCATCGGCGCGATCATGGTGTTCGTCGCGGCGATCGCGAACTTCTTCCTGCAGTCGAGCGCGCTGATGCTGACGCTGTCGGTGCTGGTCACCGGCATCTTCTCGGTCTTCATCCTCTACGACCTGAAGCAGGTGCGCGACGGCTACGAGACCAACTACATCAGCGCCACGCTGAACGTCTACCTGGATCTGTACAACGTGTTCCAGGGCCTGCTGTCGCTGTTCGGCATCGCGAGCAGCAACGACTGAGGCTTCTTCGCCGATCGAACGAACGGGGCCTGCGGGCCCCGTTTTTCATGCGCGCTCGAAGACCGCGATGCTCTCCACGTGCGCCGTGTGCGGGAACATGTTCACCGCGCCGGCCGCCACGCAGCGGTAGCCGGCCTGGTGCACCAGCAGCCCGGCGTCGCGCGCCAGCGTGGCGGGGTTGCAGCTGACGTAGACGATGCGCTGCGGCGGCTGCCAGCCCGGCGCGGGCGACGGGTCGGCGTGCAGTTCGGCCAGTGCCTTGGCAAGCGCGAAGGCGCCCTCGCGCGGCGGGTCGACCAGCCATTTGTCGGCGCTGCCGTAAGCGGCCAGGTCCGCCGCCGGCAGCTCGAACAGGTTGCGCGCCGCGAACGAGGCCTTCTCCGCCAGCCCGTTGCGCAGCGCGTTCTCGCGCGAGCGCTGCACCAGCGCCTCGCTGCCCTCGATGCCCAGCACCTCGCGCGCCGTGCGCGCGATCGGCAGCGTGAAGTTGCCCAGGCCGCAGAACCAGTCGATCACGCGCTCGCCCGGCTGCACGCCGAGCAGGCGCAGCGCGCGCGACACCAGCGCGGCGTTGATCTGGTGGTTCACCTGCGTGAAGTCGGTCGGCTTGAAGGGCATCACGACGCCGAACTCGGGGAGCGTGTAGGCGAGTTCCGCGCCGCCTTCATCGAGCCGGTGCACGCTGTCCGGCCCCTTGGGCTGCAGCCACCACTGCACGCCGTGCTCGGCAGCGAAGGCGCGCAGCCGCGCCAGGTCGTGCTCGCTCAAGGGCTCCAGATGCCGCAGCACCAGCGCCGTCGCCGCATCGCCCACCGCCACCTCGATCTGCGGCAGCCGGTCGCGCTGCTGCATGCCGGCCACCAGTTCGCGCAGCGGCAGCAGCATCGCCGACAGGTGCGGCGGCAGCACCTCGCAGCGCTCCATGTCGGCCACGAAGCTCGACTTGCGCTCGTGAAAGCCCACCAGCACCTTGCCCTTCTTCGCCACCCAGCGCACCGACAGCCGCGCGCGGTAGCGGTAGCCCCAGGCCGGCCCTTCGATCGGCCGCAGCAGCCGCTCGGCCTTGACCTTGCCGAGGTGCCACAGCGCATCCTCCAGCGCGCGCTGCTTGACGGCCACCTGCGCGGCCACGTGCAGGTGCTGCATCTTGCAGCCGCCGCAGTGGCCGAAGTGCGGGCACTGCGGCCGCACGCGCTGCGAGCTTTCGCGCTGCCAGGCCACCGCGGTGGCCTGCTCCCAGTTGTTCTTGCGGCGCTGCACCGTCACGCGCACGCGCTCGCCGGGCAGCGCGCCGTCGATGAAGACCACCTTGCCTTCGGCGTCGTGTGCCACGCCCTGTGCTTCGAGGTCGAGCGACTCGACCGCCAGCCATTCTTCCGCTGATGTCATGGGCGGATTATCCGCAGGCCCGCTGCTACACTGGCCGCGCCAGGAGAGAGCTTCCTCGTGAAGCCGCCGAAGGCGCAGAGCCGCTCTCCAGGGCCCGGCTCGAACGCTCAGGCAAAAGGACTGGCACGCGCCACGCGGCGACGCGCGGCGTTCCTCGCTGGAGAGAGGCACGCCTTCGAGCGGGCCCACCGAAGGGGCAAGCGACGCATCGGCAACGGCGCGCCGCCAATCTCTCAGGTAAAGCGGACAGAGAGGGCACGGCACCCGGCACTGCGAACAGCCGCGACGGGGTTGGCAAAAGGCCCTCGATCCATCGCCAGGAGGCGAGCATGTCCGACACTCCACTGCGCACCACCCCGCTGCACGCGCTGCACCTCGAACTCGGCGCCAAGATGGTGCCCTTCGCCGGCTACGACATGCCGGTGAGCTACCCGCAGGGCATCCTCGCCGAGCACCGCCATTGCCGCGAAGCGGCGGCGCTGTTCGACGTCTCGCACATGGGCCAGCTGCGCCTGGCCGGCGACGACGCGGCGGCGGCGCTCGAATCGCTGGTGCCGGTCGACGTGATCGGCCTCGCGCCGGGCCGCCAGCGCTACGGCTTCTTCACCAATGCGGCCGGAGGCATCCTCGACGACCTGATGATCACGCGGCGCGAGAGCGACTTCCTCGTGATCGTCAACGCCGGCTGCAAGGACGCCGACATCCGCCATCTGCAGACGAACATCGCGCACCGCTGCACCGTGCAGCCGCTGCCCGAGCGTGCGCTGCTGGCCGTGCAGGGGCCGAAGGCGGCCGAGGCGGTCGGCCGGCTCGCACCCGAGCTGCGCGCGCTGCTCTTCATGAGCGGCGCGCCCTGCCGCATCGCCGGCATCGAGTGCTTCGCCACGCGCTCGGGCTACACCGGCGAAGACGGCTACGAGATCTCGGTGCCCGCCGAGCAGGCAGTGGCGCTCGCGAAGGCGCTGCTGGCCCTGCCCGAGGTGAAGCCCGCCGGCCTGGGCGCGCGCGACACGCTGCGCCTGGAAGCCGGCCTGTGCCTGTACGGCCACGACATCGACGAGAAGACCACGCCGATCGAAGCGGGCCTGGCCTGGGCGATCCAGAAAGTGCGCCGCGCCGGCGGCGAGCGCCACGGCGGCTACCCGGGCGCGGCGGCGATCGACAAGCAGCTCGCCACCGGTCCGGCCTGCAAGCGTGTCGGCCTGGTCGGGCTGGAGAAGATTCCGGTGCGCGAAGGCGCCATCGTCAACGACGCGCAGGGCCGCAAGCTCGGCCACGTCACCAGCGGCACGCTCGCGCCCACTGTCGGCAAGCCGATCGCGATGGCGTATCTCGCCGCCAACCACGCGCTGCCGAACCACGAGGTCTATGCCGACGTGCGCGGCAAGGGCCAGCCGATGCGCGTGAGCCCCATGCCGTTCGCGCCGCACCGCTACCACCGCGGCTGAATCCTTTCCCCTACCGACCACACACCGAGGAGAACACCGATGACGACCATGTACACCCCCGACCACGAGTGGATCAACATCGAAGACCACGAGGCCGCCACCGTGGGCATCACGCACCACGCGCAGGACGCGCTGGGCGACGTGGTCTTCGTCGATCTGCCCGAGGTCGGCAAGAACTTCAAGAAGGGCGAGGTGGCCGGCGTGGTCGAGTCGGTGAAAGCAGCCGCCGATCTGTACATGCCGGTGACCGGCGAGATCGTCGAGGTCAACGAGGCGCTGCGCGCCGATCCGTCGCTTGCGAATTCTGACCCGCTCGGCAACGGCTGGTTCTTCAAGGTGCACATCTCCGAAGCCGGCATGGCCGAGTTCGACCAGCTGATGGACGGGCCGGCCTACGACAAGCTGCTGAAGAGCGCCTGATCTCCACACTCTGCCGGGAAGTCCCATGCTGATGTCCGCCCACCAGCCGCTGCGCGAGCTGGAGAACGCCACCGAGTTCGTCGCCCGCCACGTCGGCATCACCGAGGGCGACGAGCAGCTGATGCTGTCGGCGATCGGCGCCGCCTCGCGCGCCGCGCTGATCGACGCGCTGGTGCCGGCCTCGATCCGCCGCGAGCGGACTATGGCGCTGCCCGAGCCGGCCACCGAGGCCGCTGCGCTGGCCGAGCTGAAGGCCATCGCCGCGCGCAACCGGGTGCTGAAGAGCTTCATCGGCCAGGGCTACCACGGCACGCACACGCCGGGCGTCATCCTGCGCAACGTGATCGAGAACCCGGCCTGGTACACCGCCTACACGCCCTACCAGGCCGAGATCTCGCAGGGCCGCATGGAGGCGCTGCTGAACTTCCAGACGATGGTGGCGGATCTCACGGGCCTGGCGATCGCCAACGCCTCGATGCTCGACGAAGCCACCGCCGCCGCCGAGGCGATGACGCTGGCGCGCCGCTCGGCGAAGAACCCCAGCCCGGTGCTGCTGGTGTCGGGCGACGTGAACCCGCAGACGCTGGAAGTGCTGCAAACGCGCGCCGCGCCGCTCGGGCTGCAGCTGCGCATCGCCAACTCGGCGGACGAGTGGCAGGCCGGCCTCGCGGCCGACTGCTTCGCCGCGCTGGTGCAGTACCCGGCGAGCAGCGGCTGGCTGCACGACTGGAGCGAGGACGCGAAGGCGCTGCATGCCAAGCAGGCCCTCTTCATCGTCGCCGCCGACCCGCTCGCGCTGACGCTGCTGAAGCCGCCCGGCGAGTTCGGCGCCGACATCGCGATCGGCAGCACGCAGCGCTTCGGCATGCCGATGGGCGCGGGCGGCCCGCACGCCGCGTATCTCGCCTGCCGCGACGAGTTCAAGCGCTCGATGCCGGGCCGGCTGGTCGGCGTCAGCGTCGACGGCGCCGGCGCGCCGGCGCTGCGCCTGGCCTTGCAGACGCGCGAGCAGCACATCCGCCGCGAGAAGGCGACGTCGAACATCTGCACCGCGCAGGCGCTGCCGGCCATCGTGGCGAGCATGTACGCGGTCTACCACGGGCCGGAAGGCCTGAAGCGCATCGCCAGGCGCGTGGCCCGCTACACCGCGATCCTCTCGGCCGGCTTGCAGCAGCTCGGCTGGGGCGCGGCGCTGATGCACCACGCCGAGCGAGGCACCTTCGACACCGTCTGCCTGAAGACCGGCGCCGAGACCGAGAGGCTGATGACACGCGCCGTCGAACGCGGCGTCAACCTGCGCCGCGCCTGGAACGAGTACCTCTGCATCTCGCTGGACGAAACCACCACGCGCGAGGACCTGCAAACGCTGTGGGCGGTGTTCGCGAAGGACGCTCAGGCGCTGCCCGAAGTCGAGGCGCTGGAGAACACCCCCGCGCCGATCCCGCCCGCACTGCGCCGCACCAGCGAGTTCCTGACGCACCCGGTCTTCCATCGCCACCACAGCGAGACCGGCATGCTGCGCTACCTGCGCAGCCTCGCCGACAAGGACCTGGCACTGGACCGCACGATGATCCCGCTCGGCTCCTGCACGATGAAGCTGAACGCGACCAGCGAGATGATTCCCATCACCTGGCCCGAGTTCGCCAACGTGCACCCGTTCGCCCCCGCCGATCAGCTGGCCGGTTATGCGCTGCTCAACGAGCAGCTGTGCGCCTGGCTCGCGCAGGCCACCGGCTACGCCGGCATCAGCCTGCAACCCAACGCCGGCTCGCAGGGCGAATACGCCGGGCTCCTGGTGATCAAGGCCTGGCACGAAGCGCGCGGCGACGCGCAGCGCGACATCTGCGTGATCCCCGAGTCCGCGCACGGCACCAACCCGGCCAGCGCGCAGATGGCCGGCATGCAGGTGGTGGTGGTCAAGTGCGATGCGATGGGCAACGTCGACCTCGCCGACCTGCGCGCGAAGTGCGAGCAGCACAAGGATCGCCTCGCCTGCGTGATGATCACCTACCCCTCGACCTACGGCGTGTTCGAGGCGCGCGTCAAGGAGCTGTGCGCGCTGGTGCATTCGTACGGCGGGCGCGTCTACGTCGACGGCGCGAACATGAACGCGCTGGTCGGCGTGGCGGCGCCGGGCGAGTTCGGCGGCGACGTCAGCCACCTCAACCTGCACAAGACCTTCTGCATTCCGCACGGCGGCGGCGGGCCAGGCGTGGGGCCGGTGTGCGTGGTCGAAGACCTCGTGCCCTTCCTGCCCGGGCATCGCAGCGCGGGCATCGGAAGCGACAAGCAGGTCGGCGCGATCAGCGCCGCGCCGCTCGGCAACGCCGCCGTGCTGCCGATCTCGTGGATGTACATCCGCATGATGGGCGCCGAGGGCCTGCGGCGCGCCACCGAGGCGGCCATCCTCGCCGCCAACTACGTGGCCGCGCGCCTCGCGCCGCACTACGACATCCACTTCAGCGGCGAGATCGCCGGCTTCAAAGGCGGCGGCGTGGCGCACGAGTGCATCCTCGACCTGCGCCCGCTGAAGGAGACCAGCGGCGTCAGCGCCGAAGACGTCGCCAAGCGCCTGATCGACTACGGCTTCCACGCGCCGACGCTCTCCTTCCCGGTGGCCGGCACGCTGATGGTCGAGCCGACCGAGAGCGAATCGCTCGCCGAACTTGACCGCTTCTGCGACGCGATGATCGCGATCCGCGGCGAGATAGCCAAGGTGGAATCCGGCGCCTGGCCGCGCGAGGACAACCCGCTGAAGCACGCGCCGCACACCGCGGCCGCGCTGCTGGGCGCCGACTGGCCGCACGCCTACACGCGCGAAGAAGCCGCCTACCCGGTGGCCACGCTGAAGCAGCAGAAGTACTGGCCACCGGTGGGCCGCGCCGACAACGTCTACGGCGACCGCAACCTGTTCTGCGCCTGCGTGCCGATCGCCGACTACGCCAACTAAGGCGGAGCTCGTCATGGCGGTGTCGGTCTTCGACCTGTTCAAGATCGGCATCGGACCGTCCAGCTCGCACACCGTCGGGCCGATGCGCGCGGCGCGCCTGTTCGTGCTGCGCCTGCAGGCCGAGGGCTTGCTCGCCGCCACGGCGCGCGTCGCGTCGCACCTGTACGGCTCGCTGGGCGCCACCGGCAAGGGCCACGGCAGCGACAAGGCGGTGCTGCTCGGGCTGATGGGGCACGAGCCGGACACGGTGGAGGTGGACGCGATCCCCGCGCTGCTGCAAGCAGTGCGCGCGGCGAAATCGCTGGCGCTGCTGGGCACGCAGGCGGTCGCCTTCGACGAGAAGGCCGACCTCGTCTTCCACCGCCGCGAATCGCTGCCCTTCCACGCCAACGGCATGCGCTTCGCGGCCTTCGATGCGCAAAGCGCGCTGCTCGCCGAGCGCGTCTACTACTCGGTGGGCGGCGGCTTCGTGCTCAGCGACGAGGTGGCGGCCGACGGCACACGGCAGAAGCTGGTGGCGCCCGACACCACGGTGCTGCCCTACCCCTTCCACAGCGGCGCCGAACTGCTCGCGCTCGCGCAACGCGAAGGCTGCTCCATCGCCGAGCTGATGCGCCGCAACGAACGCCACTGGCGCAGCGACGTCGAGATCGACGCCGGGCTGCTGAAGATCTGGGGCGTGATGCAGGCCTGCGTGAAGCGCGGCTGCGAGAGCGGCGGCACGCTGCCCGGCGGCTTCAAGGTGCGGCGGCGCGCGCAGGAGCTGCACCGGCAGCTGTGCGCCAATCCGGAAGCCGCGCTGCGCGACCCGCTGCAAGTGCTCGACTGGGTGAATCTCTACGCACTCGCGGTCAACGAGGAAAACGCCGCCGGCGGGCGTGTCGTCACCGCGCCGACCAACGGCGCGGCCGGCATCGTACCGGCGGTGCTGCACTACTACGCGCGCTTCGTTCCGGGCTCGACGGAACGCGGCGTGATCGACTTCCTGCTCACCGCCGCGGCGATCGGCATCCTCTACAAGGAGAACGCCAGCATCAGCGGCGCCGAGGTGGGCTGCCAGGGCGAGGTCGGCGTGGCCTGCTCGATGGCGGCCGGCGCCTTGTGCGCGGTGCTCGGCGGCACGCCCGCACAGGTGGAGAACGCCGCCGAGATCGGCATGGAGCACCACCTGGGCCTGACCTGCGATCCGGTCGGCGGGCTGGTGCAGATCCCCTGCATCGAGCGCAACGCGATCGCCTCGGTGAAGGCGATCAACGCCGCGCGCATGGCGCTGCGCGGCGACGGCACGCACCACGTGAGCCTGGACAAGGTGATCAAGACCATGCGCGAGACCGGCGCGGACATGATGAGCAAGTACAAGGAGACCGCGCGCGGCGGGCTCGCGGTGAACATCGTCGAGTGCTGATCACTCGCGCACGAAGCGCAGCTTCTGCCCGCCCTGATGCAGCGTGAAGGCCGCCGGCGCGCCCTGCTCGCCGTCGAACTCGATCTCCAGCGCGGCGACGCGCGCGAAGAAGCGCCGCGTCGTCGCCTGCGCCGCGCGGAACAGCTCGAACTCGCCCTGGCCGGTGGCCTGCGCGAACAGCCGCTCGCCGTCGGCGCGCACGCCGACCTTGAACTGCGGGCTCAGCGCATAGACGCCCGCCAGCACGGCGAGTGCGGCGGCGTCGACGCGCCCTTCGCGCGGCGGCGTGTGGACCGGGGGCAAGGGCACGCTGTCGTCGAGCAGGTGCAGCGCGATGCCCTGCACCGGCACGGCCGCATTGGACAGCACGGCCGCCGCGCGGCGGCGCTGCGGGTCCAGCCACAGCGAGCTGGCGAAGCCGAAGGTGCCGCCGTCGTGGTTGAACACCGTGCGCCCGTTCAGCGGCGCCAGGATCCAGGCCAGGCCCATCGGATTCATCGGCGACGCGCCGTCGGCATGGCGGCGCAGGCACAGCGCGAAGGCGTCGCGCAGCGGGTGTTCGACCAGCCCCAGCGCGGCCTGCGCGTAGCGCGCCAGCGCACGCGCGTCGGCGACGATCGCGCCCGCGCCCGCCGTGGCCTCGGTGAAGTGCCAGGCCGGCACCGGCTGCCCTTGTGCGTCGTGCCCCGCCACGCCCGAGGGCTGGCCGGTGCGTGCGATGCGCGCGCTGCCGATGCCCAGCGGCTCGAAGATGCGCTGGCGCAGCAGTTCGGCATAGCCGACACCGGCCTGGAAGGCGAGCGCCTGGCCGAGCAGGCCGAAGCCGAGGTTGGAGTACTCGAAGACCTCGCCGCGCGCGTGGCGCGGTCGCCAGCCGCGCAGGAACTGCGCCAGCTCGCGCCAGCCGTAGTCGGCATACGGGTCGGCGGCGTCGGCCGGCTTCATGTTGCCGGCCAGCCGCGGCAGGCCGCTGCGGTGCGTGGCGAGGTCCAGCCAGCGCAGCGACTGGCCGGCGCGGTCGCGCAGGCGCAGCTCGCCGGGCAGCACGGCTTCGACGGCGTCGTCGAGCCGCAGCGCGCCGCGCTGCGCCGCGTCGGCCAGCAGCAGGGCGGTGAAGGTCTTGGTGATGGAACCGATCTCGAACGGCGTCGACTCATCGACCGCCGCGGCGCCGGGCCGCGCGGCAGCGGCGTAGCGCACGCCGCTCGAACCGACCTCGACCGCCACCAGCGCGCGGCCTTGCGCGGCGAGCTGCGTGCGCAGCAGGGCTTCGGCGTCCGCGCCCTGCGCGCGCGCCCGGCGAGGCGTCACGCTCGCCCAGGCACCCCCGAGGCTGCAAGCCAGCGCGATGCCGGCGCGGCGGCGGCTGAAGGCATCGCGGCGCGCGGACACCATCAGCCCGCGCCGCCCGTCTTCTGCTTGAAGGCCGCCAGCCCCGCCGCCGCCTTCGCACGCACCTTCGCGCGCAGGTAAGGTGACCAGCCCAGCAGCCAGCCCGGCAACCCGAGCGCCTGGCGCGACCAGGCCCAGAAGTCGAAGCGATCGACGTGGCGCACGATCAGGCCGTCGCGGAACTCGAAGCGCGCGGCTATGCGATTGAGCACCTTGCGGCCGGTGGCGCCGAAGGTGTAGCGCGCGTCCCAGTGGGCGCGGCCTGCGTGTTCGTCGGCCTCGATGCCGCTGACCTCGATGCTCAAGTCGCGGCCGGTGCTGGTCAGCATGCGCCACATCAGCCCGGCGTCGGCGCCGTGCAGGTCGAACACCTCGTCGCTGAAGTGCACCTCGGGGTGATAACAGGCCGCCATCGCCGCGCCGTCGCGGCGTGCAAAGGCGGCATAGAAGCGCTCGATCAGTTGTGCGTTGGCATTCATGCGCGCAGTGTCCCACTTCGGATACGGAATTCAATCGAAGTTAATCTTTCGTTAATCCGTTAAGCTCGCATCCCATGAAACTGCTGCTCGCCGAAGACGATGCGATCCTGGCCGACGCGCTCGCCGCCAGCCTCACCAAGGCCGGCTTCGAGGTGGAGGTGGCGCCCAACGGTGCGGTCGCGGAATTCCTGCTGCTCAGGCAGCACTTCGACCTCGGCGTGCTCGACCTCGGGCTGCCGATGGTCGACGGACTCACCGTGCTCAAGCGCGTGCGCGCCGCCAAGCCGGCGCTGCCCATGCTGGTGCTGACCGCGCTCGACGGCCTGGAGCACCGCGTCGCCGGGCTGAACGCGGGCGCCGACGACTACCTGACCAAGCCCTTCGACTTCCCCGAGCTGGAGGCGCGCATACGCGCGCTGCTGCGCCGTGCGCGCGGCGCCGGCGGCGGCGCCGCCGCCGCGCAGCAGTTCGGCAAGCTCGCCTTCGACCGCGACGCGCGCCGCGCCACGCTCGACGGCGCGCCCATCGAGCTCTCGCCGCGCGAGTGGATGCTGCTCGACCTGCTGCTGACGCAGCGCGACCGCGTCGTCACCAAGGACCAGATCGCCGAGAGCTGGGCGGTGGAGCGCAGCGGCGCCGAACCGGGTTCCGGCGCCGGCTCGATCGAGGTCTACATCCACCGGCTGCGCCGCAAGCTCGAAGGCTCGGGCCTGGCGATCCGCACGGTGCGCGGGCTGGGCTACCTGCTCGAAGAAGGCGAGAGCTGAGAGCGCGGCGATGTGGGAGCCGCTCAAGCGCGCGTTGCACCGCCTGCCCGGCGTCACGCCGAGCGGCAGCTCGCTGCACCGGCACCTGCTGCTGTGGCTGCTGGTGCCGCAGCTGGTGCTGTGGCTGGCCGGCGCCTTCTTCACCTACAACCTGACCGCGCGCTACGCCAACCAGGCGATCGACGCCGCGCTGTCGAGCGCGTCGAAGGCGCTGGCGCGCCAGGTCAAGCCGATCGGCAACGGCCTGTTCATCGACTTCCCGAAGGCCGCGCAAGCGATCATCGAAGCCGACCCCGACGACCGCGTCTACTACATGGTGAGCACGCCGCCGGGGCAGTTCATCCTCGGCAACCACCGCCTGCCGGCGCCGCCGGCGATCGCCGCGCCGCGCCTCGGCCAGCCCTACTTCTACGACGGCGCGATGGGCGAAGGCCGCCAGCGCCTGGACGTGCGCGTCGCCGCGCTGTACCTCTCCTACGGCGAGGCCGACGCGCCGCCGCAGACCATGCTGGTGCAGGTGGCGCGCAGCCGCGCCAGCCGCGAGCAGCTGGCCGGGCGCATCCTGCTCGACACGGCGCTGCCGCTGTCGGCGCTGATCGCGCTGATGTCGATGATCGTCTGGGCCGGCATCCGCGCCGGGCTGGCGCCGCTGGCGCGCATGCGCGCGCTGGTCGAAGGCCGCGGGCCCGACGACCTCGCGCCGATCGAGCTGCAGCAGGCGCCGCGCGAGGTGCATGCGCTGGCGCGCGCGATCAACACGCTGCTGGCGGCGGTGCACGAGAGCGTCAGCGGCCAGCGGCGTTTCATCAGCGACGCGGCGCACCAGCTGCGCACGCCGCTGGCCGGATTGAAGAGCCAGACCGAGCTGGCGCTCAACGAGACGAGCGACCCGGCGCTGCGCGCGCGCCTGCAGCGCGTGCACGAGAGCGCCACGCGCAGCGCGCACCTCGTCAACCAGCTGCTGACGCTGGCGCGCGCCGAGCCCGAGTCGGCTGCCGCCCAAGGCCGTGCGCGTGTCGAGCTGGCGAAGCTGGCCGGCGAGGTGGCGGCCGAATGGGTGCCGCGCGCGCGCCAGGCCGGCATCGATCTCGGCTTCGAGGACGGCGACGGCGGCGAAACGATCGCTGTGCACGGCAATCCGCTGCTGCTGCGCGAGGCCATCGCCAACCTGATCGACAACGCGCTGCGCTACGCCGGCCGCGGCGCCGCGGTGACGGTGCGCGTGCGCGCGCTCGGCCCGGATGCGCAGATCGAGGTGGAAGACGACGGTCCCGGCATCGCGCCGGCGGACCGCGAGCGTGTCTTCGAGCGCTTCGCGCGCGCCACGCTGCAAGGCGACGGCTGCGGGCTGGGGCTCTCGATCGTCAAGGAGATCGCCGAGCGCCACGGCGGCGAGGTGGCGCTGGAGGGCGCGGCGCCGAAGGGGTTGAGGGTGAGGTTGAGGCTGCCGAGGCTAGGGTAAATCCGGGGTGAACGTGCTCTTGCCGTAACCTTAACGCCTCTTTAACATCCGCCCCGCTTGATTCAACAAGCTGAACACTTCCTAAACCGGACCCATCCGAGGAGACACGCATGTCCATGACCCGCATTTCCCTGTCGCTGGCCGCCGCCGGCCTGATGAGCGCCACGATGGCGCAGGCCGGCGAGGTCGAGGTGCTGCACTGGTGGACCTCCGGCGGCGAGGCCAAGGCCGCCTCCGAGCTGAAGGCGACGATGCAGAAGAAGGGCCACACCTGGAAGGACTTCGCGGTGGCCGGCGGCGGCGGCGATTCGGCGATGACGGTGCTGAAGTCGCGCGTGGTCTCAGGCAACGCGCCGGCGGCGGCGCAGATCAAGGGGCCGTCGATCCAGGAGTGGGCGCGCGAGGGCGTGCTGGCCAACATGGACGGCGTCGCCAAGGCCGAGAAGTGGGACGAGCTGCTGCCCAAGGTGATCGCCGACGGCCTCAAGTACAAGGGCAACTACGTCGCCGCGCCGGTCAACGTGCACCGCGTCAACTGGCTGTGGGCGAACCCGGAAGCCTTCAAGAAGGCCGGCGCCAAGCTGCCGACCACCTGGGACGAGTTCTTCGTCGCCGCCGAAGCCTTGAAGAAGGCCGGCATCGTGCCGGTCGCGCACGGCGGCCAGAACTGGCAGGACTTCACCACCTTCGAGAGCGTGGCGCTGGGCGTCGGCGGACCCGACTTCTACCGCAAGGCGCTGGTGCAGCTCGACGCCGGCTCGCTCAAGGGCCCGACGATGCAGAAGGTGCTCGAGACCTTCAAGAAGGTGAAGGGCTACACCGACAAGAACGCGCCGGGGCGCGACTGGAACCTCGCCACCGCGATGGTCATCAAGGGCGAGGCCGGCATGCAGCTGATGGGCGACTGGGCCAAGGGCGAGTTCCTCGCCGCCGGCAAGGTGCCGGGCAAGGACTTCGCGTGCGTGGCCGCGCCCGGCACCGCGAAGAGCTACACCTACAACGTCGACAGCTTCGCGCTGTTCAAGCTGAAGGACCCCGCCAACCAGAAGGCGCAGCAGGACCTCGCCGCGGCGATCATGTCGCCCGAGTTCCAGGAGGTGTTCAATCTCAACAAGGGCTCGATCCCGGTGCGGCTGAACATGAAGCTCGACAAGTTCGACGATTGCGCCAAGGCCTCGTCGGCCGACTTCGTCGCCAGCTCCAAGGCCGGCTCGCTGCTGCCCTCGATCGCGCACGGCATGGCGGTGCCCTCGGCCGTCGAAGGCGCGATGAAGGACGTGGTCTCGCAGTTCTGGAACGACGACAAGATGACGGCCGCGCAGGCGATGGACAAGCTCGCTGCGGCTGCGAAGACCAAGCAATAGTCCGTTCGCCCCGAGCCTGTCCTTCGACACGAGCCTTCGACAAGCTCAGGCTCTGCTCAGGATGATCGGAAAAATTCCGTTCGCCCTGAGCCTGTCGAAGGGCTCGGCACGAACGGAGTCTTTTCCCTTTCCCCGCGAGGTATGACGCCATGAGCACGTCCACGGCCTCGGCACGTCTGTCGGAGTGGATGCCACGCCTCGTGCTGGCGCCCTCCTTCGTGCTGGCCTTCCTCTTCATCTACGGGCTGATGGCCTGGAACGGCTATCTCTCGCTGTCGGCCTCGCGCCTGCTGCCGAACTACGAGTTCGTCGGCCTCGAGCAGTACGCGACGCTGTTCGAGAGCGAGCGCTGGTGGGTGGCGCTGAAGAACCTCGCCATCTACGGCGTGCTGTTCCTGTTCTTCGGCATGGCGATCGGGCTGCTGCTGGCGATCCTGCTCGACCAGAAGATCCGCGCCGAGGGCGTGCTGCGCACGATCTACCTCTACCCGATGGCGCTGAGCTTCATCGTCACCGGCACGGCCTGGAAGTGGATCCTCAACCCCGGCCTCGGGCTGGAGAAGGTGATGCACGAATGGGGCTGGACGAGCTTCGGCTTCGACTGGCTGGTGAACCCCGACCGCGCGATCTACACCATCGTGATCGCCGGCGTGTGGCAGAGCGCGGGCTTCGTGATGGCGCTGTTCCTGGCCGGCCTCAGAGGCATCGACGACTCGATCCTGAAGGCGGCGCAGATCGACGGCGCCAGCCTGCCGCGCATCTACTGGCGCATCATCATCCCCAGCCTGCGGCCGGTGTTCTTCTCGACGCTGATGGTGCTCAGCCACCTCGCGATCAAGAGCTTCGACCTGGTGATGGCGCTGACCGCCGGCGGCCCCGGCTACGCCACCGACATGCCGGCCACCTTCATGTACACGATGGCCTTCTCGCGCGGGCAGATCGGCCTGGGCGCGGCCTCGGCGACGATCATGCTGGCCACCGTGGCGGCCATCGTCGTGCCCTACCTCTACTCCGAGCTGAGGAGCCGCTCATGAGCGCCGACGTCGCCGTTCACCCGGGCCGGCTCGACTGGCAGCGCCTCGCGCTGTGGTCGGTGCTGCTGCTGTTCGCCGCGTTCTTCCTGCTGCCGATGTACGTGATGGTCACGACCTCGCTGAAGGACATGGAGCAGATCCGCGCCGGCAACCTGCTCTCGCTGCCCACCGCGCCCGGCCTGGACGCCTGGAGCAAGGCCTGGAGCCACGCCTGCACCGGCATCGACTGCGGCGGGCTCAGGCCCTTCTTCATGAACTCGGTGGTGATGGTGATCCCGGCGGTGCTGATCTCCACGCTGCTGGGCGCGATCAACGGCTACGTGCTCAGCAAGTGGCGCTTCAAGGGCAGCGAGCTGATGTTCGCGCTGATGCTGTTCGGCGTGTTCATGCCGATGCAGGTGGTGCTGCTGCCGATGAGCCAGATCCTCGGCTGGCTGGGCATCGCCAGCTCGGTGTGGGGACTGGTGCTGGTGCACATCATCGCCGGGCTGCCCTCGACGACGCTGTTCTTCCGCAACTACTACGTCGGCCTGCCCGACGAGCTGGTGAAGGCCGCGATGCTCGACGGCGCGGGCTTCTGGCGCATCTTCTGGCGCATCATCCTGCCGCTGTCGACGCCGATCACCGTGGTCACGCTGATCTGGCAGTTCACCAACATCTGGAACGACTTCCTCTACGGCATCGTGTTCTCGGGCGCGGGCAGCAAGCCGGTGACGGTGGGCCTGAACAACCTCGCCAACACGACCAGCTCGGTGAAGGAATACAACGTCGACATGGCCGCCGCGCTGATCGCGGGCCTGCCGACGCTGATCGTCTACATCGTCGCGGGCAAGTATTTCGTGCGCGGGCTGACGGCCGGCGCGGTCAAGGGTTAAGGAGCCACGCATGGGCGCGCTTTCGATCCGCAACGTTCGCCGCAGCTACGGCAACGTGCAAATCCTCAAGGGCATCGACATCGAGGTCGAGGCCGGCGATTTCCTGATCCTGGTCGGCCCCTCGGGCTGCGGCAAGAGCACGCTCTTGAACATCATCGCCGGGCTCGACAAGCCCACCGATGGCACGGTGCACATCGACGGCCGCGACGTGACGCACGCGCTGCCGCGCGACCGCGACATCGCGATGGTGTTCCAGAGCTACGCGCTCTACCCGAACATGAACGTCGCGCAGAACATCAGCTTCGGGCTGGAGATGCGCAACGTGCCCAAGGCCGAGCGCGACGCGGCGATCGCGCGCGTCTCGAAGATGCTGCAGATCGAGCACCTGCTCGATCGCAAGCCGGGCCAGCTGTCGGGCGGGCAGCGCCAGCGCGTCGCGATGGGCCGCGCGCTGGCGCGCAACCCGGCGCTGTTCCTGTTCGACGAGCCGCTGTCCAACCTCGACGCCAAGCTGCGCGTCGAGATGCGCGCCGAGATCAAGCACCTGCACAACAAGGCGCAGGTGACCACGGTCTACGTCACGCACGACCAGGTGGAGGCGATGACGCTGGGCGACCACATCGCGGTGATGAAGGGCGGCATGATCGAGCAGCTCGGCTCGCCCGACGACATCTACAGCCGCCCGGCGACGCGCTTCGTCGCCGAGTTCATCGGCTCGCCGGCGATGAACATCGTCGCCGCGGCGCGCGCCGCCAACGGCTTCGCTTCGCACGGCATCGACCTGTCGCTTACCGACGCGCAGCGTGCGCTGATGGGCGACGGCCACGCCGACGGCATCCTCTACGGCCTGCGCCCCGAGGCGCTGACGCTGGCCGACGCGGGCCTGCCCGGCACCATCAGCCTGGTCGAGCCGACCGGGCCGGAGACCTACGTGCTGGTCGACACGCCGGTGGGCAAGATGATGGCGCGCGTGCCCGGCAAGGTGCACCAGGCGGTGGGCGACACGGTGCGGCTGCGCTGGTCGGCCGAGGATGCGCATCTGTTCGACGCGAAGAGCGAGCGCCGCGTGTCCTGAGGCGAAAACCGTGGGGGGTCGCGGCGATTCGTTCGCCGCTAGACTGCCCCGATGCTGGACCACCTCGAAACCCTCGCCGCGCGCGTTGCGCCCGGCGATGCACGCTGGACGCTGCGCGCCGTCGACGAAATCTCCGAGACCTTGAGCGTGCGGCAGGACGTGGCCGAAGCGCCGCAGCGCAGCCGCGATGCCGGCGTGATGGTCAGCGTGACGCGCCGTGGCGGCCTCGGCCACGCGGCGAGCGCCGATCTCAGCGAAGCGGGTCTGGCCGATGCCTTCGCGCGTGCATCGCGCATGGCCGATGCGGTGGCCGGACGCATGGTGTTCGCGCCCGAAGATCTGCCCGCCGCCGACGCGCGCGGCCGCTTCGACGGCGCGGTGCAGCGCCCGGTGCGCGGCGCGCCATTGCGCGAACGCCTGGACGCGCTGCGCGCGGTATGCGCCTCGGCGCATACCGACGATCGCATCGTCGACTGGGAAGCGACGCTGATGGCGGTGGAGGTGTCGCAGCTGCTGCTGACCAGCGAAGGCGGCCGCACCGAGCAGCATTGGCACGTGACGATGCCGCACGTGCAGGCGACAGCGCATGTCGGCGGCATCACGCAGACCCGCTCCTCGGCCGGCCAGTACAACGGCTTCTGCCAGCAAGGCGGGCTGGAGGTGCTGGAGCGCGCGAACTTCGCGAGCGAAGGCGCGCGTGTCGCCGCCGAGGCGATAGCACTCGCGCTCGCCCCCCCCTGCCCCGGCGGCACGATGGACGTGCTGCTGATGCCCGATCAGATGATGCTGCAGATCCACGAGTCGATCGGCCATCCGCTCGAGCTCGACCGCATCCTCGGCGACGAGCGCAACTTCGCCGGCACCAGCTTCGTCACGCTGGACATGTTCGGCCAGTACGCCTACGGCAGCGAGCTGCTGAACGTCAGCTACGACCCGACACGCGCCGAGCAGCTCGCCAGCTTCGCCTTCGACGACGAAGGCCAGCCGGCGCAGCGCGCGCTGCTGATCGAGCGCGGCATCCTGAAGCGCCCGCTCGGCGGCGCGGTGTCGATGGCACGCGCGCGGCGGCTGCGGCCCGATCTGCAAGGCGTGGCGACGACGCGCTCGGCGAGCTGGAACCGCGCGCCGATCGACCGCATGAGCAACCTGAACATCGAGCCGGGCACGTCGGCCCTCGACGAGATGATCGCCGGCATCGAGCTCGGCGTGATGATGCGCACCAACGTCTCATGGAGCATCGACGACTCGCGCAACAAGTTCCAGTTCGGCTGCGAGTGGGGCCGCATGATCCGCAACGGAAAGCTCGCCGAGGTCGTGCGCGACCCCGGCTACCGCGGCGTCAGCGCGACCTTCTGGCGCTCGCTGAAGGCGGTGGGCGATGAGAGCACCTGCGAGGTGATGGGCACGCCGTACTGCGGCAAGGGCGAGCCTTCGCAGGTGATCCGCGTCGGGCATGCCTCGCCGGCCTGCGCGTTCGAGGGCGTGGCGGTGGTGGGCGCATGAAGACATTGCAACGTGCGTACTTCGATGCGCTCGCGGATGCGGTCTGTGCCGAAGCGAAGCCCGGCGAGCGCAGCTCGCTGCTGCTCAAGGCCGAGGCCTCCGACTTCATCCGCTTCAACCGCGGTGCGGTGCGGCAGGCGACGCAGGTCGAGCAGGCCTTCGCCACCGTTGCGCTGACGCAAGGCCAGCGCCGCGCCGAAGGGCGCGTCACGCTGACCGGCCACGTCGATGGCGACATCGCTGCGCTGCGCACCGAACTCGATGCGCTGCGCGCGCTGCTGCCCGACGTTGCCGAAGACCCCTGGCTGCTGCTGCCCGAGACCGCGCTGCACAGCGAGCGCCACGAACGCGGCGAGCTGCCGGGCGCGGCGCAGGTGGTGCGCTGCGTCGGCGACGCGGCGCGCGGGCTCGACTTCGTCGGCTTCCACGCCGCCGGCCCGGTGCTGCGCGCCTTCGCCGACAGCCTCGGCACGCGCCACTGGCACCACGTCGAGAGCTTCCACACCGAGTGGTGTCTGTACCACGAGGCCGACAAGGCGGTGAAGGCGTCGTATGCCGGCTCGCAATGGCGCGACGAGGAATTCGCGCGCCGCGTCGCCGAGGGCGCGATGCAGCTCGCGCTGATCGCCCGCCCGCCGCGCCCGCTCGCACCCGGCGAGTACCGCGCCTGGCTGGCGCCGGCGGCGATGGCCGAGCTGCTCGCCGCGCTGGGCTGGGGCGGCTTCGGCCTGAAGGCGCGGCGCAGCGGCACCTCGACGCTGATGCGCCTGGCGCGCCGCGACGCGGTGCTGAACCCGCAGTTCGAGCTCGCCGAGCACACCGCGCAGGGCAGCGCGCCGGGCTTCACCGCCGAAGGCTTCGCGCGGCCGGCGCGCGTGAGCCTCGTCGAGCGCGGCCTGGCCACCGGCACGCTGGCCAACGCACGCTCGGCGCGCGAATACGGCGTGGAGGCCAACGGCGCGAACGCCGAGGAGATGCCCGAGGCGCTCTCGCTCGCGCCGGGCACCTTGCCCGAGGCGCAGGCAATGCAGACACTCGGCACCGGGCTGTGGGTGAGCAACCTCTGGTACCTGAACTATTCGGACCGCCAGGCCTGCCGCCTGACCGGCATGACGCGCTTCGCCTGCCTGTGGGTGGAGAACGGCGAGCCGGTCGCGCCGATCGGCGTGATGCGCTTCGACGATTCCTTCCTGCGCATGTTCGGCGAAGGACTGCTGGGCCTGTCCGACCGCGCCGAGCTGATCGCCGACGGCGACACCTATGGCGAGCGCCGCCTCGCCTCGACGCGCACGCCCGGCGCGCTGATCACCGGATGGAGGCTGACGCTGTGACGACCGCGCGCACCTCCGCGCTGCGGCAGCGCCTCGGCATCACGCTGCCGGTGTTCCAGGCGCCGATGGCCGGCGTGCAGGATCACCGCCTCGCCGTGGCCGTCAGCGAAGCCGGCGGCCTGGGTGCGCTGCCGGCGGCGATGCTGACGCTGGAGCAGCTCGGCAACGAGCTGAAGGCGCTGCGCGCGGCGACCACGCGGCCGTTCAATGTGAACTTCTTCTGCCACGTGCCGCCGCAGCCGGATGCGGCGCGCGACGCGGCGTGGCGCGATGCGCTCGCGCCCTTCTACGCCGAGGCGGGAATCGACCGCGCGACCATCCCTGCCGGCGCGGGGCGCATGCCGTTCAGCGCCGAGGCGCTCGCCACCATCGAGCCCTTCGCTCCGCCGGTGATCAGCTTCCACTTCGGGCTGCCCTCGGCCGAGCTGCTGGCGCGTGTCAAGCGCCTTGGTGCCTTCGTGCTGAGTTCGGCCACCACCGTCGACGAAGGGCTGTGGCTGCAGGCGCAAGGCGTCGACGCGGTGATCGCCCAGGGGCTGGAAGCCGGCGGGCACCGTGGCCACTTTCTCGACACCGATCCCGCGACCGCATTGACGCGCCAGATGGGCAGCTTCGCGCTGCTGCCGCAACTGGTGGCCGCGCTGAAGGTGCCGGTGATCGCCGCCGGCGGCATCGCCGATGCGGATGGCGTCGCCGCCGCGCTCGCGCTCGGCGCCGCCGCGGTGCAGATCGGCACCGCCTACCTGCTGTGCGACGAAGCCACCACCACGCCCATCCACCGCGCTGCATTGACCAGCGAGGCGGCGCGCCACACCGCGCTGACCACGCTCTTCACCGGCCGGCCGGCGCGCGGCATCGTCAACCGCGTGATGCGCGAACTCGGACCCTTGAACCCGGCCGCGCCCGCCTTCCCGCTCGCCACCGCGGCGATCGCGCCGCTGCGCGCCTGGGCCGAGCGCCAGGGCAGCGGCGACTTCTCGCCGCTGTGGTCGGGACAGAACGCCGGCGGCTGCCGCACCGTGCCGGCCGGCGAGCTGACGCGCTCGCTGGCGGCGCGGCTCCGATAGATCCCGCTCGGGCTGAGCTCGTCGAAGCCCGCCCGAGGTACGGCGCAGGGCCCTTCGACAAGCTCAGGGCGAACGGATTCGCCTCGTATCACTCGCGCAGCTTCTGCGTCGTGAACGCCGGGTCCGCCGCGATCTCCGCTTCGGTGAAGGGCATGCGCACCCATTGCTTGGCCGAGTAGCGCTGCGTGTAGTTGGCGTAGCGTGGCGAGGCCGGGTCGTCGGAGAGCGAGAAGGTCAGGAAGGTGTGCGCCTCCACGTCGGCGCCGGCGAAGTTGACGATCTGCATGTAGCTGTTCGCGTTCGGGTCGGCGTCCATCGAGTAGCCGCCCTGCTCGATGCGCTTGTCGGAGCAGGCCACCGTGAAGTAGCCCGCGCCGCCGCAGCCGCCGTAGAGCGGGATGCGCACGCCGTTGCGCGTGGCGAAGAGGTAGTCGCCGCGCACCGCGTTGACGGCGAAGCCGCTTTCCTGCACGCGCATCACCGCCGCGCCGAAGGCCTGCTGCAGCTGCGCGGCGGCCGTGCTCTTCAGGTCGCGCGGCGTGTGGATCGGGTCGGCTGCGTCGAAGGGCACGGCGTACAAATCGGCGTCGTCGATGCCCGAGGCGCGGAACCAGAACTCGTCCCACAGGTGCGCGCCGCGCGCCTCGCTGTTGCCGGTGTTGTCCCAGGCCGCGAGCGCGGCGCAGGCCGCGCTGACGTCGATGCTGCGCGCCGGGCTGAAGGTCTCCTCGGTCAGCGGGTCGGCCGCCACGGCGATGCTGGGCGTGCCGCACACCAGCGCCAGCGCCTGCGTCTTGAACAGCTCGGCGCCGAGGTTGCGGCTGTTCAGCACCAGCTGCTTGAGGTTGTCGACCGTGAAGCGGTTGCCGCCGTAGCCGTCGCTGCCGGCCAGGCGCTGCGCCACCAGCGTGTGGCCGAGCCGCGTGCGCAGCGACTGCACCTCGGCGCCGGCCGCACCGATGATCGCCGGGTAGCCGGTCAGCGGCTGCGCCGGGTTGCTGAGCCAGTAGCTGTCGTTCATGTTGGCGACGTAGTCGCTGCGCAGCAGGCTGGGCATGCGCGCCGGGCCGATCGCGCCGGCCTGCTTCGAGTCGGCGTCGCTGACCCAGTCGCAGGCGCTGCGCGAGCCGTCGAAGAAGGGCACGCCGGGCAGCACCTGGCCCACCGCCATGCCGACCGGCGTGGTGCAGTCGGCCACCTGCTGCGGCGTGACGTTGGGCATCGCGCCGATGTCGGCGTACCAGGCCTGCGTGCTGCCGCGCCCGACCGCGACGGTGTTCACCCAGGGGATCGCCGATTCCTCGCGCTGGATGGCGGCGAACTCGTCGAGCGAGGCGGCGCGCGCCCAGCGCGTCCAGTTGCGGAAGGTGCGGTAGTTGATCGCATTGACGTCGCGGATCACGTAGGCGCTGGCGCTCGTCCAGGCCAGCGCCGGGTTCAGCCCGGCGAGGTTGAGCAGCGGGCCGTCGGGCGTGCGGTAGAGCGTGCGCGTCACCGTCGAGAGCGTGCCGTTGGAGGCCTTGCTCTGCACGCTGATCGGCACCGCGGTCATCGCGACGGTGGCGCCGTCCTTCACGTAGGACGTCGGGTTGCCGGCGGCCAGCGTCAGCTGGAAGAAGCCGAAGCGCCGCGCCGTCGAGACGGTGTGGCTCCAGGCCACGTTGTTGTTGAAGCCGATCAGGATCACCGGCATGCCGAGGAAGGACGAGCCGCTGACGTTCAGCGTGCCGGGGATGGTCAGCTGCGCCTGGTAGAAGCGGTCCGGCCCACGCCAGTACCAGTGCGGGTTGCCGAACAGCATCGAAGCGCCGCCGGTGGCGTCGGTGCCCAGCCCGAACATGTTGCTGCCGACGCCGGTGCGCCCGCCGACGTGCAGGTCGAGCTTCGCGAAGGCGGCGGCGATGTCGCGCTGCTGCGCGGCGCCGACGCGCGCGCTGCCCGACGACATCGTCGCGCCGGGCGGCTGCGCGTTCGCGATCGCGGCCAGGAAGTTGGCGTGGCCGGCGGCGAAGTTGGTGGCGTAGGCGCGCCGGTAGAGATCGTCGGTGGAGATGCTCGCCACCCACTCCGCGCTGCGGCAGGCGGCGTGCGCGGTGGCGCTGCCGTTGCCGCGCAGATCGCGCAGGTAGCGGTTGTAGCCGTCGGCGTAGCCCGTCATCAGGCTTTGCACCTCGGTGGGCTGCGCGGCGCGGAAGGCGGCCACCGCGTCGGCCGAGAGCACGTGGCGGTGGAAGAAGTCGCTGTCGATGTTGCGCGGCTGGCCGATCGTGCTCGGGTCGGCCACCGGCGTGTCGGGCCCGAACCAGCGCGAGCGTTCGCCGCGGTAGGTGAGCATCGCGTTGGCGATGGTGCACAGCGCGTCTTCGGCCTGCGCGTAGCCCATGCCGTAGCCGACGCCGGCGTAGTCGGCCGCCTTGATGTGCGGCACGCCCATCGTCGTGCGGCGGATCTCCACGTCGTACTTGCGCGACGACGAATCGCCGCCGCCGCCACAGCCGGCCAGCAGCGCCGCCGCGATCCACCATGAGGCGCCGAACCGGCGCGGAGTCGAAATGCGCTTGCGATCCATCGTGTTTGTCTCCTCGGTGTGCGCGCCATGCTTGTGCATCGCGGCCGCCTCGGCACGGGGACAAACCCGGGGATCAGCGCGGCGCGGCTTCTTCCTCCGGCGCTTCTTCTTCGAAGCGCTCGTCGGGCAGCCTGCTGCGGCGCCGCAGCACGACGATCAGCACCGCCACGCCGCCGATCAGCAGCACGGCCGGGCCGAACCACAGCAGCGTGGTGGTCGATTTGACCGGCGGGCGGTAGAGCACGAAGTCGCCGTAGCGCTGCGTCATGTAGGCGAGGATCTCGCCCTCGCTTTTGCCCTGCTTGAGCATCTCGCGCACCTGGTTGCGCAGGTCCTGCGCGAGGTCGGCGTGCGAGTCGGCGATGGTCTGGTTCTGGCACACCAGGCAGCGCAGTTCGGAGGCGAGGCGCATCACCCTGGCTTCGAGCACCGGGTCGTCGGAGGCGGGCGCGGCTTCCTTGGCGCTCGTCGCCAGCGGCAAGGCGAGGCACAGCGCGAGCAGCGCGCGGCGCAGCATGGTCGGCAGCTCAGCCATTCAGCTCTTTCAGCAAGGGCACGATCTTCTTCTCGAGCGCCTCGGGCGTGACCGGCCCGATCTGCTTGTAGCGGATGGTGCCGGCCTTGTCGACGATGAAGGTCTCGGGCACGCCGTAGACGCCGTAGTCGATGCCCACGCGCCCGTCCGCATCCACCAGCGACGCTTCGTAGGGGTTGCCGAGCTGCTGCAGGAAGGACATCGCGGCCGGTCGCGTGTCCTTGTAGTTCAGCCCGTACACCGGCGCGAGCTTGCGCCTGGCCAGCTCGACGACGAGGGGATGCTCCTCGCGGCACGGCGCGCACCACGAGGCCCAGACGTTGAGCACCCAGACCTTGCCGAGCAGGTCGTCGCGCTTGATCTTCCGTTCCGGCGCATCGAGCAGCGCCAGCTCGAAGCCGGGCGCAGGCTTGCCGATCAGCGGCGAGGGCACCTCGCGCGGATTGAGGTTCAGCCCGACGGCGAGAAAGCCCGCCAGCACCAGGAACAGCGCCAGCGGGATCAGGAACTTGAGGCTCTTCATCAGGCGCGCGCTCCGATCGCCGCGCCGGCCGGCTGCTCGCTCTTCACCTTGGCGCGGTAGCGCCGGTCGCTGGCGGCGAGCGCGCCGCCGAACGCCATCAGCAGGCAGCCGCCCCAGATCCAGTCGACGAAGGGCTTCACGTAGACGCGCACGATCCACGCGCCGCTGTTGCCCTCGACCGGCTCGCCGAGCGAGACGTACAGGTCGCGCGTGAAGCCGGTGTCGATGGCCGCTTCGGTCATCGGGTTCTGCTGCACGCGGTAGATGCGCTTCTCGGGGTTCATCTCGCGCAGCACGCGGCCGTCGCGGCTGACCTCGATGCTGCCGCGCCCGGCCACGTAGTTGGGCCCCTGCACTTCGCGCACGCCGCGGAAGGTGAAGGTGTAGCCGTTGATCGTGGTGCTCTCGCCCGGGGCCATCTTCACGTCGCGCTCGACCTCGTGGCCGCGCACCATCGTCACGCCGATGATGAAGGCCGCGATGCCCAGGTGCGCCACCATCATGCCGACCATCGCGCGCGGGATCAGCTTGAGCCGCTCGATCGGGTGGCCGCCGCGCACGCGCTCGGCCAGGTCGGTCAGCGTGGTCGCGACGATCCAGAACGCCAGCGCGAGGCCCAGCGTCGCGAGGAAGCCGATCTCGCCGGTGGCCCACTCGACCGCGATCGCCGCGGCCACCGACACCAGCAGCGCCCAGCGCAGGCGCGTCCACAGGTCGGGCAGCTCGGCCTGCTTCCAGCGCGCCAGCGGGCCCACGCCCATCAGGAACACCAGCGGCGCCATCAGGGGCACGAACACGGTGTCGAAGTACGGCGGGCCGACCGAGATCTTGCCCAGGCCGAGCGCGTCCAGCACCAGCGGGTAGAGCGTTCCCAGCAGCACCGCGCCGGTGGCGGCCACCAGCAGCACGTTGTTGAGCAGCAGGAGCGTCTCGCGCGACAGCAGCGCGAAGCGCGCGCCCAGGCCCACGCTCGGCGCGCGCCAGGCGTACAGCGTCAGCGAGGAGCCGATCACCACCACCAGGAAGGCGAGGATGAACAGGCCGCGCGTCGGGTCGGTGGCGAAGGCGTGCACCGAGCTGAGCACGCCCGAGCGGACCAGGAAGGTGCCCATCAGCGACAGCGAGAAGGCCAGGATCGCCAGCAGCACCGTCCAGCTCTTGAAGCTGCCGCGCTTCTCGGTGACGGCCAGCGAGTGGATCAGCGCCGTGCCCACCAGCCAGGGCATGAAGGAGGCGTTTTCCACCGGGTCCCAGAACCACCAGCCGCCCCAGCCGAGTTCGTAGTAGGCCCACCAGCTGCCCAGCGCGATGCCGATGGTCAGGAAGATCCAGGCCAGCGTGGTCCAGGGGCGCGTCCAGCGCGCCCAGGTGGTGTCGAGGTTGCCGCCGATCAGCGCGGCCACCGCGAAGGCGAAGGCCACCGAGAAGCCGACGTAGCCCATGTAGAGCATCGGCGGGTGGAACACCATGCCCGGGTCCTGCAGCAGGGGATTCAGGTCGCGGCCGTCGGGCGCGCCCGGCACGAGGCGCTCGAAGGGGTTGGAGGTGAACAGCGTGAAGGCGAGGAAGCCCACCGCCACCAGCCCCATCACCGAGAGGATGCGCGCAAGCACCGGCAGCGGCAGGTGGCGGCTGAAGCGCGCCACCGCGAGCTGCCAGACGCACAACATCATCATCCACAGCAGCAGCGAGCCCTCGTGGCCGCCCCACAGCGCGGCGATGCGATAGGGCAGCGGCAGCGCGCTGTTCGAGTTGCTCGCCACGTACTGCACCGAGAAGTCGTTGGCGACGAAGGCCCAGGTCAGGCTCAGGTAGCCGGTGGCGATCAGCGCGAACTGCGCGACGGTCAGCGGGCGCGCCAGCGCCATCCAGTCGGCGCGGCCCTTCTGCGCGCCGGCCAGCGGCACCACGCCGAGCACGCCGGCGACGCCCAGCGCCAGCCACAGCGCGAGGTGGCCGATCTCGGGGATCATCGGCCGCCTCCGGTCACCACCGACTTGCCGACCTTCTCGTTGACCTGCGCGCCGTGCTTGAGCGCCTCGGCGGCCTCGGGCGGCATGTAGTTCTCGTCGTGCTTGGCCAGCACCTCGCGGGCGACGAACACGCCGTCCTTCAGCTGGCCCTGCGCGACCACGCCCTTGCCTTCCTTGAACAGGTCGGGAAGGATGCCCTCGTAGACCACCGGCACGGTGCTGCCGGTGTCGGTGACGATGAAGCTGACCTTCACGCCGTCGCGCTTGACGCTGCCTTCCTGCACCAGCCCGCCGATGCGGAAGGTGCGGTTGGCCGGCGCCTCTTTCGCGGCGATCTGCGTCGGCGAATAGAAGAACACCAGGTTGCTCTGGAAGGCGTTGAGCACCAGCGCGGCGATCGCGCCGACCGCGATCACGACGCCGCCGGCGATGGCCAGGCGCTTGTGGCGGGGTTTCATGTCAGTACTACTCCTCGTTCAGATGCGCGGCGGCGCGGCGCGCCTGCGCATGCCGGTGCCGCGCCAGCAGCGGCTCGATCACCATCAGCAGCGCGCAGGCGATGTACGAGCCCCACACGTAGAGCCCGTAGCCGCCCATCGCGAAGAACTCGCCGGTGCTGCCCCAGTTCATGCCGCCACCTCTTGCTTGCGAACCATCTCCGACACCCATTCCGTGTGCTGCTCGCGCTCGACCACGATGGCGCGCGCGCGCATGAACACCACCGCGAAGGCGTAGGCCCAGAACGCGAAGGTCATCAGCAGCATCGCGGTCAGCATGGTGTGCGCCATCTTCGGCGCGGCGGTCATGCTGATCGTCGCGCCCTGGTGCAGCGTGTTCCACCACTTCACCGAGAAGTAGATGATGGGCACGTTGACCGCGCCCACCACCGCCAGCAGCGCCCCGGCCTGGTCGGCGCGACGGGTGTCGTCGATCGCGTTGACCAGCGCCAGGAAACCAAGATACAGGAACAGCAGGATGAGTTCCGAAGTCAGCCGCGCATCCCACACCCACCACGCGCCCCAGGTCGGCTTGCCCCAGAAGGCGCCCGTCCACAGCGCCAGGAAGGTGAACATTGCGCCGGTCGGCGCGATCGCGCGCGCCACCATCGAGGCCAGCCGTGCGTTGAAGGCCCAGCCGATGGAAGCCCAGAAGGCCATCGCCAGGTACAGCAGCATCGACATCCAGGCCGCCGGCACGTGGATGAAGATGACGCGGTACGAATCGCCCTGGGTCGCGTCGGTGGGCGCCTCGAAGAAGCCGACGTACAGCCCGGCCATGGACAGCACGATCGTCGCGATCCACAGCCACGGGATCAGCTTGCCGGTCAGCCAGTAGAAGCGCGGCGGCGACGAGAAGGTGAAGAGGGTCAGACGCCCTTGCATCGAATCACTCCGTGGCGATGCGCAAGGCCGCGCCGGTGGCCCAGGGGGCGAGCAGCCCCGAGCCGATCAGCAGCGCGCCGAGCAGGGAAAAGTGGCCGCGCGTCGAGATGCCGGCCTCGGCGGCCGACACCGCGCCGGCGCCGAAGATCAGCGCCGGAATGCACAGCGGCAGGATGATCAGGATCAGCAGCACCGCGCCGCTGCGCAGCCCCAGCGTGAGCGCCGCGCCCAGCCCGCCGAGCAGGCTCAGGATGGGCGTGCCCAGCAGCAGCGACAGCGCCAGCGTGAGGTTGGCCGCGGCCGACAGGTCGAACAGGATGCCGAACAGGGGCGCCGCCAGCACCAGCGGCGCGCCGGTGACGATCCAGTGCGCCAGCGCCTTGGCGGCGGCGATCATCCAGCGCGATTCGCCCGACAGCAGCATCTGCTCGAGCGAGCCGTCGGCATGGTCGCCAGCGTAGAGCTGCGTCAGCGACAGCATCGCGGCCAGCAGCGCGCACACCCACACGACGCCGGGCGCGATCTGGCGCAGCGTCTGTGGCTCGGGACCGACGCCGAGCGGGAACAGGCTCACCGCGACCAGGAAGAAGGCGATCGGCAGCAGCGCCTCCACGCGCCGCCGCGCCGCCAGCCGCAAGTCCCGCGCGACGATGGTGGCAAACACGGAACTGCTCATTGCACACGGTAGCCATCGAGTTGCAGCACGGTCGGCGCCGGGTCGGCGAGCGTCAGGTCGATGTGGCTGGTCAGCACCGCGCAGCCGCCGCGCTTCGCATGGGCCGAGAGCGCCGCGTCGAGCATCGCGGTGCCTTCGGCGTCGAGCGCGTCGTAGGGTTCGTCGAGGATCCACACCGGCGCGGCCGCATCGAGCTGCAGGCGCGCCAGCGCGACGCGGCGGCGCTGGCCCTGCGACAGCGTGCGCACCGCGGCGTGGCGGCGGCTGAACAGGCCGACGCGGCGCAGCGCTTCGGCGCAGCCGCTCTCGTCGCCGGCGTGGCCGTGCAGGCGAGCGAGGAACTGCAGCGATTCGAGCACCGAGAGATCGTCCTTCAGCGCGTTGGCGTGCGCCAGGTAGCACAGCGAGCGGCACCAGCCCTCGCCGGCTTCGGGCAGCGGCACGCCGCCCCAGGTGACTTCGCCTTCGGCCGGCGTCGACAGGCCGGCGAGCAGGCGCAGCAGGCTGGTCTTGCCGCTGCCGTTGGGTCCGCGCAGCCAGACGATGCGGCCGCTCGGCAGCTCGAAATCGAGCCCGCGAAACAGCAGCCGGTCGCCGCGGCGACAGGCAAGACGGCTGGCCGCGAGCGCGGGACGGGACGACTGCACGGGAAACGTTACGGACGTGTTCGAGACCCGAACCATACCGTAAACCGCTTTCGCCCCCTTTGCGAAACCTTAAGCGCGCGAGCACCCCGCCGATATCGCCCCAAGCCTCCGACGGGGTGGGCGAGACGAGGGCATCACTCATGATTTCACTGAAGCTGCTATTCGGTCCGGGCATCCGGCTGATGCGCCAGTTGCGCATCGCCACCAAGATGTCGCTGATGGGGCTGTTCCTGCTCGTGCCGCTGGTGCTGCTGCTGGCGAACACCTATCGCAGCGCGCAGGTCGAGCGCGCCTTTGCCGCTTCCGAGCTGGAAGGCGTGCGGCTGGTGCGGCAGCTGGGCGAGCTGATCGTGCAACTGCAGGCGCAGCGCGGCCTGACGCACCGTGCGCTGTCGGGCGATGCCGGCGCCGCCGCGGCGCGCGATGCCGGGCGCGCCAAGCTGGGCGAAGCGCTGCGCGCGCTCGACGGCGGCGTGGCCGCCGCGCAGGCCTTCGACGCCGGATCGCTCTGGCGCGAGCGCCGCGAGGCCGTGCTCACGCTCGCCGAAGGCCGCCATGCCGCGCAGCGCCAGGAAGCCTTCGCCGAGCACAGCGCGGCCGTCGAGAGCCTGCGGCGCATGCTGATGCTGGTGGGCGAGCGTTCCGGGCTGGTGCTCGACCCGCAGGCGCACACCTTCTTCCTGATGGACATCGCGCTCGAACGCGTGCTGCCGCTGGCCGAGACGCTGGGGCAGACGCGCGGCCAGGGCGCCGCGATCCTGACGCGCGGCGACGCCAGCAACACCGAGCGCGTGCAGATCCTCGGCCGCATGGACGTGCTGGCGACGCAGATCGACGACCTGCGCCACCGCTTCGCCGCGCTGGAGCGCTCCGGCACGCAGCCGCCGGCCGGCTGGCAGGAAGCGCTGGCGCTGATGGGCGAGTTCGGCCGCCACGTGCGCGGCGTGTTCGGCGCCGACGTGATCGACGGCGACGCGGCCGCCTTCTTCGACCGCGCCGGACAGGCGCTGGCCGAACTGCAGCGCCTCGACCGCGAGGTGGTCGACAAGCTGGAGAACGGCCTCGAGCAGCGCCGCGCCGCCACCACGCGCACGATGGCGCTCGAACTCGGCGTGGCCAGCGCGGGCGTGCTGCTGATGGCCTACTTCGCGGTGTCGTTCTACCTGAGCTTCATCGGCGCGTTCCGCGCGCTCAGCATCGGCGTGCGCCAGGTGGCCGAGGGCAACCTCGAGCACCGCGTCGAGATCCGCGGCCGCGACGAACTGGCCGACGTGGGCAACATGCTCGAAGCGATGAACGGCAAGCTCTCGGCGATGGTGGCCGAGATCCGCAGCAGCGCGGTGCGCGTCGGCAACGCCGGCCAGCAGGTGGCCGGCGGCAGCCATGCGCTGTCGCAGCGCACCGACGAGCAGGCCGCCAGCCTGCGCCAGACGGTCGCCACGGTCAGCCAGCTCAGCGCCGCGGTGGCCTCGAACGCCGAGGCGGCGCAGGACCTGGACGGCGTGGCCGGCCGGCTGCGCGTGCAGGCCGAGGCCGGCGGCGAGGCGATGCGCGCCAGCGTCGGCTCGATGGCCGCGCTGGAGAGCAGCTCCCGCCGTGTCGGCGAGATCATCGGGGTGATCGACGGCATCTCGTTCCAGACCAACATCCTCGCGCTCAACGCGGCGGTGGAAGCGGCGCGCGCCGGCGAGGCCGGGCGCGGCTTCGCGGTGGTGGCCGCCGAGGTGCGCAGCCTGGCGCAGCGCAGCAGCGCGGCGGCCGGCGAGATCCGCAAGCTGATCGGCGAATCGGCCCAGCAGGTGGGCGCCTCGGTGGCGCGCATCGAGAACGTCAGCGCGACGCTGGCCGCGGTGGTCGGCGGCGTGCAGGACGTCTCCGACCGCCTGCGCGGCATCGCCACCGCCAGCGCGCAGCAGAGCCAGGGCCTGCACGAGATGAGCCAGAACGTCGGCAACCTCGACGAGATCACGCGCCAGAACGCCGCCCTCGTCGACGAGTCGACCGCCGCCTCGCAGGAGCTGGTGCAGCGCGCGCAACTGCTCAGCAGCGCGGTCGCCTCGATCCGGCTGCGCCAGGGCAGCGCCGACGAGGCGCACGACCTGGTCGAGCGCGCCTTCGCGCTGGTGCAGCGCGAGGGCTTCGAGAACGCCGCGCGGCTGATGCGCGACCGCAGCCAGGGCTTCGTCGACCGCGATCTCTACGTGTTCGCCGTCGACCGCAGCGGCACCTACCGGCTGCACGCCGCCAAGCCGGCCAGCGAGGGCAAGCGCGTGCACGACATCCCGGGCATCGACGGCGACCGCTTCGTCGCCGACGCCTGGGAGCGCACCGAGCGCGGGCCGGCCTGGATCGAGTACGAGATCCTCAACCTCGAGAGCGGCACGGTGCAGTCGAAAGCCTCGTACATGCACCGCGTCGACGACCGGCTGGTGCTCGGCTGCGGCGTCTACCGCGCGGCCACGGCCGCCGTGGCGGCCTGATACCGACCGGCGATCAATCGTTCAGAAAGCCCGTCGTGAGTCCAAGCGGCAAAGGGCCGTGCGGGCCGCCCGCGGCGCTTCGATGAGACGGTCGGCCCTGCGGGCCGACTGCCTTGCGCTGCTCGGTCTCGCGGCCCCGCCGCGGAACTCGCTTCGCGGGCTATCGCCCGCTGCGCTCGATCACCCGCGGCGAGCATGAGGACGAGGCGCGCGGGTACGCGCGCGGGCCACGAGCCCT
>JAKOZT010000088.1 GCA_029779845.1 Pseudomonadota bacterium | reverse complement strand
CGAATGCACCCGCACTGCACGCGTGACGACACGGCGACGAACAGCAGAACGACACGCCCGATGGCACGATGAGGTGCACGGCGACGTGCAGCGAATCGGCGGCCATCATGGACGAGACTCCAGCCAAACCGGATGCGCGACGCCGAGCACGGCGGATGCGTTGACCGGCCCGAAATACCGGCTGTCGAACGACGCCGGGTTGGTCACGCTGAGCAGGAACAGTTCGCCGGGTTCGAGGCGGCGGCATCGCTGCCAGGATGGCAGCGGCCGGCCCCAGCGGTCAGCAGGCAGCACGGCGGCCGAAGGCACGCCGTCGATGCGGACGATGCCGCCCGCGATACACACTTCCTGCGGCGCGACGGCACCCACACGCTTGAGCAGCGGCACGCGCGCCGGCAGGTAGCCGCGCTGCGCGGCCAGCGCAGCGGCTTCTGGCGGTAGCGTGGTCAGGACGATGCTGTCCACAGACAAAGGACGTGGCAGCGAGCCGGTGCCGTGGCCCAGCGGATCAACGCGATACCAGCCGACCGCCACGCTGTCGGACGGGTTGTAGATCAGGCGCGGCAGCGGATGCACGAAGGACGCCCAGGCCAACGCAGCGAGGCCGCAGGCGGACAGGCCCGCCAGCACGATGCGAGCGCGCAAACGTGCGCGGGGCGAGCGAGGACGCGGCGCGGTGCCGGCAGTCGAAACGGTGGTCATGGCAGCGCCCTCCCGATGAGCCAGGCGGCGTGCCGCTCGGCGTTGTATTCGGGCAGCGGTAGGCGCGCAGCGAGCCGGTTGGCGAGCGTGCGCCAGTACACGGGCGAGGCAGCGGCAGGCGCGATGCCCAGCGCCTCGATGGCGTCGATGCGCTCCAGCACGGCGCGCACCTGATTCTCGCCCTCGGCGTGCAGCAGCAGGCGCGCGCCCGGCTGCACGCCGGGAATGCGCTGCGCCGCATCGAGCGGCGTGCAAGCCTGCATCACCATGAGCTGCCAGCGAATCGTGCCGTAGTCGTTGGCCTGCCAGCGGATGCGGCAAAACATGGCGCCCGGCTGGAACACCGCGCAGCGCCGCCAGCGATCGAGCTGATGCATGCGCGCGGGTTCGCCGAAGCGCAGGTAGAGCTTGAAGCGCGGTTCGATGTAGGCCAGTGCCACGCGCGTCAGCGGCGCCCTGGCAGGATGGCCGGAAGGAGCTGCGAGCGCAGCCGTAGCCGCGCCAGCGGCAGGCGAAGCGGATGCGGTCATGGGGTGTTCTCCCTGCGATGCTCGGGAAACTCCCGCTCCAGCAGGCCGCGCAGCAGATCGGCCACGGTCACGCCTTGCGTGAAGGCCGACACCTTGATGCGCGCGCGCAGCGCGGGCGTGATGTCGAGGGTCAGGCGGGCGGTGTAGAGGTCGCCCTTGCCCAGCGCATCGGCGTCGCCTTGGCGAATCCACGCCTCGGCTTGCGGATTCGCGGGCGGACGCGCGCCGATGCCGACGCGCTTTGCCGTGCGTCTGCTGTTCGGTGGCGGCTTCTCGGTCATGTCGGCCACCGCAGCAGTTCGTCCA
>JAKOZT010000072.1 GCA_029779845.1 Pseudomonadota bacterium | reverse complement strand
GGACAAGCGTGGCGCCAGCGCCCGCTTGTTGCGGGTCAAGGCCGTACGCGTGGAAGCTCGTATGATACGGCGCATGAATATGCCCGCCCCCGCCCTCGCCGATCTCCGCAAGGACTACAAGCTCGCCTCGCTGGGCAAGCGCGACCTCGCTGCCGACCCGATTGTCCAGTTCAACAAGTGGATGGACGAGGCGATCAAGGCTGAGCTGCCGGAGCCGACCGCAATGAACCTGGCGACGGTGAGCGCGCAGGGTCGCCCGTCGGCGCGCATCGTGCTGCTCAAGGGTTGCGACGAGCGCGGTTTCGTCTTCTACAGCAACTACGAGAGCCGCAAGGGCCGCGAGCTGGGCGAATCGCAGTGGGCGGCGCTGACCTT
Source organism: Pseudomonadota bacterium (assembly GCA_029779845.1). Taxonomy (GTDB): domain Bacteria; phylum Pseudomonadota; class Gammaproteobacteria; order Burkholderiales; family Burkholderiaceae_C; genus Piscinibacter. The sequence continues at coordinate 695 of JAKOZT010000072.1, read as the reverse complement.
TCACTGGGTGGAGCTGGAGCGGCAGGTGCGTATCGAAGGGCATGTCGAAAAGGTGCCGGATGCCGAATCGGACGCCTATTTCAAGTCGCGCCCGCTGGCTTCACGCATTGGCGCGCATGCCTCGCCGCAGAGCGAGCCGATTGGCAGCCGCGAGGCGCTGATGGCGCGTGTTGCCGCGGCTACTGCGCGCTACGGCATCCTGCCCGACGGTCCGCCGCGCCCGGCGAACTGGGGCGGTTACCTGATCGTGCCGGAGCGCGTGGAGTTCTGGCAGGGCCGCCGCTCGCGCCTGCACGATCGTCTCGTCTACATGCGCCAGTTTGGTGGTTGGCATATTGAGCGGCTGGCGCCGTAGTTCTGCTGGCGATGCGATGAACTGCCGCCCCGGCTGCGGCGCCTGTTGCATCGCGCCGTCGATTTCGTCGCCGATTCCGGGAATGCCGCATGGCAAACCGGCTGGCATGCGCTGCGCGCAGCTGGACGAGGCGAACCGCTGCCGCATCTTTGGCGACCCGGCGCGGCCGGCGGTGTGCAGCAGCCTGCAGCCTTCGCCCGAAATGTGCGGCGAATCTCCCGACGCGGCGGCCACGCAGGTGCATGCGATGCGCTTTCTCGCCGCGCTGGAGCGGGCGACGACCTGACAGGCTGCTAGCGCTGCACCGCGACGAGTCTTGCGGGGTAAGCTTTCTTGCGAA
>JAKOZT010000059.1 GCA_029779845.1 Pseudomonadota bacterium | reverse complement strand
CGAGAACGAGGCCAGCGTGATGGCGCGCGGCGGCGGCATCGGCGTGCCGGCCAGCCTGCCCGACGACATCGTGCAGAAGGTGAAGGAGAACACCGAGCTGTTCCGCCAGCTGCAGGCCGACAGCGTGCCGCTGATCGTCTACCGCAATGCGGGCAGCGGCCAGCACGGCATGCACGCCGGCGCGCTCGACACGGCGGGCCTGGCGGCGCTGGTCGGGCTGTGAGCGCGCCGGCTCGCCGACAATCGCGCCCATGAGCGACACCCCGAACAAACCGCCCCTGCCCGACCACCTCTCGATCGACCCCAGCAGCCCGCACTACGTGGCTGCGGTGTTCGAGCACGAGGTCGGCATCCGCTTCAACGGCGTCGAGCGCAGCGACGTCGAGGAGTACTGCCTCAGCGAAGGCTGGGTGCGCGTGCCGCACGGCCGCACCGTCGACCGCAAGGGCAACCCGGTGATGCTCAAGCTGAAGGGGCGGGTCGAGGCGTTCTATCGCTGAGCGGCGATTCCGCGCCGCAACCCCGCCAGCCAGCCCTTCAGCCGGCGCTCGTTGTCCAGCCCGACGCGCACCATGATCTTCTGCCCCGACGACAGCGCTTCGAGCGCCGGGTCGGCGAACTCGTAGCGCAGCCAGGGCCGCGTCGAGGGCACCTCGCCTTTCACTTCGACCAGCGTCAGCGCCGGCGGCTGCGCCGGCTCCGGCGCGGCGAGCAGGTGGTCGATCACCTCGACGAGGCGGTCGTTGAAGTGGCCCTTGGGGTAGCCCAGCTCGGCATACGCTTGCTGGAAGAGCGGATGCAGCCGCCGGTACAGCGCCGCCGCGCGCGACGGCTCGACCGAGGCGACGAAGGCGACGAAGGGCGCGTAGCGGCGCGCGTTGTCGGCGGCGATGCGCTGCGCGTCGCCGGCCGCGAGCAGCTGCAGGCGCCCCGGCGTCGTCTGCACCGGCCACAGGCGCGAAGCGGCCATGGTCCGCGGGAGGTTGTCCACCGTGACCACCGCGCGGCGCACGAAGCCGTCGGTGGCCAGGAAGGTCATCACGCCGGAGCGGCCGGCGAGCGTGGCGAGCGCGTCGTTCACCAGCGCGTCGGCATCGGCCAGCGCCGGCAGCGGCGCGGCGGAAGCGGCCGGCTCGGGCTCGATCGGGTGTTTCGGGCCGGCATCGGCCAGCGGCGGCGTGGAAGCGGGCAGCGCGGCCGGCGCGGGAGGCGCCATCTGCGCGCGCGACGGGCGCGGCAGCGGCGGGGTGCGCCACTGCCACCACGCCGCGCCGCCGGCCGCGGCGAGCAGCACCACGGCGGCGATCAGGGCGACGGAGCGGGTCTGCATCGAAGCTCTCCTGGCGGTCTCGCGACCGCTGTGCGACTCCGCAGCCTACGCCGCCGTTCCGCCCGGCTTGTATCAGCGTGCTCTCTCAGTTCGGATGGGCTTCGGCCGCCTCCGGCCCCGGGCCCGCGCGCAGCGCCCACAGCACGCCGGCCACCAGCAGCACGATGCCCGCCAGCGTGGCCGGCTGCGGCCACTGGCCGCGCAGCACGAAGGCGTAGGCCAGCGCCGAGAGCGTCTCGAACACGATCAGCTGGCCGGCGATGGTGGGCGGCAGGCGCTGGCTGGCTTCGTTCCAGCACAGCGTGCCCAGCCACGAGGCGAGCAGCCCGATGGCGGACATCAGGCCGACGAAGTGGAGCGGGCGCGGGCCCAGCGGCATCGAAAACTCGCTGCCCGCGAGCGCGAACCACGCCCAGCTCAGCGCATAGCCGAGCACGGCCAGCGGCAGCGTCGCCAGGCCCTGCGCGGTGGCCCAGCCGCGCGGGCTGCGGTCGGGGTGGGCGCGCAGCCATTCGGCGTTGCGGATCGGGTACCAGGTCCAGCACGCCACGGCGCCCACCGCCAGCAGCGCGCCGAGCGCGTAGCGGCCGAGGTCGGCCGCCGGGTCGGCGCGCAGGTGCTGCAGCTCGATCTGGTTGACCAGCGCGATGCCCGCGGCGATCAGCAGCAGCGACGGCGCCAGCGCGCGCCAGCGCAGCGGCGCCTCGCGGCGCGTGCCTTCGCGGTGGCCGCGCGCCTTGGCGGTGATGGCGATCACCACCGGCAGCGTGCCGATGATCATCGTCGGCAGCGGCCCGCCGGCGCGCTGGATCGCGCTGGCGAGGAACAGGTAGTAGACGACGTTGCCCACCAGCGCCAGGCGCAGCGCCTCGCGCCAGTCGGCGCGCGTCAGCTGGCGCAGCGTGGCGCGGTCGAACCAGGCCAGCGGCAGCGCGATCAGCCCGAAGGCGAGGTAGCGGCCGAAGGACAGCAGCGCGGCCGGGTAGTCGGGCAGCAGCAGCGGGCCGACGAACACCAGCCCCCACATCAGGCCGGCGGCGAGGGCGAACAGGGTGCCGGAGAAAACGGGCGTGGCGAACATGGCGGGCGGATTGTCCGCCAGCGCCGCGCGCGGCTCGCGGGCTCAGCGGCTCGCCACCCGCTGCGCCGGCAGCCTCCATGCGCCGCTGCGGATCTCGGCGTGCGTGAGGCGGCGCACCTCGACCTTCGCGATGCCGCTGATGCCGAGCTTGCGCGCGGCGGCGTGGCTGAGGTCGATGATCCGCCCGGGCTTGAACGGCCCGCGGTCGTTGACGCGCACCACCACCTCGCGGCGGTTCTTCGGGTTGCGCACCACGGCGTAGCTGGGCAGCGGCATGGTCTTGTGCGCGGCCGTCATCGCGTGCATGTCGTAGACCTCGCCGGTGGCGGTGCGGCGGCCGTGGAAGGGGCGGCCGTACCACGACGCGATGCCGCTCTCGGCCATCGGCACGTCGGCGTTCTCGGGGTCGTACAGCTCGCCCTTGATTTCGTAAGGCAGGTTGGGCGCGCCCTGCGGAATCGCCGCGACGCGCGGCACCGCATCGGGTGGATGGGCGCGTGGCGCGGCCGGGCGCGCCACCGGCGCGGGTGCGGCGGGCGGCGGCGCTTCGGCCGCCGGCGGCGGCGCGGACGAGGCGGACCACGGCAGCGGCAGGCCGGCGCAGCCGGCCAGCAGCGCCGTCCCGCCGAAGGCGAGCGCTCGGACGAATCTCATGCCGCCAGTGCTCATGCCGCCAGTGAACGGCAGGCCGCGGCGGCACTTCAGCGGCGCAGACGTTTCGCGCCGGCGCGGCGTGACAAGCGCCCGGAATGCCCGGCCGCGACGGGGGAAGGTGCAAGTAACCGCAACCGCGCGCTGCGGCGCCGGCGCAACGGCGCTTGCAGACGGACACCGATGCAAGCCGCGGACCCTCCAGTCGCGCGCCGGCGTGCCGATAGGTCCGGGAGACCCTCGACAGCCGAGAAGGAATCCCCATGCCGTCCGCCCCGACCCGCAGCGTCTCGCCCTTCGCCAGCGCCAACCCGCACGCGCTGGCCGCCATCCTCGAGGCGAGCGAGACGCGCCGCATCATCGCGGTGACCGACATCTTCGATCTCGCCGGCACCAAGCTGTGGGCGCGCAACCAGCCGGTGTCGGCCGAGCTGCAGCGCAAGCTGCTCGACCGAAAGCTGCGCGAGCCGCTCGAGGCCTGCCTGCTCGCCGAGGACGGCGTGACGATCGCTTCCTTGACCAGCGCGCTCGCCGCGCTGATCGAATCCGACGGCCGCCTCGCGCCGCTGCTGCGCCCGCAGGCCGCCAGGCTGCTGCGCGAAGCCGCGCACCTGTACCTGCATCCGGTGGCGCAGCTGCTGCTGTCGGCGGCGCAGGCGGCGCGGCCGGCGGTGTTCGAGCACGCCGTCGCGGCGATGGCGCTGGCCGGCGCGCTGATGGCTCGCCACGGCGGCCAGGCGCCCGAGATCCGGCTGGCGATGCTGGCCGGCTTGCTGCACGACCTCGGCGAGATGTACGTCGCGCCCGAGTTCGGCGAGGCGGAAGCCGACCGCGAGCTCGATGCGCTGAGCTACCGCCAGCTCGTCGTGCATCCGCACGTCGGCCTGCTGCTGGTGGCGCAGCTGACCAACTACCCCGGCGCGGTGGCGCGCGCCGTCGTCGAGCACCACGAGCGGCTCGACGGCTCGGGCTACCCGCATCGCCTGGCCGGCGACCGCATCTCGGTGCTGGGCCGGCTGGTGGCGGTGGTCGAGGCGGCGCTGGCCGCGCTGCGCAGCCCGCACGACGGACTGCCGCGCGCGAGCGTGGCGCTGCGCGCGGTGCCGGGCGAGTTCGACCTCGCCTGGGTCGGCCACCTGACGAGCGCCGCGCGCGCCGAGCCGGCGCTGCTGCCGGTGCTCGACCCGGCCGACATCCGCGCGCGCCGCGCCGCGCTCGGCGAAGTGCTGCAGGCGGCTGAGGACAACGTCGCGCTGCTGGCCGTCGGCGAGCGTTCGCCCGCGCTGCGCGGAGCGCTCGAACTGGCCTCGTTCCTGGTCGCACGTCTGCGCATCGGCTGGAATGAAAGCGGCCTGTGGCACGCGCAAGCCGCGACGGGCGCCGACGCCGCCGAGGTCGAGGCGGTGGAAGACGAGCTGTACTTCCGGCTGCGCGGCATCGCCCGTGCGGTGACCATGCGCGCCGGCGAGCTGCCGGCCGGCGAGGCCGGCGTGCTCGCGGCGCTGTGCGAATCCTTGCCGATGGGCAGGATGGGCTGAGCCTGCCGAGCAGCCGCCGCGGAACCGGCTTCGCCGGGCCGCTGGCGGCGCCCCCTGGGGGGGAGCGCCGTCAGGCGCTCCGGGGGGTCTTATCTCACCTTGCCCGCCTTCCACGCATTCAGCAGCGTGTCGTAGCCGATCGTCTCGCCCTTCGGCTTCTCGTTGGCCAGCTTCTTCCACGGCGCGCCCTTGTCGGAGAGCCACTTGTCGGGGCTCTCCTTCTTGTTCAGCTTGGGCGCGCAGCGGGCCATGCCGGCGCGCTCGAGGCGGGCCATCACCTGGTCCATCTCTTCGGCGAGGTTGTCCATCGCCTGCTGCGGCGTCTTCTCGCCGGTCACCGCCACCGCCACGTTCTTCCACCACAGCTGCGCGAGCTTGGGGTAGTCGGGCACGTTGGTGCCGGTGGGCGTCCAGGCCACGCGCGCCGGGCTGCGGTAGAACTCGACCAGGCCGCCGAGCTTGGGCGCCATGTCGGTCATCGCCTTGCTCTGGATGTCGCTCTCGCGGATCGGCGTCAGGCCGACGATGGTCTTCTTCAGGCTGGTGGTCTTCGCGGTCACGAACTGCGCGTACAGCCAGGCCGCGGCGGTGCGGTTCTCGTCGTGCTTGTCGAAGAAGGTCCAGCTGCCCACGTCCTGGTAGCCGTTCTGCATGCCCTGCTTCCAGTACGGGCCGTTCGGTCCGGGCGCCATGCGCCACTTCGGCGTGCCGTCGGCGTTGACCACCGGCAGCCCCGGCTTGGTCATGTCGGCGGTGAAGGCGGTGTACCAGAAGATCTGCTGCGCGATCTGGCCTTGCGCCGGCACCGGGCCGGCTTCGCCGAAGGTCATGCCGGTGGCTTCCTTGGGCGCGTACTTCTTCATCCAGTCGACGTACTTGGTCAGCGCGTAGACGGCCGCCGGCGAGTTGGTCGCGCCGCCGCGCGACACGCTCGCGCCCAGCGGCGTGCAGCCGTCGGCGCTGGCGCGGATGCCCCACTCGTCGACCGGCTTGCCGTTCGGGATGCCGATGTCGGCGGTGCCGGCCATCGACAGCCAGGCGTCGGTGAAGCGCCAGCCCAGCGACGGGTCCTTCTTGCCGTAGTCCATGTGGCCGTAGATCGGCTTGCCGTCGATGGTCTTCACGTCGTTGGTGAAGAACTCGGCGATGTCCTCGTAGGCGCTCCAGTTCAGCGGCACGCCCAGGTCGTAGCCGTACTTGGCCTTGAACTTGTCCTTCAGGTCCTGGCGCGCGAACAGGTCGGCGCGGAACCAGTACAGGTTGGCGAACTGCTGGTCGGGCAGCTGGTAGAGCTTGCCGTCGGGCGCGGTGGTGAAGCTGGTGCCGATGAAGTCCTTGATGTCCAGGCCCGGGTTCGTCCACTCCTTGCCCTTGCCCGACATGTAGTCGGTCAGGTTCATGATCTTGCCGTAGCGGTAGTGCGTGCCGATCAGGTCGGAGTCGCTGATCCAGCCGTCGTAGATCGACTTGCCCGACTGCATCGAGGTCTGCAGCTTCTCGACCACGTCGCCTTCCTGGATCAGGTCGTGCTTGACCTGGATGCCGGTGATCTCGCTGAAGGCCTTCGCGAGCGTCTTCGACTCGTACTCGTGCGTGGTGATGGTCTCGGACACCACCGAGATCGACTTCACCCCCTTGGCCTGCAATTTCTTCGCGGCCTCGATGAACCACTTCATCTCGGCCATCTGCTGGTCCTTGCTGAGCGTGGACGGCTGGAATTCGCTGTCGATCCACTTCTTGGCTTCGGCTTCGCCGGCCCATGCGCCCTGGCCGAGGCTCAGGGCGATGGCCGCGAAGGCCACGGCGTTCAAGCGCAACTTCATTCGGGTCTCCTCAGAATCGCTTCCCTGTTGTCGTGGGCGCGCCGGCCGGGCAGCGGAGCCGGCGACCCTGAAATGCAGTCCTTCAGCCCTTGCGCATCACCAGCGCGAGCAGCGCCATCGAGATCGCGAAGCCGATCCAGATCGACGGCTCCTCGTCGAGCTTCATCCACTCCATCAGCTTCTCGCTGACGGCGACGAAGGCGAGGTTCACGTAGGCCGCGCTGAGCAGCCCGATGAAGAGCCGGTCGCCGCGCGTGGTGGCGATCGGCAGGAAGCCGCGCCGCTCGACGGTGGGCGACTTGATCTCCCACACCGTCATGCCGATCAGCATCGCCACGATGCAGCCGAAGAAGATCGCCACGGGCAGGGTCCAGGCCATCCAGTCGAACATCGTCAGTTTCCTCCTGTCGTGCCGCGGGGGGAGCTTTGGGAGCGAGGGGCACGGCCGTGGGGTGGCCCACTCCGCTCATGTCCCCCGGCTCGGGCTGCGCCCGAGC
>JAKOZT010000051.1 GCA_029779845.1 Pseudomonadota bacterium | reverse complement strand
GCTCAACGCCGCCGTCGAAGCCGCGCGCGCCGGCGAGCAGGGCCGCGGCTTCGCCGTCGTCGCCGGCGAAGTCCGCACGCTGGCCCAGCGTTCCGCCGAGGCCGCGCGCGAGATCAAGGCGCTGATCGGCGCCTCCGTCGAGAAGGTCGACACCGGCTCCAAGCTCGTGGCCGACGCCGGCTCCACGATGGGCGAGATCGTTGCCTCCGTCCAGCGCGTCACCGACATCATCGGCGAGATCACCGCCGCCGCCTCCGAACAGTCCGACGGCATCGGCCAGGTCAACACCGCCGTCACCCAGCTCGACCAGATGACCCAGCAGAACGCCGCTCTGGTCGAGCAGTCCGCCGCCGCCGCCGAATCCCTCAAGGACCAGGCGCAGCGGCTCGCGCAGGTGGTGGCTTCGTTCCGGCTCGCGCCGGGCGCGGAGCCGGCGCCCGCCGTGGCGATCAAGCCGGTGGCGGCGGCGGCCCCGCTCAAGGCCGCCCCGGCCGAGACCAGGCAGGCGGCCAAGAAGCCGGCGGCCAGGCCGTTCGCCAAGCGGGCGGCCGCGCCCGCCCCGGCCGTCAAGGCCGAGCGCGCCCTCGTCAAGCCCGCCTCCGCCAAGCCGGCGTCGCGGCCGGCCGAACCCCTGCTCCCGCCCCAAGCCAAGCCGGCGCCCGCGCGCGTGATCGCGGCGCCCGCCGACGGCGAGTGGGAGACCTTCTGATTCCCTGATTCCTTTCCCCCGGATTCCGCCATGAACGCCCAGGCCCTGCTCAGAAATTTCACGATCCGCCTCCGCATGCTGGGTGCGATCGCGATGGTGTTGACGCTGCTCGTCACGATCGGCGGTGTCGGCCTGTGGGGCATGTCGACGATGCAGCGCTCGCACGCCGAGTTCGCGAGCCGCACGATCGAGCAGCTCTCCGCGCCGGGCGACCTCGCCGCGCGGGCCGAAGCGCTGAAGGCGCAAGCCCGGACGAGCGCCGCCGAGTCCGAGCGCATCGCGCAGACCACGCGCAACGCCTTCGTCGCGCTGGTGCTGGTGGGCATGCTGATCGTCGCGCCGCTGACGCTGCTGAACTCCAGCGCAATCCTGCAGCCGGTGGAGCATGCGCAGAAGATCGCCAGCGCCATCGCGGCCGGCGACCTGACGCAGCGCATCGCCGACGAGGGCCGCGACGAGGCCAGCGACCTGCTCGCCTCGCTGCGCCGCATGCAGGACTTCCTCGGCAGCCTGGTGAGCCAGGTGCGCACCAGCGGCGAGAACATCGGCACCGCCAGCGCGCAGATCGCCTCGGGCAACCAGGACCTGTCGGCGCGCACCGAGCAGACCGCCAGCAACCTGCAGCAGACCGCCTCCTCGATGGAGCAGCTCACCGGCACCGTGCGCCAGAGCGCCGACTCGGCGCGCCAGGCCAACCAGCTCGCCGCCTCCGCCGCCGAGGTCGCCCAGCGCGGCGGCAGCGTCGTCTCCCAGGTCGTCTCCACGATGGACGAG
>JAKOZT010000048.1 GCA_029779845.1 Pseudomonadota bacterium | reverse complement strand
GGCTGGCGCGCAGCGTCGGCCGGTTGGCCATCGCCGCGAACACGCGTGCATTCGGCCCGCCATGGCGGCCGGAACAGGCCCCGCAATCGTAGGCGGCAAGATGCGGGTTGTTGCGGCTGTCCGAGCCGTGACCGACGATCACCACCAGCGGTGCGAAGTGCGTCGTCAGCCCGATACTGCGCAGGAAGCCGCCGATGCGCGCGACCTGCTCGGCTTCTCCGAAGCCGAGCCGCGGCGCCTCGGGACTGGCGACGCGCGTTGCTTCGTCGGCTTCGGCAGTCAGCTGGAGGCCGCCCGGCACCGGCAGGTCGAAAGCGTCCCGGGTGCGCACTAGCCAGGCCCCCAGGCGCCCCGGCGCCAGTGTTCGCGCCAGCAGCCCGAGCAGCGCCCATGGCGCGGCGGCGGCGATCAGCAGCGCGGCCGCCAGGGCGCCGCGCCGACTCCCCTGATGCAGCCTCTCCCGCCACGCCAGGCGCCAGCGGCGGCGACGTTGATGCACGCGCTGCGCCGCCTCGCAGCCGGGCAGCACTTCTTCACGCACGGCATGCTCGGGACGCACCACGACCGGACACAGGGCGGTCGGTGCCTCGTCGTCAAGACCTTGCCAGAATATCGGCAAGCCGAAGAATCCGGCCGCGCCGAAAGTCTCGACCGCCGGATTGACCTCTTCGAGGTGGCGTCGCGTCCCCTCCTCGCGATCGTCCATGCAGAACACGAACTGCGCGGTGCCGGTCGACGCCGGCGCGCGGCCGTGATTGGCCTGCAGCGCCGCCAGAATCTGCCGCCGATAATGGTGCTCGTAGGCCAGCAGCCAGACCTCGCCACGCTGCTCGTCATCGAGCGAGCCGGCACAGCGCAGCAGGGCTGCTGCGCCCTCCGCCCCGAGCGCACGCAGTTCGCGGCCACCAAGCCCCAGACCCTGCGCCAGGACGAACAGCGGCCACGCCGCCAGTTCCGCACGCTCGCGGTCATCCATACCGGCGTTGTGGGCCTCGGCAAGCGCGACGGCGACGTGCCGCCAGCCCTCGTGAACGTCCGCAGACGGCCAGGCGAGCTGCGGGCGCACCGCGGCGAGCAGTTCTTCCGGCAACTGTCGGTTGCCGCAGGCGTGTCGCACGGCCAGTTCGGCCGGGTGACGAGCAAAGTACTCGCCGAGTTCGGCGAGTGGCAGCGGTAAACCCCAGATGCGGTGCACCAGATGTTCGGCATGCAGACGTTCGAGGACCACCCGTACCGCCAGCAGATCGGCCAGCCGAACCGGCGCGTCGTCGCCGGCGGCATGTGATTCCCGCCAGTGGAACATGCCGGCCCAGCCTGGCAATTCCAGCGCCAGCCGCTGCAGATAGGCGCCGGTGCGCGCTTCGTCGATACCGAGGCGCAACAGTTCGCTCGCCATCACTTGCAGCGGGTCGTCCGGCAGTGCCTCGATTTCACGCCGCGCGCCGGCAAACTCGTCGAGTTCCCAGGCCCAGTCGCTACCGGCACACGCTCGCCAGGCCGCGTAGAACCCCCGCGAACGCGCCGGGTTTTTCCAGGCGGCGAGGCCCTGATCGAGATGCGCGGCGAGATGACGGATCAGCGCCGGCTGCAGCGACTGGCGAAAATCCTCGCCGGTCAGGTGGCAGAGCAGGCTCGCCACCGTCCATTTTCCACCCAGACGGTCGAGCAACTCGTGCCAGAGGGCGACGGCAGATGCCGGCGTCGCGTCGACGCCGCCG
>JAKOZT010000044.1 GCA_029779845.1 Pseudomonadota bacterium | reverse complement strand
TCCTCATGCTCGCCGCGGGTGATCGAGCGCAGCGGGCGATAGCCCGCGAAGCGAGTTCCGCGGCGGGGCCGCGAGACCGAGCAGCGCAAGGCAGTCGGCCCACAGGGCCGACCGTCTCATCGAAGCGCCGCGGGCGGCCCGCACGGCCCTTTGCCGCTTGGACCACGCTGCCGGCTTTCTGAACGATTGATCGCCGGTCGGTATGAGCGGATCAGGACTCGCGCTCGCCGCCCAGCAGGCGCGCCACCAGCTGCGCCTGGCTGTGCACGCCGAGCTTGTCGAACACCGCCTTCAGGTAGACGCGCGCGCTGCCATAGGTCACGCCCATGCGCTGGGCGCACTCGCGCAGGGCCAGGCCGCCGGCCAGCAGCTCGGCCAGGCGCGCCTCGGTGGGCGTGCAGCCGTGGCGCCGCAGCGCTGCGGCGCGCGCGGCCGGCTCGCGCGCGGCGGCGTCGGCGGCCAGCAGCAGCACGGTGGGCCGCGGCACCAGCGCGCGGCCGAGGCGGCCGGTGAGCGGCACGACCTGCAGTTCCAGCGGCGCGTGGCCCTCGTCGCCGCGCAGGCGCAGCGGCGCGTCGCCCGCGCCAGCCAGCGCGCCGGCGATGCGCGCATGCAGCACGGCGTTCGACGCGGCGTCGCCGGCATGCAGCTCGCCATTGCGCAGCCGCAGCGCGCGCCCGCGCTGCAGCAGCCGCTCCATCGCGGCGTTGGCATGCAGCACGCGGCGCTGCGCGTCGACGATCGCCGCCGGCTGCGGCAAGGCGTCGAGCAGCGCGGTGCCGGCCGGGCTGGATGACGGCTGCTCGAGCCGCAACCCGAGCTGCAGCGCGCGCGTCATGTGGCGGTTCAGCGCCTCGAAGGCGCGCAGCTCGCCGGCATCGAAGCTCTTCATGTCGGGTGCGCGCATCAGCGTGATGTTGGCCACCACGCCGCCTTCGGCCAGCAGCGTGCTGCCCATCGTGTACCTGAGGCCCTGCGGACGCATCCAGTCGTTGTAGTAGGCGCAGCGGTACAGCGCGCCGCGCTCGCCGAGCAGGCGGTCGAGCCGTTCGTTGCTGCGCACGACGCCGGGGCGGTGCAGGCGCTGCGTCAGGCGCATCCAGGGGTTGTCGGGCAGGAAGTACAAGGAATCGAACGAGCGCACCCACTTGGGCGCGATGCCGGCCAGGCTGACCGGCTGCACACGGCGCGGCTGCATGTGCAGCAGGTAGAAGGTCTGCGCCGCCGAGGGGAAGCGCTGCTGCATCAGCTGCATCACGTCGTGCCACGCGGCGGGCTCCAGCGCGGCGCGGTAGACCGCGTCGGTCAGCTCCTCGGGCAGCGCTTCGTTCATGGCGCGCAGCTTACGCGCGCTCATTCCCATTTGGGAGCTGCGCCACCCGTTCGCATGGCTACGCTGGCTCCATTCGCAGCAACGCGCACTCGGGAGAACCAGGCATGCGTCGAAGCACCACAGTGGGATGGTCGATGGCGCTGAGCCTGCTCTCGGCCGCCGCCGTGGCGGCCGACGATGCGATGGTCAGCGCCGGCGATCTGCTGAAGGACAGTCGTTTCAAGAGCGCCTACGCGGCCGCGCTCGGGCCGAAGGCCAAGGAGCGCTGGCTGGCGACGATGAGCAACAGCGCGCTGGTGCGCAAGGTGACGGTGGCCGGCAGCGACTACCAGCTCGCCTCGCCCTGCAAGCCGCACGATTGCGCCGACAACAACCTGCTGCTGCTGTGGGGCGCCGGCAAGGGCGTGGTCTACGGCAGGCTCTACGAGAAGGGCCGCGTCACGCTGCTGGGCTCGCCCGACGCTGCGATGGCGGCCGAGCTGGAGCGGCTGTGGAAGAAGGAATTCCGCCAGCAGTGACGCCAAGGGAGAAAGCGATGACGAAATACTGCGGTGAACTGAAAGTGGTCGGCGCCGCCGCCGGCGGCGGCTATGTGGCGGTGGGCCGCGAACAGCCCGACGGCAGCGTCACGGTGCCGGTCGGCGGCCTGGTGCGCGTGGCGACGACCATCCCGCTGATCCAGATCGGCGACACGCAGCTGAAGAACGTGCGCCTGTGCATGGGCGAGCTGGCCGGCTACATCCGCCAGGGCGACCGCGCCTGCCTGTTCGTCTTCGGCCACCTGCTGCGCACGAAGATCGTCATCGGCGTGAAGTCCGAGACCGGGCCGTCGTGGACGATGGGCTTCGGCCGCTTCGTGGTCACCTTGATCACCTACCTGACGCTGTGGCCCTTCCTGGTCGGCCTGGCCGGCGCGCTGATCGGCGGACTGGTGCCGCTCTTGATCGGCTCGAACACCTTGTCGACGATCGGCTTCATCGCCGGCATCGCCTACGGCATCGGCATCTCGCTGCTCAGCGGCGTGCGCCTGGCGATCGCCTACCGGCAGATGCGTTCGAACTGAACCGGAGCAACCATGACCCGACGACTCTCCACGCCGTCCCTGCTGTGGGCCCTCGCCGCGCTGCTGGCCTGCGGCTCCGCGTTCGCCGTGATGCGCGTGGCCAACCTCGGGCTGATGCAGGCCGGCACCACCTGCGACGGACCCAAGGGCACCTACACCTACACCGCGCGCTGGCAATCGGGCGGCGCCTCGCCGTCGTTCGTGGTCGCCACCGGCAACCAGTGCGCCTACAACGGCACGATCTGCGGCATCTCCACGCACACCTGCGTGGTGGCCTGCAGCGCCACCGGGCAGTGCGCCGTGCAGCTGCGCGCCTGCCAGGCGTCCAAGGGCGGGCGGTGGGTGCGCGTGGTCGCCACCAACGGCAGCGTCTACCAGCAGATCAACGCCGTGCCGCCCGGCAGGTGCCAGTGATCAGGCGCGCGCGCGCCGCTGCCGCACCGCGCGCGCCAGCGCCTGCAGCACCGGCACCGTCTGCGCGAAGGAGATGCAGGCGTCGGTGATCGACACGCCGCGCGCCGGCGCCACGCCGGGCACCAGGTCCTGCCGGCCGTCCTCGAGGTGGCTCTCGATCATCACGCCGGTGATGCGCCGCTCGCCGGCCGCCACCTGCTCGGCGACGTCGGCCGCCACCTCGATCTGGCGGCGGTGCTGCTTGCTGCTGTTGGCATGCGACACGTCGATCATCACCTGCTCGCGCACGCCGGCCGCGCGCAGCGCGGCGCAGGCCTGCGCTACGTGCGCGGCGTCGTAGTTGGGCGCCTTGCCGCCGCGCAGGATCACGTGGCAGTCGGGGTTGCCGCGCGTCTCGAAGATCGCCGCGACGCCCATCTTGGTCATGCCCATGAAGGCGTGCGGCGCGCGCGCCGCGAGGATGGCGTCGGCCGCCACCTTCAGGCTGCCGTCGGTGCCGTTCTTGAAGCCGACCGGGCAGCTCAGGCCCGAGGCGAGCTGGCGGTGGCTCTGGCTCTCGGTGGTGCGCGCGCCGATCGCGCCCCAGCTGACGAGGTCGGAGATGTACTGCGGGCTCAGCAGGTCGAGGAACTCGGTGCCCAGCGGCAGGCCGAGCGTGGTGAGTTCGAGCAGCAGCCGCCGCGCGCGCTCCAGGCCTTCGTTGATCGCGAAGCTGCCGTCCAGGTGCGGGTCGTTGATGTAGCCCTTCCAGCCCACCGTGGTGCGCGGCTTCTCGAAATAGGCGCGCATCACGATCAGCAGCTCGCCGCGCAGCTCGTCCGCCACGGCCTTCAGGCGGTGGCCGTAGTCGAGCGCCTGTTCGTGGTCGTGGATCGAACACGGGCCGACGACGACGATCAGCCGGTCGTCGCGGCCGTGCAGCACGTCGGCGATGGACCTGCGGCTGGCCTCGACGAAGGCCAGCGTGTCGTCTTCCAGCGGCACGCGCTCCTGCAGCAGCGCGGGATTGATCAGCGGGCGCACGGCGCCGATGCGCACGTCGTCGATGCGGGTGGTGTCCAGGGTCTTCATGAGGCAGGATTGTGCGGCGTGTCGAGAGCGGCCCTGCCCGTTCGTCGTGCGACACCAACCCACCTGGAGGAAGCCATGACCCAGCCCCGCCCCATTCCCGAAGGCATGCGTTCGCTGACGCCGCACCTCGTGTGCGACGGCGCCGCGGCTGCGATCGAGTTCTACAAGGCGGCCTTCGGCGCCGTCGAGCTGGCGCGCCTGCCCGGCCCCGACGGGCGCCTGATGCACGCGCTGCTGCGCATCGGCGATTCGCCGCTGATGCTGGTGGACGCCTACCCCGAGGCCGGCGCGCTCGGCCCCAAGGCGCTGAAGGGTTCGCCGGTGACGCTGCACCTGTACGTGCCCGACGTCGACGCGACGATGGCGCAGGCGCAGCGCGCCGGCGCGATCGTGAAGATGGCGGCGCAGGACATGTTCTGGGGCGACCGCTACGGCCAGCTGGAAGACCCGTTCGGCCACCACTGGTCGGTGGCGACGCATGTGCAGGACCTGACGCCCGAGCAGGTCCAGGCCAACCTCGCGAAGCCGCCGCCGGAGCCGTGCTGAAAACGCGTCGCGCTTTGAAACACCGCCGTGACCTGCACCACGCGGATGAAGGGGCATTTGTTACCGCGCCATCACGGCATCGCGTAACTGCCGCATGCTGCGCGCATGAACCCGTTCGCCGCGCTCGACCACCAGCCCGCCGCCCTGCAACCGGCACAGCTGCTGCTGATGGGCGTGTTCCTGACCGCCTACCTGGCCGCCGTGACCAGCCTGCTCGAGCCGCGCGGCCGCATGCGCGCGGCCGGCATCGCCGCGCTGGCCGGCATCGGCATGGGCTTCGTCTTCACGCCGTGGACGCTGGGCGCGCTGCTGGCGGCCGGCAGCGTCGGCGCGGTCGGCGTGTTCATCGGGCTGAGCTGGGTGCTCAGCCGCGCGCTGGGCGTGCACGACCGCGCGCCGGTGGTCGAGGACGGCATCGCGGTGCCCGACGAAGTCGAAGCGGCCGAAGCGGAGAGCGGAGCCGCCGTGCCCGCGCCGGCACGCAGCGCGCCGCGCTTCAACGCGCCGACCGCGCCTGCACCGCTCATCTGAAGCATTAGCTTCCGTCAGTCCAGCGCCGCCAGCGTCGCCAGCAGCGCGCCGGCGAGCAGGTTGTGCAGCAGCGCAACCGGCAACGGCAGGCCGAGCGTCGACAGCGCCGCCCCGGCCGCGAGCTGCGCCGGCGCCAGCACGGCCAGCAGTGCGGCGCCGCCGCGCCGGCCCTGGCGCCATGACACGGCGGCCAGCGCCAACAGCAGCAGCGCCAGCGCCGCGCCGGCATAGCGGTGCAGGCCGCAGGTGCCCGCATCGCAGGCCAGCCCGGCGAACGAGGCGCTGACCTGCGCGCCCAGCGCGATCTGCAGCACCAACAGCAGCGCGGCCAGCGCCACCGCGGCGCGCGCCGGCGCGCCCAGCGGCGGCCGCGCCGGCTGCGCGAGGCGCACGCACAGCGCCAGCATCAGCAGGCCGCCGAGCAGGTTGCCGACTGCCACCGCGCTCGCGCTCGCACGCGCGCGCCCGCTCCACGCGCCGAGCACGGCCAGGAACACGGCCAGCGCGAGCAGCGCCAGCACCAGCGCGCCCTCGCGGCGCAGGCGCGGCCTGTCGGCGCAGACCAGCAGCATCACGATCACCAGCAGCAGCGCGGCGGAAGCGGCGATGCGGTGCGCCAGCCGCGCCAGCGCCTCGGCCTGCGAGGCCTCGCCCGGCGCGGCCTCGCCCTGCTGCGCGCTGCGCAGCGCCTGGCCGTAGCAGGCCGGCCAGTCGGCGCAGCCCAGGCCGGCGCGGCTCTGGCGGATGAAGGCGCTCAGGCTGGTGACGGCGAGCACGACCGCCGCGCACAGCCACGCCAGGCGGCGCAGCAGATGCAGACGGCGCTCGACGGCGACGGCAGCGGCAACGGTGTTCATCGACTAATCGTATTCCCGTAGTCCGGCGCGGCGGGCGTGAATTCTTGAACTGGTTCAAGGGAGCGCGCGACGGCCATTTCGAGAATGGCCGCCAGCCGCAGCAGCACACGCGGCTCCCCTGCGGTCCGCCTTCTCAACGGAGGAACGAGTGAGCACCACCGACCACGACAACGAGCCGGTGCCCTGGATGCAGCAGTTGCTGGACAACCCCTTCCTGCTGCTGTTCCTCGGCGTCCTGATCCCCATGCTGCTGTACACGCTGTGGGGCGTCATCGACATCCTGACCATCCCGCTGGCCAAGTAGCGCGGGCCCTCCCCGCCATCCATTCGAGGAGCAAGCCCATGAGCGCCATCCTGCCCCCGGCCGAACGACTGTGGTGGAAGCATCCGCTGGACCGCGTCGAAGGCACCTGGATCGCCATCGCGCTGGTCTGGTGCCTGGTCATGTTTTTCATGATGATCGGCTGGCACATCTACGGCAAGCAGAACCTGTCCACCGAGACCTACCGCACCACGCCCGAGAAGTTCTCCGCCAAGGCGCAGGCGATGGTCGACAAGTACACCGTGCGCACCGAGACCGCCGACAAGGTGCCGGTGGTCGCGCCGCCGGCCGGCGGCGACGTGTACATGATCGCGCGGCTGTGGAACTTCTGGCCCATCCTCGAGCTGGAGAAGGACAAGACCTACCGGCTGCACCTGACGGCGATGGACTACAACCACGGCTTCTCGCTGCAGCCGGCCAACATCAACATCCAGATCGTGCCCGGCTACGAGCACGTGGTGACCGTGACGCCCAACCAGTCCGGCACCTACTCGGTGGTGTGCAACGAATACTGCGGCATCGGCCATCACACGATGGTCGGGCGCATCTACGTCAAATAAGGGAGGCGAGCATGTCCAGCACGACCACCTACCGCACCTGCCCCCGCTCGGGGCTGCAGTTCGAAGCCAACGCCGAGAAGCTGATGATCGCCAACGCCGTCGCGGCGGTGGTGTTCCTGCTGATCGGCGGGCTGCTGGCCGTCGGCGTCGTGCTGACGCGCTGGCCCGCGATCCACTGGCTCGAGGCCGACACCTTCTACAAGGTGCTCACCGCACACGGCATCGACATGCTGATCTTCTGGATCATCTTCTTCGAGATCGCGGTGCTGTACTTCTGCTCGTCGACGCTGCTGCGCTGCCGGCTGGCGACGCCGAAGATCGCCTGGCTGGCCTTCGCGCTGATGGTGATCGGCGCGATCGTCAACAACGTCGCGGTCTACCAGGGCGGCTCGAGCGTGATGATGACGTCCTACGTGCCGATGATGGCCGCGCCGTCGTTCTACCTCGGGCTGATCCTGTTCGCGGTGGGCGCGCTGATCGGCTGCTTCGTCTTTCTCGGCACGCTGGTGGTGGCGAAGAAGGAGAAGACCTACGAGGGCTCGGTGCCGCTGGTGACCTTCGGCGCGATCACCGCCTGCATCATCGCGGTGTTCACCATCGCCTCGGGCGCGATCATCCTGATCCCGACCTTCCTGATGTCGGTGGGCCTGGTCGAGCGCGTCGACCCGCTGGTCTACCGCACGATCTGGTGGGCGTTCGGCCACTCGTCGCAGCAGATCAACGTGGCGGCGCACATCTCGATCTGGTACGCGGTGGCGGCGATCGCCTTCGGCGCCAAGCCGATGAGCGAGCGCGTCAGCCGCGGCGCCTTCCTGCTGTACATCCTGTTCCTGCAGCTGGCCAGCGCGCACCACCTGCTCGCCGACCCGGGCCTGTCGACCGGCTGGAAGGTCGTCAACACCAGCTACTTCATGTACTTCGCGGTGCTGGCCTCGATGATCCACGGCTTGACCATCCCCGGCGCGATGGAAGTCGCGCAGCGCGCCAAGGGCTTCAACAAGGGCCTGTTCGAGTGGCTGCGCAAGGCGCCCTGGGGCAACCCGGTGTTCTCGGGCGTGTTCATCTCGATCATCGGCTTCGGCTTCCTCGGCGGCATCTCCGGCGTGATGATGGGCACCGAGCAGCTCAACATGATCATCCACAACACCATCTACGTGCCGGGGCACTTCCACGCCACGGTGGTGGTGGGCACCACGCTGTCGTTCATGGCGCTGACCTACTTCCTGATCCCGGTGATGTTCAGGCGCGAAATGATCGCCCCGGGCCTGGCGAAGATCCAGCCCTACCTGTTCGGCCTGTCGATGTACTTCTTCTGCCTGGTGATGATGGGCGCCGGCACGCTGGGCGTCTCGCGCCGCCACTGGGACATGGCCTTCAACGGCGCGGCGCTGGCCTACGAATGGCCGGGCGCGGCCTACCTGATGATGGGCCTGGTGGGCATCGCCGGCATCGCGGCCATCGCCGGCGGCGCGATCTACATCTACGTCACGGTCGGCTCGCTGCTGTGGGGCAAGCGGCTCGACGCGGGCGCCACCAGCGCGCGCTTCACGCCGATCCCGCGCGCCGCGCCCACCGCGGTGGCGCAGAGCTACGGCTCGGCCGGCTTCGCGGCGCCGGGCACCTTCACGCTGGCGATGGTGTTCCTGGTGGCCTTCGTGCTGTACTACTTCATCAACTGGAAGTACCTGTCGCAGGTCTGGGGCCTGAGCTGAGCCGGGAGCGCCGCGATGCACACCAGCATGCCCGCCCCCGCGGCCGCCCGCAGCGCGGCGCAGACCGCGCGGCTGGTGGTCGGCCTGTTCAAGCTGCGCATCGGCGTGCTGATCATGGTGACGGCGCTGGTCGGCCTGGCGGTCACGCCGGGCGCGGCGCCCAGCCTGCTGCAGCTCGCGGTGCTGGCGCTGGCGGTGCTCGGCGCCTCGGCCAGCGCCGGCGCCTTCAACCAGTACCACGAGGCCGAGAGCGACCGCCTGATGGCACGCACGCGCGGCCGCGCCTTCGCCAGCGGCGCGCTGCCGCGCCGGCCGGCCTGGCTGCTGCTGTTCGCGGCGATGCTGGCGCTGTCGGTGGGCACGGCGTGGTGGGTGCTCAACGCCGGCGCGGCGGCCTACATCTTCCTCGGCGCGTTCTTCTACGGCGTGGTCTACACGGTGTGGCTGAAGCGGCGCAGCTGGACCAACATCGTGATCGGCGGCCTGTCGGGCAGCTTCGCGGTGCTGGCCGGCGCGGCGGTGGTCGACCCCGGCCTGGGCGCGCGCCCGCTGCTGCTGGCGCTGGCGCTGTTCCTGTGGACGCCGCCGCACTTCTGGAGCCTGGCGATCGCCGGCCAGGCCGACTACGCCGCCGCCGGCGTGCCGATGCTGCCGGTGGTGGCCGGCACGCCGCGCGCCGCGCGCACGGTGTTCGCCAGCACGCTGGCGCTGGTGCTGGCCACGCTGCTGCCGGGCGCGTTCGGCGCCGGGCCGGTCTACATGGCCGGCGCGGCGATCGGCGGCGCGTGGTTCCTGTTCAAGTCCTGGTCGCTGGCGCGCGCGCCGAGCCGCAAGACGGCGCTGGGCGCGTTCTTCGCGTCGCTGCTGCAGCTCAGCCTGCTGCTGGGCGCGGCCAGCATCGACGGGTTGATGGGATAGGCCCGTCACGGGCCCGGCGCGCATGGCTGTCCGGCTGAGCTTCCCCGCGTTGCTGCTCGCTGCCGCGCTGACGGCGCTGCACGGCCTCGCCGCGGCGCAGAACTGGCCTGCCGCCACGCCGCCCGGCCAGCCGCCGCCGCTGGCCGCCGAGCCGACCGAGACGCTGGCCCCGCCGCCCACGCTGGCGCGCGACGAAGCGCTGCGCGCCAGCCAGGCCGCCATCGGCCGCCCGGTGGCCGAGCACGTGCTGCTCGACCGCGACGGCCGGCCGGTGCCGCTCTCGCGCTGGCGCGGCAAGCCGCTGCTGGTGAGCTTCGTCTACACCGGCTGCTTCCAGGTCTGCCCGACCGCGACACGCTCGCTGCAGCAATCCCTGCGGCCGCTGCGCGAGGCCTTCGGCGGCGAGCGCTTCAACGTCGTCAGCATCGGCTTCAACCAGCCGGCCGATTCGCCCGCGGCGATGCGCGCCTTCGCCGCGCAGCACCGCATCGCCGAGGCGAACTGGGACTTCCTCGCCGCCACGCCGGCCACGGTCGACGCGCTGACACGCGACTTCGGCTTCAGCTACCTGGCCACGCCCTCGGGCTTCGACCACGTGGTCGGCGTCACCGTGCTCGATGCCGAGGGCCGCGTCGCCGCGCAGGTCTACGGCGAGGCGCTGACGCCCGACCAGCTCGGCGAGCCGCTGCGCCGGCTGCTGCGCGGCGCGGGCGGCACGGCCGAGACCACGCCGCTGGCCGAGCTGGTCGAGCGCGTGCGCATCATCTGCACCGTCTACGACCCGCAGACCGGCCGCTACCGCACCGACTACGGCCTGATCCTCGAGATCGCCGGCGGCGCGGGCTTCGTGCTGTCGGTGCTGGCCTTCTTCGTCGTCGAGGCGCGCAAGCGCAGGCGGGGCGGACTTGCGTGAAACCCTGCAATCCGGCTGGCGGCGCCTCGAACACGGCTTCGACGCCGCCTTCGGTTCGGCGCTGAACCCGCTGCGCCACCTCGGCGCGCTCGGCTTCCTGATGTTCTGGCTGCTCGCGGCCAGCGGCATCTACCTCTACGCGCTGCTCGACACCTCGGCGGTGCAGGCCTGGCATTCGATCGAGCGGCTGTCGCGCGAGCAGCCGCTGGCCGGCGGGCTGCTGCGCAGCCTGCACCGCTACGCCGCCGACGCCTTCGTGCTGCTGATGCTCGCGCACCTGCTGCGCGAATGGCTGTTCGGCCACTGGCGCGCGTTCCGCCGCTTCTCGTGGCTGACCGGCGTGCCGCTGCTGCCCTTCGCCTTCGTCTGCGCGATCGGCGGCTTCTGGCTCAACTGGGATCAGCTCGGCCAGTTCTCGGCCAGCGCCACCGCGGAGTGGCTGGACCGGCTGCCGCTCTTCGCCACGCCGCTGACGCGCAACTTCCTCAACGCCGAGGCGGTCAGCGACCGGCTGTTCTCGCTGTTCGTGTTCGTGCACCTGGGCATGCCGCTGCTGCTGGTGTTCGGGCTGTGGTTCCACGTGCAGCGCATCAGCCGCGCCGCGGTGTTCCCGCCGCGCGCGCTGGCCGCCGGCAGCGTGGCGGCGCTGCTCGCGCTGGCGCTGGCGCAGCCGGTGCTCAGCCAGGCGCCGGCCGACCTGGCGCGCGTGCCCGCGCCGCTGGCCTACGACTGGCTGCTGCTGTTCGTGCACCCGCTGGTCGAGGCCACCTCCGCCGGCGCGGTGTGGCTGGCGCTGGCCGCGGCGCTGGCGTTCCTGTTCGCGCTGCCTTTCACACCGTTCACGCCACGCGCGGCGGCGCGCACGCCGGTCGCCGTGGTCGACCCGGCCAACTGCAACGGCTGCCGGCGCTGCTTCGACGACTGCCCCTACGCCGCGGTGACGATGGTGCCGCACCCCAACCAGCGCATCGGCCGCCAGCTCGCGCAGGTCGACGCCGACCTGTGCGCGAGCTGCGGCATCTGCGTCGGCGCCTGCCCGTCGTCGACGCCGTTTCGCAGCATCGCCGAGCTGGTCACCGGCATCGACATGCCCACGGCGCCGATCGGCGCGCTGCGCCGCGCCTTGCGCGAGGCGCTGGCGGCACCGGCGCAACCGACCATCGTGGTGTTCGGCTGCGACCGCGGCGCGCGCGTGGACACGCTGGCCGGCCCCGGCGTCGCGCCCTTCAGCCTGATGTGCGCCGGCGCGCTGCCGCCCTCGTTCGTCGAATACGCGCTGCGCGACGGCGCGGCCGCGGTGCTGGTCAGCGGCTGCCGCGCCGGCGGCTGCGAGTTCCGCCTCGGCCAGCGCTGGAGCGCGCAGCGCCTGGCCGGCGCGCGCGAGCCGCACCTGCGCGCCGCGGTGCCGCGCGAGCGCATCGCCGCGGTGTGGGGCGACGCCGGCGACGAAGCGGCGCTGCGCCGCGCCCTAGCCCAATTGCGCGCGCGCCTGGCGCCAACCCAACCCGCCATCGAGCAGCCCGCGCATGGATGAACGCAGCACCTCCCCCGGCATCGCCGCCTGGCTCGGCCAGGCCGCGCTGTACGGCCTGTTCGCGCTGGCGATCGGCGTGTTCTCGCACTGGCCGCCCTACCGCGCGCTCGGCGAGGGGCAGGCGCTCGTCAAGCTCAGCTTCAGCCACACCGGCAAGCCGGTGTCCGACTGCCGGCCGCAAAGCGCCGAGGAACTGGCCAAGCTGCCGCCCAACATGCGCGCGCCGGTGCGCTGCCCGCGCGAGCGCTCGCCGATCGTCGTCGAGCTCGATCTCGACGGCGCGCCGGCGCTGCGCCGCGTCGCGCAGCCGTCCGGCCTGTCGAAGGACGGCGCGGCGTCCATCTACCACCGCCTCGCGCTGCCGGCCGGCACGCACCGCATCGCCGTGCGCCTGCGCGACGACGCGCGCAGCACCGGCTTCGAGCATGTGCACGAAGAAACCGTGACGCTCGCGCCGTCGCAGATCCTGGTGATCGACTTCGACGCCGCGGCCCAGAGGATCACCTTGAAATGAACACGCTGCATCCCGCCGTGACGCCCCTGCCCGCCGCGCGCCGCAGCGCCGCCGCGGTTGCCACGCACGGCGACTACGCCCTGCCGGTGCCTGCCGACGCGCGCCGCGCGCTGGCGCGCGGCTGGCTGTGGCTGGCGCTGCTGGCGCTGATCGGCTCGGGGCTGTTCTCGGTGCTGCTGGTGCTGTCGCGCACGCCCGGGCTGAACCAGCTCTTCCCGGTGGCCGACTTCTTCCGCGTCGCGCTGGTGGTGCACGTCGACCTCTCGGTGCTGGTGTGGTTCGTCGCGCTGGCCGGCATGCTGTGGAGCATCCACGCCACGCCGCGGCTCGCCGGCTGGGGCCGCGCCGCGCTGGCGCTGTGCGGCCTCGGCGCGGCGCTGATGTCGCTGGCGCCCTTCGTCGGCGGCGGCGAGGCGGTGATGGCCAACTACATCCCCGTGCTCGACGGCGCGCCCTTCCTCGCCGGGCTGCTGGTGTTCGGCGCCGGCAGCACGCTGCTGGTGCTGCGCAGCCTCGCGGCTGCGCCGCGCATCGGCGCGACCTTCGACGCCGCCGGCGCGCTGCGCTTCGGCCTGAACGCCAGCGTGGTGGCCGCCGCGGTGGCGCTGCTGGCGTTCGGCTGGTCGTACGCGGTGCTGCCGCGCGGTCTGGCCGGGCGCGCCTACTACGAGATCCTGTTCTGGGGCGGCGGCCACGCGCTGCAGTTCACCTGGACGCTGCTGATGCTGGTGGCCTGGCTGTGGCTGGCCGGCGCCTGCGGCGCGCGCGTGCCGCTGAGCCCGCGCGTGGCGCTGGGCCTGTTCGCGCTGGCGCTGGCGGCGGTGTTCGTCACGCCGCTGGCCTACCTGGCGCACGACGTGGCCAGCGTCGAGCACCGCAACCTGCACACCTGGGCGATGCGCCTGGGCGGCGGGCCGGCGATCCTGCCGGTGGCGCTGGCGCTGGCCTTCGGGCTGCGCGGCGCGCCGCAGCCGGCGCCGGCGCACAAGCCGCTGCGCGCGGCGCTGCTCGCCTCGATGACGCTCTTCGCCGCCGGCGGGCTGATCGGCGTGTTCATCGCCGGCAGCAACGTGCGCATTCCGGCGCACTACCACGGCTGCATCGTCGGCGTGACGCTGGCGCTGATGGGCATGGTCTACCACCTGCTGCCGCGCCTGGGCTACCGCGCGCCCGAGGGCCGCGTCGCGACGCTGCAGCCGATGCTGTACGGCGCCGGGCAGCTGATGCACATCCTCGGGCTGGTGTGGTCGGGCGGCTACGGCGTGCAGCGCAAGGTGGCCGGCGCCGAGCAGGTGCTGCGCAGCGGCTCCGAGATCGCCGGCATGGCGCTGATGGGCCTGGGCGGGCTGGTCGCGATCGCCGGCGGGCTGCTGTTCGCGCTGGTGGTGCTGCGCGCGATGCGGCGGGCGGCGCCATGAAGCGGCTGCAGGCGCTGCTGCGCTGGCTGTTCATGCGCCTGGAGGCGCTGTTCAACGCCGCCTTCGGCGACCGGCTCGACCCGCTGTACCACCTCGGCGCGATCACCTTCTTCCTGTTCTGGGTGGTGGCCGGCTCGGGCCTGTACCTGTACGCCTTCTTCGAGACCGGCGTGGCCGACGCCTACGCCTCGGTGGAGGCGCTGACGCAGCGCCAGTGGTTCGCCGGCGGCATCCTGCGCAGCGTGCACCGCTACGCCTCCGACGCGATGGTGGCGACCATGCTGCTGCACCTGCTGCGCCACTTCGCGTTCGACCGCTTCCGCGGCTTCCGCTGGTTCTCGTGGGCCACCGGCGTGGCGCTGGTGTGGGGCGTCTACGTCTCGGGCATCAACGGCTACATGCTGCCCTGGGACCGGCTCGCGCAGTACGTGATCACCGCCAGCTTCGAGTGGCTCGACTGGCTGCCCGGCTTCGGCGGCGCGCTGATGCGCAACGTGATCCATCCGGCCAGCATCAGCGACCGCTTCTTCTCGCTGCTGGCCTTCATGCACATCGGCGTGCCGCTGGTGGTGCTGCTGCTGATGTTCGTGCACGTGCAGCGCGTGCCCAAGGCGCGCACCAATCCGCCGCGGCCGATCATGCTCAGCCTCGCGGCCACGCTGCTGGCGCTGGCGCTGCTGCAGCCGGTGCTCAGCCAGGGCGGGCCGGCCGACCTGGCGCGCGCGGTCGGGCAGCTGAAGCTCGACTGGTTCTACCTCGCGCTGCTGCCGCTGTTCGACCTCTGGCCGCTGGGCCGCGTGTGGATGCTGGTGGTGGCCGGCACGCTGCTGCTGGCCGCGCTGCCCTGGCTGCCGCCCAGGCTGCGCCGCGGCCGGCCGGGCGAGCACCGGATGACGCTGCACCCCTCGACGCAGCCGGTGACGGTGCGCGGCGGCGAGACGCTGCTCGAAGCCGGGCTGCGCCAGGGCCTGGCGCTGCCCTACGAGTGCCGCAACGGCGGCTGCGGCGTGTGCATGTGCACGGTGCTGCACGGCCGCGTCGAGCACGGCCCTTACCAGCAGAGCGCGCTGCCCGAGGCGCTGCGCGCGCAGGGCAAGGCGCTGATGTGCTGCGCCACGCCGCTGAGCGACCTGGACATCGACGTCGAGCCGGCCACCACGGCCGAGCGCGCGCCGCCGGCGCTGCACGAGGCGCGCGTGGCGCGCATCGAGCCGCTGTCCGAGGAGGTGCTGCGGCTGATCCTCGAGCTGCCCGGCGGCGCGGCGCCGCCCTTCACGGCCGGCCAGTACATCAACATCGTGCTCGACGACGGCCAGCGGCGCGCCTTCTCGTTCGCCAACCCGCCGCAGGTGCAAGACCACATCGAGCTGCACGTGCGGCGCATCCCCGGCGGGCGCTTCACCGGCCACGTGTTCACGCAGATGAAACCCGGCGACACGCTGCGTTTCGAGGGGCCGCTGGGCGACTTCACGCTGCGCGACAGCGCCGCGCCCATCCTGTTCGTCGCCGGCGCGACCGGCTTCGCGCCGATCAAGAGCATCGTCGAGGACGCCTTCGCGCGCGGCGTGACGCGGCCCATGCGGCTGTACTGGGGCGTGCGCCGCCGCGCCGACCTCTACGCGCTCGAACTGGCCGAGCAGTGGCAGCGCGAGCACGCCAACTTCAGCGTCGTGCCGGTGCTGTCGGAGCCCGAGGCCTCGCCGCCCTGGAACGGCCGCACCGGGCTGGTCCACGAGGCGATGCTGGCCGACTTCCCCGACCTGCAGGGCCACGAGGTCTACGTCTGCGGCTCGGTGAAGATGGTCGAGGCCGCCGTGCCGGCCTTCCTCGCGCAAGGGCTGGGCGAGGGCTTCTGCTTCACCGATGCGTTCGTGCCGTCGGCGCGGACGACGGCGCCGCCGGCCTGACCTACGGCGCGCGGCGCGGCCACAGCGGGCCGATCGCGTCGAGCGTGTTCTTCAGCACCAGGCCCAGTTCGGTGTCGCCTTCCATCACCAGCTGGCGCTCGAAGAAGAGGCGGTCCGGATCCTCCTCGCCGCGCAGCAGGCGCAGGTAGGCGGCGCCGGTGGCGGCGATGCGCAGCGCGGCCTCGCCGCCCTCGCCCGCGCTCTCGAAGCCCTGCGGCGCGATGCGCAGCCGCACGCGCAGGCCGAAGTCGGTGACCACCAGTTCGACGCATCGGCCTTCGAGGGCGCGGCGCGCATCCTCGGGCAGGCTCGGCAGCAGCACGCGGTCGAGCACGCGCGCGGCCAGCAGCGAGGGCGGGCTGACCGGCAGCCGCTGCACCAGCGCGCGCACGCGCCGGTGCAGCGGCCGCAGCAGTTCCGGCAGGCCGGCCGGCACGGTGGTGTCGAGGGTGGTGTTCATGAGCTACTCCATGCCATGCCCGGCGCGCGCCGCGCGTAGCCGTTGCCGAAGGGCCCGGGCACGCCGAGGCCGGCCCAGGCGGCGTCGCGCGCGGCGGGCGCGGCGCCCTGGTTCATCACCGCGTCGAAGTCCGCCAGCACCTGCGCGAAGCCCTGCGCGCACGGCGACAGGCGCAGCCGCGACACGCCGGCCGCGCGCAGCGCCGCGCCGTCGGCGAGCAGGTTGTGCAGCGCGGCCGATTGCGTCTGCGTGCCGTTGAGCACCAGGAAGGGCTGGCCTTCGGACGACGACAGCAGCAGCCCGTCGGGATCGGCGATGCAGCGGTAGCCGCAGTCGTCCTTGGGCACGCGGTGGTGGCGCGCGGTGAAGCAGCGCGCCGAGAAGGCCAGCGGCAGCCGGCCGAAGACCCAGGCCTCGGTGGCGATGGCCGTACCTTCGGGGGTGCGCACCGGATCGGCCGGCGGGTTGACCAGCGCCAGCGCGTCGAGCGCCAGCTCCACCGGCGCCACCCAGCGCGCCGCGCCGAGGTCGGCATGCTCCACGAGCGCCGCGCGGCTGTAGATGTTGATGTGCGGGCCGAGCACCAGCGGCACGCGGCCGGCGAGCAGCTGCAG
Organism: Pseudomonadota bacterium; assembly: GCA_029779845.1. Classification (GTDB taxonomy): domain Bacteria; phylum Pseudomonadota; class Gammaproteobacteria; order Burkholderiales; family Burkholderiaceae_C; genus Piscinibacter. The sequence continues at coordinate 89,174 of JAKOZT010000044.1, read as the reverse complement.
CGCCGAGGCATCGGCGGCTTCGACGGCGAACTCGTGCTGCTCGGCCTGGCGCTCGAGCAGGCGCAGGTCGGCCTCGGTCTCGATCAGCGCCTGCGCGGCCAGCACCACCTCCTTGCCGGCTGCGCGCAGCTCGCGCGCCAGCGCCAGCCAGTCGGGAAGGCGCAGCTCGCGGCGGCGCGCGCACACCGTCTCGCCGAGCGTGAAGGTGTCGGCGGCGCTGTCGGCGAGATCGGCATAGAAGCGCAGCAGCGTCTCGCGCGACCAGTGGTAGAGCACCGGGCCGACGCTGAGCGCGAGGCGCTCGGTCTCGGGTTTCGTCATCGCCGCGTCCATCTCAGTTGCTCCACTGCGCATCGAAACATCCGTTCGCCCTGAGCAGGGGACTGAGCTCGTCGAAGTCCCCGTGTCGAAGGGCAGCGTGGCGCGCACAGGGCTGGGACCCGCGGGGGCTTCGACAAGCCCAGCCCGAACGGAGGTGTGAGGCAGTTGCCGCGTTTCATTTCAGTCTTCCATGTTGCCAGGCATCACCCACATCGCATGAACCCAGCAGAGCCAAGCAGTCGCCGCGGATCCGGCTCTGCCGGGCCGCCTTCGGCGCCCCCTGGGGGGAGCGCCGAAGGCGCTACGGGGGGACGTCATCTCCACGGCCGGTCGTAGGCGCCCAGCGTGTGCTGCTGGCCCTCGGCGTGGCGCGCCAGCGCGGCCGACCACTCGGGCTGCACCGCGTAGCGCTGCGCATCCGCCCCGGCGCGGTCTATCGCCGCGCGCCACACGCGCGTCACCTGCTCCACATAGGCGGCGCTGCGCTGGCGGCCTTCGATCTTGATCGCCTTGACGCCCAGCGCGATCAGCTCGGGCAGGATCGCCAGCGTGTTCAGGCTGGTCGGCTCCTCGAGCGCGTAGCCGCGTTCGCCGCGCACCTCGAAGCGGCCCTTGCACAGCGTCGGGTAGCCGCGCGGCTCGTCGGGGGCGTAGCGGTCGATCAGCACGCCGTTCAGGCGCGCCTGCACGCCGTCGCTGCCTTCGTGCCAGCGCACCGCCGAGGGCGGCGAGCACACGCCGGCGTTGTTGGGCGATTGCCCGGTGGCGTAGGACGACAGCGCGCAGCGCCCTTCCACCATCACGCACAGGCTGCCGAAGCCGAACACCTCGATGTCCACATCGGTCTGGCGGATCACGTTGCCGACCTGCTGCAGCGTCAGCACGCGCGGCAGCACGGCGCGCTGGATGCCGTAGCGCTGGCGGTAGAACTCGATCGCCGCATGGCTGGTGGCCGAGGCCTGCACCGACAGGTGCAGCCGCAATTGCGGATGTTCGTCGCGGCAATACGCCATCACCGCGCTGTCGGCCACGATCAGCGCGTCGGCGCCCAGCGCCACCGCCTTGTCCACCGCGCGCCGCCAGGGCCCGGCGTCGCGCGCGTCGGCGAAGGTGTTCAGCGCCATCAGCACCTTCGCGCCGTGCGCATGCGCGTGCGCCACGCCCTCGCGCACCTGCGCGTCGTCGAAGTTCAGGCCGGCGAAGTTGCGCGCGTTGGTGGCGTCCTTCAGGCCCAGGTAGACCGCGTCGGCGCCGGCGCCCACCGCCGCCTGCAGCGCGCGCAGCGAGCCGGCCGGGCACACCAGTTCGGGCAGCGCTCCTTGTTCGTTCATCGTCGCTCCAAGCCCCGCTTCGGGCCGGCGCGACTGTAGGCAGATGCGCAACAGCGACTTTGAGCCTCGGCAAACTCGGGCGACTCTCGCGCCCGCAGGCGCGCCGCGGACATGGGCTTGAACCAGTTCAAGGACGCTCTCCGCCCCGGGGCCGACCATGCCCGCATATTCACCGAACAGGTCAACCCCAGGAGAGAGCCCCATGACAAGCCGCTATCCCGCATCGCCACTCACATTGACGGCCGCGCTGCTGATCTCCTTCGCGTCCTTCGGCGCGCTGGCGCAGGACGCGCCGACGCTGACGCCGGCCGAGAAGGAAGCCGGCAAGAAGATCTATTTCGAGCGCTGCGCCGGCTGCCACGGCGTGCTGCGCAAGGGCGCCACCGGCAAGAACCTCGAGCCGCACTGGAGCAAGAAGCTCGCCGACGGCAGCACGCAGGAAGGCGGCACGCTCAAGCTCGGCACCTCGCGCCTGGAGAAGATCATCTCGATGGGCACCGAGGGCGGGATGGTCAACTACGACGACATCCTGTCCAAGGACGAGATCAACCTGATGGCGCGCTACATCCAGACGACGCCGGACATCCCGCCCGAGTTCAGCCTGAAGGACATGGAAGCGAGCTGGAAGCTGCTGGTGCCGGTGGACCAGCGACCCAAGGCGCAGCAGAACAAGATCAACCTGAAGAACATCTTCGCGATCACGCTGCGCGACGCGGGCAAGCTCGCGCTGGTCGACGGCGACACCAAGCAGATCTGGAAGATCCTCGACACCGGCTACGCGGTGCACATCTCGCGCCTGTCGGCCTCGGGCCGCTACGTCTACACCGTCGGCCGCGACGGCCTGGTGACGCTGATCGACCTGTGGTTCGAGACGCCCACCACGGTGGCCACCGTCAAGCTCGGCGCCGACGCGCGCTCGGTCGACACCTCCAAGTTCAAGGGCTACGAGGACAAGTACCTGATCGGCGGCACCTACTGGCCGCCCCAGTACTCGATCATGGACGGCGAGACGCTCAAGCCGATGAAGGTGGTCTCGACGCGCGGCAACACCGTCGACGGCGAATACCACCCCGAGCCGCGCGTGGCCTCGATCGTCAGCTCGATGATCAAGCCCGAGTGGGTCGTCAACGTCAAGGAGACCGGCCAGATCATGCTGGTCGACTACTCCGACATCAAGAACCTGAAGACGACCACGATCGAGTCGGCCAAGTTCCTGCACGACGGCGGCTGGGACATGAGCAAGCGCTACTTCCTGGTGGCGGCCAACGCGAGCAACAAGATCGCCGCGGTGGACACCAAGACCGGCAAGCTCGCCGCGCTGGTGGACACCAAGAAGATCCCGCACCCGGGCCGCGGCGCGAACTTCGTGCACCCGCAGTTCGGGCCGGTGTGGGCCACGGGCCACCTCGGCGACGCGGTGATCACGCTGATCTCCACGCCCAACGACGACAAGAAGTTCGCCAAGTACAAGCAGTACAACTGGAAGGTCGTTCAGGAGCTGAAGACCGGCGGCGCGGGCAACCTGTTCGTCAAGACGCACCCGAAGTCCACCCACCTGTGGGCCGACATGCCGATGAACCCCGAGCGCGAGAACGCCGAGGCCGTCTACGTCTACGACATGAAGGACCTGAACAAGGAACCGGTCAAGCTCGACGTCGCCAAGGACTCCGGCCTGCCGCAGACCAAGGCGCTGCGCCGCGCCACCCACCCCGAATACAACATGGCGGGTGACGAGGTGTGGATCAGCCTGTGGGGCGGCAAGACCGACCAGTCGGCCATCGTCGTCTACGACGACAAGACGCTGAAGCTGAAGAAGGTGATCACCGATCCGGCGATCGTCACGCCGACCGGCAAGTTCAACGTCTACAACACGCAGCACGACATTTATTGATCGCTGCCGCAACGCACGGCCGGGTGGTTCGCCGCCCGGCCGCGTCGCAAGGAGTTTCAACGTGGCCACCGACGAACAATCCGCTGCCCGGCCAGGGTGGTTCAAGCGAAGCTGGGCGCGCTTGCGCCAGCCGAGCCGCCTGCCCTTCATCGGCCTGCTCGGCATCGGCATCCTCGCCGGCGTCGTGCTGTGGGGCGGCTTCAACACCGCCGTGGAGGCGACCAACAAGGAGGCGTTCTGCATCGGCTGCCACGAGATGCGCGACAACGTCTACAAGGAATATTCCGAGAACACCATCCACTACACCAACCGCACCGGCGTGCGCGCCACCTGCCCCGACTGCCACGTGCCGAAGGAGTGGGGGCCGAAGATGATCCGCAAGATCCAGGCGTCGCGCGAAGTGTGGGGCAAGCTCACCGGCAGCATCGACACGCGCGAGAAGTTCGAGGCCAAGCGGCTGCACCTGGCCGAGCGCGAATGGGCGCGCATGAAGGCCAACGACTCGCTGGAGTGCCGCAACTGCCACAACTTCAAGTCGATGAACGCCGAGGCGCAGAAGCCGCGCGCGCGCAAGTCGCACGAGCTGGCGCAGAAGAACAACGACACCTGCATCGATTGCCACAAGGGCATCGCCCACCACAAGCCGCAAGGCATGAAGGAAGAGGACGAATGAAGTACACGATCCATCCCGCCTACCGCAGCCTCGCCGCCGCCGCCATCCTGGCGCTGGGCGCCGGCGGCGCCGTCGCCGCGCCCGACTGGGGCAAGGTGCCGGCCAAGACCATCACGGTGTTCTATCCGGGCGCGTCGCCGATCGAGTGGGTGACCAAGGGCACCGAGCACGGCGGCGCGCGCGCGCTGAAGAAGGGTGAGTCCTGCGCCAGCTGCCACCACGACGAGGCGGCCGACATGGGCAAGAAGATGGCCAGCGGCCAGAAGAACGAGCCCAAGCCGATCGCCGGCAAGGCCGGCAGCATCCCGGTCAGCGTGCAGGCCGCCAACGACGGCACCAACCTGTACCTGCGCTTCGCCTGGAAGCAGCCGGCCGGCGGCGCCGCCGAGAAGATGGACAAGGACAACGCCGTCAAGCTGGCCTTCATGCTGGAGGACAACAAGGTCGAACGCGCCAACCTGTCGGGCTGCTGGGAAACCTGCCACGGCGACGCGCGCACCATGCCCGAGGCCAAGGACGACAAGAAGACCAAGTACGTCAAGGACGGCAGCCTCGCCTCCGGCAAGTTCTACGACCTGATGCAGTGGACCAGCAAGGGCGGCAAGTTCGACGGCTACGTCGCCGACAAGCGCGTGATGGAAGGCGGCAAGGGCCTGGTCGACGCCAAGGGCGAGAAGAAGGGCGACGAGTGGGTGGTGGTGTTCACCCGCAAGCTCGCCGGCGGGGGCGAGGGCGACATCGCGCTGGCGCCGGGCAAGGTCGTCAACTTCGGCTTCGCGATCCACGACGACCACACCGCCGGGCGCTTCCACCAGGTGTCGCTGGGCTACACGCTCGGGATCGACGCCAAGGCCGACATCACTGCCGCAAAGCAGTGAGCCTGAGGCGACGCGCGCTGCTGCTGGCCGCCGCCCTGGCGGCCGGCGCGGCGGCGCATGGCGCCGACGAGGCCGCGACGGTCAGCATCCGCGAGATGCGCTTCGAGCCGGCCGCGCTGACGGTCAAGGCCGGCGCGACGGTGCGCTGGGTCAACGACGAGAAGCGCACCTCGCACTCGGTGCTGTTCAAGGGCGAAGGCGGGCTCGAAAGCGAGCGCCTGTTCCCCGGCGAACAATGGCAGCGCCGCTTCGACAAGCCGGGCCGCTACGCCTACATCTGCGGCCCGCACCCCGAGATGAGCGGGGTGGTCGAGGTGCTGCCCTGAAGAGAACCCTGGCCGCGCTCGCGCTGGCATGCGCGGCGGCGTGGACGCAGGCGCAAACGCTGGCGCTGCCCGAGGGCCGCAGCGCAGCGATCGAAGAAGGCGCAACCCGCCAGTTGGTGATCCGCTCGCGCGACGGCGCGCCGCTGCGCCGCTGGCCGCTGCCCGCCACGGGCCCGGTGCAACGGCTGCACTGGCCGGCGCGGCAATCGTTGCTGGTCGCGCCCGCCGAACTGCCCGAGCTGTGGGAAGTCTCGCTCGACCCGCATGCCGAAGACCGCTACGACGGCCTGGTGCACGACTTCCGCATGGGCGAGGGTGTTCCCGAGCCGGGCTTCCTGCACCGCCGCCGCATCGTGCTGGCCGGCCCCGTGCAGGCCTGGGCCGCCGATGCCGCCGGCACGCTGCTGGTGGTCGTGATCGCGCGGCCGACGGCCGGCGGCGCGCCGCTGCTGCAGGGCTGGAACCTCGATGCGCGCCGCATCGCCGCGCGCTGGCCCTGGCCCGGCGGCGCGCTGCCCGGCGCGCCGCCGGTCATCGACGAAGCCGCCGGCGTCGCCTGGCTGCCCGATGCCGCCGGCGCGCGGCCGCACTGCCTGCCGATCACCGGCCGCTGCTGATCTTGATTTAAGTCCGGTGCGCGCGGCCCTGGCTTGAACTGGTTCAAGGACGCCACGGCGGGGGCGGCCGACCATGCGATCGACATGAGATGCGATGCCTTTTTCCTCGCGCTGGGCGCCGCGCTGGCGCTGCCCGCCGCCGCCGATGAAGCGCCCGCGCCCGACGCGCAGCGCAGCCGCGCGCTGGTGCGCATGGTGCGGCAGGACTGCGGCTCCTGCCACGGCATGCGCCTGACCGGCGGCCTGGGCCCGGCGCTGACCGCCCAGGCGCTCGCCGACCGGCCGCTCGACTCGCTGACGGCGGTGATCTACCGCGGCCGCCCCGGCACGCCGATGCCGGGCTGGCAGGCGATGCTCAGCGAGAGCGAAGCGCAGTGGATCGCGCAGCGGCTGCAGGCCGGCTTCCCGGAGGAAGTGCGATGAAGCGGCTGCTTGGCTTCGCGTTCGCTGCGCTGCTGGCGGGCTGCACGCAGAACCCGCCGCTCAAGGGCAGCGGCGACCTCGGCGTGGTGATCGAGCGTGCCGCCGGCACCGTCGCGATCGTCGATACGACCGAGCGCCGCGTGCTCGCCGAGGTGCCCGGTCTGGGCGACTTGTCGCACGCCTCGGTGGTGTTCTCGCGCGACGGCGCGCTGGCCTACGTGTTCGGCCGCGACGGCGCGCTGACGCGCGTGAACCTGCTCGCGCGCCGCATCGAGGCGCGCGTGATGCAGGCCGGCAACTCGATCGGCGGCGCGATCTCGGCCGACGGCACGCTGGTGGCGGCGCAGAACTACACGCCCGGCGGCGTGAAGGTGTTCGATGCGAAGACGCTCGCGCTCGTCGCCGACATCCCGGCCGAGTACGCGCCGGGCAAGCTCTCGCGCGTGGTCGGCCTCGTCGATCTGCCGGGCCGGCGCTTCGCCTTCAGCCTGTTCGATGCCGACGCGATCTGGATCGCGGATCTGTCGCAGGCCGGCGCGCCGCGCGTGACCAGGCTCGAAGGCATCGGCCGCCAGCCCTACGACGCGCTGGTCACGCCCGACGGCCGCCACTACATCGCCGGGCTGTTCGGCGAGGACGGCCTGGCGCTCGTCGACCTGTGGGCCGACAAGCCCCAGGCGCGCCGCATCCTCTCCGGCTACGGCCGTGGCGAGCAGGCGCTGCCGGTCTACAAGATGCCGCACCTGCGCGGCTGGGCGGTGGCCGGACGGCATGCGTACCTGCCCGCGATCGGCCGCCACGAGGTGCTGGTGGTCGACACCGACAGCTGGGCCGAGGTGGCGCGCATCCCCGTCGCCGGCCAGCCGGTGTTCGTGATGGCGCGGCCGGACGGACGCCAGGTGTGGGTCAACTTCGCGGTGCCCGACTACGACCGCGTGCAGGTGATCGACACCGTGACGCGCCGGATCGTCAGGACGCTGGAGCCCGGCAAGGCGGTGCTGCACATGGAGTTCACGCCGCGCGGCGAGGCGGTGTGGATCAGCTCGCGCGATGCGAACCGGGTGTCGGTCTACGACACGGATTCGTTCGCGCCGCTGACCACGCTCGACCTGCCCTCGCCCAGCGGCATCTTCTTCACCAGCCGCGCGGCGCGCATGGGGTTCTGAGCATGCAGCGCCTCGACTTGCTGAACCGCTGGCAGCACGGCTTTCCGTTGCAGCCGCGGCCGTTCGCGTGCATCGGCGCGGCGCTGGGCACGGATGAAGACGCGGTGATCGCCGGCTTCCAGGCCGCGCGCGCCGACTGCTCGCTCAGCCGCATCGGCGGCGTGTGGGCCGCCGGCGCGGGCGGGGCGGCGCTGCTGGTGGCGATGGCCGTGCCGCCGGAACGGCTCGACGCTGTCGCCGCGCAGGTCGACGCGCTGCCCGGCGTGAACCACAACTACGAGCGCGAGCACCGCTTCAACCTCTGGTTCGTGATCACCGGGCCGGATGCGGCGGCGCTGCACGCACGCCTGGACCGGCTCGAACGCCACACCGGCCTCGCGACGCTGCGCCTGCCGATGCAAAAGGTCTACCGCATCGACCTCGGCTTCGACCTGCGCGGCCTGGCCGCCCACGAGCCGGCGCGCGCCGATCGCATCGTGCCGCCGGTGGCGGAAGCCGAGCGGCCGCTCGCGGCGCGGGTCGAAGAAGGCCTGCCCCTCGTCGCACGGCCCTACGCGGTGTGGGCCGGGCAGCTCGGCATCGCCGAAGACGACCTGCTCGCCACCCTCGCGCGCTGGCTCGACCGCGGCACGCTGCGCCGCTTCGGCGTCGTCGTTCGCCATCACGAACTCGGCTTCGACCGCAACGCGATGACGGTGTTCGACGTGCCCGACGACGAGGTCGACGCGCGCGGCGCCGCGCTCGCCGCGCAGCCGGGCGTGACGCTGTGCTACCGGCGCGCACGCGCCGAGGGCTGGCCGTTCAATCTCTATTGCATGGTGCACGGGCGCGAGCGCGACGCGGTGCGCGCGACCATCGCCGCCGCGGCGCGCAACGCGGGCCTCGCCGACGCGCCGCAGCAGGTGCTGTTCAGCGTGCGCCGCTTCAAGCAGCGCGGCGGCAGCTACTTCCGGCAGGAGGTTCGACACGAGCGGGCCGAGCGCCGGGCCGCTCCCAAGCCGGCCCGCATCCCCTCGGGGGACCGGCTGGCGTACCCGACAGCCGAGGGGCAGTCATGACCACGCCTGAGCAACCCGACCGCATCGACCGGCTGCTGATCGACCGCCTGCACGGCGCGCTGCCGCTCACCGAGCGGCCGTTCGCCGACGTGGGCGCGGAGCTGGGCCTGTCGGAAGACGCGGTGATCGAGCGGCTGCGCCAGCTGCTCGCGCGCGGCACGCTGACGCGCTTCGGCCCCCTGTTCCAGATCGAGCGCGCCGGCGGCTTGTTCGTGCTCGCCGCGCTGGAGGTGCCGCAAGCCGACTTCGAGCGCGTCGCGGCGATCGTCAACGCCTTCCCCGAGGTGGCGCACAACTACCGCCGCGAGCACCGCCTGAACATGTGGTTCGTGGTGGCCAGCGAGACGCGCGAGGCCGCCTTCGCCGCGCTGGCGCGCATCGAGGCCGCCGCGGGCCTGAAGGTGCACGCCTTCCCGAAGGAGCGCGAGTACTTCGTCGAGCTGCGCCTGCCGGCGGGCGCGGCGCGGGAGGACCGTCATGGCGCTGTCTGAGTTCGACCGCGAGCTGATCGCCGCCACGCAGTCCGGCCTGCCGCTGGTGGCGCGGCCCTACGAGGCGGTGGGCGCGATGCTCGGCGTCAGCGGCGAGCGGGTGCGCGAGCGGCTCGGCCAGATGCTGGCCGAGGGCCTGATCCGCCGCATCGGCGCGGTGCCCAACCACTACCGCCTCGGCTACACCGCCAACGGCATGACGGTGTGGGACGTCGCCGACGCGCGCGTCGACGAACTCGGCGCGCAGGTCGGCGCGCTGCCCGGCGTCAGCCACTGCTACCGGCGCCCGCGCGAGCTGCCGCTGTGGCCCTACAACCTGTTCGCGATGCTGCACGGCCGCTCGCGCGAGGAAGTGGAGAGCCAGGCCGCGCGCATCCGCGCGCTGCTCGGCGACGCCTGCCGCGGCGGCGAGATCCTCTACAGCAGCGAGATCCTGAAGAAGACCGGGCTGCGCCTGGGCGCTTCCGGGGGCTGAGCATGTTCCGCGTCTCCCAGTACATGCGCGAGCTGGCCCGGGCCGAGGCCACCGGCGCCTATCCGGCCGCGTCGACGCGCGGCGGGGGGGCTGGCGGCCCCTCGGGTCCGGTCGTGATCTGGAACCTGATCCGCCGCTGCAATCTCACCTGCAAGCACTGCTACTCGATCTCGGCCGACCACCAGTACAGCGGCGAACTCGGCACGAGCGAGGTCTTCGCGGTGATGGACGACCTGAAGGCCTTCCGGGTGCCGGTGCTGATCCTCTCCGGCGGCGAGCCGCTGATGCGCCCCGACATCTTCGAGATCGCGGCGCGCGCCAAGGCGATGAGGTTCTACGTCGGCCTGTCGACCAACGGCACGCTGATCGACGCGTCGCTGGCCGACCGCATCGCCGCGATGGGCTTCGACTACGTCGGCATCAGCCTGGACGGCATCGGCGCGACGCACGACAAGTTCCGCCGCATGGAAGGCGCGTTCGACAAGAGCCTGGCGGCGCTGCGCATGCTGCGCGACCGCGGCGTCAAGGTCGGCATGCGCTACACGATGACGGCGATGAACGCGCACGACCTGCTGCCGCTGCTGCGCCTGATGCGCGCCGAGCGCATCGACAAGTTCTACTTCTCGCACCTGAACTACGCCGGCCGCGGGAACATCCACCGCGCGCGCGACGCGCACTTCGAGACCACGCGCGTCGCGCTCGACGTGCTCTACGACGCGGCCTGGAAGGCGGCATGCGCCGGCAGCGAGCAGGATTTCGTCACCGGCAACAACGACGCCGACGGCGCCTGGCTGCTGCAGTGGGTGCGCGAGCGCTTCCCGCGCTGGGAAGCGCCGCTGCGCGAGCGGCTCGTCGCCTGGGGCGGCAACGCCTCGGGCGTCAACGTGGCCAACATCGACAACCTCGGCGTGGTGCACCCCGACACGATGTGGTGGCACCACAGCCTGGGCAGCGTGCGCGAGCGGCCCTTCTCGGAGATCTGGATGGACACCTCCGACGCGCTGATGCGCGGCCTGAAGATGAAGCCGCGCCCCGTCGGCGGGCGCTGCGCGCAGTGCAGCCACTTCGACATCTGCGGCGGCAACACGCGCACGCGCGCCCAGCAGGTGACCGGCGACGCCTGGGCCGCCGACCCGGGCTGCTACCTCGACGATGCGGAGATCGCCGTCGCATGACGATGAAGAACCCACTTTCGATCTGGCTGAAGCTGGCGCTGGCCGCTTCCTTCTTCGCCATCGCGGCCGACATGGCGCGCGCGCAGCAACCTGATGCCGCGGCGCTGTACCGCGAGCACTGTGTCGCCTGCCACGGCGAGCAGCGCCTGGGCGGCATGGGCCCGGCGCTGCTGCCCGAGAGCCTGCAGCGCGTCAAGCCGGCCGAGGCATCGGCGGTGATCGCGCGGGGCCGCCAGGCGACGCAGATGGCCGGCTTCGCCGACAAGCTCTCGGCCGAGCAGATCGGCGCGCTCGCCCGCTGGATCTACACGCCGGTGAGTCCGGCGCCGACCTGGAGCGAGGCGCAGATCCGCGAATCGCGCAGCGTGGTCGAAGGCGCGGCGACGCTGCCCGCGAGGCCGGCATGGCGCGCCGACCCGATGAACGTGTTCCTCGTCGTCGAGGGCGGCGACCACCACGTCTCGGTGGTCGACGGCGACCGCTTCGAGGTGATGCACCGCTTCGCCTCGCGCTTCGCGCTGCACGGCGGGCCGAAGTTCTCGCCCGACGGGCGCTTCGTCTACTTCGGCTCGCGCGACGGCTGGATCACCAAGTACGACCTGTGGAACCTGACCGTCGTCGCCGAGGTGCGCGCCGGGCTGAACATGCGCAACGTCGCGGTGTCGGGCGACGGCCGCTGGGTGATGGCGGCCAACTACCTGCCGCACACGCTGGCGCTGTTCGACGCCGAGCTGAACCTGGTGCGCACCTATGCCGCCGCCGCGGCCGACGGCAAGGCCACGTCGCGCGTCTCGGCGGTGTACGACGCGCAGCCGCGCCGGAGTTTCGTCGTCGCGTTGAAGGACATCCCGGAGCTCTGGGAGATCCCCTACGACCGCGGTGCGCTCGAGCCGCGCCGCACGCTGCTCTCCGAGCCGCTGGACGACTTTTTCTTCGACCAGAGCTACCGCCACGCGCTCGGCGCGACGCGCCCCAAGAGCGACGGCAGCCCGAGCGCGCAGGTGGTCGACCTCGATGCCCGCAAGCGCGTCGCCGAGCTGCCGCTGGCCGGCATGCCGCACCTGGGCTCGGGCATCACCTTCGCGTGGAACGGCAGCACGGTGCTGGCCAGCCCGAACCTGAAGGACGGCGTGGTGCAGGTGATCGACATGAAGAACTGGCAGACCGTGAAGAGCATCGCCACGCCCGGCCCGGGTTTCTTCATGCGCAGCCACGAGAACTCGCGCTACGCCTGGGTCGACTCGATGATGAGCCCCACGGCCAAGGACACGCTGACCATCATCGACAAGCGCACGCTGGAACCCGTGGCGCAGGTGAGGGAGCCCGGCCGCACGCTGGCGCACATCGAGTTCACGCGCGACGGCCGCTACGCGCTGGCCAGCGTGTGGGAGATGGACGGCGCGCTGGTGGTGTACGACGCGCAGACGTTCAAAGAAGTGAAGCGCCTGACGATGAGCAAGCCGGTGGGCAAGTACAACGTGTTCAACAAGATCACGCGCTCCGAGGGAACGTCGCACTAGGGTCGATTCCCCCCTGTCAATCCCCTTTCGGTCTCTTGCGCCGCGCGCCGCAGCGGCCTACCTTGCCGCTGCGGAGGGCGGTGATGGACCACTCGGGCGACACGATTCCGAGGCCGCTGGACGAATGCGGGCCGGACACGGACTGGGGCGAGCTTCAGGCGCCGCGCTCCACGCTGGTGCTGTCGACCGCGATGGTCGACGAATTGCGCCGGCTCGAGCCGGAGGACGGCACCAGCCCCGACCTGCTCGAAGTCGTCGCCTGCTGCCTGCGCCTGCGCGAATCGGCACTGCTGACCATCGCCGTCGACGGCTGGGTCTGGCCCGTGACGCTGTACCCGCGGCTGCGCCTGTACCGCGCGCCGGTCGACTGGCTGCGCGCGCCGCCCTCTGGCCTGTGGGCCGCCCGGCTGGCGGGCTGCGAGCCGCCGCCCTTCGAGCCGCCCGCGTCGCACCCGCCGCGCCGCACGGCCGCCCTGCCCCCCTGCCACTACCCGCTGGCCGGGCTGCTGTGGACGCTGGCGCTGCTTGGCCCGCGCAACGCGCTGCTGGGCGCGCTGGCCGCCGGCGAACGCTTCCGCGCGCTCGAGCGCGGCCCCGAAGCCGCCGCGCGCCTGCCGGGCGCGCTCGGCTCGGCGGTGGCGCGGCTGCGCGCCGCTCCGGCCGCCTTCGAGACCATCTGCCGCTGGCCCGGGCTGGATGCCTTGCGCGCCGCGCGCCTGCTCAACGGCCTGTACCTCGACGGCCGGCTCGTCACCGAAGAGGGCCCGATCGACCGCAGCGCGCAGGAATCGGCCTGGAGCCACACCCAGCCGAGCCGCTGGCCGCTGCACGACGCGCCGGGGCACGCGCCGCGCGGGCGGCACCCGCGCCACTGGCTCGCGCCGTGAACGCCGGGGCGCATTGATCGAGCGCAAATCGAACGCAAGGCATGAAGCGGCAAGGGTCAATCGGCGCGGCCCGGCGCCGATGAGTAGCGCAACGTCCTCCGCCTCCGGGCCGCCGCATGAAAATCCTCCAGAACCTCCGACTCGCGCCGCGCATGGCGCTCGGCTTCGGCAGCGTGCTCGCACTGCTGGCGCTCATCGTCGCCATCGCCTGGTCCGGCTTCGAATCGCTGGGCGGCGCCACGCGTGCGCTGGTCGAGGAGGACTGGGTCAAGGCCGAAGCCGTCTCCACGCTCGAAGCGACCACGCACGCCAACGCGCGCCGCACGATGGAGCTGCTGATCACCGCCGACGCGGCGCGGCTGGCCGTGGTGCGCGAGCGCATCGCCGCGAACCGCAAGATCGTCGACGAGACGCTCGCCACGCTCGACCGGCTGGTGCGCCGGCCCGATGCGCAGGCGCTGCTGGCCGACATCCACGCCGCGCGCAAGCAGTACGTCGCCTCGTTGCGGCAGGTCGACGACGATGTCGCCGCCGGCAAGCGCGAGGTCGCGGTGCAGCGCGTGCAGGCCGAGACGCTGCCGCTGCTCGATGCGCTGCAGGAGCACAGCGGCGCCCTGACGCGGCTGCAGAAGCAGATGGCCCAGGACAGCGGCCGCGCCGTGCTCGCCGACACGCTGCAGGCCGAGCGCCTGACGCTCGTGCTCGGCGCCGGCGCGCTGCTGCTCGGCGTCGCCTTCGCCTGGGCGCTGGCGCGCTCGGTGACGGTGCCGGTGCGCGCGGCGGTCGAGGCCTCGCGCCGCGTCGCCGAGGGCGACCTGGCCGCGCGCATCGAGGCCGGGGGCCGCGACGAGATCGCCGAACTGCTGCGCGCGCTGCGCGACATGAACGCGCGCCTGGCCGGCGTGGTCGGCGCGGTGCGCGGCAACGCCGAGAGCGTGGCCACCGCCAGCGCGCAGATCGCGCAGGGCAACGCCGATCTGAGCCAGCGCACCGAGCAGCAGGCGAGCGCGCTGCAGCAGACCGCCGCCTCGATGGAACAGCTCGGCTCGACCGTCGGTCTGAACGCCGACAACGCGCGTCAGGCCAGCCAGCTCGCGCTCGGCGCCTCGCAGGTGGCGCAGCAGGGCGGCGAGGTGGTGGGCCGCGTCGTGCGCACGATGGAAGGCATCCACGACGGCTCGCGCCGCATCGCCGAGATCATCACGGTGATCGACGGCATCTCGTTCCAGACCAACATCCTGGCGCTCAACGCCGCGGTGGAGGCGGCGCGCGCCGGCGAGCAGGGCCGCGGCTTCGCGGTGGTGGCCGGCGAGGTGCGCGCGCTGGCGCAGCGCTCGGCCGCCGCGGCACGCGAGATCAAGAGCCTGATCACCGCCAGCGTCGAGCAGGTGGAACAGGGCAACGCGCTGGTGTCGCAGGCCGGCGCGACGATGAACGACATCGTCGCCTCGATCGGGCGCGTCAACGACATCGTCGCCGAGATCAGCGCGGCCAGCACCGAGCAGAGCAGCGGCGTGGCGCAGATCGGCGAAGCGGTGTCGCAGATGGACCAGGTGACGCAGCAGAACGCTGCGCTGGTGGAAGAGAGCGCCGCCGCCGCCGCGAGCCTGAAGCAGCAGGCCGAGCAGCTGGTGCGCGCGGTGGCGGTGTTCAGGCTGGCGGCGTGAGGCGCTCGCGCAGCGCGGTCTTCAGCACCTTGCCGTAGTTGTTCTTCGGCAGCTCGGCGACGAACTCGTAGCGCTTGGGGCGCTTGAAGCGCGCGAGTTGCGCGAGGCAGTGGACGTCGAGTTCCTCGTCGGTGAGCGCGGCGCCGCTGGCAGGCACGACGAAGGCCACCACCACCTCGCCCCATTCGGCATCCGGCGCGCCGACCACCGCGGCCTCGGCCACGCCGGGCGCGGTGAGCAGCACCTCCTCCACCTCGCGCGGGTAGATGTTGGAGCCGCCGCTGATGATCAGGTCCTTACTGCGGTCCTTCAGCGTCAGGAAGCCGTGGCCGTCGAGGCAGCCGACGTCGCCGGTGTAGAGCCAGCCGTCGCGGATCGCGGCGGCGGTAGCCTCCGGGTTGCGCCAGTAGCCGGCCATCACGCTGTCGCCCTGGACCAGCACCTCGCCGATCTCGCCTGTGGGCAGCTCGCGGCCGGCCGCGTCGGCGATGCGCATGCGCACCGGCGTCTGCGCCACGCCCACCGACGCGAGGCGGTCGAGGTGGCGCGGGTGCGCCGCGTCGGCCAGGTGATATCGCGCCAGCGCGGTGGCGACCATCGGCGTCTCGCCCTGGCCGTAGATCTGCACGAAGCGCGGGCCCATGAGCTTCAAGGCGCGCTGGATGTCGGCCAGATACATCGGCGCGCCGCCATAGACGATGGTCTTGAACGAACGCGCCGCGTCGTCGGGCGTGAGCCCGGCCTGCTCGGCATGATCGACGAGGCGCTTGACGATGGTCGGCGCGGCGAAGGTCGACAGCGGGCCGAGCGCGGCGCCGAGCGCGAACAGCTCGGCCGCATCGACGCCGCCCGACGCCGGCACCACGTGGCGCGCGCCGGCCATCAGGTGCGGAACCGCGTACAGCCCGACGCCGTGCGACATCGGTGCGGCGTAGACGATCGCGTCATCGCGCGCGACCGCGTCGACGTCGGCGAAGTAGGCCAGCCCCATCGTCATCAGGTTGCGCTGCGTGATCATCACGCCCTTGGGCCGGCCGGTGGTGCCGCTGGTGTAGAAGAGCCAGGCGGTGTCGTCGGGGCCGCGTTCGGTAACGGGAACGGCTTCGAAATCGGAGGCCGGCGCGAGCAGCGCATCGGCGTCGGCGGATTCGATGTCGATCTGGTGTTCGATGCCGGCCAGCGGCGCGGGTGCCACGTCGTGCGTCACGAAGGCCCAGCGCGCTTGCGCGTCGGCGACGATCCACTCCACCTCGCGCGGATGCAGCTTGGCGTTGACCGGCACGACGACCAGCCCGGCCCACCACGCGCCCCACAGCAGTTCGAGATAGCGCGGATGGTTGCGCATGAACAGCACGATGCGCTCGCCCGGCGCGAGGCCGGCGGCGCGCAGGCGCTGCGCGAAGCCGGCGCTGCGCGCGGCCCATTGGCCGGCGCTGGCATGCACAGCGCTCCCGTGGAAGACCATCGCGCGCCCCGGGTCGAGGCGGGCCTGGCGCAGCAGCAGGTGGGCGAGGCTCACGGGCAGGCCGCTGGCTGTGCGCTCGGGAGGCGGCCGGCCGCCGTGAAGCCGGCGAGCCTGATGATCTTCGCGGCGGCGTTCTCCGGTCTCATGAGCGCGCACGATAGCGCAGGAGGCCGCCCCGCCAGGAACGCTATGCCCTCACGCCCCCGCACTCGCCCTCACGGCGCCCCCCAGCTCCGCATGCAGCCCCACCACCGTCCCGATCATGATCAACGTCGGCGCGCGCACATCGTGCCGTCTTGCCAACTCGGGCAGCGTCGCCAGCGTGCCGACGATGGTGCGCTGGTCGGGCAGCGTGGCGCGTTCGATCAGCGCGGCCGGCGTGTCGCCGGCCAGGCCATGCGCCTGCAGTTGCGCGCTGAGCGTCGGCAGCGTCGCCACGCCCATGTAGATCACCACGGTCTGGCGCGGGCGCGCCAGCTGCGCCCAGTCGAGATCGGGGGCGCGCTCCTCGCCTTCGCCGCGCAGGTGGCCGGTGGCGAGCACCAGCGCCTCGGCGTGGTCGCGGTGCGTCAGCGGGATGCCGCTGGCGGCCGCGGCGCCCTGCGCGGCGCTGATGCCGGGAATCACGTCGAAGGAGATGCCGGCCGCCACCAGGCCCTGCGCCTCCTCGCCGCCGCGGCCGAAGATGTACGGGTCGCCGCCTTTGAGGCGCACCAGGCGCCGCCCGCCCTTGGCCAGGCGCACCATCAGCTCGATGATGCCGGTCTGCGACAGGCTGTGGTGCCCGCTGACCTTGCCGACGTAGACGCGGTCGGCGCCCGCCGGCACCAGCTCCAGCACCGCCTTGGAGACGAGGTTGTCGTACAGCACCAGCGTGGCGTTGCGCAGCGCGTTGGCGGCCTTGACGGTCAGCAGATCGGGGTCGCCCGGGCCGGCGCCGACGAGCGTGACGTGGCCGGCGCCGGCTGTCGTCGGTGGATCGGACACGAACTGGAGCGGCTCGCTGAGGACGGACATGGCGTGCTTTCGTGCGGTGTCGGGCAATGACCGCATTGCACGGCGGGTGATGCGCCGCCGCCTTGAAGCAGTTCAAGACCGCGGCTGCGGCCCTTGAGCGGGGTCAGTGCCCGCTCGACACGGGATCAGCGGCCGTAGGTGGCCAGCGCCTTGGGGTCGAGGATGTGCACGTCGCGCTTGTCGATGCGCACCAGGCCGGCCGCCTCCAGCTCGTGCAGCACGCGCGAGAAGTATTCGGGCGTGAGCGACAGGCGCGAGGCGATGGTCGCCTTGCTGACCGGCAGCGAGACGGTCACCACCTCGCCGGTGGCGCAGTCTTCCACGATCTGGTCGCGCAGCAGGTAGCCGATCACGCGCTGCATGCCGCTGTGCAGCGCGTAGGCCTCCACGTCGTGCACCAGGCCGTGCAGGCGGCGCGAGATGCCGGCGAGCATGCGCATCGCGAAGCGCGGGTCGCGCTCGATCTCGCCGACCACCGCGTCCTTCTTCACCGTCAGCAGCAGCGTGTCGGTGAGCGCCTGCGCGTTCACGATGTAGGGCTTGCCGGTGAACATCAGCGCCTCGGCGAAGCTGTTGCCGGGGCCGACCAGCTCGATCACCTTCTCCTGCCCGGCCGGAGAAATGGCGAACAGCTTGACCTGCCCCGTCACCGTGACGTGGAACTCCTCGCACGGCTCGCCGACGCGGAAGATCGTCTCGCCGCGCGCCAGCCGGCGCAGCTGGCAGCCCAGCGCCAGCCGCTCCAGCTCGGTGCGGCTGAGGTCGGTGAACAGGGGCAGCACCGAGAGGTAGCGCGGCAGGTCGAAGGTTCGGGTTTCCACGGCGGGTCCGGGGTTGGCCGCGCGAGTGGCCCTGTCCGCACCGGGCAGGGGCTTGATGGCTATCAATCGCAGCCGCGTTCAGCGTGTCAGCCGAGCGTACACCGAGGCCAGCCGCGCCGGCAGCTCGGCCGGCCGGCGCACCTGCGCCCAGCCGCCGCGGCCGAACAGATGCGGCAGGTATTCGTGCGCCTCTTCGTCGATCGACAGGCAGAAGGGCAGCAGCCCGGCTTCGCGCGCCTCGTGCACCGCGTGGCGGGTGTCCTCCAGGCCCCAGCGGCCTTCGTAGACGTCGAGGTCGTTGGGCTTGCCGTCGGTGAGGATCAGCAGCAGCCGCTGGCGCTCGGGGCGCAGCGCGAGGCGCTGGGTGGCGTGGCGCAGCGCCGCGCCCATGCGCGTGTAGTAGCCCGGCTTGATGGCGCCGACGCGCGAGCGCGCGTCGCGGCTCCAGGGCTCGTCGAAGCCCTTGAGGTGCTGCATGCGCACGTGCTGGCGGCGCACCGAGCTGAAGCCGAGCATCTCGAAGGCGTCGCCGGTGCCTTCGAGCGCTTCGCCGAAGACGTAGAGCGCGTCGCGGATCACGTCGATCACGCGCGCGTCGTCGTTGACGTGCGCGTCGGTCGACAGCGACAGATCGGCCAGCAGCAGCGTCGCGAAGCTGCGCTCGCCGCGCGCGCGGCGGGCGAACACCAGCGGATCGCGCGGCGCGGGGTGCTCGTGTTGTTCATCGACCGCCTCGCCGGCGTGGCGCACCCAGGCGTCGAGGTCGATCATCTCGCCGTCGGCGCAGCGGCGCTGCCAGCGCGGCGCGGCGCGCAGCACTTCGAGGCGGCGCCGCACCTGGCGCGCGGTGCGGCGCAGCGCGAGGCCGGGCACGAAGGGCGCGCCGGGCTGCGCCATCAGCGTGATGACGCGGCAGTGGTCGGGCTTGAGGGCCTGGCGCTTCCAGTCCCACTCGGGCAGGGTTTCGCCTGCGGCGATCGCGACGTCGTCGACGGCGGCGCTGGGCAGGTCGAGATCGAACTTGATGCGCGCCGCGCCGGCCTTGCCGTCGCGCGTGATCGCGAGCTGCTCCATGTCGTCGGCGGCGCGCAGCGCGTTGCCGTCGTCCTCGTCGTCGGTGGCGCGATCGACCGGCACGTGCTCGGCCCAGGTCATGATCTGCTCGGTCTTGGACGGCAGCAGCAGCGGCGCGCGCTTGTCCTTCTGCGGTTGCAGCTGGCGCGTGCGGCGGCGCGTGCTGCTCTTGGGCACGGCGGCGCCGGCGGCGTCGCGCGGCTCGTCGTTCGCGGCGTCGGCCGGATCGCGTTGCAGCGCGGGCAGCGCCTCGAGCCACACCCACACCGGCGCGACCTCGTGCGCGGCGATGGCGGTGGAGTCGACCGGCTCGCCGCGCAGCGCGGCCTGCACCCGCGCTTCGGCGCGCGCCGCGTCGCCGCGCAGGCGCGCCGGATCGGGCCGCTGCGCGAGGTGCGCCGCGCGCAGCCGCTGCCAGCGCGCGCGCAGGCCGGGGCAGTCTTGCAACACGGTCTCGGTGGCAGCGAGGTTGCCGGCGATCCAATCGGTGCTGCCGGGGTGGGCGGCGGCCAGCGCGGCCAGCCACAGGTAGAGGTCGCGATTCAGCACCGCATCGTCGAACACCGCGATCAGCGGCGGCAGCGCCAGCGTCTCGGCATCGAGCCGTGAGGTTGCTGCGCGCTGGCCGCTGCCGGCGATCTTCTGCAGCCAGCTGCGCGGGCCGCCGGCCCGCGCTTCGCCGGCGGGCACCACGCGCACGCCGTGCCCGCCGCCCACGGCGTGAAACAACATCGCCGCGGCGGCCTTCACCTCATCGAGCGCCACCGCCTGCTGCGGAAAACTGCGATCCGCCGCGCGCGTGATCCAGCGGTGCCAACGTTCGCCGACCCACTCTTCCATGTCAGTGAACCCTCCCGTTCGCCCTGAGCAGGGGACTGAGCTTGTCGAAGTCCCTTTGTCGAAGGGTCAGCGAGGTTCGCGAGCGGGCTTCGACAAGCCTGTCCTGAGCCTTGTCGAAGGGCTCAGCCCGAACGGGGGTAGGTTTCACTTCAGTGACCCTTGTCTTCGCGGCGCTGGCGCAGCGTCTCGCGCACCGCATCGAGCCCGACCTTCCATTCCAGGTTCGGACCGCGCGCCTGCACTTCGTGCGAGGTCTCGCATTCGGTCAGGCACTGGCCGCACTGCACGCACGAGAACATCATGCGCTTGATGTTGCGCGGGTTCAGGCGCATCGGGCAGGCCACGTCGCAGGCCGAGCCGTTGGGCGCGCTGGCCGTCGTGCAACTGCGGCAATCGCGCGCGCGATCGCGGTCGAAGGCCACCACCAGGCCCTTCGGGTTCGCCATCCAGGCCAGGCTCTGGAACAGGCCGACCGCGCAGCCGAAGCGGCAGAACAAGTGCCGGGCGAACATGAATTCGAGCGTGAACACCACGCTGCCGATGGCGATGAAGCGCGCCTGGTTGGGCGTCAGCGTGCCCGAGACCAGGTTGCCCCAGATCTCGCGCGGCGGCAGCAGGTAGCTCAGCAGCGTGATCGCCCACACGAAGCCGAACAGCGCACAGGCGACGAAGAACACCGGCCACCAGCGCGCATCGGGCTGGCGCCCGGCCGGCAGCGTGCGCTGCCTGTCCCAGACGCTGAGCTTGCCGCTGGCGCGCTGCAGCAGGCCGTTGAACGATTCGACCAGCGAGAAGTGCGGGCACAGCCAGCCGCAGTACAGGCGCCCGTAGCGCCAGGCCACCGTCATGAAGCCGACCGCCAGCACGACGCCCGGCACGATCGCGCGCGCGATGATGTTCAGCGCCGCCTGCGTGGCCGAGATGTCGCCGCGGACGAAGTCGTCGATGCCCAGCGACCAGCGCATGCCCAGCACCCACAGCTGCGTCTGGTTCAGGTCGAAGCGCAGCAGGTCGAGGATGGGCGCGAGCACGAACAGCGCGAAGAAGCCGATCTGGAAAACGCGGCGCCGGCGCTGCAGCCGGGCCATGCGCCGCGCCGGCGGCGCGGCGTCGTTCACCGCCAGTGCGAACGCACTGTCATTCATCGCCGATCACGGCGCCGAGCACTTCGCCGAGAGCGCGCGCGGTGTCGGCGTCGTCGGTCAGCGCGTCGACGATGGCGGCGTGGCAGGCCGCGCGCAGCGGCATGCCGCCGGCCGCCAGCCGCCCCGCCATCACCAGCAGCCGGGTGCTGGCGGTTTCTTCGAGGTCGTGGTCGGTCAGCCGCCGCAGCGCCTGCGCCAGCGTCACCAAACGCGCGGCGGTGGCCGCGCCGCAGCCGCTCTCGGCTTCGACGATGGTGCGTTCCACCGCCGCCTCCGGGTAGCCCAGCGTCAGCGCGACGAAGCGCTGGCGCGTGCTCGGCTTCAGGCCCTTGAGCAGGTTCTGGTAGCCGGGGTTGTAGGAGATCACCAGCATGAAGCCCGGCGCGGCCGGGATCGCCTCGCCGGTGCGCTCGATCGGCAGCACGCGGCGGTCGTCGGCCAGCGGGTGCAGCACGACGGTGGTGTCCTTGCGCGCTTCCACCACCTCGTCGAGATAGCAGATCGCGCCTTCGCGCACCGCGCGCGTCAGCGGGCCGTCGCACCACACGGTGTCGCCGCCGGCGATCAGGTGGCGGCCGACGAGGTCGGCCGCGGAGAGATCGTCGTGGCAGCTCACCGTCACCAGCGGGCGGCCGAGCCGCGCCGCCATGTGCTCGACGAAGCGCGTCTTGCCGCAGCCGGTGGGGCCCTTGATGAGCAGCGGCAGCCGGGCGGCGTGCGCGCGCTCGAACAGGGCGCACTCGCCGCCCTGCGCGGCGTAGTACGGCACCGCCGCGATCTGCCGTGCGCTCGTCATCTCCATGACCTTAGCTCAACTCAGGCCGCGGCCAGGCGCCCGGCCGCTTCGCTCTCGTCGGCCGCGGGGCCGATGAAGAAGCTCGACAGGTAGGTCAGCAGCCCGGCCAGGAACATCACGCCGCCGGCCACGCGCACCCAGTAGAAGAAGCGCAGCTGGTCTTGCGTGTTCATGAACGACATCGCGTTCTCGGTCGGGATGCGCTGCAGCCAGACCTGCAGGATGCCCGCGCCGGTGAGCGCCAGCACCATCACCGCCATGCCGATGGTCATGATCCAGAAGCTCCACATCTCCACGCTCTGCGCGCGCTTCGGGTTGGCCTCGCGGCCGCGCAGGATGGGCATCGCGTAGCTGATCATCGCGATCACGACGAGCACGTAGGCGCCGTAGAACGCCAGGTGGCCGTGCGCCGCGGTGACCTGCGAGCCGTGCGTGTAGTAGTTCACCGGGCTGAGCGTGTGGATGAAGCCCCACAGGCCCGCGCCGAGGAAGCCCATCACCGCGGTGCCCACCGCCCACAGCACGGCGGCCTGGTTGGGGTGCTCGCGCTTGCGGCGCTGGACCATGTTGAACGCGAACAGCGTCATCATGAAGAACGGAACCGGCTCGAGCGCGCTGAACACGCTGCCCACCCAGCTCCAGTAGCCCGGCAGGCCGATGAAGTAGAAGTGGTGGCCGGTGCCGAGGATGCCGGTGACCAGCGCCATCGTGATGATCAGGTACAGCCACTTGTCGATGACTTCGCGGTCGACGCCGGTGGTCTTGACGAGCACGAACGCGAGCAGCGCGCCGAGGATCAGCTCCCAGGTGCCTTCCACCCACAGGTGCACGACGAACCACCAGTACATCTTGTCGCGCACCAGGTTGCTCGGGTTGACGAAGCTGAACAGGAACATCAGCGCCAGGCCCCACAGGCCCATCAGCAGCACCAGCGAGATGGCGGTCTTGCGCCCCTTCAGCACCGTCATGCTGATGTTGAAGAGGAAGCCGAGCGCGACGATCACGATGCCGACTTTCGTGGGCAAGGGCTGCTCGAGGAACTCGCGCCCCATCGTCTGCAGGAAGTCGTTGCCGGTCATCTCGGCCAGCGTGGCGTAGGGCACCAGCAGGTAGCCGAGGATGGTGGCCGCGCCCGCGACCAGGAACACCCAGAACAGCAGCTTGGCGAGGAAGGGGCTGTACAGCTCGGTCTCGGCTTCTTCGGGGATCAGGTAGTAGGCCGAGCCCATGAAGCCGAAAAGCAGCCACACGATCAGCAGGTTCGTGTGGACCATGCGGGCGATGTTGAAGGGGACGGCCGGGAAGGCCAGGTCGCCGATCAGGTACTGCAGGCCGAGCGTGAGGCCGAAGACGATCTGGCCGACGAACAGGCCGATCGCCGCGATGAAGTACAGCCGGGAGACCGACTGAGACTGGAACTTGAGCGTGGTGGCTTTCATGTCGTTTTCCTCAGCCCTCGATGTTCGGCGGCCACTTCTCGGTGTCCACGCCATTGGTCCACTTCAGGAACTCGACCATGTCGTCGAGCTGCGCATCGGTGAAGTTGAAGTTGGGCATCTGGCGGCGCCCCGGCACGCCGGTGGGCTGGCTCTTGATCCAGGCCTTGATGAACTCGGGGCCGCGCCGCTTGTAGACGTTGCCGAGCTCGGGCGCGAAGTAGGCGCCTTCGCCGAGCAGCGTGTGGCAGCCGATGCAGTTGCGCGTTTCCCAGAGATGCTTGCCGCGCACCACGGCGGGCGTGATCTCGGCGGATTTGGAGCGCTCCGGAATGCGCTGCTCGGTGTGCAGGATCAGCGCAGCGAACAGCAGCACGAAGAACACCGTGCCGCCGTAGAAGACGTTGCGCGCCGCCTGGCTGGTGAAGCCTTGGGCCATGGAAAGAACCTCCGCAGGTTGTCGATGGCGATAGCCTACGGATCTGGTCGGGAACTTCCTTGAACTTGGATAAGAAAGCGCCCTCGCCCCGGCGCGAAGGGGGCTGGCTTGCGCCAGATCAAGGCGGGTCGGCGCCCAGCGCGCCGAGCAGGGCGCGCTGCCCGGGCGGCGTGAGCGCCAGCGCGCGGCCTTCGCCGCGCTTCAGCCATCCGCGTTCCAGGCAGTGGCCGAGCAGCTCGTCGGCGAGCTGGCCGGCAAGGTGGTCGCGCCGCTCCGACCAGTCCATGCAGGCATAGGCGTAGCGCCGCCGCCCGTTCGGCGCGGCGGGCGCGAAGCCGAGCGCTTCGCCGAGCCAGGCGCGGCTGGCCTCGCTGAGCGTGAAGCCGTCGGCCGCGACGCGCAGGCCGTCGCGCGCGCGCAGCGCATCGAACAGGCGCACGCCGAGCCGGCCGGCGAGGTGGCCGTAGCAGCAGCGCGCCTCGCGCAGCCGGGCACGCTCGGGGCGCTGCCAGGCGGCGTCGCGCTCGCCCGCCTCGGCCACCAGCGCGAGGGCTTCGAGCGCGTGCGCCACCGTCGGGCTGGCGAGGCGGTAGTAGCGGTGCCGGCCGCGCGGCTCGCACAGCACGAAGCCGGCCGCCAGCAGTTGCGCGAGGTGGCCGCTGGCGGTGGCCGGCGTCACCGAGGCGGCCGCGGCCAGTTCGCCGGCCGTGGCCGCCTCGCCGGAGAGCAGCCGCGAGAGCATGCGCGAGCGCGCCGCGTCGGCCACCATCGCGGCGCTGCGGGCGAGACGGGGTTCGTGTTCGCGCGGGATGCTCATCGGGCCTCAGGCTATCGCAACGCAGCGGGCGGACGTTTCGGCGGGCACCGAAACGTCGTCAATCGTCGCGCGCCGCGGCCATGCGCTCCAGGCAGCGCCGGTAGCGTTCGTCGACGCGCCGGGCGAACCACTCGGTGGTGAGCTTGCGCGTGATCTTCGGGCTGTGCAGCTCGATCCTGGGCAGCGCGGCGCGCGGCAGCGCGCGGCGGTCGAGCTGCTCGGCGTAGGCGAACACACGCTCGTGGAGCGCGGTCTTCTCGAAGCCGGGGCCTTCGCCGCGGTCGAGATCGCGCCGGATCGCCGTTTCGCTCATGCCCAGCCGCCCGGCCAGCGATTGCGCGGCGCGCTCGGTCTCGCCGCGCTGCGCGCCGGGCGCGACCAGGTCGCCGTCGGGCGTGACGGGCAGGCCCGAGGCCACCGCGAGCGCGTTCTGGAACGCCGCGTTGCGGCTCGCCCAACGCCCGGCGTTGAAGTCGGCGAAGCGGTAGATGGTCTGCTCGTACGGCGCCTCGTAGCCGAGCAGGTGCGCCGCGCCGAAGTACAGGCCGCCGCGGCGCGTGAACACCTCGCGCCGCACCGACTCGCGCAGCTCGTAGGGATAAGGCCGCTGCTTCGCCTGCGCTTCGGCGAAGGCGATGCTCACCTGCATCGGCCCGCCGGTGCGCACCGGGTTGCGGTCGGCGAGCAGGCTCCGGCCCATCGGCACCATGCCGATGAAATCCTCGAACACCTCGCTGAGCTGGCGCTCGGTCTTCACCGCGTCGATGCGCTCGGCGTAGCTGCGCCCGTTCGGCGACGACAGCGCCAGCGCGCCGCGCAGCGCGAACATCGGCACGCCGGCCGAGTCGGCACGGCGCTCGATCTCCTTCCAGGCGATCGCCGACAGGCCCGGCACCGCCGGGTCGGCGCGGTAGCCCGACTCCTGCTCGGCGACGGCCATCACCGCGCACAGGTTCTGTGCCGTGGAGGGCAGTTCCTGCGCGGCCAGCGCGGCGTGGATGTCGGCGGCCCAGCCGGCGCGGTCGGGCAGGCTCGCCGGCAGCACGCGCAGCACCGCCTCGCGCGCGTCGCTCGGGCCCATGCCTTGCGGCGCGGCGGGCGGCGTCGCGCAGCCGGCAATCAGCAAGATGGCGGCCAGCGCGGCGCAGGCGAGGCGAAGGCGGTGCGGCATGGCGCCGCATTCTGCCCTCGCCTGCGCGAGCCCTGCCCCGCGTTCAGCGCGCCGCCTTCTCCAGCGTCCCCAGCTTCTCCAGCACCGCCAGCGTGCCGCGTGCCGCCTTCGCGTAGTGCGCCGGGCCGTCGCGCAGCGCCTGCGCCACGGCGCGCGCGAACAGCTTGTCGACCTCGGCATGCGGGTCGCGCGACTTCTCGAACTGCGCGCGCAGCGCCCAGGGCGCCGGCGGCAGGCCGGCGAACACCGCTTGCGCCAGCGCGCCCAGTACACCGAGGCGGAACTCCGCCGCGGGCAGCAGCGGCGCCGGGCTGGCCGCGCCGTTGACGCCGGCCAGCGCCTCGAAGGCCGGCTGCGCCGCGAGCAGCTCGCCGACCAAGCCGGCCGCCGTGCCGCGCCCGTCGCGCAGATCGAGCGCGGCCTCGACGCGCGCGCCCAGCGCCACCAGCTCCGGCCACGGCCAGGGCGGGCGCGGCGGCACTTCGCGCACCTCCTCGAACAGCGGGAAGGTGTAGCGGATCGCCACCAGGTCGAGGTACCAGCGGCACCAGCGCACCGGCGCGATCCACTGGGCGATGTTGCGGTAGTACTGGGCGATCTTGGCGAACTCGGCGTTGGGCACGAAGTTGCCGGAGCCCGGCGGCACGAAGGCGCCCAGCCCGCTGCGGCCCGAGCCGGTGCCATCGAGGTTGATGTTGACGAAGTGATGCCAGGTGGCGTCGCAGACGATGCGCCCGAGCGACACGCGGTGCCCGTCGTAGGCCGAGATCGCGCCGAAGCAGCGCGGCGCGACCGGCCCCTTCTCGAAGATGCGCCCGCCCGACATCGAGGTGGCGACGATCTGCGGCGAGAGACGCGTGCTGCTGCCCGGCAGCGTCGGGAACTCGTTGCCGTCGACGCCGCTGACGAGGTTGTAGGGCTGGTGCAGCGCGGTGCCGGCGTAGCACTCGCTTTCGTGCGGATGGTCGGGCAGCACGTCGATCACGCCGAAGCGCGGGTCGGTGCTGCCGGGCAGGCGCAGCAGCGGGTGCGCGAGCGGGCTGCCGGTCGAGGTGTCGAAGTGCGGGAAGATGCGCTGCGGCAGCACGTCGGACTGGCTGTCGAAGTTCCACTCGCCGTCGGGCGAAGGCTGGTTGACCGTGTCGATGCGGTTCGGTCCGCCGACCGGCACGCCGGCCCACTCGCGCATCTTGCGGATGCGCGGCAGCCGCCCGCTGATGCCCTGGCCGAGGTTCTCGTGGTCGCCGGTGGCGAACACGCCGCCGCGCGCGGCCATGAAGGCGGCGATCACGCGCACCTCGTCGTCGGGAATCGGCGCCGAGGCTATGCCGAAGATCCACAGCTGGTCGAAGCGGCGCGTGCTGCCGTTCATCAGCGCGTGCGCGGCGGTCGAGTTGACGAAGCGGAAGTTCTTGTGGAACGTGAACTTCGCCTTCATCGCCGCGCTCGCCACGGCGTCGCTGTCGTCGCGGTGCGCGATGTGGATCACCGGCGCCAGGCCGTAGGGCGACGCGGTCTCCAGCGCGAGCAGGAAGCGCGTCAGGCCGAAGCCGTTGCCCTCGTTGAAGTCGAGCCCGTCGGCGACGACGAGGATGCGCTGCGCGCACTGGTGCCAGGGCACGAGGATCTCGTCCAGCCACGGCGGGCGGCGGATGTCGATGCGCGTGAGATCGCGGGCGACAGGCGTCGCGGCCTTGCTTGTTTTGGGCATGGAAGCTCCTCGGGGTTGCGTGCCTCCACCCTAGGCGGCGGCACGCGCCGCTCCCACCCCTAGCGAGCCGCGACAGCCTAGGGAGTGCGCTGCGCCTCGATCAGCTTCACCAGCGCATGCAGCGCGCGGTTCACCGGCGTGGCCACGCCGAGTTCGGCGCCGCGCCGGGCGATGAAGCCGTTGAGGTGGTCGATCTCGCTGCGCTTGCCGCGCGCCACGTCCTGCGCGGTGGACGAGAACTGCGCCGGCATCGCCGGCGCGAGCGCTTCCATCGCCTGCACGCATTCGGCCAGCGCGAGCGCCTGGCCGTCGGCGCGCGCCACGGCCACCACTTCCTCGACCACCTCGCGCATCAGCAGGTGGATCTCCGGCACCGCGGCCATGCGGCCGTAGGGCTGCTGCGCGATCGCCGAGATCGCGTTGTAGGCGCAGTTGAGCATCAGCTTGCGCCACAACGCGCCCATCACGTCGGGAGAGATCGCCACCGGCACCTGCGCAGCGACGAACAGCTCGGCCACGGCGCGCAGGCGCGGCTGCAGGGTCGCGTCGCTCGAGCCGATCACCAGATCGCCGCGGCCGTGGTGCACGACCGTGCCGGGCTCGGGCAGCGCGGTGGCGACGTAGACCACCGTGGGCACCACCGCGCACGGCACGTGGCGCGCGATCGCCGCGGCGTTGTCCACGCCGTTCTGCAGGCTCAGCACCAGCGCTTGCGCATCGAGATGCGGCGCCATCGCACGCGCCGCCGCCTCGGTGTCGGGCGACTTCACGCAGACGAGCACGAGGTCGGCGCCGCGCACCGCGGCGATGTCGGTGTCGGCCTCGACTCGCACGACCTCGCTGCCGGCCTGCGATTGCAGCCGCAGCCCGCCGCGCCGGATCGCCTCGACGTGCGCCGGCCGGCCGATCAGCACGACGGAATGCCCGGCACGCGCCAGCATCGCGCCGAACCAGCTGCCGACCGCACCGGCGCCGACGACGGCGATGCGTTGAAAACTCGTGGGATCGTTCATGGCCGGCGCAGTATGCCGGCAGCGGCGCCGCGCCGCTCGGTTAGGCTCGCCGCTCCACCCGACGACCGCCGCCCATGACCGACACCGACCCGACCCTGGACAGCCGCAAGCCCCGCATCAAGCAGCCGCCGGTGCTGTTCGCCAAGACGCAGGCGGTGATCGCCAAGCTCGCCGAGCGCCTGGGCGGGCCGATCGTCAGCTACTGGAACAACCCGCGCGGCTCGGTGTGCCACTCCGACGTGCTGGCGCTGTACGACGTGCTGGGCCGGCTCGGGCAGCACGACACGATCCATCTCTTCATCAAATCCGACGGCGGCAGCGGCCAGGTGTCGCTGCGCCTGGTCAACCTGCTGCGCCAGCATTGCCGCCAGCTCGTCGCGCTGGTGCCGCTCGAATGCGCCTCGGCCGCGACGATGATCGCGCTGGGCGCCGACCGCATCCTGATGGGCCCGACGGCCTACCTGACCGCGGTGGACACCTCGCTGAACCACGCGCTCTCGCCGGTGGACCGCGACAACGAGCGCGTCAGCGTCAGCCTCGACGAGCTGACGCGCGTGATCCGCCTGTGGCGCGAACAGCAGGGCGACACGGCCGAGAACCCGTACCGCTCGCTGTTCCAGTACGTGCACCCGCTGGTGATCGGCGCGGTGGACCGGGCCGAGTCGCTGTCGATCATGCTGTGCCGCGAGCTGCTGGCGAATCACATCGCCGACGAGGCGGCGGCCGAGCGCATCGCGACGACACTGAACTCGAAGTACCCCTCGCACAGCTACCCGATCCTGCTCGACGAGGCGGTGAAGATCGGCCTGAAGGCCGAGCGCATGCCGGCCGACGTCAACACGCTGCTGCTCGAACTGAACGCGCACTACAGCGAGATGGGCCAGAAGGCCACCACGGACTTCGACGAGATGCGCGCGCACGGCAACGAGATCGTCAACATCTGGGAGGCCGCCGGCACGCAGGTGTTCTACCAGCAGGACAAGGACTGGTTCTACCGCGCCGAGGAGCGCCGCTGGATCACGATGAACGACGACAGCGGCTGGCGGCGCATCGAGCGCGTGGGCGGGAAGATCCGGCGCACGCTGCTGCACGTGGCCTAGAAATCGACACGCAGCGTGAGGCGTAAGGTGCGCGGCTCGGCGGGGTGCACGTGGCGGTCCGCCACCGGCGCGGTTTCGCCGGGCAGCTGCGATTCGTAGAAGTACTGGATGTCGTCGAGCTTGCGGTCGAACAGGTTGAACACGTCCAGCGTCAGCTCGGCTTTTGCGCCCAGTTGGCGCGCGATGCGCAGGTTGGTGGTCAATGACGACTTCGAGCGCACGCTGTCGTCCTCGATCAGCGCGCCGCTGCCGAGGTAGCGCCATTGCAGGCTGCCCGACCACGGGCCGAAGTCGCGCAGCGACACCGCCAGCGAGGCCACCTTGTCGACGGCGTTCGGGATGCGCCTGCCGGCCGGATCGGCATTCGCGAAGCGGGCGTGCGTCCAGGCCAGGTCGGCATCGACCAGCAGCCAGGGCAGCGGGATGTACCGGTTGTTCCACTCGACGCCGCGGCGCGTGCTCGGGCGGTTCGGCTCGGTGGCGCCGGCATCGCCGACGTAGACGAGTTCCGAGTCGAAGTCGAGCTTCCACAGCGCCAGCGAGCTTTGCAGGCCGGGCAGCCACTCGCTGCGCGCGCCGAGTTCGAGGCCGCGCGCGGCCACCAGGCCGGGCGCATCGACGACCACGCCGCGCGCGTCGTTGCTGTGGAAGCCCTTGCCCGCATTGAAGAAGAACTCGGTCTTCGCCCACGGCCCGAGGATCAGCGAGAGCTTGGGCGAGAGCAGGTGGTCCGACGCACTGCCCGAGTCGGCCGCGTTGAAGAGGCTGTCGACCTCGAAACGCGCCTGGTCGGCGCGCAGGCCGGCCACGCCGCGCAGCCACGGCGTCAGCTCCACCGAGGTCTGGCCGTAGAGGCCGAGCTGCGTCTCGCGCACCTTGTCGTCGCGCGTGGTCGCGATGGTCTCGCGCGATTGCGTGTCGAACAGGCCGACGCGGATGTGGTCGTGGCGCAGCTGCGCGCCGATCTCGCTGCGCGCCGCGAAGCCGGCGAGCGCGTGATCGACCGCATGGCTGGCGCTGACGCCGTAGATGCTGCGCCGGTCCTGCTGCGAGAACTGGTCGCCGGTGGCCGGCCGTTCGAGCACATAGGTGAAGTTGGAGAACAGCTTGAGCCGGTAGTCGATTGCGTAAGCGGCGAGCCGGGTTGCGCTCGTGCTCGTGTCGCGATGCCACTCGCCCGACAGGCTGGCGCGACGCGTGCTGCCGCCATCGCTGGCATCGAGCGTGCCGAACCGGTTCATGCCGGCGGCTATCGCGCGCTGCGGGATCTGGTCGGTCGAGTCCCATGTCGCGTCGTAGGCCATCAGGCTGCCGCTCCAGCCCTCGACGCGCGTGCCGCCGCTCAGCGTCAGCAGCGCGTTGCTCTTGCGCAGGTGCTCGGGCACGACCCACGGCCCGTCGTTGTGCATGACCTCGATCGCCCCGAGCAGTTGCAGCCCCTCGCCCACCTCGCCCGAGCCGCCGCCGACGAGGCGCCGGTACTGGCGCTGCCCGAGCGTCAGCGCGGCGAAGGGCACGTCCAGCGTGCGGCGGTAGAGGATGTCGGCCGAGCCGGCCGCGGCGAAGTCGCCATTGCGTGCGAAGTACGGCCCCTTGCGGTACTCGATGCGATCGACCAGCTCGGGGATCAGGAAGTTGAGGTCCGCATAGCCCTGCCCGTGGCCGTGCGAGGGCATGTTGACCGGCAGGCCGTCGACCGTGGTGGCGAAGTCGGTGCCGTGGTCGAGGTTGAAGCCGCGCAGGAAGTACTGGTTGGCCTTGCCGTCGCCCGAGTGCTGCGTGACGACCAGCCCGGGCACGAACTCCAGCAGCTCGCCGGTGCGCAGCGCTGGCAGGCTCTTCAGCAGCTCGGCGCGCACCGTGCCCTGCGAGGCCGCGTCGGACGTGCCAACGGCGTTGTCGTAGTGGCGCGCGGTGATCTCGACGCGCTCCAGTTCCGTGGTCTGCGCCTGCGCGGCGGTGAAGGCTGCCGCGGCGGCGCAGGCGGCGGGGATCTTCCTGAGCATGGCGCTCGCGACACAAGAAGCATGCCGCGCTGCGCAACGCACGGTGGCACAGCGCGGCTCAGGGTTTGTCCGTGATCGCCGCGCTGCCGGATGGTGCCTCGAAGCGAGAGCGCGGCTGACGCCTGTTCACCGTCCTCCTGAGATTGTCGGCAGGGCATGCCGCTTGCATGCCGCGGCCTACACTGCGCCCCAACCGATCCGCCGAGGAACGCCATGACAACCCGACATCCGCTGCGCGCCGCCGCCCTGCTGCTCACCCTCGCGCTCGCCGCGCCGCTGGCCCAGGCGCACGACGCGCACGGCTTTGCCGGCGGCTTCGCGAGCGGCTTCGCCCACCCGCTGCTGGGCTGGGACCATGCCGTCGCGATGCTGGCCGTCGGCCTGTGGGGCGCGCTGCTCGGTGCGCCGGCGCTGTGGCTGCTGCCGCTGGCCTTCCCGCTGGTGATGGCGGCCGGCGCCGCGCTGGGCATCGCGGGTGTGCCGCTGCCGGCGGTGGAAATCGGCATCGCCGCCTCGGCGGTGGCGCTGGGCGCGATGGTCGCCAGCGGGCGGCGCGCGCCGCTCGCGCTGGCCGCGCTGCTGGTGGCGCTGTTTGCGGTCTTCCACGGCCACGCGCACGGCACCGAACTGCCGCAGGCGGCCAGCCCGTTCGGCTACGGCCTGGGCTTCGTGCTGTCCACCGTGCTGCTGCACCTGTCCGGCATCGCGCTCGGGCTGCTGGCGCGCCGGCCTGCCGGCCTCATCGCAGTGCGCGGACTGGGCGCGGGCATCGCGCTGCTGGGCGTGATGGCGCTGGCGCGCGCGGCCTGAAGACCGTGGAAGCGCAAGACACGCTGCTGCTGCGCCGCCTGCTCGACGTGCGGCCGGTGGCTGCACTCGCCACGCTGCACCGCGGCGAGCCGGCCTTGTCGATGGTGCCCTTCGTGCTGCGCGCGGACGACCATGCGCTGCTGATCCACGTCAGCGGCCTGGCCACGCACACGCGCGACATGCAGGAGCATGCGCGTGTCAGCCTGATGGTGATGGCCGAGGCCACGCCCGAGACGATGCCGCAGGCGCTGCCGCGTGTGGCCTTGCAGGCCGATGCGCGGGTGCTGCCGCGCGAGGGCGAGGAGTACGAGGCGGCGAAGGCGCTCTACCTCGCGCGCTTTCCCGACGCGGCAATGACCTTCGAGCTGGCCGACTTTTCGATCGTCGTGCTCGAACCGGTGTCGGCACGCCTGGTCGCAGGCTTCGGGCGTGCCGATGCGCTGGTCGGCGAGCGGCTCGCGGCCTGGCTGCGTTCGTCGTAGACCTCCGTTCGCGCTGAGCTTGTCGAAGGGACGCGCGTGGCACGCTAGGGCTTCGACAGGCTCAGCTCGAACGGGTGGGTATCAGGCACTCCACGACGCCGCCGCGTCGGGGTCGAGCCCATAGCGCGCGATCGCCTCGGCACACACGCCGGCCTCCACCTTGCCCTGCATCCGCAGCGCCGTCAGCGCGGCCAGCACGACGTGCGCGCGGTCCACCTCGAAGAAGCGCCGCAGCGCCGCGCGCGTGTCGCTGCGGCCGAAGCCGTCGGTGCCCAGCGCGGTGAAGGGTGCCTCGACGTAGCAAGCGATCAGCTGCGGCCAGGCGCGCACGTAGTCGCTCGCCGCGATCACCGGCGCGCCGCCGGCCAGACAGGTCTGCACATGGCTGGTGCGCTGCGCGTCGCCCGGGTGCAGGCGGTTGAAGCGCTCGACCTCGCGCGCCTCGCGTGCCAGTTCGCTGAAGCTGGTGGCGCTCCACACCTCGGCTTCGATGCCCCAGTCGTTCGCCAGCAGTTCCGCCGCCGCGATCACTTCGCGCAGGATCGCGCCCGAGCCGAGCAGCCGCACCCTGCCCTTCGCCTGCGCGGGCGAATGCACGGCGTAGCGGTACAGGCCCTTGATCAGATCGCCCTGCACGCCCGCCGGCAGCGAGGGCTGCGCATAACTCTCGTTGCCCAGCGTCAGGTAGTGGAAGACGTCGCGCTGCGCTTCCATCATCTCGCGCATGCCGTGGTCGAGGATCACCGCCAGCTCGAAGGCGTTGCACGGGTCCCAGGCGCGGCAGTTGGGCACCGCGGCGGCCTGCAGCAGGCTCGATCCATCCTGGTGCTGCAAGCCCTCGCCGCCCAGCGTGGTGCGGCCGGCGGTGGCGCCGAGCAGGAAGCCGCGCGAACGCTGGTCGGCGGCTGCCCAGATCAGATCGCCGATGCGCTGGAAGCCGAACATCGAGTAGTAGATGTAGAAGGGCAGCATCGCCAGGCCGTGCACCGAGTAGCTGGTGGCGGCCGCCGTCCAGCTGCTGATCGCGCCGGCCTCGCTGATGCCTTCTTCGAGGATCTGGCCGTTCTCGGCCTCGCGGTAGCTCATCAGCGAGCCGATGTCCTCGGGTTCGTAGGTCTGGCCGTTGTGCGAATAGATGCCGACCTGCTTGAAGAGATTGGCCATGCCGAAGGTGCGCGCCTCGTCGGCGACGATGGGCACGATGCGCGCGCCGAGTTGCGCGTCCTTCAGCAGCGCGGTGAGCATGCGCACGAAGGCCATCGTGGTGCTCATCTCCTTGCCTTCCGCGTTCAGCGCGAACTCGGCGTAGCGCGTCAGCGGCGGCACCGCCAGCGGCGGCGCCTCGCTGCGCCGCGCCGGAATCGCCCCGCCCAGCGCCGCGCGGCGCGCGTGCAGGTAGCGCATCTCGGGGCTGTCGCCGGCCGGCTTGTAGAAGGCCAGCGACGCGGCCTGCTCGTCGGACAGCGGCAGGTCGAAGCGGTTGCGGAAGGCGATCAGGTCTTCGCGTTCGAGCTTCTTCTGCTGGTGCGTGGTCATGCGGCCCTGGCCCGCCTGGCCCATGCCGTAGCCCTTCTTGGTCTGCGCGAGGATCACCGTCGGTTGGCCGCGCGTGGACAGCGCCGCGTGGTAGGCGGCGTGGATCTTCACGAGGTCGTGGCCTCCGCGCTTCAGGCGGTCGATCTGCTCGTCGGTCAGGCCTTGCGCCAGCGCGGCGAGCGCCGGATCCTGGCCGAAGAAATGCTCGCGGTTGTAGCGGCCGTCCTTGGCGGCGAAGGTCTGGAACTGGCCGTCGACGGTGTTGGCGAAGGCGCGCGGCAAGGCGCCCTCGCTGTCGCGCGCGAACAGGCCGTCCCAGTCCGAGCCCCACACCAGCTTGATGACGCGCCAGCCGGCGCCGGCGAAGAGGGCCTCCAGCTCGTCGATGATGCGGCCGTTGCCGCGCACCGGGCCGTCCAGGCGCTGCAGGTTGCAGTTGACCACCCAGATCAGGTTGTCGAGCTTCTCGCGCGCGGCCAGCGTCAGCGCGCTCATGCTCTCGGGCTCGTCCATCTCGCCGTCGCCGAACACGCCCCACACCTTGCGCGCCGAGGTGTCGAGCAGCGCGCGGTGCTGCAGGTAGCGCATGAAGCGCGCCTGGTAGATCGAGCTGATCGGGCCCAGGCCCATCGAGCCGGTCGGGAACTGCCAGAACTCGGGCATCAGCCAGGGATGCGGGTAGCTCGAAAGCCCCTTGACGCCGCGTGCGCGTGCGCCGATCTCCTGGCGGTAGTGGGCGAGGTCGTCTTCGCTCAGGCGCCCTTCGAGAAAGGCGCGCGCGTAGACACCCGGCGCGCTGTGCGGCTGGTAGAAGACGAGGTCACCTCCGCCCGCATCGGCGCCGCCGCGAAAGAAGTGGTTGAAACCGACCTCGAACAGATCGGCCGCGCTGGCGTAGCTGGCGATGTGCCCGCCGAGCTCGCCATAGGCCTGGTTGGCGCGCACCACCATCGCCAGCGCGTTCCAGCGCATCAGCGAGGCAAGGCGCTCCTCGATCGCGAGGTCGCCGGGAAAAGCCGGCTGGCGCGCGGCCGGAATCGTGTTGACGTAGGGCGTGCCCAGCGCCGGCTGCCAGCCGACCTCGGGCGCACGCGCCGCGGCGGCGAGCATGTCCATGATCTCGCGCACGCGCTGCGGCCCGGCGGCGTGCAGCAGCGAAGCGAGCGCGTCGCGCCACTCGGCGTTCTCGAGGGCCGTCTCGGCGGGGTCGTTCTTGTCGCTCATGCCTTGGTTCGTCTCCTGCTGCGCACTGTAGGCGGGGAGCGGCGGCAGGGGTGATCGAAATGGCTGGTGCACCGGACACAGCACAGCACAAAATGCTGCATCTCAACGATTTCACGGCACGATGAACCTCGACGCCACCGACCTGCGCATCCTGCGCGAGCTGCAATCCGACGCCAGCATCGCCAACGTCGAGCTGGCGCGGCGCGTCGGGCTGTCGCCGTCGCCCTGCCTCGCGCGCGTCAAGGCGCTCGAACGCGCCGGCGTGATCCGCCAGGTGGTCGCGTTGCTCGATGCCAAGCAGCTCGGGCTGCACCTGAACGTGTTCATCTCGATCAGCCTGAAGCAGCAGACGCGCGCCGCGCTCGAGGCCTTCGAGGCCAAGGTGGCCGCGCGCGACGAGGTGATGGAGTGCTACCTGATGACCGGCGACGCCGACTACCTGATGCGCGTGGCCGTGCCCGACATGGCGGCGCTGGAGCGCTTCATCATCGAGCAGCTCACGCCGATGAAGGAGGTGGAGAAGATCCGCTCCAGCTTCGCGCTCAAGCAGGTGCGCTACAAGACCGCGCTGCCGCTGGGGCGGCGCTGAACGAGAAGAAGCTCAGGCGCGCAGCGGCAGCGCCGCGCCGATCGCCACGAAGATGCCGCCGCAGGCGCGGTTGAAGCGCTTGCCGCTGCGCTTCAGCCAGGGTCGGATGCGGTGCGCCGTGCTGGCGATGACGAACTCGGTGACCACCTCGATGCCCGCGAAGGTGCCGGCCATGATCGCGAACTGCAGCACCAGGCTGCGCGCCGGGTCGATGAACTGCGGCAGGAAGGCGGCGAAGAAGAGGATGCCCTTGGGGTTGGTCATCGCCGACAGCGCGCCCTGGCGGAACATCGACCAGCCGCCGCGCTCGCCGCCTTCGCCCGGCTGCCATTCGACGCCCACCGGTGGGGCACGCCACACCTGGATGCCCAGCCAGACGAGGTAGGCGCCGCCGACCCACTTCAGCACCGTCAGCCACAGCAGCGAGGCCTGCAGCAGCGCGCCGATGCCGAACATCGACAGCGCGACGACGGCGATGAAGCCGAACGAGCCGCCGAAGATGGTCCACAGCGTCTTGCGCCGGCCGTGCAACGCGCCGTGCGTCAGCGCCAGCAGGCCGTTCGGCCCGGGCGAGAGCGACAGGCCGAGCGCCGCCGCGAAGTAGATCAGCCAGGTGTCGAGTTGCATGCGGATGCCGTCGATGCGAGCCAGCCGTCGACCGCCGCGCGCGTCGGCGCGAGCAGTTGCGACGCGCCGCCGGTGAAGTGCTGCCATTCGTCGACCAGGCCGCGCGACACCGAGGTCAGCAGCGGGATGTCGCGCGAGAGGATTTCGAGCAGCTCGGCGCGCAGGCCGCCG
Source organism: Pseudomonadota bacterium (assembly GCA_029779845.1). Lineage (GTDB taxonomy): Bacteria > Pseudomonadota > Gammaproteobacteria > Burkholderiales > Burkholderiaceae_C > Piscinibacter. Next base: position 51,985 of record JAKOZT010000044.1, on the reverse strand, counting down.
CCTTCGGCTTCGAGCTTGCCGAAGCGGTTGACCACCACGAGTTCGGGCGCGTCGCCGGCCGCCGCGCGCAGCACGCCACCGGCGCGCGCGAAGCCCTGCGGGTCGGCGCGGCAGGCGCTGGAGTCGCGCCCCAGCGGCTGCGAGACGAGGTAGCGCTCGCCGCTCGCGATGTCGACCATCACCATCTCGGCGGCGCAGCCGGGGCCGGGCTCGCTGCGCGCCATCAGCAGGCCGCGCACGCGCCGGCCGGCTTGCCGCTGCGCCTGCACCACCTCGGCGAGCAGCGCATCGACCTCGTCCCCGGCGTCGTAGACGATGGCGGCGGCGTGCAGCGGAGCGTTCATGGCGTCCGAACTATAGCGGCCGCGCCGGGCACGACGACTTCCGTCACGCAAACAGGGCTACATGGCGGCACAGCGCGGCCGATGCTGCTCTGGAGACACGTGCCCGAGACCCACCCATGAACTTCGATCTTCTCCCGATCGCCGGCGCCGCCGCCATCGCGCTGGCCGCCGCCGCCCTCGGCGCCGTCGCATGGCGGCGCCGGCGCGCCCCGGCCAAGCCGGCCGCCGCGCAGAGCCCCGCGAACACCGCCGTGCTCGACACCCTCACCGGCCTGCCGGCGCTGGCCAGCTTCGAGCGGCTGGTGCAGGAGCGCTGCGCCGCCGTCGAGAAGGCCGGGCGCGACGCCTGCCTGCTGGCGATCGGCGTCGACGACCTGCGCCTGCTGCGCGACGACGCCGGCGCGGCCTGCGCCGAGCGCGCGCTGGCGGCCGCGGCGGCCGCGCTGCGCGGCGCGGTCGGCGCCACGACGCTGCTGGCGCGCATCGATGCCGATGCCTTCGGCGTCTGGCTCGACGCGCCGCGCGAGGCCGGCGAGAAGCTCGCGCAGCGCCTCGTGCAGACCTTCGACGCGCCGCTGGACGTCGACGGCCGCGCGCTCGCCGTGCCGCTCTCGGTCGGCCTGGCCGTCGCGCCCGAGCACGGCGGCGGCGCGCGCCTGATCGGCCGCGCCGCGGCGGCGATGCAGGCGGTGCGCCGCAGCGGCGGCCACGCCCACGCGGTGTTCGACGCGCGCATCGACGCCACGCACAACGAGGAAGTGCTGATCGCGCGCGAGCTGCAGCACGCGGTGGTCAAGCGCCAGCTCGAGCTGTTCTTCCAGCCGCGCATCGACGCGGCGACGCTCAAGGTCAGCGCCGTCGAGGCGCTGCTGCGCTGGCGCCACCCGACGCTCGGGCTGGTCAGCCCGGCGCGCTTCATCCCCGTGGCCGAGCGCCATGGCCTGATCGAGACCATCGGCGGCTGGGCGCTCGACGCCGCGCTGCGCCAGGCCGCCGCGTGGCGCCAGGCCGACGTGAAGCTGCGCGTGGCGGTGAACGTGTCGGGCATGCAGTTCCGCCAGGACGATTTCGCGGCGCGCCTGGAGCGCGGCATGAAGGCGCACGGCGTGCCGGCCGACGGCCTGCTGTGCGAGCTGACGCAGGCGGTGGCGATGGAGAACACCGAAGCCACGCGCAAGGCCTTCGCGCGGCTGGCGGCGCTGGGCGTGGAGGTGGCGATCGACGACTTCGCGGCCGGCGCGGCCGGGCTGGCGGCGCTCGCGCACCAGCCGGTGCGCGAGCTGCAGATCGACCGCGCCACCGTGGCCGCGCTGGCGCGCAGCCACGACGCGCGCGCGATGGTCGAGAGCGCCGTGCGGGCCGCGCGCGAGCTGGGCCTGCGCGTGGTGGCCGAGGGCGTGGAGACCGAGGCGCAACGCGACGCCGCGGTGCGCCTGGGCTGCCATCAGCTGCAGGGCTACCTGATCGCGCGGCCGATGAGCGCGCGCGCGGTGCTGATGTGGGCCGCCGACGCCGCCAGCACGCTGGCGCAGACCATGCCCAGCGCGGCCTTCAAGGACACGCTGCCGATGGTGAATCCGGGCGCGCAGCACGGCTTCGCGGCGACGCGCATCTCGCTCGGGCGCTGAGACAGCGTCGGGAAGCGAGGCGGACCTTGGCGACGCAATACGCCTACGCCCCAGTGCGACTTGCCCCCGGCTGAATTGCCCAAGCCGGACGCCAGCCCTAGACTGCCGCCATGGCATTCACCCTTCCTCAGCCGGCCGCACATTCCTAGGCCCGGCGATCACCTCCACGTCACTCTCGCAAACTTCAGATCGCCGGGCTCCCAACCCGCGTGTCGGTGTGCATCCGCCTTCGGCAAACGCGCACCCTGCCACTGAAGGATCGCCTCGTGGAAATCTTCTTTGTCGAGCGCACGCTCGGCCCGACAGCCTGGCATCCGCAGAGATGCTGGCAGCTCGCCTGGTTCCTCTACGGATGCATCGAGCGTGAGCACATGCTCAACCTCCAGGCCTGCATGGACTGGTGGCTGCGGGCGGGTGCGCCGGCGGCCGCCGAGCCGCGGGGCGGTGCCCGATGAAGATCAGTTCAACCGCACTGCGGGCCAAGCGCTCCTGTGTCAGCGGCTACCGCTGGTTCGCACGGCGTTTCGACAGCCCGTCCGAGTACCAGAGCGTGATCGACGCGCTCGTTGCGGACGGACGCGTCGACGACGCCTGCTGGCTGCTGGACCGGTTCGGCCCCATCGACTCCGTTCTCGTGGTCGATGCCATCTCTGCGGACGCCTTCGTCCATGCGGGCTCGGTCCAGGTGCGCGGCGAGGTGGACGTCGACTCGGTGCTTCGCACGGGCGGCTCGCTGCGGGCCGGCGGCAGCATTCGCGCCGGCAATGCCGTCTCGGTCGGCGACGACCTGCACGCCGGCGCGGGCCTGCGCACACTCGGCTCGCTGCGAACCGGGGGCCATCTGGTCTCGTCCTGGAGCGTCGAGGTGCACGGCGCCTTGACGTGCGGCGGCGATCTGCGCGTCCGCGGGGCCCTGGCCTGCGGGGCGGCGTTGCGTGGCGAGGGGTCGATCGTGGTGGCCGAGGATCTCGAGGTCGAGGGCATGGTTCATTGCGCCAGGAGCCTGCAGGTCGGCGGCGATCTGGCGTGCACGGAGGGCCTGCGCGCCGGGCACGGGATCCAGGCCGGCGGCTCGATTCGCAGCGGCATGCACATCGACGCCGGCTGGGGCATCGTTGCGGGATCGGACATCACGGGCGAGGGCGCCATCCGCGCCGGCGAATGCGTCGTCAGCGGCGGCAGCATCCGCACCGGCGCCGGATTCAGCCTCTACGCCGGACTGAGTGCCCGGCGCGATGCATGGCCTTCGTGCGGCCGTGTGGTGTCGCGCACGCGCCCCGACAACCTGCTCAGCGGCTTCTGGGACGGCGCTCCCTGCGAAGCGTTGCCGGCGTGAAGATGAACCCGCCCTTCGTTTCGCTGCGGCCCGAGATCACCCGGGCCGACGCGTTGACGCTGATGGACTGGCTGGAAGACGAGCGCATCACCCGCCACCTGAGCGATTCGCGGCATGTCTCCCGCTTCATCGAGCAGGCCGTCAGCCGGGTCCAGCTGCCTGTCCTGACCCCTCTGTTCAACCAGGGCGGCCGGTTCTTCATGGCCTGCGACCGGCACGACGCGCCGGTGGGCTTCGTGCGTCTCGTCAAGGCGGGGTCGGACTGGGAGATGGTCCTGGTCATCGGCAACCGCCGCGACTGGGGCCGCCGGCTCGGCGCCGGCCTCCTCCGCGAAGCCATGAAGCTGGCGTTCTTCGAGATGCGCGCCGAGAAGCTCGTCGCCAGGATCCAGCCGGACAACGCGCGCTCGCTGAAGCTCTTCCAGCGTTGCGGCTTCCTGCTCGAACGCGAGACGCCGGCGCTGCTGTCCTTCGCCATGACCGCGCCGCGCTACCTGCGGCTGCTGCGCGACAGTCCTTCAGGCCCTGCCGGCAGCATCCACATCACCGAGATCGACCAGGCCCGCCTCAGAACGCTGGTCGCACTCGAACAGGCCTCGGCCGTTTTCGAACTGGAGCACGAGATCGAGCGCGCCATCGTCGTCGATGCGCGCCAGGTGCCGCGGGACGTCGTCACGATGAACTCCAGGGCCTTGCTGCACCTGGACGACGAGGAAGTGGAAGTGGCGCTGGTCTACCCCGAGCATGCGGACGACGGCGCCGGGAAGCTGTCGGTCTGCTCGGGCATCGGCACCGCGATCCTGGGCTGCCGCGAGGGCGACGCCTTCGACTGGCGGATTCCGCAGCGGACGTGCTGCATCCGCATCGGGAAGGTGCTGTACCAGCCGGAAGCCGCGGGCGACTTCCACCTGTAGGTTCGTGCGCGTTCAGCCCTCGCCCTCGCGCGCCGGCCAGCCGCGTGCGCCTCGCACCGCCTCGCCGTGCTCCCCCAGCTTCGGCGCCGGCGTGCGCAGCCGCCCCGGCGTGTCCGACAGCTTGGGCACGATGCCCGGCACCTTGAGCGGCCGGCCGTCGGCATCGTGCGTCTGCACGATCATGCCGCGCGCCTGGTACTGCGCATCGGCCGCGATGTCGGCCACCGTGTAGATGCGCCCGGCCGGCACCGCGGCGGCGGCTAGCGCGGCGAGCACGTCCTCGATGGCGCGCTGCGAAGTCCACGCGACTATCGCCGCGTCGATCTCGGCGACGCGCGCGACGCGGCCGTCGTTGCGCGCCAGGCCTGGGTCGTCGGCGAGGTCGGCGCGGCCGATGGCGCGCATCAGGCGCTTGAAGATGCCGTCGCCGTTGCCGCCGATCAGCACGTAGGCGCCGCCGGCGCAGGGGTAGGCGTTGCTCGGCGCGATGCCCGGCAGCGCCGAGCCGGCCGCGCCGCGCACCGCGCCGAAGGCGTCGTACTCGGGCAGCAGGCTCTCCATCACGTTGAACACGCTCTCGTAGAGCGCCACGTCGACCACCTGGCCCTGCCCACCGTTGACCTCGCGATGGCGCAGCGCCATCAGCACGCCGATCACGCCGTGCAGCGCGGCCAGCGTGTCGCCGATCGAGACGCCGCAGCGCACCGGCACGCGAGCCGGCTCGCCGGTGAGGTGGCGCAGGCCGCCCATCGCCTCGCCGAGCACGCCGAAGCCGGGCTTGTCGCGGTAGGGCCCGGTCTGCCCATAGCCGGAGACGCGCAGCATGATCAGCTTCGGGTTGGCCGCGTGCAGCGCCTCCCAGCCCAGGCCCCAGCCCTCCAGCGTGCCAGGCTTGAAGTTCTCGATCAGCACGTCGGCCTCGGCGGCGAGCGCGCGCACCGCGGCCTGGCCTTCGGCGCTGCGCAGGTCGAGCGCCACCGATCGCTTGTTGCGCGACTGCACCTCCCACCACACCGAGGTGCCCTCGCGCAGCAGCCGCCACGTGCGCAGCGGGTCGCCGCCGTCGAGCGGCTCGATCTTGATCACGTCGGCACCGAAGTCGGCCAGCGTCTTGCCGGCGAAGGGCCCGGCGATCAGCTGGCCGAGTTCGAGCACTTTCAGTCCCGCGAGCGCGTCCATCGCCGTCGCCTCCTCTTCAAGCGCGCTTGCGCGCCGTCACCTCGATCTCGATGCGCATGCGCGGATCGAGCAGCCCGGCGCAGATCATCGTCGCGGCCGGGCGCACGTCGCCCATCACGCGCGCGAGCACCGGCATCGCGGCTTCGAAGTCTTCGCGCGAAGGCACGATGTAGCGCACGCGCACGATGTCGGCGAGCGCGGCGCCGGCCTCGGCCAGCGCGCGCTCGATGTTGCGCCAGCACTGCTCGGCCTGCGCGGCGGCCCCGTCGGGGATGCTCATCGTCGCGTAGTCGAAGCCGGTGGTGCCGGAGACGAACACCCAGTCGCCGTCGGCCACCGCGCGGCTGTAGCCGATCTGCGCTTCGTAGGGCGAGCCGGAGCTGATCAATCTGCGTGCGCTCATGCGGCCTCTCCCAGCACGATGCGCTCGTAGGCGTGCAGCGCCGGCAGCCCGCCGGTGTGGATGAACAGCACGCGCTCGTTCGCGGCTATCTCGCCGCGCCGCGCCAGGCCGATCAGCCCGGCCATCACCTTGCCGGTGTAGACCGGGTCGAGCAGCAGGCCCTCGGTGCGCGCGGCGAGCTGCACCGCCTCCACCATGCCGGCGTTCGGCACCGAGTACTTCGGCTGCCAGAAACCGCCGATGCACTGCACCGCCTCGGCCGGCACCGTGAAGCCGAGGCCGAGCAGATCGACCACCGCCTGCGCTTCCTTCAGCACCAGCGGCGCCTGCTGCCCGGGGTCGCGGCTGACGCCGATGCCGGTGATCGGAATGCGGATGTGGTTGCCGAGAAAACCTGCGACCAGCCCGCCGTGCGTGCCCGAGCTGCCCGAACCGACGACGATGCGGTCGAAGCCCAGCCCCTGCTCGAAGCACTGCTGCTGCAGCTCCTGCGCGCAGGCCACGTAGCCCAGGCCGCCGAGCGCGTTGGAGCCGCCGCCGGGAATGATGTAGCCTTGGCGGCCCTGCGCCTTCAGCTCGTCGGCCACTTTCGACATCGCCGCGGCCATGTCGGTGCCGGCCGGCACCACGGTGATCGCCTCCACGCCCATCAGGCGGAACATGAAGTGGTTGCCGCTGGCGTGTTCGTCGTAGCTGTCCGGCACGCGCTCTTCGATGACGAAGCGGCACTTCAGCCCCTCCTTCAGCGCCGCGGCGAGCGTGATGCGGCAATGGTTGCTCTGCGGCGCGCCGCAGGTGATCAGCGTGTCGGCGCCCTGCGCGAGCGCGTCGGCGACGAGGAACTCGAGCTTGCGCGTCTTGTTGCCGCCGGGAAAGAGCCCGAGCTGGTCGTCGCGCTTGGCCCAGAGTTCGGGGCCGCGCCCGCCGGGGCAGCCGGCGGCGAGCGCCGCCGAGAGATGCGGCAGCGGCTCGATCGGCGTGGCGTAGGGCGTGTAGCGGCGGCGCGGGAAGCGGGAGAGGTCCATGACGGCGGCGATCTCGGTCTCGAACAGACCGCGATCATCCCAGAGCGCAGCAAGGCCGGAGCAAGCCGGGCACACTCTCGCGCATGCCCGCCTTCGGCTTCGACCACTCCTACGCCCGCGAGCTGCCGGGCGCCTCCGTCGCCTGGCAGCCGACGCCCGCCGCGGCGCCGCGCCTGCTGTTCTTCAACGACGCGCTGGCCGATGAACTCGGCCTCGACGCGGCCGCGCTGCGTGCAGGCGACGCCGCCGCGCTGTTCTCCGGCAATGCGCTGCCGAGCGACGCGCAGCCGATCGCGCAGGCCTATGCGGGGCACCAGTTCGGCGGCTTCTCGCCGCAGCTCGGCGACGGGCGCGCGCTGCTGCTGGGCGAGCTGATCGATCGCAGCGGCAAGCGCCGCGACATCGCCTTCAAGGGCTCGGGGCGCACGCCCTTCTCGCGCGGCGGCGACGGCAAGGCCGCCGTCGGCCCGATGCTGCGCGAGGTGCTGATCGGCGAGGCGATGCACGCTCTGCGCATCCCGACCACGCGCGCGCTCGCGGTGGCGGCCACCGGCGAGCCGGTCCATCGCGAGCGGCCGCTGCCCGGCGCGGTGCTGACGCGCGTGGCGGCCAGCCACCTGCGCGTCGGCAGCTTCCAGTTCTTCGCGGCGCGCGGCGACCTCGAGGCGCTGCGGCGCCTGCTCGACTACACGATCGCGCGCCACGACCCGGAGCTGATCGGCGCGCCCGATGCGCCGCTCGCGCTGCTGCGCGCGGTGGCGCGACGCCAGGCGGCGCTGATCGCGATGTGGATGAACGCCGGCTTCATCCACGGCGTGATGAACACCGACAACATGGCGATCTCGGGCGAGACCATCGACTACGGCCCCTGCGCCTTCCTCGAAGCCTACGACCCGGCCGCGGTGTTCAGCAGCATCGACCACGGCGGGCGCTATGCCTACGGCAACCAGCCGGCGATCGCGCGCTGGAACCTGGCGCGCTTCGCCGAAGCCCTGCTGCCGCTGGTGGCGAAGGCCGACGACGAGCCGGCGGTGCAGCGCGCGGTGGCGCAGGCGATGGAGGTGATCGACGCCTTCCCGGCCTGGTACGCCGCCGAGCTGCTGCGCGGGCAGCGCGCCAAGCTCGGTCTGGCCGAAGGACACGGCGACGAAGACGCCGCGCTGGCCGCCGACTGGCTGGCGCTGCTGCACGCGCAGCGCGCCGATTTCACGCTCGCCTGGCGGTCCCTGGCGAATGCGGCCGAGGGCGACGAGCAGCCGCTGCGCGCATTGCTCGCCGAGCCCGCTGCTGCCGATGCGTGGCTCTCGCGCTGGCGAGAACGCTGCGCGCGCGATGCGTTCGCGCCCGAAGCCCGCGCCGCCAGCCTGCGGCGCGCCAACCCGTGGATCATCCCGCGCAACCAGCGCGTCGAAGAGGCGCTGGCCGCCGCCACCGAAGGCGATCTCGCGCCCTTCGAGCAACTGCTCGCCGCGCTGCGACGGCCCTTCGACGAGCGGCCGGAAGCCGCGCGCTACGCCGAGCCGGCGCCGGCCGACGTCACGGCCGGCTACCAGACCTTCTGCGGCACCTGAGCCGCAGCGCGCTTCACGCGATCACAAGGGCTGCTTGAAGCCCTGCACCGTCTCCCACGCGACCGCCTGCAGATGCTCGGCCACGTCGGCCGGCAGCCCGGCGGTGTACTTGTTGCCCACCGGCGAGAAGCCGTACACCGTCGCCAGCACCGTGCAGGCGGCGAGGTAGGTGCCGGCCAGGCTCGGGTGGCGCTTGTCGGCCACGTAGAGGTTCACGTCGGGCCGCTTCGCGATCGAGCGCGCGAAGGCCAGGCCCGCGGGCACCACCTTGGCGTGCTGCTCCGCGCCGGCCTTCAGGTAGGCGGCAGCGAGCTGCTCGGTCATCTCGGGCTTGTCGGCGTAGGCCCAGGACATGAAGAACACCGGCTCGGCGCCGTGGCTGCGCGCGATCGCGCTGTTCTTCGCGGCGTATTCGGTGAAGTACTTCGACAGCTGCGGATGGATCGGGCACTGGCTGCAATCCATCATGATCACCGCGTCGAACGGCTTGTCGAAGGTGTTGAAGACGACGTTGTTGTTCGCGTCGAACGAATACGAGGCCACGCCGCCGGGCTTGAAGTGCGATTCGAGGTCGTGCCAGTTGATGCCCGAGCCGCTGATCGTCACCGAGGTGGCGCGGTAGCCCTTGGTGCCCGGGTCGGCCGCCGCGATCAGCGCGCCGACGTGGCCGTGCATGCTGTTGTTGTAGTAGAAGAAGCTGTTGCCCACCCACAGCGCCGTCTTCACCGGTTCGACCGAACGGGCCGGCGGCATCGGCTTGGAAGCGCAGGCGGCGAGCAGCAGCGCGGCGGCGAGCAGGGACAGCGCGCGCAGGGCGGATCGGATCGTCATCGTGGGTCTCCTCGGCTGATGGGTGGCGCATTCTTGCAGGCCATTCGCGCTTCGCCGCGAGCGGCTCGCGCCGCGCGGCGGCGTTTCGTCGCACGGCATGCCGCGCCGGCGTGCGCGGGCCGGACACTGCGTGCATCCCATCCGCATCCAGGAGCCCCGCCATGAAGACCCGCACCCTCGTCGCCCCGCTGATCCTGATCACGCTCGGCACGCTGTTCCTGCTCTCCAACCTCGGCCTGCTGCCGCCGCTGGGCCCGCTGTTCGCGCGCGGCTGGCCGCTGATCCTGATCGCCGTCGGGGCCTCGCTGCTGCTGCGGCGCATGCCGTAGGCGGCGCGCAGACAGGCGCCGGCCCCGGTTGCACTTGTTGCGAGCGCACACGCCGACAGCGCCGGCGCGGGCGGTCAACATGTCAACCAGCCAGCCGAAGCGGGCGTTTCGGGTGGACAAATCACAAAGCCCGTGTTCCCGAACAAGGCGACGGTCGCTCTCTCTGCCCATGCCAACCACCTCGTCCCACCCTCCCAGCGCGCCCAAGCAGCAGCCGCTGCGCAACCCCTTGCCGATCGGCGAGCGCCGCGACGCCAAGCAGGAAAGCGCCTTCTACAGCGGCGCCGCATCGGTACGGCGCTCGCTGGCCCAGGAACTGATCGCCGACCGCAAGCGCTGAGCCGGCCCGCTTTCCTCCCAATCCGATCGGGGCGTCGTGCGCAGGCACCACGCCCCGTTTTCATGTTTTGTCCCGATGGCCGCCCGCGCGGGCGCTGCCGACAATGGCGCGCCAGCCCGCCGCGCCCATGCCCCGCACCGCCCTGTCTCCGGCCGCCCTCGTCTGTCTGGTGGTCTGCGCTTGTAACTTCTCGTTTGCCGACGAAGGAAGTCCCCACTCACAGCGTGGCGAGCCGGCCGCTGTGCTGACCAACCGGCTGGGCATGCAGATGGTGCGCGTGCCGGCCGGCGAGTTCACGATGGGCCGCACGGCCACGCCGGCCGAGCTGGCGGCGCGCTTTCCGGGCTACGAGGCGCGCCGCTTCGAGGAACTGGCCGACGAGACGCCGGCGCACCGCGTGCGCATCACCCACGCCTTCTACCTGGCGCGCCACGAGGTCACGGTCGGGCAGTTCCGCGCCTTCCTGCTCGCCTCCGGCCACGTGCCCGAGTCGGTGGCCGACGGCACTGGCGGCTACGGCTACGACGCCGCCTACGACCCCGCGACCAGCCCGCGCGGCGACGCCTTCGCCGGACGCGACCCGCGCTGGTCCTGGCGCGACCCCGGCTTCGCGCAGGGCGACGCGCACCCGGTGGTCAACGTCACGTGGAACGACGCGATGGCGCTGGCACGCTGGCTGAGCGCCATCGAAGGCCGCCGCTACCGCCTGCCCAGCGAGGCCGAGTGGGAGTACGCCTGCCGCGCCGGCAGCGAGGCGCCGGCGGTGCCCGCCGCGCTGGCCGGCACGGCCAACGTGTTCGACGCCGACGCGGCGCCGAACTGGCCGCGCTGGTCGGCCTTCGCGCTGGCCGCGCACGACGGCCATGCCTTCACCGCGCCGGTGGGCAGCTTCGCGCCGAACGCCTTCGGCCTGTTCGACATGCTCGGCAACGTCTGGGAGTGGACGGCCGACTGGCACGACGAGCACTACTACGCGCACTCGCCGCGGGACGACCCGCGCGGCCCGCCCGACGGCACCGTGCGTGTGCGGCGCGGCGGCTCCTGGCACACCTGGCCGCTGTACGCGCGCTGCGCCTACCGCAACTGGAACTCGGCCGCCACGCGCTACACGCTGGTGGGCATCCGCCTGGCGATGGATGCGCCTTGAGCCTCGTTCAGCGCGGGACCACGAAGGTCGACTTCTCTGCCAGCTCGCGCCCCGGCGCGGAGACGTGGAACACGATCGGATGCGCGCCGCTGCCCGCCGCGTCCGCGGTCCGCGGCGGCACGCGCAGCGCCACCACCAGCCAGCGCGCCTCGGCCGGGCCGAGTTCGAGCGCGGGCGGCGCCGCCAGCGCCAGGCCGTCCAGCCCGTCGGCGCGCACGGCATAACGCTGCGCCGCCTCGGTGGCGTTCATCACCTGCAGGCGGTAGACGTTCTCGACCCAGCCGTCGTCGACGATGCGTGCCAGCGTGCTGCGGTCGCGCACCACGTCGACCTTGAAGGGCGCGCGCAGCGCGAGGCTGGCCGCCACCGCCGTGGTGATCGCCAGCAACACGCCGCCGTACACCAGCACGCGCGGGCGCAGCACGCGGCGCAGCCGCTGCGCGGGCGTGAGGCCCTGCTCCATGCCGTTGAGCGTGTCGTAGCGCACCAGCCCGGTGGGCTGGCCGATCTTCGTCATCATCGCGTCGCAGGCGTCGATGCAGGCGGCGCAGCCGATGCATTCGTACTGCAGCCCCTTGCGGATGTCGATGCCGGTCGGGCAGACCTGCACGCACAGCCCGCAGTCGACGCATTCGCCCTGCGCGGCGGCGGCCGGGTCGCCCTTGCGCTGGCGCGCGCCGCGCGGCTCGCCGCGCTGGTTGTCGTAGCTGATGATCAGCGTGTCGCGGTCGAACATCGCGCTCTGGAAGCGCGCGTACGGGCACATGTACTTGCACACCTGCTCGCGCATGAAGCCGGCGTTGCCCCAGGTGGCGAAGGCGTAGAACAGCACCCAGAAGGTCTGCCACGAGCCGAGTTCGAAGGCGAGCGTGGCGTGTGCCAGATCGCGGATCGGCGTGAAGTAGCCGGCGAAGGTGAAGCCGGTCCACAGCGCGATGACGATCCACGCCGCGTGCTTGCCGCCTTTGCGCGCGAGCTTGTTGAGACTCCACGGCGCGGCATCGAGCTTGATGCGCTGCGGCCGGTCGCCCTCGATGCGCCGCTCGACCCACATGAAGATCTCGGTGTAGACGGTCTGCGGGCAGGCGTAGCCGCACCACAGCCGCCCGGCCAGCGCGGTGAAGAAGAACAGCGCATAGGCCGCGAGCAGCAGCAGCGCGGTCAGGTAGATGAAGTCCTGCGGGTAGAGGACCAGATCGAAGATGTAGAAGCGCCGCGAGGCGAGTTCGAAGAGCAGCGCGGGGCGGCCGTTCCAGCTCAGCCAGGGCAGGCCGTAGAAGGCGAGCTGCGTCAGCCAGACGGCCGCCCATCGCCAGCGCGCGAAGCGTCCGCTGACGGCGCGCGGCTGGATCTTGGCATGCGCGGCATAGAGCGAAACCGTCTCGTTCATGCCGCGCCGTCCTCGCCGATCAGCAGCCGCGTCTCGCTGAGATAGCGGTACGGCGGGATCTCCAGGTTGGTCGGCGCGGGCTTGTTCTTGAACACGCGACCGGCGCCGTCGAAGGTGGAGCCGTGGCAGGGGCAGAAGAAGCCGCCCGGCCAGTCGGCCGGCAGGCTGGGGTTGTTGCTGCCGGCCGGCACGCTGCTCGGCGAGCAGCCCAGGTGGGTGCAGATGCCGACGGCGACGAACAGCTCCGGCTTCGCCGAGCGCGTGGCGTTCTTCGCGTACTCGGGCTGCTGGTCCTTGTCCGACGCCGGGTCGGCCAGCTGCGCGTCGTGGCCGGCCAGCGCGGCGAGCATCTCCGGCGTGCGGCGCACGATCCACACCGGCTTGCCGCGCCACTCGACGGTTTTCATCGCGCCGGGCGCGAGATCGCCGATGTCGACCTCCACCGAGGCGCCCATCGCGCGGGCGCGCTCGCTGGGCGCGAAGCTGGCGACGAAGGGCACGGCGGTGGCCACGCCCGCCACCGCGCCGGCGGCGCCGGTGGCCAGCAGCCAGGTGCGCCGTTCGGCGTCGTCGACATGCGGCGCGGGCAGGCTGGAGTCGGTCATCGCGGATCCTCTCGAAGTTGGTACCCTGACCGGTATCAAGTCGCGTGCCAGCCCGGCGGGCGCCGGAAAGCATCGGCGCGACAAGCACTTGCTCGCGCGCGCCGGGACGACGTCGCTGCCATTAATGTCAGTCACGGCACTTCGATGGCACTTCATGGCAGCATCGCCGCGATGAATCCGCGCCGCCCCGACGCCCGGGCCCCGGCCGAGCTGGTGTCCTACCTCGACAGCCTACCCGAACCGCACATCCTGTACCGCAAGCTGGCGCGGCTCGACGCCGCGCCCGTCGACCCACTCAGGGCGAACGGATCGTCATGAGCCGCGCATGTCGCCCGTGCGCTCGTAGCGCTCGTGCCAGCTCAGCGCCTCGGCCAGCAGGTGCGGGGTGTGCAGGCCGGACTTCCCCGCGCGGCCGGCGGCCTCGGCGCGCTCCAGGTAGTCGAGCAGCATCGGCCGGTAGTCGGGATGTGCGCAGCGCGCGATCACCTGCCGCGCCCGCGCGCGCGGCGCGAGGCCGCGCAGGTCGGCCAGGCCCTGCTCGGTGACGATCACCTGCACGTCGTGCTCGGTGTGGTCGACGTGGCTGGCCATCGGCACGATGCAGGAGATGCGCCCGTTCTTGGCGGTCGAGCCGGTCATGAAGATCGACAGGTAGGCGTTGCGCGCGAAGTCGCCCGAGCCGCCGATGCCGTTCATGATGCGCGTGCCCATCAGGTGCGTCGAGTTGACGTTGCCGTAGAGGTCCGCTTCGATCATCCCGTTCATCGCGATCACGCCGAGGCGGCGGATCACCTCGGGGTGGTTCGAGATCTCCTGCGGCCGCAGCACGATGCGCTCGCGGTAGAAGTCCAGGCGCTCCAGGAACTCGCGCATGCCCTCGGGGCTGAGCGACAGCGCGGTCGCCGAGACGCTGGCCAGCGTGCCGCTGGCCAGCATCTGCAGCATGCCGTCCTGCAGCACCTCGGTGTAGGCCGCCAGGCCGTGCCACGGGCCTGCGTCCAGCCCGGCCAGCACCGCGTTGGCGGTGTTGCCCACGCCCGATTGCAGCGGCAGCAGCGTGTCGGGCAGGCGGCCGTGCTTCACCTCGTGCGCCAGGAAGTCGAGGATGTGGCCGGCGATGCGCTGCGAGGTGTCGTCCGGCGGCGCGAACGCCGAGTTGCGGTCGGGCAGATCGGTCTCGACGATCGCCACCACCTTGTCGGGGTCGACGCGCAGCCAGGGCTCGCCGATGCGGTCGGCCGCGCCGGTGATCGGGATCGGCTTGCGCAGCGGCGGGCGCTGCGTGCCGTAGTAGATGTCGTGCATGCCCTGCAGGCCCGCCGGGTGGCGGCGGTTCACTTCGAGGATCACGCGCGAGGCCTGGTCGAGCCAGGTCTTGTTGTTGCCCACCGAGGTGGCCGGGATCAGGCTGCCGTCCTCGCGGATGCCGGCCACTTCCACCAGCGCCACGTCGAGCCGGCCGAGGAAGCCGAACCAGACGAACTGCGCCACGTGCGAGAGGTGGATGTCGATGTACTCCATCTCGCCGGCGTTGATGCGCTGGCGGCAGACGGGGTCGGACTGGTAGGGCAGGCGCAGCTCGATGCCGCCGACCTGGGCGAGCGCGCCGTCGAGTTCGGGCGCGGTGGAGGCGCCGGTCCACACGCCGACGCGGAAGGCGTCGCCGGCGGCGTTGGCGCTCGCGATGCGCTGCGCCAGCGCGGGCGGCACCGCCTTCGGATAGCCCGCGCCGGTGAAGCCGCTCATGCCGATGTTGTCGCCGTGGCGGATGAGCGCGGCAGCCTCCTGCGCCGACATGATCTTGCGCCGCATGCCGGCATGCAGCACCCGGGACTCGAGACTCAAGAGCGCCCCCTTCGCTTCGATGAATGAAGCGCGGGATTCTAGGGTTTACCCTCAGTCGAGCGGCCAGGGCATGGCCTTGGGCGGCGCCGCCGCCGTGTCGGAATGCGCGGCGTGGTGATGGCCGTGCCGCTTCGCCCCCGCCGCGCGCCACCACGGCAGCGGCGTCTCGGCGTGCGCCGGCTCCACCGGCTCGCCCAGGCGCGGCATCACCAGCCGCGCGCCCTGCTGCGGCGCCAGCGCGAGCAGCGTTTCGGCGGGTTCGTCCCAGTCGTGCATCGCCAGCGCGAAGGTGCCCCAGTGCACCGGCAGGAAGGCGCCGCCGCCGAGCAGTTCCAGCGCCCGCAGCGCGTTGCGCGGGCCGAGGTGGATGTCGCCCCACGAAGGATGGAAGGCGCCCACCTCCAGCATCACCAGATCGAAGTTGCCGAAGCGCTCGCGGATCGCGGCGTATTCGTTCGTCAGCCCGGTGTCGCCGCTGAAGAACACGCGATGCCGCGGCGTCTCGATCACGAACGAGGACCACAGCGTCGCGTTGCGGTCGTTCAGCGCGCGGCCGGAAAAATGCTGCGAGGGCGCGGCGTGCACACGCAGTTCCGCGCCCGGCAGCGCGGCGCTCTCCCACCAGTCCAGCTCGGTGATGCGCTCGGGCTGCACGCCCCAGGCTTCGAGGTGCGCGCCCACGCCCAGCGAGGTGACAAAGGGCACCGGCTGCTTCGCCAGCTCGCGGATCGTCGGGTAGTCGAGGTGGTCGTAGTGGTCGTGCGAGACCAGCACGAGGTCGATGGGGGGCAGCGCGCGCAGCGGCAGCGGCACCGGCTGGAAGCGCTTCGGCCCGGCCAGCCGCGAGGGCGAGGCGCGCGGGCCCCACACCGGGTCGGTGAGCACGCGCAGGCCGTCGATCTCGATCAGCACCGTCGAGTGGCCCAGCCAGGTGGCGCGCAACCCGCTGCCGATCGGGCGCTGCCAGGCCTCGCGCGGGTCGACCGAGGGCAGCGGCCCCGGCGGCAGGCGCCGGCCGTCGGGGCGCAGGAAGTCGGCGAGCGTCGGCCGCGGCGCGCCCGCGTCGCGCAGGCCGGGCAGCACCGGGTGCACGTTGCGGAACGACTGGCCGTTCCACAGCGGCGAGGCCTGCATGCGCTCCAGGCGCAGCCCGGCGGCGCGCTTGCCGAAGGATTTCATGCCGGACATGCTACCCGGCAGGCCGATGTCGAAAGCGGCGCGCTTCGATCGTCGTGGGGGCATCGCCTTCCGGGAGCCGCTCATGAGCCAGGTCGTCATCCTCGTCGCCACGCGCAAGGGCGCCTGGCTGTTCCATGGCGACGCGGCGCGGCGCGACTGGCGCGTCGACGGGCCGCACTTCCTCGGCCACGTGATCACCCATCTGCAACTCGACCCGCGCGACGGCCGCACGCTGCTGGCCGCGGCGAAGACCGGGCATCTGGGGCCGACGATCTTCCGCTCCACCGATCTCGGCCGCAGCTGGACCGAGGCGAAGCAGCCGCCCGCCTTCGCCAACCTGCCGGGGCTGCCGGCGCGGTCGGTCGACCACACCTTCTGGCTGACGCCCGGCCATGCGAGCGAACGCGGCACGTGGTACGCCGGCACCTCGCCGCAGGGGCTGTTCCGCAGCGAAGACGGTGGCGCGACGTGGACGCCGCTGCCCTCGGTCAACGACGACGCGCAGTTCCGCGCCTGGATGGGCACGCAGCAGGACGGCACGCCCGACGGCCCGAAGCTGCACTCCATCCTCGTCGACCCGCGCGACGCGGCGCACCTGGTCTTCGGCATGTCCGGCGGCGGCGTGCACGAATCGCACGACGCCGGGCGCAGCTGGACGCCGCGCGTCGAGGGCATGGAAGTCGTCGAAGGCTTCGATGTCAACGACATCAGCTGCCACGACCCGCATTGCCTGCGCCTGTGCGCGAGCAACCCCGACCGGCTCTGGCAGCAGAACCACTGCGGCATCTACCGCCTCGACGGCCCCGGCCGGCGCTGGCAGCGCGTCGGCCGGGCGATGCCCGAGCGCGTCGGCGACATCGGCTTTCCGATGCTGGTGCATCCGCGCGATGCCGACACCGCCTGGGTGTTCCCGATGGACGGCAGCGACGTCTGGCCGCGCACCGCGCCGCTCGGCCGGCCGGCGGCCTACGTGACGCGCGACGGCGGCGAGCACTGGCAGCGGCTGGCCGAGGGCCTGCCCGAGGAACAGGCCTGGTGGACGATCAAGCGCCAGGCGATGGCGGTGGATGACCAAGCGACGCCGGCGCTCTACCTCGGCACCACCGGCGGCGAGCTATGGATCGGCCACGACGAGGGCGCGCGCTGGCAGAACCTCGCGCGCCACCTGCCGGAGATCTACGCCGTCGAGGTGGCGGCGCTGCCGGCATGAAGGTGCTGGTGCCGGCGGCGCTGCGTTCGTACACGCATGCTGCTCAGGTCGAGGCGCAAGGCGACACGCTGGCCGCGTTGTTCGATGACCTGCAGCGCCAATTCCCCGGGCTGCGCTTTCGCGTCGTCGACGAGCAGGGGCTGCTGCGGGCGAACATGCGCGTGTTCGTCAATGGCGCGAACGTGCGCGACATGGGCCAGGCGCTGCAGCCCGACGACTTCGTCGCGATCGTGCTGGCGCTGAGCGGCGGATGAACGGCGGTTAGGCCGCGTCCTTCGCCAGGCCGCGCAGCCGCGCGACCATGAAGCCGGCGGCCAGCGTCAGGTGCTTGCGCACCAGCGTCTCGGCGCGCTCGCCGTCGCCCTTGGCGATCGCTTTCAGGATCGCCTCGTGCTGGTCCCAGATGTCGCGCGGCGTCTCGTCGCGGATCAGCACCTCGCCCATCACGCGCTGCGTGTAGGTCAGGTGCGTGTCCAGCGCCGGCGCGATCAGCGGGTTGCCCGACAGGCCGTAGATGAACTCGTGGAACTTCATGTCGGCGGCGATCATCTTCGCCACCGAGCCGGCCGCCACCGCCTTGCGGCCGGCCTCGATCAGCGCCGGGCCCTGCCTGGCGGCGCGCTCGGCGCCCAGCTCGGCGGCGCGGCGCGCGGCCAGCCCCTCGATCACCGCGCGCATGTCGTACATGTGCTGCACGTAGTCGGGGTCGATCTGCGCCACCAGCAGGCCGCGGCCCGGCGCGTCCTGCAGCACGCCCTGGTTGCGCAGCAGCGCCAGCGCCTGCTGCACCGGCTGGCGCGAGACGCCGAGCGCCTGCGCGATCTGCTCCTGGATGATGCGCTCGCCGGGCGACAGCGCGCCGGAGGCGATCTCCTCGAGGATCGCGTCGCGCACCTGCTCGACGAGGTTGGGGGCGGTGGGCAGGGCTTTCATCTGAATGCCGAATCCTGAGTCCGGCGTAGTCTAGCCCCGCGCCGCCTCAGGCCGCCAGCCGGTCGCGCAAGGTTCGGTGCAGGATCTTGCCCGTCGCGGTGCGCGGCATCTCGGCGTCGGCGACGAAACGCACCGACTGCGGCCGCTTGTAGCCGGCGATGCGGCCGCGGCACCAGTCGAGCAATTCGGCCTCGGTCGCTTCGGCGTGCTGGTGCAGCACCACCACGGCGTGCACCGCCTCGCCCCACTTGTCGTGCGGCACGCCGACCACCGCCACGTCCTTCACCTTCGGGTGCGCGCCCAGCACGCCCTCCACCTCCGACGGGTAGACGTTCTCGCCGCCGCTGATGATCATGTTGCTCTTGCGGTCGACGAGGTGGATGTAGCCGTGTTCGTCGCGCCGCGCCATGTCGCCCACCGAGCACCACGCGCCGCGGAAGGCCTCGGCGGTCTTCTCGGGGTTCTTCCAGTAGCCGTCGAAGACATAGGGCGTGCGCGAGTACAGCTCGCCGACCTCGCCGTCGGGCACTTCGTTGCCCTGCGCGTCGAGCAGGCGGATCGGCCCCGAGCCGGCCCACTCGCGCCCCACCGAGCCGAGCTTGTCGAGCTGCTCCTCGGGGCGCAGCAGCGTCACCCAGCCGGCCTCGGTGGAGCCGTACAGCTCGTGCAGCCGGCCGTTGCGGAAGTGCTCCAGGATCGCCAGCTTGGTCTCGCGCCGCGCCGGCGCCGACGAGATCATCAGCTTCTCGACGCGGCTGACGTCGTACCTGGCCTTCACGGCGTCGGGCAGGCCGAGCATCATGATGTAGTGCGTCGGCACCAGCGAGGTGAAGGTGATCTTCTGCCCGGCCAGCGTGGCCAGCAGCGCCTCGGGGTCGAAGCTGCGGCGGTCGTCGATCACGCAGGTGGCGCCCAGGTGCGCGAAGGTGTGGCTGAAGTACAGCGAGTTGGCGTGGCACATCGGCATCACCAGCAGCGCGCTGTCGTCGCGCGTGAAGCGCATCTCCAGGGCCGTGGCCAGCGCGATCAGCGTGCTGCCCTCGTGGCTGCGGATCGCGCCCTTGGGCTTTCCGGTGGTGCCCGAGGTGTACATCAGCGCGCTCGGGTCGCCGGGGCGCACCGGCACCCGCAGCGCGCTCGCGGCGGCGGCGCCGATCAGCGCCTCGTAGGCGCGCCAGCCGGCCGGCAGCTCGGGGCCGAAGGCGACGTAGGCGTCCGCCGGCACCGGCAGCCCGGCGCGCACCGCGTCGATGCGCTCGGCCAGCTCGTCCTGCGCGATCAGCGCGCGCGCCTCGCTGTGCTGCACGATGTAGGCGATCTCCGGCGGCGTCAGGCGGAAGTTGATCGGCACCGCCACCAGCCCCGCGGCGGCCAGGCCGGCGTAGATCTCCATCCACTCGGCGCAGTTGTAGGCCAGCAGCGCGACGCGGTCGCCCTTCTGCAGGCCGAGCGCCAGCAGGCCGTTGGCGAGCCGGCAGGCGCGCTCGTGCCACTGCGCGTAGCTGAGGCTGCGGCGCGAGTCGCGCACGGCCGGCTTGGCGGGGGTCAGGCGGGCGTGGGCGGCCACGGCGTCGGCCAGGGTGAGCAGGTGGTTCATGGTCGGGCTCCGGCGATGCTTCGATTTTAGAACTCTGAATTCAAAGTGCATGCGTGGAATCCCGTACTTTCGTACTCTGAATTCAGAATGCTACAGTCCGGGGACGCCGACAGGAGCCGCGCCATGACCACCTCTCCCCCCAAGATTTCCGAGCACAGCGCCGCCGCGCTGATCGCGCGCTTCCTGAAGGCGCGCGGCGTCACGCGCGTGTTCGCGCTGTGCGGCGGCCACATCATGCCGCTGTGGATGCGGCTGGATGCCGAGGGCATCGCGATCGTCGACGTGCGCGACGAGCGCGCCGCCGTCTACATGGCGCACGCGCATGCCGAGCTGAGTGGCGGCCTGGGCGTCGCGCTGGTCACCGCCGGCCCGGGCGTCACCAACGCGATGACCGGCATCGCCAACGCGCACGTGGCGCGCGCATCGGTGCTGGTGCTGTCGGGCACGCCGCCGCGCGCGCAGGAGAACCGCGGCGCCTTGCAGGACATGGCGCACTGCGCCTTCGTCGCGCCGCTGACGCGCTACGCGCGCACGGTGCGCGAGCCCGAGCTGGTGTTGCAGGAACTCGACGAGGCGCTGGCGCGCGCGCTCGGCCAGGGCGGCGAGCCGGGGCCGGTGTTCCTCGACTTTCCGGTCGACACCCAGCGCGCCGAGGTGCCGGCCGCGCTGCAACTGCCCGAGCGCTTCGCGCCGCCGCCGCGCGCGCGGCTGCTGCCCGATCCGGAGGCGGTGCGGCAGGCCGTCGAGCTGCTGTGGAGCGCGAAGCGCCCGCTGGTGATCTCCGGCCGCGGCGCGCGCGGCTGCGGCGACGCGCTGACGAAATTGCTGGATCGCACCGGCGCGCTCTACCTCGACACCGGCGAGAGCCGCGGCCTGGTGCCCGAGGAGCACGCCTCGGTGGTGGCGGCGATGCGCGGCGCGGTGATGCAGCAGGCCGACCTGATCGTCACGCTCGGGCGCAAGCTCGACTTCCAGCTGGCCTACGGCTCGCCGGCGGTGTTCGGGCAGGCGCGCTTCCTGCGCATCGCCGACAACGCGGCCGAGCTGCGCGACAACCGGCGCGGCGCGGCCGAGATCCTCGCCACGCCCGACGAAGCGCTGCGCGCGATGCTGAGCGCCGCCGGCAAACGCGAGAGCGCGACCGACCGCGCCTGGGCCGCCGAGCAGCGCCGCCAGCACCTCGCGCGCGCCGCGAAGCTGGCGGCATCCATGGCCGATGCCAAGCCCGGCAGCGACGGCCTGATGCACCCGAACCGCCTGATCGCCGCGCTGCGCGATGCGCTGCCCGCCGACGCGGTGGTGGTCGCCGACGGCGGCGACTTCCTCAGCTTCGCGCGCGTGGGTCTGAGCGCCGCCACTTACCTCGACCCCGGCCCGCTCGGCTGCATCGGCGTCGGCACGCCCTTCGGCGTCGCCGCCGCGCTGGCCTGCCCCGGCCGCCTCGTGCTGGTCGCCACCGGCGACGGCTCGTTCGGCTTCAACGCGATGGAGATCGACACCGCGGTGCGGCACCGCGCGCCGGTGCTGATCGTCGTCGCCAACAACGGCAGCTGGGCCATCGAGGTGCGCGACCAGCAGGAGACGCACGGCAAGGTGGTCGGCACGCGCCTGCAGTTCGCCGACCACGCGGCGATGGCGCGCGCTTTCGGCGCGCACGGCGAACGTGTCGAGCGCGCCGAGGATCTGCCCGACGCGATCGCGCGCGCCCAAGCGGCGCTCGCCGAAGGAAGGCCGGCTCTGCTCGACGTGCTGGTGACGCCCGAGGCGGCGTCGTCGGATGCGAAGTCCGGCCTCGCCTGGGTGCCCGACCTGCAGCCGCTGGCGGCCTGGGACGACGCCGAGCGCGCCTGGCGCGCCGGCACCTGATATTCAGAGGAAGACCATGATCGACTTCAGCCTGCCCAGCGAGCTGGCGGATCTCCAGGCGCGGGTGCGCCGCTTCGTCGCCGACGAGGTGATCCCGCTCGAATCCGACCCACGCCAGGGTGCGCACGGCCCCGACGCATCACTGCGCGCCGAACTGGTCGAACGCGCGCGCCGCGCCGGCCTGCTCTCGCCGCACGTGGCGCCGGAATACGGTGGCCTGGGCCTCTCGCACGTCGGCCGCGCGCTGGTGTTCGAGGAGGCCGGCGTCTCGCTGCTCGGCCCGGTGGCGCTGAACGTGTTCGCGCCCGACGAGGGCAACATGCACCTGCTCGAAGAAGTCGCCACGCCGGCGCAGAAACAGCGCTGGCTCGCGCCGCTGGCGGCCGCGCGCATCCGCTCGTGCTTCTGCATGACCGAGCCGGCGCCCGGCGCGGGCTCCGACCCCTCGATGCTCGCCAGCACCGCCGAGCCCGACGGCGAGCACTTCGTGATCCGCGGCCGCAAGTGGTTCATCACCGGCGCCGACGGCGCGAGCCTGGCGATCGTGATGGCCAAGGTGCCCGAGGCCGGCGCGACGATGTTCCTGGCGCCGATGGACGCGCCCGGCATCGTGCTCGAACGCAACATGGACACGCTGGACCGCTGCTTCCCCGGCGGCCACGGCGTCGTGCGCTTCGACGGCCTGCGCGTGCACCGCAACGACGTGCTCGGCGAGATCGGCCAGGGATTCCGCTACGCGCAGGTGCGGCTGTCGCCGGCGCGCCTGACGCACTGCATGCGCTGGCTGGGCGCGGCGCGCCGCGCGCACGAGGTGGCCGCCGCCTACGCGCGCGAGCGCCACGCCTTCGGCCAGGCGATAGGCCGGCACGAAGGCGTGGGCTTCATGCTGGCCGACAACCAGATGGACCTGCACGTCGCGCGGCTGGCCACCTGGCACGCTGCCTGGGTGCTCGACCAGGGCGGGCTGGGGCTGGCCGAATCGAGCCGCGCCAAGGTGATCGTCTCCGAAGCGGTGTGGCGCGTCGCCGACCGCTGCGTGCAGATCCTCGGCGGCCAGGGCACCACCTCGGAGACCGTGGTGGCGCGCATCTTCGCCGACATGCGTGCCTTCCGCATCTACGACGGCCCTTCGGAAGTGCACCGCTGGAGCCTGGCCAAGCGCATCCTCAAGGGCCTGCCCGAGTGACGCCGGACGAACAGGCGCGGCTGGCCGGCTGGCTGCGCACACACGTGGCGGACTTCCGCGGCGGCGTGCGCCTGACGCCGCTGGCCGGCGGGCAATCGAACCCGACCTACCGCGTCGAGGCCGGCGAGCACCGCTGGGTGCTGCGCCGCAAGCCGCCGGGCGTGCTGCTCGCCTCGGCGCATGCGGTGGAGCGCGAATACCGCGTGATGGCGGCGCTGGCCGGCAGCGGCGTGCCGGTGCCGCGCATGCATGCGCTGTGCGAAGACGCCGGCGTGATCGGCTCGACCTTCGTCGTGATGGAGCATGTCGAGGGGCGCGTGTTCGCCGATCCGGCGCTGCCGGGACTCGAGAACGCCGAGCGCGCCACGGTCTACGCGGCGATGGCGCGGGCGCTGGCGTCCATCCACCGCGTCGACGTGGCCGCCGCGGGCCTCGCCGACCACGGCAAACCGCAGCGCTATCTGTCGCGCCAGATCGAGCGCTGGACGCGCCAGTACCGCGCCAGCGAGACCGAACGCATCGACGCGATGGAGCGGCTGATCGAATGGCTGCCCGCGCAGCTGAGCGCGGAGCTGGACGACGCGCCCGGCACGCTGGTGCACGGCGACTTCCGCATCGACAACCTGATCTTCCACCCCAGCGAGCCGCGCGTGCTGGCGGTGATCGACTGGGAGCTGTCGACGCTCGGCCATCCGCTGGCCGACCTCGCCTACCACCTGATGGCCTGGCGCGTGACGCCCGGCGAGTTCCGCGGCCTGAAGGGACACGACCTCGCCGCGCTCGGCATTCCCGACGAAGCCGCTCATCTGATAGGTTATTCGGAGCGCGCCGGTACGCCCGCGCCGCCGGCCGCGGCGCTGGACTACGCGCTGGCCTTCAACATGTTCCGCATGGCGGCCATCCTGCAAGGCATCCTGGCGCGCGCGCTGCAAGGCAACGCGGCGGCGGCCGATGCGCGCGCCACCGGCGAGCGGGCCCGCGCAATGGCCGAGGCCGGCTGGCGGCAGGCGGCAACCGGAACGACAGCAGAACTCTGAATTCAGTATTCCGGGATTTCCCGAGGTGTAGAACTCTGAATTCAGAGTACATTGAGCCGGACGCCACGAGGAGTCCGCATGAGCTGTTCCGACACCCTCTCCCCCGCCTGCGGCTGCGCAGCCGCCGCGGTGAATGCGCCGCGCCGCCGCATCATCCGCATCGCCGCCGCCGGCTTCGCCGCGCCGCTGGCGCTGGTCACGCGCCCGGCCGCCGCCGTCGTCGCCGGCGACCGCCTGGTCGAGGAAGACGCCGAGGGCGCGCCCGCGCCGCTGCGCGTGTCCGACCTGAAGCCCGGCAAGCCGCTGCTGGCCTACCCCTTCGACCCGAAGCGCGGCGCGCGCCGCGACGAGACGCGCCTGAACAAGATCGTGCTGATCCGCCTGCCCGAGGCCGAGATGACGCCCGAGACGCGCGCGCGCTCGGCCGGCGGCGTGCTCGCCTACTCGGCGATCTGCACCCACCAGGGCTGCGACGTGAAGACCTGGCTCGCCAAGGAGAAGGCGCTGGTGTGCTTCTGCCACTCGTCGAAGTTCGCGCTGCTCGACGGCGGCACGGTCGTCGGCGGCCCGGCCTCGCGCGCGCTGCCGGCGGTGGCGCTGGCGCTCGACGGCGATCAGCTCGTGCTCGCCGGCGCCTTCAGCGCGCCGCCGGGCGGCAGCGCGGCCTGACCCGCACCGACACCCCCGACAACCACAAGGAGACGACCCGATGATGCAAACGATCAAACCCCTGGCCGCCGCCGCGCTGGCCACCTGCGCGCTGGCCGCGCAGGCGGCCGGCGAGCTCGGCCCCTACGCGCCGGTGACCGACGCGCGCCTGGCCAACCCCGAGCCGGCCAACTGGCTGCAGTACCGCGGCAACTACGCCGGCTGGGGCTACAGCCCGCTGGAGCGCATCAACAGCCGCAACGTGGGCAAGCTCACGCTGGCATGGGCGCTGACCACCGGCCAGGTCGACGGTCACCAGGCGCCGCCCATCGTCAACAACGGCTACATGTACGTGACCACCCCGGGGGCGCAGGTGATCGCGCTCGACGCCGCCACCGGCGCCGAGCTGTGGCGCTACAAGAAGGAGCTGCCGGCCGAGCTGATGCAGCTTCACCCCACCAACCGCGGCGTGGCGCTGTACGGCGACAAGGTCTATGTCGCCACCGTCGACTGCCACCTCGTCGCGCTCGACGCCAAGACGGGCAAGGTCGTGTGGTCCAAGCCGGTCAGCGACTGGAAGGCGATCCACTACATGACGCTGGCGCCGCTGGCGGCCCGGGGCAAGATCATGGTCGGCTCCTCGGGCGGCGAGACCGGCGTGCGCGGCTTCGTCGCGGCCTTCGATGCGCAGACCGGCGCCGAGGCCTGGCGCACCTACACCGTGCCGGCGCCCGACCAGCCCGGCGGAGACACCTGGCCCGGCGAGACCTACAAGAACGGCGGCGGCAGCATCTGGATCACCGGCACCTACGACCCGCAGACCAACCTCGCCTACTGGGGCACCGGCAACCCGTCGCCCTGGCCCACCGAGGGCCGCAAGGGCGACAACCTCTACACCACCTCGACCATCGCGCTGGACGTCGACACCGGCGCCATCAAGGGCCACCACCAGTACACGCCCAACGACGCCTGGGACTGGGACGAAGTCTCCGCGCCGGTGCTGATCGACACCGAGGTCAAGGGCCGCCGGATGAAGGCCGCGATCCACGCCGGCCGCAACGGCTACCTGTGGATGCTCGAGCGCAAGGACGGCCCGATCGGCTTCGTCGACGCCATCTCCTACGTCAACAACAACGTCTTCACCGCCGTCGACAAGACCACGGGCCGGCCGACCTACGACGAGAGCAAGCGCCCCGGCCTGGGCAAGGGCATGGTCAGCTTCTGTCCGTCGCTGTGGGGTGGCAAGGACTGGCCGCCGGAGGCCTGGAACCCGAAGACGGGGCTGTTCTACATCCCGGCCAACAACAACCTGTGCGCCGAGATGCCCGAGCCCGATCCGGTCAAGTACAAGAAGGGCGACCTCTACATCGGCTACTCGATCGAGGCCGTGCTGGGCAGCCTGCGCTACCAGGGCGGCAACAACGCCGCGGCGCCCAAGACCATCGGCGAGCTGCAGGCGTGGGACCTGAAGACCGGCAAGAAGGTCTGGACGACGAAGTTCCCCACCTTCATGTGGGCACCGCTGCTGACCACCGGCGGCAACCTGATCTTCGCCGGCGGCACCAACGACCGCATGTTCCGCGCCTTCGACGCCCGCAACGGCAAGATCCTCTGGGAGGCGCCGACGCCGTCGGGCGTGACCGGCGTGCCCACCACCTTCGAGGTCAACGGCGAGCAGTACGTCGCCGTGCAGTCCGGCTGGGGCGTCGACGCGCAGCGCATGAGCGCCGGCATCGACACGCTGATGGGCAAGCCGACGCCGGTGCCGCAAGGCGGCACGGTGATGGTCTACCGCCTCGGGAAATGACGACAGCCGCGATCCGGGCCGCGACGGCCCGTCCGCAACTTCCGCAACAGGAGCACGACGACATGGACAAGTTCGAACGCAATTACATCGCCGGCGAGTGGGTCAAGCCCTCGTCCACCCGCACGCTGCGCGTGGACAACCCCTCGACGCGCGAGCAGATCGCCACGGTGCCCGACTCCGACGCCGCCGACGTCGCCCGCGCGGTGGCCGCCGCGCGCGCCGCGCAGCCGGCCTGGGAGCGGCTGCCGGCGATCCAGCGCGCCGGCCACATCCGCGCGGTGGCGCAGAAGCTGCGCGAGCACAAGACGCGGCTGGCGCGGCGCATCTCGCTCGAGCAGGGCAAGATCCTGCCGCTGGCCGAGGTCGAGATCGACTTCACCGCCAGCTACATGGACTACATGGCCGAGTGGGCGCGCCGCATCGAGGGCGAGATCCTCAACAGCGACCGCCCCGGCGAGACGATCTACCTGCACCGCCGCGCCATCGGCGTGGTGGCCGGCATCCTGCCGTGGAACTTCCCGTTCTTCCTGATCGCCCGCAAGATGGCGCCGGCGCTCGTCGCGGGCAACACCATCGTGATCAAGTCGAGCGAGGAGACGCCGCTGAACGCCTTCGACTTCACCGAGCTGCTGGCCGAGTGCGGGCTGCCCAAGGGCGTGTTCAACCTCGTCACCGGCGGGCGCGAGACCGGCGCGGCGCTGTCGGCGCACAAGGACGTGGGGCTGATCTCCTTCACCGGCCACGTCGGCACCGGCATGCGCATCATGGAGGCCGCGGCCAAGAACCTGACGCGCGTGAACCTCGAACTGGGCGGCAAGGCGCCGGCCATCGTGCTCGACGACTGCGACCTCGAGCTGACCGCCAACGCCCTGTTCAACAGCCGCGTGCTCAACACCGGCCAGGTGTGCAACGCCGCCGAGCGCGTCTACGTGCAGAAGGGCATCGCCGACAAGCTGGCCGAGCGCGTGACGCGCCTGATGGCCGAGACGCAGTACGGCAACCCGCTGGCCGAGCAGAACCTGCACATGGGCCCGCTGATGAACCAGGCCGGGCTGGACAAGGTGGCCGCGCTGGTCGAGTCGGCGAAGAAGCAGGGCGCGCAGGTGCGCACCGGCGGGCGCGTGGCCGACCGGCCCGGCTTCCACTACGAGCCGACGGTGCTGGTGGGCTGCAAGGACGACATGGACGTGATGACCAAGGAGATCTTCGGCCCGGTGCTGCCGATCCGCGTGGTCGACGATCTCGACGAGGCGCTGGCGCTGGCCAACGACTCCGAGTACGGGCTGACCTCCTCGGTGTTCACGCAGAACCTGAACGCCGCGATGAAGGCGGCGCGCGAGCTGCGCTTCGGCGAGACCTACATCAACCGCGAGCACTTCGAGGCGATGCAGGGCTTCCACGCCGGGCGGCGCAAGAGCGGCATCGGCGGCGCCGACGGCAAGCACGGCCTGTACGAGTACATGGAGACGCAGGTGGTCTACCTGCAGACGCCGGCCTGAAGCGCGGCGCTGCGGCAGACTGCGGGAGATGAATCACACGATCGACGCGTTTTCAGTCGGGCTCCCGGGCGCCGGTCTGCAGGTCCATGGCCTGCGGGCCGGCCGCGCTGCGGTGCCCCTCCTGCTGCTGCACGGCTGGCCGGAGTGGTCGCATGCGTGGCGTCCGGTCATGAGCCGGCTCGCGCACCGATTCGAGCTGGTGGCGCCCGATCTGCGCGGCTTCGGCGACACGGCGCCGGCGGTGCTCGCGCCCGCCCGCGACGCGGGGCCGGAGCGCCATGCCGAGGACCTGCTGGCACTCGCCGACGCGCTCGGCTGGCCGCGCTTCGGCGTGGTGGCGCACGACGTGGGCTCCTTCGTCGCGCAGGCGCTGGCGCGCCGCGCGCCGGAGCGGCTCGCGGGGCTGTTCTTCTTCAACTGCGCCTACCCCGGCATCGGAGCGCGCTGGGCGGCGCCCGGCCACCTCGGCGAGATCTGGTACCAGTTCTTCCACCAGCAGCCCTGGGCGGCCGCGCTGGTGGGCTCGTCGCGCGAGGCCTGCCGGATCTACCTGCGCCACTTCCTCTCGCACTGGTCGCACCAGCAGGGCTGGATAGAGCCCGAGCTGGAGCGCTGGGTCGATCACTTCCTGCAGCCGGGCCGGCTGCAAGGCGGCTTCAACTGGTACGGCAGCGTCTGGGAGGCGCGCCTAGCGGTGATCGAAGGCCGCGCACCGGCGGCCACGCCGATCGCGCTGCCGGCGCGTGTGCTGTGGGGCGCGCACGACCCGGTGCTGAAAGTCGAGTGGACCGACCGCCTCGGCGAGTTCTTCACCGACCTGCAGCTCGGCGTGCAGGCCGACGCCGGCCACTTCGTGCACCTCGAACGGCCCGACGCCGCCGCGGCGGCGATCGAGGCCTTCTTCAGTGGATGTGCAGCCCGCCGCTGACGTCGAGGATCACACCGGTGATGTAGGCCGACTGCCCGCTCGCGAGGAACAGGCAGGCGTTGGCGATGTCCTGCGCGGTCGCGAGGCGCCCCAGCGGCACGCCTTCGGCGACGCGGCGCTTGCCGGCCTCGTCGATCTTGCCGACCAGCAGCTCGGTGTCGACCATGCCGGGTGCCACCGCGTTGGCGCGGATGCCGTCCGGCGCGAGTTCGCGCGCCATCGCCTTGGCGAGTGTCTGCAGCGCGCCCTTGGCGGCCGAGTAGTGCGGCCCGCCGAGGATGCCGCCGCCGCGCTGCGCCGCCACCGAGCCCATGCAGACGATCGCGCCGCTCTTGCGCGTGCGCATGTGCGGCACGACGGCGCGCGACATGTTGAAGGCGCCGCGCACGCTGACGTCCATCACCAGGTCGTAGTCGGCCTGGGTGCTGTCCATCAGCCGCTGCGACTGGCTCACGCCGGCGTTGTTGACCAGGATGTCGACGCGCCCGCAGGCGTCGATCACGCGCTGCACCGCGGCCCGGCAGGCAGCCTCGTCGCGCACGTCGCAGGCCAGGCCGAGGTGCTGCGGGCCGATCGCCGCGGCGGCGCGCGCTGAGGCCTCCGCATCGAGATCGAGGATGACGACGCGCGCGCCTTCGTCGGCGAAGCGCTTCGCGGCGGCCCAGCCGATGCCGCGCAGCGAAGCACCGCCGGTGACGATCGCGACCTTGTCCTTCAGTTGCATGCCGTGTTCCCCGATTCGTTCACAGCCCGCGCGCGCCCGAGGCGAGGAAGCCGCCGTCCACCGGCATCGAGATCCCGGTGACGTAGCGCGCGTCCTCCGACACCAGGTACATCACCGCCGAGGCGATCTCGCCGACGCTGCCGTAGCGGTTCATCGGGATCGCCTTCGAATACTCCTGGCGGAACTTCTCGGTGTGCAGCACCTGCGTCATCGGCGTGTCCACCGGCCCGGGCGACACCGCGTTGGCGGTCACGCCGTGCTCGGCCAGCTCCACCGCCATCTGACGCGTCAGCGCGATCACCGCGCCCTTGGAGGTGCCGTAGGCGGTGCGCCCCGAGCCCACCGCGCGCATGCCGGCCACCGAGGCGATGTTGACGATGCGGCCCCAGCGCCGTTTCACCATCAGCCGCGCCGCCGCCTGCGCGCACAGCAGCGTGCCGGTGACGTTGACGTTCATCGTCGCGAGGAAGTTGTCGAGCGGAAAGTCGAGGAAGGGAAACACCTTCGCGATGCCGGCGCAGTTGACGAGGATGTCGCAGCGGCCGTACTCGCGCTCGACCTGCGCGAACAGCGCGGCGATGGAGTCCGGGCTGCCGACGTCGAGCGCGACGGCAGCGGCGCGGCCGCCGGCGTCGCTCAGCTGGCGCGCGGTGGCGGAGGCGGCATCGAGGTCGAGGTCGGCGACGAGCACGGTGTGCCCGGCCGCCGCGAGGCGCGCGCAGACCTCGGCGCCTATGCCCTTGGCGCCGCCGGTGACGAGGGCGACGCGAGTGTCGGATGTATTGGCCATGTCGAAGAGGAAGGAAAAAGGTTCAGAGGAAGCCGATCGAGATCCACGGCACCAGCGCGACGACCACCAGGCCGATGAACAGCGCCAGCATGTAGGCGCCGATGGGCCGTATGCCCTCGTCGGGGTTGACGCGCCCGATCGCGCAGGCGGCGTAGTAGCCCACGCCGAACGGCGGCGCGAACAGGCCGATGCCCATCGCCAGGATCACCACCATCGCGTAGTGCACCTCGTGGATGCCCACCGCGCGCGCGATCGGGAACAGCAGCGGGCCGAACAGCACGATCGCCGGGATGCCTTCGAGCACGCTGCCCAGCACGATGAAGGCCAGCACCGACACCGCCATGAAGGTGGCCGAGCCGCCCGGCAGCGCGCGCATCGCTTCGCTGAGCGAGCGCGAGAAACCCGATTGCGTCAGCCCCCAGGCCATCGCGGTGGCCGCGCCGATGATCAGCAGGATCGAGCCGGACAGGCTCGCGGTGTCCACCAGCATCGGGTAGACGCGCTTCCAGT
Organism: Pseudomonadota bacterium; assembly: GCA_029779845.1. Lineage (GTDB taxonomy): Bacteria > Pseudomonadota > Gammaproteobacteria > Burkholderiales > Burkholderiaceae_C > Piscinibacter. Next base: position 21,184 of record JAKOZT010000044.1, on the reverse strand, counting down.
CGAACTGGCGGTAGATCAGCAGGCCGGCGAGCACGCCGTAGGCGATGCCGATGGTCGAGACCTCGGTGGCGGTGGCCACGCCCTCCACCACCGCGGCGCGGATGATGAAGGGCAGCGCGATGGCCGGCACCGCGATCACGAAGGCGCGGCCGACCTCGCGGCGGCTGGCGCGGCGCACGCCGCTGAGGTCTTCGTTGCGGTAGCGCCACCACACCACCGCCACCAGCGTGGCCGCCAGCACCAGGCCGGGCAGCAGGCCGCCGGTGAACAGCGCGGCGATCGACACGCCCGTGACCGAGCCGATCGTGATCAGCACGATCGAGGGCGGAATCGTCTCGGTCTGCGCGCCGGTGGCCGACAGCAGCGCGACCAGGTCGCCCTCCTTCGCGCCGCGCTGCTTCATCTCGGGGAACAGCACCGGCGCCACGGCCGCCATGTCGGCCGCCTTCGAGCCCGAGATGCCCGACACCAGGTACATCGCGCCGACCAGCACGTAGTGCAGACCGCCGCGCACATGGCCGAGCAGGCTGGCGAGAAAGGCCACCATCGCGCGCGCCATGCCGGTCATCTCGATCAGCTGGCCGAGGAAGACGAACAGCGGCACCGACAGCAGGATCAGGTGGCTGACACCCTCGTCCATGCGGCCGACGACGATCAGCACCGGCGTGCTGGTGGTCAGCATCACGTAGCCCAGCGTCGCCAGCCCGAAGGCGAAGGCGATCGGCACGCCGGCGAACACCGCGCCGGCGACCACGATGACGAAGAACACGATCAGGTTGCCGTTGCCGAGCTGGCGCCACAGCGGCTGCAGCAGCGTCATCACGGCGATCAGCGCGATCACCACGCCCACCGCCGCCAGCACCTGGCGCGGCCGCCCCACCTGCGCGAGGCGTAGCACCGCGAGCAGCGCCATCGCGCCGAAGCCCGCGGCCATCGCGGCGACGCGCCAGGAGTTCTGGATGTCCAGCGCCGGCGTGCGCATCATCGCTTCCTCGACCGCGTACTCCCAGGCATGCGGCAGGATCAGCGCGAGAAAGGCGAGCGCCGCCGCGGTGGCGAGCACGTCGAGGAAGGCGCGCCGCGAAGGCGACAGCTTGCCCACCACCGCCGTCATGCGCATGTGCTCGCCGCGCTGGAAGGCCACGGCCGAGCCCAGCATCGCCAGCCACAGGAACAGGATGGAGGCGACCTCGTCGGACCAGATCAGCGGGTGGTGGAACACGTAGCGCGCCACCACGCCGGCCAGCAGCACCACGATCTCGGCGGCCACCAGCAGCGCCACCGGCACGCCGAGCAGCCGGCCGAGCGCAGCGTGCGCGCGCCCCGCCCATTCGGCCGCCGCGCCGCGCGGCAGCTCGTCGTTGTCAAGCGTTGCGGCGTGCATGGCTTCAGCCCAGCTTGCCGGTGTGCTTTTCCAGCAGCGCCCAGGCTTCGTCGCCGTACTTCTGCTTCCACTCGGCGTAGAAGCCCGAGGCGATCAGCTTCTGACGGAAGGCGTCGAGCTTGGGGTCGTTGAAGGCCAGGCCCTTGGCGGAGAGTTCGGGGCGCAGCGAGGCGTTCAGCTTCGCGCCGTCGGCGCGCATGTCGAGCGCGGCCTGGTTGAAGTGCTTGGCGATGATCGGGCGCGCCTTCTCCGGCATGCGCTCCCACAGCTTCTGGTTGGTCATGCACCACCAGCCGTCCCACATGTGGTTGGTCATCGAGCAGTACTTCTGCACCTCGTAGAGCTTGGCGATCGAGATGATCGCCAGCGGGTTCTCCTGCCCGTCGACCACCTTGGTCTGCAGCGACGAGTAGGTCTCGGCGAAGTTGATCGAGGCCGGCGCGGCGCCCAGGTGCTTGAACAGCGAAGTCCACAGCGGGCTCACCGGCACGCGCATCTTCAGGCCCTTCAGATCGTCGGGCGAGGTGATCGGCCGCACGCTGTTGGTCATCTGGCGGAAGCCCGAGCTCCACACCGTGTCGAAGGCCATCAGCCCGACCTTGGGGAACTGCGCGCGCAGGAACCTGCCCAGCTCGCCGTCGAGCGCCTTATGCACCGCGTCGTCGTTCGCCCAGGCGAAGCCCAGGCCCCACATCGAGGCGATCGGCACCAGCTGCGAGAGCACGTTGACGCCCGAGATCGTGAAGAACTCCAGCCCGCCGGCACGCAGCTGCGAGAGCATGTCGGCATCGTTGCCGAGCTGGTTGTTCGGGAAGACGTTGATCTGCACCTGCCCGTTGGTCTCCTTCAGGATGCGCTCGCAGGCTTCCATCGCGCGCACGTTCAGCGGGTGCGTGGCCGGCACGTTGGAGCCGAACTTGTAGGTGAACTCGGCCGCGCGCGCGTAGCGCGGCAGCACGAGCGCGGGCGCGGCCAGCAGGGTGGCGCCTTGCAGCAGGGCGCGGCGGCGGTTCGGCAACGACGTCATGTCATGTCTCCTTGGTCAAAGCGGGATGAAGAGGTCTCGGCGCGTGCCGTGCAGCGCCTTGACGAAGTAGTCGGGTTGCCCCATCTGGCCGCCCTTCAAGGCGATCTCGAGGTCTTTCAAATGCGGCGCGCGCGCGATCGAGCGGCACAGCGGCGCGCCGGGCGCGAGGCGCGCGGCGACGCGCAGCGCATCGGGTGCGAGGCGCTGCGTGATCTGGCTGGAGGTGTCGCCGCCGGACAGCAGCAGGCGCCGCAGCGGGTGCGCGCGCAGCAGCGCGTCGACCAGCGCGCCGAGGCGCTCGCCGAGGCGGCGGCCGCCTTCGTGGCGGGCCTGCTCGCGGCTCATGCCCTGCACGGCCAGCGCATCGAGCATCGCGGCGATGCGCAAATCCTGCGGGCCGCGCGCGGTGTGCAGCATCACGCTGCGGCCGCTGCGCAGCGCTTGCAGCGCCTGCTCGGCGAGGCGCGCGAGTTCACCTTCGGCATCGCGCCCGGCCACCAGTGCGGCGGCATCCACCGGCAGCTCGGCGAAGCCGGCGGCGAGCGCGGCGTCGATCTGCAAGGCGCTCAGCGGCGAGGCGCTGCCCGAGACGGCCAGCACCTGCGGCACGGCATCGAAGCTGTCCATCGCCGCGCTCGCCGCCGGCAGCGTGCCGGCCTCGCGCCACCACTGCGTCAGCGCGTATTCGAGGCCCGAACCGCCGATGCAGAAGAGCGGCTTGTCGCGGCCCTGCGTCAGCGATTCCAGCAGGCGGCCGGTGGCGGTGAGATGAGCCGCCGTCGCGCCATCGAACAGCACGGCGCCGGCCGGCGTGGCGGCCTCGACGGCGCGTTGCAGCTCGGCGTCCATCGCCGCACGCTCCAGCTCGAACATCGGCAGCGTGAAGTTGGCGAACGGCAGCGGCGCCCGCATCTGCGCGGCCAGGTGGCGCGCCAGGTCGGCCTCGTGCATCGGCGTCACCGGGTGCACGCTCATGATCGGATGGCGGTCGATGCGGTGCACGCGGCCGTCGGTGCCCGAGCGCGCGAACAAATTGCCGAACAGGCCGTAGCGGCCCAGCGCCGGCGTCGCGGCGACGACCGGAATCGCGCCCGCGCCGAAGGCCGCGCGCGACAGCTCCATCACGCGGCCGATGCTGCCGATGGCCGGCGAGCTGTCGAAGGTCGAGCAGACCTTGTAGTGCACCAGCGGCACGCTCAGCTGCGCCATCGCGGCGAGCACCGGCGCGAGCTGTTCGTCCATCTCGGCGGGCGACATCGCGCGGCTCGCGCCGGCCACGCCGATGGCGTCGAACGGCCCCAGTTCGCGCAGCGTGGCCGCATCGGGCACGTTGAGAAACAGCGCGCAGTTCAGGCCGGCGAAGGCCAGCACCTCGAGCGCGTCGGTGGAGCCGGTGAAGTCGTCGCCGTAGAAGGCCAGCTTCAGCATGGTCGTCGTCGCCCCACGCGCTACAGCGTGCCGAAGTGCACCAGCGCGCGCCGCAGCGCCGCGTGCGATTCGGCATACGTGTCCAGCCCGGTGCCGGCCACCGCGGCTTCCCAGCCTTCGCGCATGCTGGCCACGCCGGCGGCGATGCCGTCGGGGTGGCCGATGATGCCGCCGCCGGCCAGGTGCATCAGGTCGGTGCTGCCCAGCGCCGCGTAGAGATCGGGGGCCTGGCCGGCCCACTGGCCCGACGAGAACACCGGCATCAGCGGCTGCAAGCCGGCCCAGGGCGCGAGGCAGGCGCGCGCCGAGGCGATCACCGACTCGTCGGCCTCCCAGAACTTGCTGCGGATGCCGTTGACGTGCAGGTGGTCCACGCCGGCCAGCCGCCACAGCTTCTGGTAGGCGGTGAACGAGAAGCCCAGCGCCGCGTGGCGCGTGAACGCGCCCCAGCCGTTGCGGTGGCCGTGAATCGGCAGCTGCGCATGGCGGCGCAGGTGCTCCACCGCGGCGAAGCCGGCCCAGTTGACGCTCACCATCACGCAGCTGCCGCCGGCGGCCAGCACCGCGTCGTGGCGGCGCAGCATCTCGTCGACCGAGCCGGAGATGTTGATCGCGTACATCGGCATGCGGCCGAGGCGGTCGGCATGGCGGTGCAGCACCGGCATCACCGCGCGCAGGCGTTCGTCGAAGGGCGCATAGGGCGGGTCGGCGATCAGCTCGTCGTCCTTGACGAAGTCGATGCCGGCGGCGCACAGGCTGTCGACCAGCTCTGCGGTCTGCGCCGGCGTCAGGCCGATGCTCGGCTTGACGATGGTGCCGATCAGCGGCCGGCCCTGCACGCCGGCGAGACGCCGCGTGCCGGGGATGCCGAAGGCCGGGCCGGCGAAGCGCGCGGCGTAGTCGGGCGAGAGTTCGATGTCGAGCAGGCGCAGGCCCGTCACCTCGCCCAGCTCGAACAGGTTGCCCGCCACGGTGGCGAGCAGGCTGGGCAGGTTGGCGCCGACGTTGTCGACCGGAAAGGCGATTTCGATCTCGGCGCGGTGGAACACGCCGCCGTGCGCATGGCGCTCGACGAAGGCGCTGGGCAGCGCGGGCGCAAGCGCGGGCGCGAGCGGCTCGATGGCGACGACGCGGGCGCGCGAGCGCTCCTTCAGTTCATCGCTCTCGCCCGGCAGCGCCAGGAAGGTGCCGCTCGACTGCTCGCCGGCGATCACCTGCGCGACCTTCTCGGAGGCGACCGAGCTTTCGACCAGATAGCGCGCGCTGAACTCGGCGCGGGGGGTGGGGCGGGACATCGGGCTTGTGAGCTTCATGCAGACTTCGGGGCGAAGAATAGGCACGTCTTCCTATGGCGGCAAACGATATGATTTCGCCATGCTGTGAGTTCTACTCACATCGCATGCGGGTCAACCCGAGGTCCACGATGAGCACCACCCCCCGCCTGTCGCTGAACGCGCTGCGCGCCTTCGAGGCCACCGCGCGGCTGCGCAGCTTCAGCGCCGCGGCCGACGAGCTGGCGGTGACGCACGGCGCGGTGAGCCGCCACGTGCGCATGCTGGAAGACACGCTCGGCCTCGCGCTGCTGACACGCGGCGCGCACGGCGCGCTGCCCACCGCCGAAGGGCAGCGCCTGGCCGACGGGCTCTCGAAGGCCTTCGCGCTGATCCAGGCCAGCATCGAGCAGCTCGAGCCCGGGCCGCTGACGCTGTCGTGCTCCGAGTCGATCATGATGTACTGGCTGATCCCGCGGCTGGCGCGCTTCGAGGAGGCGCACCCCGAGGTCGCGCTGCGCTTCAACATGAGCTCCGGCCCGCTGGACTTCGCGCGCGACAACGTCAGCGTGGCGATCCGGCTGTCCTCGATCGAAGCGCCGAAGGACGCGCTGCGCCACGACGTGGCGAGCGAATGGATCGGCCCGGTGTGCTCGCCCGACTACCTGCGCCAGCTGCGCATCGCCAGCGTGGCCGACCTGGCGCGCGCACGATTGATGGTGTCGCGCACGCGCCCCAGCGCCTGGGCCGACTGGGCACGCTGCGCGGCGCTGGCGGAGGGCACCGAGCTGCGCGTCGACGAAGCCTTCGACCACTTCTACCTGCTGATCCAGGGCGCGCGCTGCGGCCTGGGCCTGGCCAACGTGCCGCGCATGCTGGTGCGCGACGACCTCGCCAGCGGCACGCTGGTGGCGCCGCTGGGCTTCGTGCGCGGGCCGAACCGGCTGGCGATCTGGCTCGCGCCGCATCTGAGCCGGCGGCCGGACGTGGTGAAGCTGGTGGACTGGCTGCACGACGAGTTGCGGGCGACGGAGCCCTGAGATCTTCGAGGCGTTCGCGCCCGGCGCGCATATCAGCTATCTGAAGTTGATATACCAATTGGTTGACATACCAACCTTTTGCGCCGACCATTGCGCCAGATCAACACCAACACACGGAGACAGGACGATGAGTTCGTGCACCCGCTGCGGCGCCGCCGCGCTGACCGCCGCCACCCTCGCCTTCAGCGCCGCCGGCGCCGCGGCGCAGACCGTCAAGGTCGGCATCGTCGGCCCGTTCTCGGGCCCGTTCGCCCACTACGGCACGCTGTTCAAGAACGGCGCCGAGGCCTACATCGCGTCGCAGGGCGGCAAGCTCGCCGGCAAGGACGTGGAGCTGATCTACCGCGACACCGGCGGCCCCAACCCGGGCCAGACCAAGACGCTGGTGCAGGAGCTGATCGTCAAGGACAAGGTCGACTACCTCGGCGGCTTCGTCTTCACGCCCAACGCCTTCGCGGTGGCGCCGCTGATCCAGCAGTCGCAGACGCCCACGGTGATCTTCAACGCCGCCACCTCGGCGATCACCGACAAGAGCGAGTTCTTCCTGCGCACCAGCTACACGCTGTGGCAGGTGACCGTGCCGCTGGCGCAGTGGGCGGCGAAGAACGACATCAAGAAGGTCGTCACCGCGGTGACCGACTACGGCCCCGGCATCGACGCCGAAACGGCCTGGAAGAGCGAGTTCACCAAGCAGGGCGGCACGGTGGTCGAGAGCATCCGCATGCCGATGGCCACCACCGACTTCGCGCCCTTCGTGCAGCGCATCAAGGCCAGCGGCGCGCAGGCGGTCTACACCTTCCTGCCCGGCGGCCCGCCGAACCTCGGCTTCGTCAAGGCCTACAACGAAAACGGGCTGGCCAAGGCCGGCATCCGCTTCCTCGGCACGGCCGAGATGGACGAGTTCGACCTGCAGAAGTTCGGCGATTCGGCGCTCGGCCTGACCACCGCCTTCCACTACTCGGCGGCGCACGATTCGCCGGCCAACAAGGCCTTCGTCGCGGCGCTGAAGAAGAAGGACGCGAACGCCATCGCCAACTACGCCTCGGTGGGCGCGTGGGACGGCATGCACGTGATCCACGAGATGATCAAGGCGACCGGCGGCCAGAAGGACGGCCTGAAGGCGCTCGCCGCCGCGCGCTCGCTGCAATGGGAGAGCCCGCGCGGGCCGGTGCGCATCGACCCGAAGACGCGCCACATCGTGCAGAACGTCTACCTGCGCACGGTGGAGAAGGCCGGCGGCCAGCTCGTCAACAAGGAAGTGCAGAGCTTCGGGCCGCAAGGCGACCACGGCCTCGACAAGTAAGCCCGCGATGCAGCTGCTCGCCAACGTGGCGATCGACGGCCTGGCCTACGGCATGGTGCTGTTCATCATCGCCGTGGGGCTGACGGTCACGCTCGGGCTGATGCGCTTCGTGAACCTCGCGCACGGCGCCTTCGCGATGATCGGCGGCTACGCGGCGGCGCTGCTGACGCGCGAGGCGCAGTGGAGCTTCTGGCTCGCGCTGCCGGCGGCGCTGGTGATCACGGCCGCGCTCGGCGCGCTGCTCGAAGCGCTGGTGCTGCGCCACCTCTACCGCCGCAGCGAGCTGGAGCAGGTGCTGTTCACGATCGGCCTGGCCTTCTTCCTGATCGCGCTGACCAACGCGCTGGCCGGGCCGCAGGTGCAGCTGATCGTGCTGCCGCCGGCGATCGCGCAGTCGGTCGACCTCGGCTTTCGCACGCTGCCGGCGCAGCGGCTGCTGGTGATCGTCGCGGGCCTGCTGGTCGCGGCGGGCGCGGCCTGGACGGTGGCGCGCACACGCTTCGGCGTGTGGCTGCGCGCCGCGGTCGACCACCCCGACACCGCGGCGACGCTGGGCATCCCGATCCGCACCGTGCAGTGCATGAGCTTCGCCGCCGGCGCCGCGCTGGCCGCGCTCGGCGGCGTGCTCGGCGCCGAGCTGATGCCGCTGGAGCCCTACTACGCGCTGAAATACCTCGTGCTGGTGCTGGTGGTGGTCGCGGTCGGCGGCATGGGCAGCCTGGCGGGCTCGCTGCTGGCGGCGGTGGCGCTGGGCATCGTCGAGACGGCGAGCAAATACCTCGCGTCCGACTGGGGCAGCCTGTTCTTCTTCATCGCGATGGCGCTGCTGCTGGCGTGGCGTCCGAACGGCTTGTTGAAGCGATGAACACGTCCGCCGATTCACAGGCGCCGCGCGTGGCGCCGGCCTGGCGCGCGCCGCTGATCGCTTTCGCGCTCGGCCTCGCCGCCTGGTGGCTGCTGCCCGAGCAGCTCGGCCTGCTGACGCGCATCACGATCACCGCGCTGTTCGTGCTCTCGCTCGACCTCGTCGTCGGCGTTGCCGGGCTGGCGACGCTGGGCCACGCCGCGCTGTTCGGCGCCGGCGCCTACGCGGCCGGCATCTTCGCGCTGCGCGTGCACGGCGATCCGCTGCTCGGCCTCGCGGTGGGCGTGGGCGCGGGCGCGCTGCTGGCGCTGGTCTCGGGCGCCTTCCTGCTGCGCTACCACGGCTTCACCTTCCTGATGCTGACCGTCGCGGTGGCTCAGATCGCCGCCGGCCTGGCGCAGAAGGCGCGCGACTGGACCGGCGGCGACGACGGCCTGAGCGGCTTCACGGTCGAGCCGCTGTTCGGCCGCTTCGCCTTCGACCTCGAAGGCCGCACCGCCGCGCTGTACGCGCTCGCGGTGCTCGCGCTCGGCTACTACGCCGCGCGGCGCATCGTCGACTCGCCCTTCGGCCTGGCGGTGCGCGGCATCCACGAGAACCGCGCGCGCATGGCCGCGCTGGGCACGCCGGTGCGCGCGCGGCTGCTGGCGATGTACGGCTTCGCCGGCGCGCTGGCCGGCGCGGCGGGCGCGCTCTCGGCGCAGACCAATGCGATCGTCGCGCTCGACAGCCTGTCGTTCGCGCTCTCGGCCGAGGCGCTGGTGATGCTGATCCTCGGCGGCGCCGGGCGGCTACATGGCGCGCTGGTCGGCGCGGTCGTCTTCACGCTGCTGCACCACACCGCCGCGTCGATCAACCCGTACCACTGGCTGTTCGTGATCGGCGCCGCGCTGATGGCGGTGGTGCTGGTGCCGCCGGCCCGGGCCTGGGGCTGGCTGCGTGGGCGGCTGGGAGCGAAGGCATGAGCGCGGTCCTGCTCGAAACCCGCGATCTCGACAAACGCTACGGCGGCCTGCACGTCACGCGCGGCGTGTCGCTGAAGCTGCACGCCGGCGACCGCCTCGCGCTGATCGGCCCGAACGGCGCCGGCAAGACCACGCTGGTCAACCAGCTCAGCGGCACCGTCGCGCCGAGCGCGGGCAGCGTCTGGCTGAACGGCGAGGACGTGACACGCCGCTCGCAGGCGCAGCGCGTGCGCGCCGGCCTGGCGCGCACCTTCCAGATCACCACGCTGGCGCCGCATCTGCCGGTGCAGCGGCAGGTGGAGCTGGCCCTCTTCGAGCGCGAGGGGCTGACGAAGAGTTTCTGGCGTTCGATCGACGCCTACCCGGCGCTGGCCACCGAAGCGCGCGCGCTGCTGCGCGACCTCGGCCTGGGCGAACACGCCGGCTGGCCCACCGAGCGCCTGGCCTACGGCGAGCAGCGCCTGGTGGAGATGGCGCTGGCCCTCGCGCTGCGGCCGAAAGTACTGCTGCTCGACGAGCCGATGGCCGGCGTGCCGCAAGGCGAAGGCGCGCGCCTGCTCGCCGCGCTGGATGCGTTGCCGAAGGACCTCGCCGTGCTGATCATCGAACACGACATGGACCTGGTGTTCCGCTTCGCCAGGCGCATCGTCGTGCTCGCCGAAGGCGCGGTGATCGCCGACGGCACGCCCGAGGCGATCCGCAACGATGCGCGCGTGCGCGCGGCTTACCTGGGGCATTGAGATGCACCCCACCACGATCCCGTTCGGGCTGAGCCTGTCGAAGCCCATTCGCGAACCTCGGTGCCCCTTCGACACGAGGCCCTCGTCAAGCTCGGTCCCCTGCTCAGGGCGAACGGGTGGCGGGTGAGGCACTGACATGGCATTGCTGGAACTGCACGACGTCGTCGCCGGCTACGGCCCGATCACCGTGCTCAACGGCCTGAGCTTCACGGTCGCGCCGCGCGAGAAGCTTGCGCTGATCGGCCGCAACGGCGTCGGCAAGACCACCACGCTGGCCGCCATCATGGGCCTCGCGCAACTGACGCGCGGCCGCATCGTCTTCGACGGCGAAGACCTCGCCGGCCTGGCGCCGCACCAGCGCGCCGCGCGCGGCCTCGGGCTGGTGCCGCAGACGCGCGACATCTTCCCCTCGCTGACGGTCGAGGAGAACCTGGTCGCCGGCCTGAAGCGCCGGCCGCGCGGCGCACTCGATGAGGCCTACGCCCTCTTCCCGCGCCTGGCCGAGCGGCGCCGCAATGGCGGCGCGCAGCTCTCCGGCGGCGAGCAGCAGATGCTGTCGGTGGCGCGCGCGCTGCTGGGCCAGCCGCGCCTGCTGCTGCTCGACGAGCCGCTCGAAGGCCTGGCGCCGCTGATCCGCCAGGAGCTGCTGGCCGCGTTCGCGCTTCTCGCCCGCGAGCGCGGCATCACCGTCGTGATCGTCGAGCAGCAGGTGCAGGAGGCGCTCGGCTACGCCGACCGGGCGCTGGTGCTGGAGCGCGGCGCGCTGGTGCACGAAGACAGCGCCGCCGCGCTGCGCGAAGACGCAGCAGCGCTCGAACGCCTTGTCGGCATGGCCGTGCATTGAAGACAACCGGAGACAACGCATGAACGAAACCGCAGCGATCGCCGAACTGGACATCGACCCCTATTCCAGCGAGAACCTGATCGACCCTTACCCGATGCATGAGCGGCTGCGCGAAGCCGGCCCGGTGGTCAGGCTCACGCCCTACCCCGGCGTGGTGGCCTGCGCGCGCCACGAGCAGGTGCATGCGGTGTTCAACGACCATGCCACCTTCATCTCCGGCGCCGGCGTGGGGCTGACGAACTTCAACCTCGAAAAACCCTTCCGCCCCAAGAGCCTGATCCTCGAAGCCGACCCGCCGCTGCACACGCAGACACGCGCGGTGCTCTCGCGCATCCTCAGTCCGAAGGCGGTCATGCAGATCCGCGCCACCTTCACCGCCGAGGCCGAGGCGCTGCTCGATCGCTGCGTCGACAAGGGAACGATCTGCGGCATCCACGACCTCGCGCAGCTTTATCCGCTGAAGGTGTTCCCCGACGCGGTGGGCGTCGAGGAAGACGGCCGCGAGAACCTGCTGGTCTACGGCGACATGGTGTTCAACTCGATGGGCCCGCGCAACGAGCTGCTGGCGCGCGCTACGCAGCGCGTCGAGGCGGTGACCGGCTGGATCATGGAACACTGCCGGCGCGAGCATCTGCGCCCCGGCGGCTTCGGCGACCAGATCTGGCAGGCCGCCGACGCCGGCGAGATCACGCACGAGCAGGCGCCGATGCTGGTGCGCAGCTTTCTCTCGGCCGGCGTGGACACCACCATCAACGGCATCGGCAACGTGCTGTACGCGCTGGCCCACCACCCCGAGCAGTACGCCAAGCTGCACGCCGACCCTACGCTGGCGCGCCCGGCCTTCGAAGAAGGCCTGCGCTGGGAATCGACCGCGCAGACCTTCTACCGCACCGCCGCGCGCGACTGCGAGATCGCCGGCGTGCCGCTGGCCGCGAACACCAAGGTGCTGTGCATGCTGGCCGCCGCCAACCGCGACCCGCGCAAGTGGCCGAACCCGGACCGCTACGATATCGAGCGCCGCCCGAGCGGCCACGTGGCCTTCGGCGCCGGCATCCACGGCTGCGTGGGCCAGGCGGTGGCGCGGCTCGAAGGCGAGGTGGTGCTGACGGCGCTGGCCAAGCGCGTCAAGCGCATCGAAGTCGCCGGGCCGCACACCCGGCGCCTGAACAACACGCTGCGTGCGCTCGACACGCTGCCCCTGCGATTGATTCCTGCCTGAACGAGACCCCGCCATGCCCGACATCACCTTCATCCTCGCCGACGGCGGCGAGCGCGGCCTGGAAGCGCCCGAGGGCGTCAGCGTCATGGCCGCGGCCACCGGCGCCGGCGTGCCCGGCATCGTCGCCGAGTGCGGCGGCTCGGCGATGTGCGCCACCTGCCACGTCTACGTCGACGAAGCCTGGGCCGACAAGCTGCCCGCGCCGCTGGCCAACGAGCTCGAGATGCTGGAGTGCACGGCCGCCGAGCGCCGGCCGACCAGCCGGCTGTCGTGCCAGCTCAAATTGACGGCGGCGCTGCAAGGCCTGGTCGTGCACATTCCGGACCGGCAACAATAGCGCGATGGCTTCGCGCAACGTCGACCTCGAACGCTACGTCCCGGCCTTCCTGACCTGGATCGCCAACAAGCTCTCGCGCGGCGCCTCGCAGAACTACCTGGCGGCCTTCGACGTCGGCATCGAGACCTGGCGCTGCCTGGTGCTGCTGGCGATCCACGGCTCGATCTCGGCGCAGCAGGTGTCGCGCGTGATCGGCATGGACAAGGCCTCGGTGAGCCGCTGCTTCAAGAGCATGCACGCCAAGGGCCTGATCACGATGGCGCTGGACGCCGAGGACGGGCGGCTGCGCATCGCCACGCTGACGAAGAAGGGCCGCGCGCTGCACGACCAGATCCTCGGCATCGCGCTGGAGCGCGAGCGCGCCTTCCTGTCGGTGCTGAACCCCGACGAAGTCGAGACGCTGATCGGCCTGCTCAAGCGCCTGCACGAGAACCTGCCGGCGGTGGAGACGGCCACGGCGCGCTACGTGGCGCAGCGTTTCCCGAAGGCGAAACGGCGCCGCACGCGCGCCGCGGCGGAGAACGAGAATGAGTGAAGCACGGCAGGACAGGATCGTGATCGTCGGCGGCGGCCATGCCGGTGCGGCGCTCGCCAACGCGCTCGCGGCCGCCGGCCTCGCGGCGCGCACGCACCTCGTGTGCGCCGAGAGCGAGCTGCCCTACCAGCGGCCGCCGCTGTCCAAGGCCTTTCTGAAGAACCCGGCCGAGGCGCTGCAGCTGCATCGCGGCGAGGGCTGGTTCGCCGAGGCCGGTGTCACGCTGCATCGCGGCGATGCGGCGCATTCGATAGCCCGCGCGGCACGCACGCTGACGCTGCGCTCCGGCGCCGTGCTGCCCTACGAATGGCTGGTGCTCGCCACCGGCGCGACGGCGCGCACGCTGCCGGGGCTGCCGGCGGGGCTGGCCAACGTCGCCGTGCTGCGCAGCGCGGCCGATGCGCTGCGGCTGCGCGATCTGCTCACGGCGGCATCGCGCGTGACCGTGCTGGGCGGCGGCTTCATCGGGCTCGAAATCGCCGCGACCGCCAACGCGCTCGGCAAGTCGGTGGCGGTGCTTGAAGCCGCGCCGCGCCTGCTGCAGCGCTCGCTGTCGCCGGAGCTGGCCGAGCATGTGCTGGCCACGCATCGCGCCAATGGCATCGACGTCCGCCTCGGCGCGACGGTGGGCGACTTCGTGATCGAAGGCGAGCGCATCGCCGCGCTGTCGGTGGACGGTGTGCGCGAGCCGGTCGAGCTGCTGGTGATGGGCATAGGCGCCGCGCCCGACGTGCAGCTCGCGCAAGCGGCCGGGCTGGAGTGCAACAACGGCATCGTCGTCGACGCCTCGCTGCGCACCTCCGACCCCGCCATCCTCGCGATCGGCGACTGCGCCGCCTTCCCCGAACACGGCGGTGCGCGCCGCCTGCGGCTCGAATCGGTGCAGAACGCCAACGACCAGGCGCGCACCGCGCTGGCGACGATCCAGGGTGCGAGCGACTCGTACCGCGCACTGCCGTGGTTCTGGTCGGAGCAGGGTTCGATGCGCCTGCAGATGGCCGGCCTGATGCCGCCCGAGGGCACGCGCCACCGGCGCCCCGGCGCCACGCCGGCGAGCTTCTCGATCCTGCACTACGCAGGCGAGCGGCTGATGTGCGTCGAGAGCGTCAACGCCCCGCTCGACCACATGGCCGCGCGCAAGCTGCTCGAAGCCGGCAAGAGCCCGGCGCCGGCGCTGGCCTGCGATGCCGCCGTGCCGCTGAAGCAGCACATTTAGGCCGCAGTCGGCAAGGGCGGGAACGCGCCCCGGCGCGACCCGCAGAGCCCGCCGCAATCGACCGCGAGCGTCACCCCCGTGATCGCCGATGGCTCGGGCGCACCTGAGCGAGCGTGGATGCCGAGCCCGGACTCGTCCATTCGGTGATCGCCGCGCCGGCCAACGTCAACGACGCGACGCAGGCCGGCACGATCAGCGATTCCCCAATGATCTGATTTTCAGCTCACAACAATAGATACTTCGTGCTTTTTAGATCAGCAAGAGGTCTCTACGATTCCGAAGAATGACTGGCACCCACTCTTCTACAGGCCTTGCCATACGCTTCGACAGCGGCGCAAGGCGCTTGCCGCGGCTATGGCACGGATTCTTCCTGGCCGCGCTCCTGGCCATGGCAGCGACATTTGTCTCCACGGTGCATGGAGGGCCGCAGTTGCTCTATGCCCTGTTCTTCGGCGTCGCGCTCAACCATCTGAGCGGAGAAGCGAAGAGCAAGCCCGGCATCGAGTTCTGCTCCCGCACGCTCTTGCGCCTGGGCGTCGGATTGCTCGGCGCGCGGATCACCGCAGCACAGATCGCAGGCCTCGGATGGACCACCGCCGCGGTTGTGATTCTTGGAGTGGCATCAACCATCGGCATGGCACTGGTGTTCGGACGCCGGCTGGGGATGACAAAGCCGCAATCTGTTCTTTCCGGCGGCGCGGTTGCCATCTGCGGCGCATCGGCCGCTCTTGCGATCTCCGCCGTTCTCCCGCGAGACAAGGAGAGCGACCGATTCACGTTGATGGTCGTGGTCACGGTGACCGTTCTTTCGACCATCGCCATGGTCGTCTATCCGCTGGTTGCCAAGCTGCTTCACCTGCCACTCGAGCTGGCCGGCCTCTTCCTCGGAGGAACCATTCACGACGTGGCGCAGGTGGTCGGCGCGGGCTACACGATCGACCCGCACACGGGTGATATCGCAACTGTCGTCAAGCTCTTCCGCGTCGCGATGCTGACCGTCGTCGTGGTTGCCGTCTCC
The DNA here is from genome assembly GCA_029779845.1 of Pseudomonadota bacterium. Taxonomy (GTDB): domain Bacteria; phylum Pseudomonadota; class Gammaproteobacteria; order Burkholderiales; family Burkholderiaceae_C; genus Piscinibacter. The sequence continues at coordinate 5,992 of JAKOZT010000044.1, read as the reverse complement.
GCGGCGTTCAAGCGCTCCCGTGAGGCAAGCGACCCCGCCTCCGAGACGTCGGACAGAGGGCACCAGGCGCTCGTCCCGTGGTTCCTTTGGCTTTTCATCGTGATGGTGGCGGTGAACTCGCTGGGGTTCATCGCGCAGCCAGTTCAGGACTCCCTGAACCTCGTCTCGCGCGCATGCCTGGTCGTCGCCATCGCCGCGCTGGGCATGAAGACCTCCTTCATGCAGCTGGCGCGCGCGGGCTGGCGGCCCATGGTGCTGCTGGTTGCCGAGACGCTTTGGCTCGCGGTGCTCGTCCTCTGCTGCGCGCTTGTCATGAAGTAGCGTCGATGAACATCTTCGCGACGAGACCGGGGCCCTGCGTGGGACGGCCTCTGGCTAGGGGAGCCCTCCGCCCACCATCCGCTCCGCCCGCACCCACGCATCGAACTGCCCGCCCGTGAGGTGCCCCGAGGCGATCGCCGCCTCGCGCAGCGAAATGCCCTCGCGGTGCGCGCGCTTGGCGATCTCGGCGGCCTTGTCGTAGCCGATGTGCGGGTTCAGCGCCGTCACCAGCATCAGCGAGCGCTGCACCAGCTCGGCGATGCGAGCCTCGTCGGGCTCGATGCCGCGCGCGCAATGCGCATCGAAGCTGCGCATGCCGTCGGCGAGCAGGCGCACGCTTTGCAGCATCGCGTTGGCGATCACCGGCTTGTAGACGTTCAGCTCGAAGGCGCCCGAGGCGCCGGCGACGGCGATCGTCACGTCGTTGCCCAGCACCTGGCAGCAGGCCATCGTCAGCGCCTCGCACTGCGTCGGGTTGACCTTGCCCGGCATGATCGAGCTGCCCGGCTCGTTCTCCGGGATGCGCAGCTCGCCCAGGCCGGCGCGCGGGCCGCTGGCGAGCCAGCGCACGTCGTTGGCGATCTTGGTCAGCGCGGCGGCCAGGCCCTTCAAGGCGCCGTGCGCCTGCACGATCGCGTCGTGCGCGGCCAGCGCCTCGAATTTGTTGGGCGCACTGACGAAGCGCGTGCCGCACTCGCGCGACAGCGCTTCGGCCATGCGCGCGCCGAACTCGGGATGCGCGTTCAGCCCGGTGCCCACCGCGGTGCCGCCGATCGCCAGCTCGCGCAGATGCGGCAGCGCGGCCTCGACGTGGCGGCGCGCATGCGCGAGCTGCGCGGCCCAGCCGGAGACTTCCTGGCCGAGCGTCAGCGGCGTGGCGTCCTGCAGATGCGTGCGGCCGATCTTGACGATGGAAGCGAACTCGCCCGCCTTGGCCGCGAGCGTCGCGTGCAGCGCGTCCAGCGCCGGCAGCAGCGCGCTTTCGAGCGCGAGCACGGCGGCGACGTTCATCGCGGTCGGGAACACGTCGTTCGAGGATTGCCCGCGGTTCACCTCGTCGTTCGGATGCACCAGCCGCTGCGGCCCGATGGGCCCGCCGAGCAGCTGCGAAGCGCGGTTGGCCAGCACCTCGTTCATGTTCATGTTGCTCTGCGTGCCCGAGCCGGTCTGCCACACGACGAGCGGGAACTGCTCGTCGTGCCGGCCGTCGAGCACCTCGCGCGCCGCGCGGCGGATCGCGTCGGCCTTGGCGGTATCGAGCGTACCGAGCGCGGCGTTGACCTCGGCAGCCGCGCCCTTCACCTGCGCCAGCGCGCGCAGCAGCTCGCGCGGCATGCGCTCGCCGGAGATGTCGAAGTGCTCCAACGAGCGCTGCGTCTGCGCGCCCCACAGGCGATCGGCCGGCACGTCGATGGGGCCGAAGCTGTCGTGTTCGGTACGTGTCTGCGTCATGGTGGCCTCCGCGTCGATACACGCATGATGCGCGCGCCGGCGAAGCCTCAATCGCGGCCGCCCTTTCGCAGCAGCCGCAAACCATTGGCCACCACCAGCAGGCTCGCGCCCATGTCGGCGAACACCGCCATCCACATCGTCGCGCTGCCGGCCACGGCGAGCAGCAGGAAGACGCCCTTGATGCCCAGCGCCAGCACGATGTTCTGCCACAGCACCGCGTGCGTGGCGCGCGAGAGCGTCACCGTCTCGGCGATGCGGCGCAGGTCGTCGTTCATCACGACGATGTCGGCCGCCTCCATCGCGATGTCGGTGCCGGCCGCGCCCATCGCGATGCCGATGTCGGCGCGCGCCAGCGCCGGCGCGTCGTTGATGCCGTCGCCGCTCATCGCGGTCGGGCCGTGCTCCTTTTGCAGCGCCTCGATCGCATCCAGCTTGTCCTGCGGCAGCAGGTTGCCGCGCGCGTCGGCGATGCCGGCCTCGGCGGCGATCGCGCTCGCGGTGGCCTGGTTGTCGCCACTGAGCAGCACCGGTGCGATGCCGAGCGCGCGCAAGGCCTGCACCGCCTCGCGCGCATGCGGCTTGAGCGTATCGGCCACCGCGAACAGCGCCAGCACGCGCTCCTCGGAGGCCAGCATCGTCACGGTGCGGCCGGCTTGCTCGTGCGTCGCGAGCCGCACCTCCAGCGCCGCCGAGCACTGGCCGCGCTCTTCGATCAGGCGGTGGTTGCCGAGCACGTAGCGCGCGCCCTCGACCTCGGCCTCGACGCCGCGCCCGCCGAGCGCGACGAAGCCGCGCGCCTCGACGCTGTTCGGCGCGAGCCCGGCGGCGATCGCGCGCGACACCGGGTGGTCGGAATGCGACGCCAGCGCGGCGGCGAGGTGCTCGATGCGCGCGCGGCGCGCGATCGGCGCATCCGGCTCCAGCACGGCCCACTCCACCAGGCGCGGCTTGCCCTCGGTGAGCGTGCCGGTCTTGTCGAGCGCGACGGCCTTGAGCTTGCGCGCCTCTTCGAGATGGATGCCGCCCTTGATGAGGATGCCGCGCCGCGCCGCCGCGGCCAGGCCGCTGACGATGCTCACCGGCGTGGAGATCACCAGCGCGCAGGGGCAGGCGATCACCAGCAGCACCAGCGCCTTGTAGATCGCCGCGAGCCAGCTCCAGCCGGCCAGCCAGGGCCCGAGCAGCGCCACGGCCAGCGCGATCGCGAACACCGCGGGCGTGTACACCGCCGCGAAGCGCTCGACGAAACCCTGCGTCGGCGCGCGCGTGGCCTGCGCCTGCTCGACCGCGTGGATGATGCGCGTCAACGTCGAGTCCGAGGCCGGCGCCGTGACTTCGACCTCGATCGTGCCCGAGGCGTTGATCGTGCCGGCGAACACCGCGTCGCCGAGGGTCTTGTCGACCGGGATGCTCTCGCCGGTGACCGGCGCCTGGTCGACGCTGCTGCGGCCCTCGCGCACGATGCCGTCCAGCGGCACACGCTCGCCCGGCTTGACGCGCAGCCGCGCGCCGACCGCCACGGCCGACACCGGCACGCTGGCCCACGTGCCGTCGGCCTGGCGCAGCGAGGCGACGTCGGGCGCGAGGTCGAGCAGTTTCTGGATCGCGTTGCGCGCGCGGCCGACGGCGCGCGCCTCGATCGCCTCGGCGATCGCGTACAGCGCCATCACCATCGCCGCTTCCGGCCACTGGCCGATCGCGAAGGCGCCGGTCACGGCCACCGTCATCAGCGCGTCGATGTTCAGGCGGCCGCGGCGCAGCGCGCGCAGGCCGGCCTTGTAGACGTCGAAGCCGGCGAGCGCGATCGCGACGGCCGCCACCGCGAGGCCGAGGCCGCGCCACGGCAGCGTGTCCGGCACGACATAGCCGATCGCCTCGGCCGCGATCGCCAGCAGCAGCGCGCCGGCGAGGCGCCCGTGGTTGCCGGAGTCGCCGTGCGCATGATCGTGATCATGCGCGGCAGGCGACGGCGCGCAGGCCGCCGAGCCGCAGCAGGCATGATCGTGGGCATGATCTTGAAGGTGGACATGGGCCATGGCGTGATTGCAAACCCTGGAGCAGATACAGAGTCAAGTGTCGCCGCCGCGCGGCCCGACATCCCCGGCTACCGCGCGATGTGGGTCGGCATCTGCCTGGAGTTCATCGAGTTCGCGGTGTTCTTCGTCGTCTACTTCACCGCGCGCTGGCACCACCCGCAGGAGTTCCGCGAGGGCGCGCACCGGCTGTGGACCTGGGGCGGCGTCGGCATCACCGCGGCGATGGTCACCAGCGGCTGGCTGCTGACGCGCATGCTCGCGGCGATGCGCGCGGGGCGGCAGCGCGCCGCGATGGCGATGCTCGCGCTGGCGCTGCTGGCGGGGCTCGCCTACCCGGCGATCAAGGTCTTCGAGTGGCAATGGAACCTGGCGCACGGGCTGACGGCCGGCGCGGGCATCTTCGTGGTCGTCTACTGGTACCTGACAATTAACCACTTCATCCACGCCAGCTGGGGGCTGATGGGCATGGCCTGGTGCCTGGCGCGCCTCGGCGCCGGCGGCTACAGCGCGCAGGACCATCGCGGCCTGGTGGCGCTGGCGACCTACTGGCACGCCACCGATCTGGTCTGGCTGATGCTGTTCGCCTTGTTCTACGCCTTCGCATGAAACGCTTCTTCGACGCCGCCACCCTCACCTGGCTCGCGCTGCTGGCGCTGACGCTCGCCGGCGTGGCAGCCTCGGCGCACGGCGCGGCGCCGGGCGCACGCCTGGCGATGGCGCTGCTGATAGCGGCGCTGTGCGCGCTCAAGGCCGAGCTGCTGGTGCGCCACTACCTGCACGCGGCGCAGGCCGGGCCGGTGTTCGAGCGGCTGATCCGCGCCTTCGCCGCGCTGGCGCCGCTGGCGCTCGCGTTCAGCGCCGTGCGCGAGGGCTGGCTGGGCTGACGTGCGGCGCGCCGAGGCCTCATACGACGTTGCGATCAATGGCATCAAAGCGCAGCTCGGGGCGGGCGTGTTCTTGTCGGGGATGCGCCGCAGCGGCGCGGCAGGCACGGCCCCGTGTGGGCTCCTACGGTGGCGGTCGGCGCTGCGCGCCGACTGCGCTGTGATGCTTGTATGGTTCTTCGTGAACTGGAACAGGCAGCGCAGCCGACGTAGTGTGTATGGGCTGGGGCGGAGGGACTCTGCGATGCTTCAGCCGCGAGTAGCGGACTGACCGAACGAGTGGTCTCCCACCCCGCCCGCCCAACGTCGATGAGGAACTGAGCGCCGCGCGAGTTGATCGCTTGAGCGCCGATCTGCAAGCAAGCTGACGTGAGCGGGCTGCCTCGCCCCAGCAAGGTCGATTCTTGACCCGGAGGTGCCGATCATGCAAGTTGCCCAGGATGTTGTCGGTGTGGATGTGGCCAAGGCCGAGCTCTGCGCCTTCACGCTGCCGCGGGGTGAGCGCCAGACGCTGGCCAACCGAACGGTTGCCATTCGCAGCTGGCTGGCCAGGCTGGCGCCTGGAGCGTGTATCGCGGTGGAGTCCACGGGCAGCTATCACCAGTTGCTGGTGCGGCTGGCGCAGCAGGCCGGCAGGGTGGTCTATGTGCTCAATGCGAAGGACGTGTACTTCTACGCCAAGGCCTTGGGCGTGCGAGGCAAGACCGATGGTTCGGACGCCCAGGTGATCGCCCGCTACGTGGCGGAGCACCGCGAGCGACTGCATCCGTACAGGGCTGGCAGTGCGCAGCAGCAGCGCTTGGTGGAGTTGTTGCGCAGGCGCTCGCAGTTGCAGCGGCATCTGGAGGCCTTGAGCGAGTGTCTGCGCGGGGTGGCGCCGTTGCGAGCGCAACGCCAGGCGCTGCAGCGGCAAGCGGCCCGGTGGTTGGCGCAGCTCGATGCCAAGATTCAGGAGGTGGTGCACGAGCAGGCCGAGATGGCCGAAGGCTACCGACGCCTGCTGACGATCACGGGCATCGGGCCACAGAGCGCGGCGTTGCTGACGGCGGTGCTGGGGAGGCTGCCGTTCGGCAACGTGGACGCGGTGGTGGCCTACAGCGGGCTGGATCCGCGCCCGGCCGATTCGGGCACACATCGAGGGCGCAGAAGGCTGACCAAGCGCGGGCCGGCGTTGCTGCGCAAGCTGCTGTGGTTGGCGGCGTTCTCCGCGGGGCACAGCAAGCTGTTCGGGCCGATGCACGAGGCTCTGCGGCAACGAGGCTTGACAGCCACGGAGGCCACAGTGGTGCTGGCGCGCAA
>JAKOZT010000041.1 GCA_029779845.1 Pseudomonadota bacterium | reverse complement strand
AAGCTGGGCCCGATCGACATCGTCGTGGGCAACGCCGGCGTGAACCCGTTCTACGGGTCGATGGGCGAGATCCCCGACGAGGCCTACGACAAGATCATGGCCACCAACGTGAAGTCCAACAACTGGCTGGCGCAGATGGTGGCGCCCGACATGATCGCCAAGGGCCGCGGGTCGATGATGTTCACCTCCAGCATCGGCGCGTTCAAGGCGTCGCTCACGCTGGGCACCTACAGCATGTCGAAGCTGGCGCTGATCGGGCTGGTGCGCAACCTGGCCGCCGAGCTGGGGCCGAAGGGCGTGCGCGTGAACGCGATCTGCCCGGGGCTGATCCGCACCGACTTCGCGCAGGCGCTGTGGGACAACCCCGAGACCGAGCAGCGCGCGCGCGAGCAGATCCCGCTGCGCCGCCTGGGCGAGGCCGACGACTTCAAGGGCCTGGCGGTGTACCTGGGCTCTGACGCCAGCGCGTACATGACCGGGCAGGCGCTCACCGTCTGCGGCGGCACGAGCATGTGGTCATGAGCGGGGGGAGCGGCAAGCGCCGCGCCGCCGCGACGGCGGCGAATGGTCCTGCATCCGGTGAGGTGCGCCGCGCGGCCCCCGCGGCGGCGCGTCGCGCTTCGCCCGCCGAGGCGCTCAGCGCGTTTCCCTTCGGCTCGGCGGCGTCGCTGGTGCGTGCGCTGCGGGCGCGCAAGGTGTCGTCGGTCGAGCTGCTGAAGGCCTACCTCGAGCGGGTCGATCGGCTCAACCCCGCCATCAACGCCATCGTGGTCGACGACCGCGCCAAGGCGATGGCGCAGGCCCGCGCGGCCGACCGTGCCTTGGCGCGCGGCGCGCCGCTCGGTCCGCTGCACGGGCTGCCGATGACGGTGAAGGAGGCCTTCGACCTGGAAGGCCACCCCACCACGCACGGCCATCCGCCGATGCGCGACAACCTCGCCACGCAGGACGCGCTGGCCGTGCAGCGCCTGAAGGCGGCCGGTGCGGTGGTGTTCGGCAAGAGCAACGTGCCGCTGTTCAACGCCGACACGCAGTCGTACAACGCCATCTACGGCACCACGAACAACCCGTGGGACACGTCGCGCGGGCCGGGCGGCTCGTCGGGCGGCAGTGCGGCGGCGGTGGCCGCCGGCCTCACCGGCATGGACTTCGGCAGCGACATCGGGGGCAGCATCCGCAACCCGGCGGCGTTCTGCGGTGTGTATGGCCACAAATCCACCTGGGGCATCGTGCCCAAGCGCGGGCATCACCTGCCGCGCACGCCGATCGCCGAGGCCGATCTTTCCGTGATCGGCCCCATCGCCCGCTCGGCGCAGGACCTCGAGCTGGCGCTGCTGGCCACCGTCGGCCCCGACCGCCTGACCGCGCCGGGGCTGCAGGTGAAGCTGCCGCCGCCGCCCCGCGCGCTGAAGGGCCTGCGCGTGGCGGTGTGGCTGGACGAGCCGCTGGCGCCCATCGACGACACGGTGCGCGCGCCGATCCACGCGGCGGCGATGGCGCTGCGGCACGCCGGCGCCAAGGTGGACTTCGACGCGCGGCCCGAGTTCGATGCGGCCCGTGCGCATGCGATCTACAACACGCTGCTGCAGGCGCAGATGTCGGCGCGCAGGCCCGACTACGACGCGCTGGCCGCACGCAGCGCCAAGCTCGACCCGGCCGATCGCAGCCCGCGTGCCGAGACGCTGCGCGCGTCCACCGCCAGCTACAAGGCGTTCTACGACGCCAACAACCAGCGCGAGCTGCTGCGCTGGGCGTGGCGGGCGTTCTTCGACCGCTACGACGTGATGCTGGCGCCGGTGACGGCCACGGCCGCCTTCCCGCACGACCACTCCGAGCCGCCGGTGGCGCGCACGCTGATGGTCAACGGCA
>JAKOZT010000016.1 GCA_029779845.1 Pseudomonadota bacterium | reverse complement strand
ATGAGGGTGCTCTTTTTCTCGTGGCGACGGCTGATGAGCTCGAAGAGCAGATCGGCGTGGCGGTTCGAGTAGGAGAGGTAGCCGACCTCGTCGATCACCAGGAGCGTGGGGCTGGCGTAGTGGCGCAGGCGGCGGCGCAGCGCGGAGTCGGAGTCGAGCGCGGCGAGCTCGCCCAGGAGTTGGCCGGCGGTGGTGAAGAGCACGGTGTGCCCGCGCAGCACCGCCTGGTGGGCGATGTTCTGCGCGATGGTGGTCTTCCCGAGCCCGGAGGGGCCGACCAGCAAGGCGTTGGTGGCGGTCTCGAGGAAGCCGAGCGTCATCAGCTCGGCGATGGCGGCCTGGTCGCACTGCTCGGGCCAGCGCCAGTCGAAGTCGGCCAGCGGCTTGAAGCGGCCGATGTGCGCGCAGCGCGCCCGGCGCTCGAGTGAGCGTCGGGCGCGCTCGGTCTCCTCCCACTCGATGAGCGGGGCGATCCACGGGGCCTGGGCGCATTCGGCCCAGTGGCTCACCACACCATGCAGTTGCAGCGCGCGGGCGCGCGCGAGCAGCGGTTCAGGCGTCGTCATGGTTGTCCTCCAGCAGGCGGTCGTAGCCGGCCAAGGGGTGGGCGCGCACGGTGACATCGCGCGTCTTCAGATGCGCGGGTAGCGGCACGCCCAGCGGCGGGGGCGCCTCGCGCCGGCGCTCGAGCGCCAGGCGCACCGCGTTGGGATGCGGCACGCCGCGCGCGAGCGCCTCGTCGACGGCGGCGCCCAGTTCGTCCGCGCCGTAGCGGTCGAGCAGGTCGGTGAGCGCGCGCGTGGTGCGCCCGAGCGGCTCGCCGCGCTCGGCGGCCTGGGCGAGCAGCGCCTGGCAGGTGGGCACGGCCGCCGTCAGGCGGTCGGTGGCGCGGTGGGCGCTGGCCGCGTGCTTGTGTGCAACGAGCGCCTCGAGGTGCGCGGCACACTCGATCTGCTGGCGGCGGTCGTAGCTGCGCGCGTGGGTGGCGATGACGTCCTCGCCGTCGAGGATGCGCACCCGCAGCGGGTCGGCGCACACGGTGAGGGGGCGCTGCACATGGGTGTGGGGGATCGAGTAGTCGTTCAGATCGAAGCGCACGTACGGAGTCTTGCCCGCCGACACCGCGCGCAGCTCATCGGTCGGGAACGGCGCCTCGGGCAGCGCGAGCAAGCGCTCGCGCTCGGCCGCGAAGGCCTCGGTCACCGTCATCGAGGCGTCCTCGGGGCAGCGCCGCGCGCCGGCGGCGCCCTCGCACCAGGCCTGGGCCTGCGCGTTCAGATCATCCAGGTCGGCGAAGGGGCGTCCGGCGAAGAAGGCCTCGCGCACGTAGCGGATCGCGCGCTCGACGCGTCCCTTCTCGTTGCCACGCGCCACCGCCACTGGGCGCGGCTCGAAGCGGTAATGGCCAGCGAGCGCGAGCAAGGTGGGATGGAAGCGGATCGCGTTGCCACAGCGCTCGAGCACCGCGCTCTTCAGATTGTCGTAGAGGGCGATGCGCGGCACCGCCCCCCAGGATTCGAAGGCGCCGACATGGCCGCGCAGGAAGTTCTCCATGCGCGCATCGAGGAAGAAGCGCAGATAGATCTGGCGCGACCACGACAGCACCATGACGAAGGCCATCAGCGGACGGCGTGCGCGCCCGATCGTCAGGTGCCCGAAGTGCCCCCAGTCGACCTGGGCCTGCTCGCCGGGCAGGGTGCGTAGCCGCAGGTAGGCC
>JAKOZT010000113.1 GCA_029779845.1 Pseudomonadota bacterium | reverse complement strand
GCGCTCGATTGAACGCCCCACTGCCGATGCCTCGGCCCTCCGCTGCGCGCGCGCCAGCAGTCGTGCGTTTTGACAACCTGACGCTGGGTTACAACCGCCACCCGGCGGTGCACCACCTGCGCGGCGAAGTGGCGGCCGGCAGCCTGTTGGCCGTGGTCGGCCCGAACGGTGCCGGCAAGTCGACGCTCCTCAAGGGCATCGTCGGCGAGTTGCGTCCACTGCAGGGCCGCATCGAACTGCACGGCGTGAACCGCCGGCAGATCGCCTACCTGACCCAGCAGGCCACGCTCGACAACAGTTTCCCGATCATCGTCCATGACTTCGTGGCCATGGGCCTGTGGCGCGAGATGGGCGCATTTGCCGGACTGAACCGCGCGCGCCGGCAGCGCATCGCGCAGGCCATCGACGACGTCGGCCTGAGCGGACTGGAGACGCGTCCGATCGGCTCGCTTTCGGGAGGCCAGTTGCAGCGCGCGCTCTTCGCGCGGGTCATGCTGCAGGATGCTCCGCTGGTGCTGCTCGACGAACCCTACGGCGCGATCGACGCCGCCAGCGTCCGTGATCTGGCGACGCTGGTCAGGCAATGGCACACCCAAGGCCGGACGGTGATTGCCGTCCTGCACGACCTCGAACACGTGCGCCAGGAATACCCCGAAACACTGCTGCTGGCGCGTGAGGTCATCGCCCGTGGCGACACCGCCGGCGTACTCAGCGACACCAACCTGGAGCACGCCCGCGCGATCGCCGAAGGTCGCGGCGACGATCCCCACGCCGCGGTCTGCCGCTCCGATCGGGAGGGTGCATGAGCGAGATGCTGTCGTCACTGCCGCTGCTCTCACCGTTCATCGAGTTCGGCTTCATGCGTCGGGCTCTGGCCGGCTGTCTGGCGCTGTCACTCGGCGCGACGCCGGTCGGGGTCTTCCTGATGTTGCGCCGCATGAGCCTCGCCGGCGATGCGATGTCGCATGCGATCCTGCCGGGCGCGGCGGTCGGTTACCTGATCGCCGGTCTGTCGCTGCCGGCAATGACTTTCGGTGGTCTGGTCGCCGGCCTGGCGGTGGCGGTTCTGGCGGGCGGCGTGGCCCGCAATACGGTGATCAAGGAGGACGCCAGCCTGGCCACCTTCTATCTGCTCTCGCTCTCGGCCGGCGTGCTGATCATCTCGTTGCGCGGCAGCAGCGTCGATTTGCTGCATGTGCTGTTCGGCAGCGTGCTCGCGCTTGACGACGCGGCGCTGTTGCTGCTCGCCGGCTTCGCCTCGCTGTCGGTCGTCGCCCTCGCCCTCGGCCTGCGCCTGTTCGCGCTCGAAGCCTGCGACCCGCTGTTCCTGGCAAGAATCAGCCGCCTCGCACCGGTGGCGCACTATGGCTTCATGGTGCTGCTGGTGCTCAACCTGGTCGCCGGCTTCCATGCGCTCGGCACGCTGATGGCGGTGGGAATCATGATCCTGCCGGCGGCGGCCGCGCGCCTGTGGGTGTGCAACCTCGGTCCGCTGCTGCTGATCGCCGTGGTCATCGCCTTCGGCGGCTCACTGATCGGCCTGCTGCTTTCGTATTACGCCAATCTGCCGGCCGGCCCGGCGATCGTGCTGACGCTTGGCGGCGCGTACCTGCTGTCGCTGGCGATCGGACCGCTCGGCCCGCTCGCCAGCCGTTGGCGGTCGAACTGGCATTTCGAACGTTGAATCCCTGGAGGTAGACCATGCGCAAAACACTGCACGACACGTTCCGGAACACCCTGCGCCGGCTGGCGGCGAGCACGCTGCTGGCCATCGCCGCCGCCGGGATGGCCGGCCAGGCGGCGGCGGCCGAAGCTCTGGCAGTGGTCGCCAGCTTCAGCATTCTCGGCGACCTCACGCAGCAGATCGGCGGCGAGCGCGTGCAGGTCTATACGCTGGTCGGCCCCGGCGCCGACGCGCACGTCTACCAGCCGACCCCGAGCGACGCCAAAACCCTTTCCCGCGCCCGCCTGGTGGTGGTCAACGGACTCGGTTTCGAAGGCTGGATCGACCGCCT
>JAKOZT010000128.1 GCA_029779845.1 Pseudomonadota bacterium | reverse complement strand
CTCGATGGCGCGGCCAGCGTCGGCCGGCACGCGGTAGCCGACCCAGGCGCGCGGGCGCGAGGCCCAGCCGCGGCCCTCCAGCCACTGGTAGAGCACCGAATGCTGCTGCTCCAGCCAGCGGTCGAAGTCGGCATCGCGCCGCATGCGCAGGCAGCCATCGGCGGTGGTGCCGGTGTCGACCACGTGCAGGCTGTTCGGCATCGGGCACGGCGCGCCACCGCTGGGCGCCACCTGGGCGATGACAATGGCCAGCCAGCGGCCGTCCTCGCGCCGCAGCCCGGCAATGCGCGTCGGCGCCGCCGGGCCGCTGACGGGCACCGGCGCATCACCGGCCAGCCAGGGCGCCAGCACATGACCCAGATCGACCCAGGTGCCGACGCTGGTGGGCGGCACCAGGATCTGCGGCGCGGCGGCGCTGCCGGCGACCGCTGCCGGGCTACCGCGGTCCGGCGTGCTGCCGGGCGCGGCGCAGCCGGCCAGCAGTGCGGCGGCCGACAGCGCGGCCAGCGCCAGCAGATGGCGAGCGCGAAGAGCTTGTGGGTTGGGGTTCATGGTCGTACTGCAGATGAATAAGGGGCCCGCAAGGCGTCAGGCCTTTCGCGTGACGGCGCCACCTTGCGCCATCAGCGTGGCGACGACGATGTCGTCCTCGGGATCGATGCGGAATTCGGCGGCCGGCTCGCCCTTGGCGGCGGGCGGCAGCACCAGCTTCAAGAAGTCGAGCACGTTGCGCGCGTACAGGCTGCTGGCGTCGGCGCCGACCATCGAGGCCAGGTTGGTCTCGCCGACGATGGTCACGCCGTGCTTTTGCACCGTTTTGTCCGCTTCGGTCAGCGGGCAGTTGCCGCCCACCGTGCCGTCCGGGTTGGGTGCACCCTTGCCGGCGGCCATGTCGATGATGACCGAGCCGGGCTTCATGCTTTTGACCATGTCCTCGGTGATCAGCACCGGCGCGGCGCGGCCGGGAATCAGCGCGGTGGAAATCACCACGTCGGCCTGCGCCACGCGTTTGGCGACTTCGGCCTTTTGCCGATCGAGCCAGCTTTGCGGCATGGGGCGCGCGTAACCGCCCACGCCTTCGGCGGCTTCTTTTTCTTCGGCCGTTTCATACGGCACGTCGATGAATTTGGCGCCCAGCGATTCGACCTGCTCCTTCACGCTCGGACGCACGTCGCTCGCCTCGATGACCGCGCCCAGGCGCTTGGCGGTGGCAATCGCCTGCAGGCCGGCCACGCCGACGCCCAGAATCACCACGCGCGCCGCCTTCACGGTGCCGGCGGCGGTCATCAGCATGGGGAAGAATTTCTGATAGCGGTCGGCCGCCATGATGACGGCCTTGTAGCCGGCGATGTTGGCCTGGCTCGACAGCACGTCCATGCTTTGCGCGCGCGTGGTGCGCGGCGCGGCCTCGAGCGCGAACGCCGT
>JAKOZT010000096.1 GCA_029779845.1 Pseudomonadota bacterium | reverse complement strand
TGCACCCCTTATGTTGAATTCGCTGCGTCAACAATCGTCCAACACGCGGCGTTTCACTTGTTTCACTGCCTCTGCAGGGTGGTTATCAACGGGCACGACAACTTGCCCCGCATCGAGCAGCAGTCGCGGACGAGGACGGCCAGCGCCGACTCGATCCGGCGCAGGTCTTTCAGCTTCTTGCGCACATCGCCGAGCTTTGCTTCGGCGAGCTGTCTCGCCTCGTCACAGTGCGTGCCGTCGTCCAGTTTCAGCAAGCCCGCAACCTCGTCGAGGCTGAAGCCAAGGCGCTGTGCGGCCTTCACGAACCGCACCCGCGCCACGTCCTTCGCCTCATAGCGCCGAATGCGGCCGTAGGGCTTGTCCGGCTCGGGTAGCAGCGCGCGGCGCTGGTAGAAGCGCACGGTCTCCACGTTGACCCCGGCCGCCTTGGCGACGGCCCCGATCGTCAGTCCCTGCTGATCGCTGTCCATCCCGCTTGACTCCGTACATGAGTACGGAAATAAGCTTACGCCATCGTGTCCCCGACACACCGAGGAAAGTGCATGACGGAATCGCAGACCGGGCGTGGTGCGCTCTTCGCCGGCGGACTGGCCGCGTTCCTCGCGTCAACCTGCTGCCTGGGCCCGCTCGTGCTGGTGGCCCTGGGCTTCAGCGGCGCGTGGATCGGCAACCTAACGGCGCTGGAGCCCTATCGCCCGTTCTTCATCGGCGCTGCGCTTGTCGCCATGTATTTCGCGTGGCGTCGCATCTATCGACCGGTGCAGCAGTGCAAGCCGGGCGAGGTGTGCGCGATCCCCCAGGTGCGGTCCACCTACAAGGCCGTCTTCTGGTTCGTGGCCGTGCTGGTGCTGATCGCGCTGGCCTTCCCCTATGTCCTTCCGCTGTTCTACTGACCAGGAGTGCTCCATGAAGAAGCTGATCTTGATCGCGGCCCTCGCCATGTCCGGCGCGGCCGGTGTCCAGGCAGCGCCGCAGACCGTGACGCTGGACGTGCCGGGCATGACCTGCGCGGCGTGTCCGATCACGGTGAAGAAGGCGATCTCGAAGGTCGACGGCGTGAGCAAGGTCGACGTGAGCTACGAGAAGCGCCAGGCCATCGTGACCTTCGACGATGCCAAGGCCAACGTGCAGAAGCTGACCGCGGCGACCGAGAACGCGGGCTATCCGTCCACCGTCAAGCGCTGAAGCCGCAGCGATCGAGGAGGACAATATGAGCGTCATGACGCGGGTCGCGGACAAGGCCGGAGCGCTGGGCAGCATCGTCTCGGCGATGGGTTGCGGGGCTTGCTTCCCGGCCCTGGCCAGCCTTGGCGCAGCACTCGGGCTCGGCTTCTTGAGCCAGTTCGAGGCCGTGTTCGTCACCGTGCTGCTGCCGCTGTTCGCGGCGCTGGCGCTGCTGGCCAACGCGCTGGGCTGGTTCAACCACCGCCAGTGGCACCGCAGCGTGCTGGGCATGGTCGGCCCCGCCATCGTGCTGGTCGCCAGCTTCACCGTGGCCGAGAAGCTTCTCTACGTGGGCCTCGCGACGATGGTCGCGGTGTCGGTGTGGGACTTCGTCTCGCCGGCGAACCGGCGCTGCGGTCCGGATGGCTGCGCAGTCCCGCCCAAGCACGCCTGAAGCCTTCACGCTGCGACTCCACCAGAAAGGCATTCCGATGACCGAACTCGCGATCAGCGGCATGACCTGCGAGTCGTGCGCCGCGCACGTTCGCCAGGCCCTGGAGAAGGTGCCTGGTGTGCGTTCGGCGCAAGTGTCCTACCCCAACGGAACGGCGCGCCTCACCCTTGCGACTGACACACCCGTGGCGGAGCTCGTGTCGGCCGTGGCCGCCGCCGGATATCGCGCTCGCGTGCCCGAGGCTGCCTCCGGTCCGTCGCGCGACGGATTCCTCGATAGGGCACGCAGTTGGCTTGGCAGTGGCCAGAAGGAGCGCAGCGGCGGCGATGCGTCGCACGTTGCCGTCATCGGCAGCGGCGGCGCCGCAATGGCCGCGGCGCTCAAGGCGGTCGAACGCGGTGCGCGGGTCACGCTCATCGAACGCGGCACGATCGGCGGCACCTGCGTCAACGTCGGCTGCGTGCCGTCCAAGATCTTGATCCGCGCCGCGCACGTCGCGCACCTGCGGCGACGCAGCCCGTTCGACGCTGGCGTCTCCGCTGCCGAGCCGATCATCCTGCGCGACCGGCTGCTCGCGCAGCAGCAGGCGCGGGTGGACGAACTGCGCCACGGTAAGTACGAGAGCATCCTGCAGGGCACACCGGCCATCACGGTCGTGCACGGCACGGCGCGCTTCACGGATGCCCACTCGTTGACGGTGACCCTACGCGACGGCGGCGAGCGGGTCGTGCCGTTCGACCGCTGTCTGGTGGCTACCGGTGCCAGCGCGGCGGTGCCGGCGATCCCTGGCCTCGCAGACACGCCGTTCTGGACCTCGACCGAGGCGCTGGCCAGCAGCGAGACGTCGCCGCGGCTGGTTGTGATCGGTTCGTCCGTCGTCGCAGTGGAACTCGCTCAGGCCTTCGCGCGCCTGGGCAGCCAGGTCACGATCCTCGCGCGCAACAAGCTGTTCTTCCGCGAGGACCCAGCCATCGGCGAGGTACTCACCGCCGCGTTCCGCGAGGAAGGCATCGAGGTGCTCGAGCAGACGCAAGCCAGCCGCGTCGCTCATGCTGGCGGCGAATTCGTGGTGATGACGAACCACGGGGTACTGCGCGCCGACCGGCTGCTGGTGGCCACGGGACGCACGCCGAACACGGGCGCGCTCAACCTCGAAGGCGCCGGCGTGAAGGTGGACGGTCGGGGCGCCATCGTGGTCGACGGCCACATGCGCACCAGCGCACCGAACATCTATGCCGCAGGCGACTGCACCGATCAGCCCCAGTTCGTGTACGTCGCGGCCGCCGCAGGCACGCGGGCGGCGATCAACATGGCTGGCGGCAATGCAGCACTGGACCTGCGCGCGATGCCGGCTGTCGTGTTCACCGATCCGCAGATCGCGACGGTTGGTCTCAGCGAGGCCGAAGCGCACCAGGGGCGGATCGAGACCGACAGCCGCACGTTGACGCTCGACAACGTGCCGCGCGCGCTGGTCAACTTCGACACGCGCGGCTTCATCAAGCTCGTGGCCGAAGCGGGCACCGGCCGGCTGCTGGGCGTGCAGGCGGTCGCCGCCGAAGCCGGCGAGGTCATCCAGACCGCCGCCATTGCCATCCGTGCCGGCATGAGCGTGCACGACCTCGCCAACCAGTTGTTCCCGTACCTGACGATGGTCGAAGCCCTGAAGCTCGCGGCGCAGACCTTCACCAAGGACGTGAAGCAACTGTCGTGCTGCGCCGGCTGAGCTCAGCGGGACTTGAACAAGGAACGTCGCGGAGCATCGCCACCTGCGGCAAAGCTCGTGAACGGTCGTCCCTGACAACCGTTGAAGGCGCCGTCGGCCATGAGAGCCTGATCGGAGATCAACTCCGAGGCATCCCATGCAGCCGCTCCGACTCACCCTCAAAGGCTTCCGCGGCATCCGCGACGGCCTGGGCCGCGACGAAATCACCCTCGACCTCGAGCGCCTGGCGGACGGCGCCAACCTGATCGCCATCGTCGGCGCCAACGGCAGCGGCAAGTCGACGATCATGGACTGCCTCACGCCCTTCATGGGACTGCCAAGCCGGGTCGCGTTGGCCGGTGCGGGCGGCTTCTCCTACTACGACCACGTCTACCTGCCCGAGAGCGTGAAGGACCTGACCTGGGCGCACGAGGGCCGATGCTATCGGTCGCAGATCGTCATCCGCCTCAACGGCCGCCGCCGCACCGAGGCGTTCCTGCACACGCTCGACGATGCCGGATGCTGGCGGCCGGTGCAACTCGATGACGGTATGCAGTCCGACGGCCGGGTGGAGACGTACACGCGCTGCGTCGAGAGCCTCTGCGGCAGTGCCGAGACGTTCTTCACCTCGGTGTTCGCCGCACAAGGCAAACGGCAGCTCAGCACCTATCGCAACGCTGAAATCAAGACGCTGCTGGCCGACCTGCTCGGGCAGGAGGAGATCCAGGAACTGGGCCAGAAGGCCGCAGAAATCGTCCGCCTGCTGAAAGCGGGACTGGCAACCCAGCGTCAGGAACTGGCCGGGCTCGACGCGGAGGATCAGCGCCTCGACGCGGTGCGCCGAAAACTCGACGGCGCCGACGATCGTGTGTCGGCGGCCGAGCGCGCGAAGACGGCGGCACAGGCCGCCCTGGAGGCCGCCCAGGCGCGGCACGCCCGCGTGGTGGTCGAACGCGAGCAGTCGCAGGCTACCGATGCCCGGCGGGCACAGCTCGTGGCCGAACGGCAAGCCGCGCTGGCAAGCGCGACTCAGGCGCTGCGCGCGCTCGATGCTCAGGAACAGGCCGAGCAGCAGCGGCTGGAACGCCTCGATCAGCGGGTCGCCAGCCGATTGCAGCAGGAACGACAGCGGCGGCGGGCCTTGGGCCAGTCCCGGCAGCGATGCCTGGTGGTGCTTGCCGAGGCCGGCGCGGTGCGGCACGCCGAAAGGCGCCTGCCGCTGGCGCAACGCGTGCAGACGCAGCGCAGTGCACGCACGCAGGCGTGCCGCGAGCAGGTTCATCAGCTGACGCAGTGCCAGGGGGCGGTACGTCTTGCAGAGCAGCGCGTCGCCGGCATCGAACGGGACGCGGGTCGGGCCGTGCTGAAGGCCGAGGAACTGGCGCGCCGGTTCGGATTGACCGGCGAGGTGCCTTGCGCCGGCACGGACCTGCAGGGGCGTTGCAAGCTGCTGGGTGATGCGCGCGAGGCGCAGGCGCTGATCCCGAACGCCCAGGCGCAGGTCGCTCGGCTGGCCGGCGAGAAGTCCGAGGCGAAACGGGAGCTCACCGACGCACGCCAGCGCTACGAGGCACTGGCCGGCGCGCCGCAGGCCCTGGCGCAGGCCGAGTTCCACGAGACCGTCGCACGCGAGCGGGTGAACCGCTTGTCCGTGATGTGCTCGAAGGCCCAGGCGTGCGCGCAGGCGCAGGCGACCTTGGTCGAGGTCGAGCGGGAGCTGCAGGCGCTGGGGCCCGAGGTGGGTGACGGTGCCGCCGCCGAGACCGCCGACGAGCGCGCGGAGCGCCAACAGATCGCCGCAGCGCGGGCGGCGATCGGGCAACAACGGGATCTTCAGACCACGCACTCCGGCGCGGCGCTGGCGCGCCTGGATCAAGCGCTCGGGTCGCTGCCTCCCGCCTTCGACGAGCAGCAGGTCGCGCAGGCTGCGCGGGCACTGGGCGCCGCGCGGGAAGCGCTCGCCGCAGCCGAGCAGTCGATGCTCACGGCGGTGCGCGAGGCGCAGACGCTCGACGAGGTCGCCAAGCAAGAGGGCGTGCTGGATGAACGTCGCGAACGCCTGCGCGCGCATTGCGCCCGCGTCGAGGATGAACTGGGCAACTGAGCCTCTTCGCGCGCTGCATGAGCAACGACGGGCTGATCGCGCTGGCGATCGACGACGCGGGGCCTGCGCTGTCGGCACTGGGGAACGACCTGCTGCTGGCCTGCTACGGACCGCGCTTCACGGTGTCCATCCACACCTTGCTGGAAACGTCCAAGGGCGAGCAGAAGGAGGGCTTCGACATCGTCGTGCACGACGGCGACACCGGCGACAGCAAGAGCGTCAGCATGATGAGCGGCGGCGAGCGGACCTTGGTGGAGCTGTGCCTGACCCGGGCGATCGCGTTGTACCTTGCCCGCAACACCGGGCGCCGCTACACGACGCTGTTCACCGACGAAGCAGACGGCGCACTGGATCCGCAGCGCAAACGCATGTTCATGGCGATGAAGCGGGAAGTGCTGCGCCTGGGCGGCTACGAGCGCGAGTTCTTCATCTCGCAGACCCCCGAGCTGACGGCGATGGCGGACGCCGTGATCGACATCGACGCGCTGAGGGCGGACGGGTGCGATGCGGATCGGTGCGTGTCGCTGGCGTAGCCGATGGCGTCGCAGCGGCATCGATCACTGCGGCCCGGGCCCTGGCGTGCGCAGACGCGCTGCGCCGGCGTGCCCACCGACGCTCCACAGGTAGGCATGATCGAGAATCGGTTCGCATCCCGGATCGCTTCGGGCGAGTCGTTCCAGGGCACACAGCAGTTGGTCGGCTACGCCACGGTGCCCATCGATCACGGCCAGCTTGAAGAGCCGCAACAGTCCTCGCGCGAGCACGAGGTTCGATCCGAGGTCGCAGTTCATCGCAGACCTCCATACGGGACACCACTGCCCCATTGCTTGCAGCGTAGACCTTGTCCCCGTGTCAAGGTCAACTCCGGTTCCCGGGTGAGCGCTGCAATGGGATCACCTGGGGCCTGTGGATCCGGCGCAGGTCGGCCAACTCCCGATCGCGCCGCTCGAGCTGCAGCCGCGTCTCTTGCCAAGCCGCGAAGTAGTGGTCGACCAGCGCGGCCAGCTTGGCGAGGTGTTCGCGCAGTTCGCGATTCTCCCGGCGCAACTGGGCGGCGACGCGCTTCGCAGCCTCGGGCCGATCGCGGTGGCGGCTCTGGGCGTCGTGCAGCGCCAGCAGCACGTCGCGGTGGTACCGGTAAAGCGCGTTGCGCGAGATGCCGGCCGACTCACAAAGCGCCTTGGCGGTCAGCTCGCGCGGCGACAGGCCGGCGCCGTGCTGGCGAACCATCTCCGCCAGGGCGTCATGCAGGCGCTGGGCAGCAGGCGGTTCTGCGGAGCTGACGGGCGTCTTCCTAGGCATGATCAGTCTCCTCGGCTGTGTCCGAGCCGAGCGCGCGCAGCAGGCCACGGGCCTCGTTCATGCGCGCGCGGACGATGCGCAACGTCTGCAGCGGCAGGGCGGGTTCGTTGAGAAGCCTCTCGCTGCGTCGCACCTGTTCGAGCCAGTACGGCCGGTGCTGCGCCGAGACGACGAAGTTCTGGCAGCGCGCGCAGGTCGAGGGCTCGCGCCGGGCTGGATTGGGCCCGGTCGCGTTGCCGAGGCAGGCGCTGTGTTCCTCGCGGTAGACGCAGTAGCCCCAGTCGCACACGCCGAGCACCAAGCCGGCGTCGACGAGCAAGCGGGCGTAGCTCCTGAGGTCCTGCTTCATGCGGCTGCCCCGAAAGCGCGGGCGCTTGGCGACGATCTCGGCGCCCGCGCGCCCGCCGAGCCCGGGCGCCGCCAGCATGTGCTCCCACGCGGCGACGGACTGGTTGAGGATCTCGGCGTCGATCTCCTGGTTGAGCCGATAGTCGCTGCCGACGTAACCGTGGTCGGTCTGCGCGCGCTCGCGGTGGCCAAGATGCTGAGCCAGCGCGAAGAGGCAGCTGCGGTCGCGCAGCGCGGCAAACCTGGCGAAGGTCTTGCGCCCCTGATGCGTCGTCAGCCTCCAGGGCTTGTCGAGGTGCGACAGGCCGAGCGCGGCGCCGAAGCGCCGCAGCAGATGGCTGACGCGCGGGGCCGACGCGATCTCCAGCAGTTCGGGCTGCACCTCGTGCCACTCCCACGCGCCGTTGCCACGGCGCCGGCGCAGCCACAGTTCCGGGCGAGCCGTGAGGGCGGGATGCGGCTCGGACAGCGCCTCGAGCACCGAGATCGCCTGGACGGCCACGGGCGGTGCGACCCATTCATGGGGACAGCCATCGTAGCCGGGCTGGCGCTTGAAGATGCTGCCGACGATCACGCTCACGGGTGCGCCGGCCGCATCGCCGACCAGCCGCCGCACGCAGCCGGCATGAAGGTGGAGGATCTCGCTGACACGCGGACCGACCATGTAGGAGAGGACCACGAAGCACGCCGCGTAGAGCATGTCGATGCGCCGCACGAGTTCGGACACCGACGTCACCGGCCGCTCGACGCCCGACGTACCCTCGCGTGCCCGACGCAGCGCCCTCGTTGCCCGGCCGACAGGTGCTGAGCTGTGGGGCGGCGCGGCTGCGCTCGCCATCACGCGCCGATAGGTCTCTCGGGCTTGCAGGACATGCGCCGCGTCGTGCGTCACGATCTTGACGGCGGCCTGCAGCAACACCACCGAGACAGTGTCCGGCGTGTACGGCCACGGCCGGCGCAGTCCTTCCCGGGCGCCAGCGGCTTCGTGATGGTTGCTCCCCGGGAACGGGTCGAACGAAAGACCGTCGCCGAGTTCGGCGCGACAGCGGTAGAGGTAGTTGAACAAGGCGAGGTGCCGCTGCACCGTTGAGGCGGCGCGTGTCGAGTGCCTGGACGTCGGAGACACCGACAGCCGGTGCTGGAACTGCAGCAGCGCCGGCCGATCGAGGTCGGCAAAGCGCCTGAGGCCTTCCAGGTCCATCCAGCGCACCAGCAGGCGCAGCGTGTGGAAGAAGTTCAGGACGGAACTCGGCCGCAGCGGCAGTCCCGTGTACAGCGAGCGGCCGCGTATGAGGGCGATCAGCCGCTTGCTGGTTTGCAGCAGCGGGGCATGGCGCGCGTCGGTGAAACTGCAGCCATCCTCGACCGAAAAGTCCCAGTGCAGGCGCACGGGCAGCCTCTC
>JAKOZT010000046.1 GCA_029779845.1 Pseudomonadota bacterium | reverse complement strand
ACCCGCCTTCATGGATAAAGCTGCCTAGTTGTCTCAACAGCTCCTGCGCGCCAGTCTCATTACTTTTGCGCAAGTCTCAATAACTATTTCGCGCAACGGCTCCCAACCAGACACAGGAGTTTTGAGACACCTGGAACGACTTTTGAGAACCTACACCCGACAGGGTTGCTTCTAGGTCAGTCGCAAAAACTAGCGCCCGCCAGTCGCAACACTGTGGCGCCAGTCGCAACTAATCTGGCGCCCTACGACGGAGAACCTCAAACGTCAATATTCGCCGCCCGCAACGCATTCGACTCGATGAAGTCCCTGCGCGGCTCCACCTCATCGCCCATCAGCATCGTGAACACCCGATCCGCCTCGATCGCGTCGTCGATCTGCACCTTCAGCAGGCGGCGCACGGTCGGATCCATCGTGGTCTCCCACAACTGCTCGGGGTTCATCTCGCCCAGGCCCTTGTAGCGCTGGCGGCCCACCGCGTTCTCGGCCTGCTGCATCAGCCACGCCATCGCCTGGCGGAAATCGCCCACCTTGGCGTCCTTCATCTTGTCGCCCTCGCCGCGGCTCACCGTCGCTTCGCTGCCCACCAGGCCCTTGAAGGTCTTGCCGGCGCCGGCCAGCGCCTCGTAGTCGGCGCCGTGCACGAAGTCGGCGGTGATCACGCTGCTCTTGACGTTGCCGTGGTGCATGCGGCTGATGCGCAGGTGGTGCTTGTCGGTGCGCGCGTCGTACTCGGCCGCCACGTCGGCGGCGCTGAGCGCGGCCTTCAGCGCCGCGGCAGAGGCTTCGGCGGCTTCCAGCGTGTCGAGGTTCAGTTCCAGGCCGTTGGCCAGCGTGCGCAGCGCCTCCACGTCCATCCAGTTCGACAGCCGCTCCACCACGTTGTTGGCCAGCACGTACTGGCGCGCCAACGTTTCGAGCGCCTCGCCCTTCAGCACGGCGGCGCCGGGAACACCGGTGTCGAGCTTCGCGTCCTTCAGCGCCACGCGCAGCAGGTAGGCGTCGAGCTCGAGGCCGTCCTTCAGGTACTGCTCGTCCTTGCCGAGCTTGACCTTGTACAGCGGCGGCTGCGCGATGTAGACGTGGCCTCGCTCCACCAGCACCGGCATCTGGCGGTAGAAGAAGGTCAGCAGCAGCGTGCGGATGTGTGCGCCGTCGACGTCCGCGTCGGTCATGATGATGATGCGGTGGTAGCGCAGCTTGTCGGCGTTGAAGTCCTCGCTGCCGATGCCGGTGCCCAAGGCGGTGATCAGCGTCAGGATCGCGTCGCTGGACAGCAGCTTCTCGTAGCGCGCCTTCTCGACGTTGAGGATCTTGCCGCGCAGCGGCAGGATCGCCTGGAACTTGCGGTCACGCCCCTGCTTGGCCGAGCCGCCGGCCGAGTCGCCCTCGACGATGTAGATCTCGCACAGCGCCGGATCCTTCTCCTGGCAGTCGGCCAGCTTGCCGGGCAGGCCCATGCCGTCGAGCACGCCCTTGCGGCGCGTCATCTCGCGCGCCTTGCGCGCGGCTTCTCTCGCCCGCGCGGCCTCGACGATCTTGCCGCAGATGATCTTGGCGTCGTTCGGGTTCTCAAGCAGGTAGTCGTTGAGCGCCTTGCTGACCACGTCTTCCACCGGCCCGCGCACTTCCGAGGACACCAGCTTGTCCTTGGTCTGGCTGCTGAACTTCGGCTCGGGCACCTTGACGCTCAACACGCAGCACAGGCCTTCGCGCATGTCGTCGCCGCTGATCTCGACCTTGGCCTTCCTGGCCAGCTCGTTGTCCTCGATGTACTTGTTGATCACGCGCGTCATCGCCGCGCGCAGACCGGTCAGGTGCGTGCCGCCGTCGCGCTGCGGGATGTTGTTGGTGAAGCACAGCACCGACTCGCTGTAGCCGTCGTTCCACTGCATCGCCACCTCAGTGGTGATGGTCGTGCCCTGGTCGCTGGCCTTCTCGCCGGTGGCGTGGAAGACGGTGCCGTGCAGCACCTTCTTGCCGGTGTTGATGAAGTCGACGAAGCCCTTGACGCCGCCGGCGAAGGCGAAGTTGTCTTCCTTGTTGTTGCGCTCGTCGACGAGGCGGATCTTCACGCCGTTGTTCAGGAAGCTCAGCTCGCGCAGCCGCTTGCTGAGGATCTCGTAGTGGAAGTCGACGTTGCTGAAGATCTCCTCGTCGGGCAGGAAGTGCACCTCGGTGCCGCGCTTCTCGGTGTCTCCGATGATCTTCATCGGGCTGACCTCGAAGCCGTCGCGCCGCTCCAGCACCCGATCCTGCGGCACGCCCTTGCGGAACTCGATGAAGTGCATCTTGCCCTCGCGCCGCACCGTCAGGCGCAACCACTTGCTCAGCGCGTTGACGCACGAGACACCCACGCCGTGCAGGCCGCCCGAGACCTTGTAGCTGTTCTGGTTGAACTTGCCGCCGGCGTGCAGTTCGGTCAGCGCGATCTCGGCCGCCGAGCGCTTGGGCTCGTGCTTATCGTCCATCTTCACGCCGGTCGGGATGCCGCGGCCGTTGTCGATCACCGAGATCGAGTTGTCGGTGTGGATGGTGACGACGATGTCGTCGCAGTAGCCGGCCAGCGCTTCGTCGATCGAGTTGTCGACCACCTCGAAGACGAGGTGGTGCAGCCCGGTGCCGTCGGAGGTGTCGCCGATGTACATGCCCGGGCGCTTGCGCACCGCCTCCAGGCCTTCGAGGATCTGGATGCTGCCTTCGCCATAGCCGTCGGCGGGCTTGGGCGTGTTCTCGGGGGTGTTCGGGGTATCGCTCATGGCAGCTTTCGAAACGCGGATCGCACTCTGGAGAAAAGCGCAAGCGGGCCGCAGCCCGCTCGCTGGCCGGGATCGGCGTGGGCCTAGATCCTCATCGGCATGACCACGTACTTGAAGCCGGCCTGCTCGGGCACGGTGATCAGCGCGCTGGAGTTGGTGTCCTGCAGCTCGAGCTTGATCATCTCCTGGCTCATGTTGGTCAGCGCGTCGATCAGGTAGGTGACGTTGAAGCCGATCTCGATCGCGTCGCCGTTGTAGTCGACCTCGAGCTCTTCCTTGGCCTCTTCCTGCTCGGCGTTGCTCGATGCGATGCGCAAGGTGCCGGGCTCGATGTTGACGCGCACGCCCTTGAACTTCTCGGAGGTGAGGATCGCGGCGCGCTGCAGGCTCGCCAGCAGCGGCGCGCGGCCCAGCGTCACGGCGTTCTTGTGGTTCTTCGGGATCACGCGGTTGTAGTCGGGGAACTTGCCCTCGACCAGCTTGGTGACGAACTCCATGCCGCTGAACACAAACTTGGCCTGGTTGCCGGCGAAGCGCATCTCGATGGCGGTGTCTTCGTCCTTCAGGAGGCGCTGCAGCTCGAGCACCGTCTTGCGCGGCAGGATCACCTCCTGCTTGGGGATCTCGACGTCCAGCGTGGCCTGCGCCAGCGCGAGGCGGTGGCCGTCGGTGGCCACCAGCGTCAGGCTCTTGCCTTCGGCGACGAACAGGATGCCGTTCAGGTAGTAGCGGATGTCGTGCACCGCCATCGCGAAGTGCACCTGGTTGATCAGCGCCTTGAGCGTCTTCTGCGGCACGCTGAACATCGGCCCGAAGTCGGCCGCCTCCTGCACCAGCGGGAAGTCGTCGGCCGGCAGCGTCTGCAGCGTGAAGCGGCTCTTGCCGCCTTGCAGCGTCAGCTTGTTCTGGTTCGCCGACAGGCTCACCGTCTGGTCGGCCGGCATCGAGCGCAGGATGTCGATCAGCTTGCGCGCGCCGACCGTCGTGGCGAAGTTGCCGGCGTCGCCGTCGAGTTCGGCGCTGGTGCGCACCTGGATCTCCAGGTCGCTGGTGGTCAGCTCGACCTGGCTGCCGCTCTTGCGGATCAGCACGTTGGCCAGGATGGGCAGCGTGTGGCGCCGCTCGACGATGCCCGCCACGGCCTGCAGCGCGCCCAGCACTTTTTCCTGCGTTGCCTTCAAGACAATCATGTCAACCTCTTAATCTGGTCGTTTTAGTAGAGGACCGCGTTTTCTGTGGAGAACGCCATTTTCGCCTTTTCCCTCAAGCCTTTACGCACGGCCAAACCCTGTGCGGCGAAGGCCGGGAGCAGCCCTCGCGAACTTGAACAACTTCGCCGCCGCGGCCGCGGCTGTGGACAGCTTCGCAGTTGTTCCGGCACTGTCCCCAGAGTTGTCCCTTGACATCGGCCCTCAACCCTTGAGCGTCTGCTCCAGCACGTGCAGCTGCTGGTTCAGTTCGCTGTTCTTCTGGCGCTCGCCGGCGATCTTGCGCACCGCGTGCAGCACCGTGGTGTGGTCGCGCCCGCCGAACAGCTCGCCGATCTCGGGCAGGCTCTTCTGCGTCATCTCCTTGGCCAGGTACATCGCGATCTGGCGCGGCCGCGCGATCGAGGCCGGGCGCTTCTTGCTGTACATGTCGGCGACCTTGATCTTGTAGAAGTCGGCCACCGTCTTCTGAATGTTCTCGACGCCGATCTGGCGGTTCTGGATCGACAGCAGATCCTTCAGCGCCTCGCGCGCCAGGCCGATGTTGATCTCCTTCTGGCTGAAGCGCGAGTAGGCGAGGATCTTGCGCAGCGCGCCTTCCAGCTCGCGCACGTTGGCGCGCACGTTCTTGGCGACGAAGAAGGCCACGTCCTCGGGCATCGGCGCGCCTTCCTGCTCGGCCTTGCGCATCAGGATGGCCACGCGCATCTCCAGCTCGGGCGGCTCGATGGCCACCGTCAGGCCGGCGTCGAAGCGCGAGGTCAGGCGCTCGTCGATGTCCACCAGCCCCTTCGGGTAGGTGTCGCTGGTCATGATGATGTGCGCGCGCTTGGCCAGCAGCGCCTCGAAGGCGTTGAAGAACTCCTCCTGCGTGCGCTCCTTGCCGGCGAAGAACTGCACGTCGTCGATCAGCAGCAGATCCAGCGAGTGGTATTTGGCCTTCAGCTCGTCGAAGGTCTTGCGCTGGTAGTTGCGCACCACGTCGGTGATGAACTGCTCGGCGTGCAGGTAGAGGATGCGCGCGTCGGGCTTGTCGGCCAGCAGCGCGTTGCCCACCGCGTGGATCAGGTGCGTCTTGCCCAGCCCGACGCCGCCGTAGATGAACAGGGGGTTGTACATCTGCCCCGGTGCGCCGGCGACGTGCAGCGCGGCGGTGCGCGCCATCTGGTTGGCGCGGCCGGGCACCAGCGTGTCGAAGGTCAGCTGCGGGTTCAGGCGGCTGCGCGAGGCGGGCGAGGGCGGCGCGGTGGCGCCGCCGCGCGGGGCGGGTGCGGCCGTGCTGCCGCTGCCGGGCAGGCGCAGCGCGGCAGCCGCCTGCTGCGGCGCGCCGGTGCGGGCGGCCGTGGCCTGCGCGGAGGCCGGTACGTCGCGCGGCACCAGCGTGATGTCCAGGCGCACCGGCTTGCCGGCCAGTTCGCTGAGCACCGTCTCGATGCGGCCGGCGTACTGGTTGCGGATCCAGTCGAGCTTGAAGCGGTTGGGCACCCGCACGGTCACGACCGCGCCGCCCGCCGCGTCGTGGGCGACATCGGCGGCCGGCAACGGACGGATCCAGGTGTTGAACTGCTGCTCGGGCAATTCGGCTGCGAGCTTCTCGCAACCGCGTTGCCACAGGTCTGCCGCCATGTTGTGGAAAAGTCTCCGGGAAAGCGCCGGGATTCTACCCATCGGCGCCCGGC
This sequence comes from Pseudomonadota bacterium, assembly GCA_029779845.1. Lineage (GTDB taxonomy): Bacteria > Pseudomonadota > Gammaproteobacteria > Burkholderiales > Burkholderiaceae_C > Piscinibacter. The sequence goes on along the minus strand of JAKOZT010000046.1, from coordinate 10,372 downwards.
GCGCCAGTGGTTATCCACAGATGAACTAGGTGCCCGGGTCGGCGGCGGTCCGGGGTCTTGGCCTCCAAGTCGTTGACCGCAAAGCACTTTCTTGCTGTAATCGCCGGTTCGCCGGAGCGGGCCCGCGCCTGCCCGACCCTGCACCCGCTGGACCCTCACCATGAAGCGCACCTACCAAGCCTCCAAAGTCCGCCGCGCCCGCACGCACGGCTTTCTCGTCCGCATGAAGACGCGCGGCGGCCGCGCCGTCATCAACGCGCGCCGCGCCAAGGGCCGCAAGCGTCTGGCCGTCTGAGGCCGGCGGCCCCTGCCGCCCGCATACGCCCGCCGCCCTTGCGCCGTGCTCGGCCGCATCGTGCGCTCCGTCGACTTCGAACGTGTGCTGCGCTGCGCACCGCGCGCGCGCACGGCGCATTTCGCGCTGCACCACCTGCGCGGCCGGCCGACGCCGCCCGCGTTCGGGCATGCCAAGCGCGATCCGGCCGACTTGTCAACAGGCGAAGCCCCTCTTTCCGATCTGCCTGTGGATGACTCTTGTGCCAAGGCAAGCCAGTCGGTGATTCGGCACTGGCTCGGGCTGGTGATTCCGAAGCGCCATGCGCGCCGCTCGGTGACGCGCTCGCTGCTCAAGCGCCAGATCCGCGCCGCCGCCGGCCGCGACGAGGCGGCGCTGGGCGACGGCCTGTGGGTGGTGCGGCTGCGCTCGCCCTTCGACGTGCGCGCCTTCCCCTCGGCGGCCTCCGATGCCTTGAAAGCGGCAGCCCGCGAGGAACTGGCGGCGCTGTTCCGCCAGGCGGTCCGTTCATGAAGCGCGTGCTGATCACCCTGGTGCGCGGCTACCGGCTGCTGCTGAGCCCCTGGCTGGGCAGCAGTTGCCGCTTCGAGCCGACCTGCTCGGCCTACGCGCTCGAAGCGCTGCAGCGCCACGGCGCCGCGGCCGGCAGCTATCTCGCCGCGGCGCGCATCCTGCGCTGCCATCCGTGGTGCGCCGGCGGCATCGATGCCGTGCCGGAGCACAAGCCGGCGCTGTTCTCATTCCTGTCCGACAAGACCTCCCCATGACCGACTTCCGTCGCACCCTGCTGTGGGTGGTGTTCTCGATGTCCCTGGTGCTGATCTGGGACGCCTGGCAACGCCACAACGGCCAGCCCTCGATGTTCGGCCCGGCGCCGGCCAAGCCGGCCGCGGCCGGCGCATCGGCGGCGCCCGGCGCCGTGCCGAGCCCGGCCTTGCCGGCCTCCGCCACGGCCCCAGCCGCGGCGCCGGGAGCGCTGCCGGGAACGGCGGCCGCACCGGCCGCGGCGGCTTCCGTGCCGGTGGCCAAGCAGGTGACCGTCGCCACCGATCTGGTCAAGGCGACGCTGGACAGCACCGGCGGCTCGCTGGTGCGCCTGGAACTGCTCAAGCAGGCCGACCAGAACGACCGCAGCAAGAACGTCGTGCTGTTCGACCAGTCGGCCAAGCGCCTGTACAAGGCCGAGAGCGGACTGATCCCGCCGGCCGGCGGCGCCGGGCTGCCCAACCACCAGACGGTGATGGAACTGGTGCCGGGCGACCGCGAACTGAAGGAAGGCAGCAACGAGCTGCAGGTGCGCTTCGAATCGCCCGAGGTCGGCGGCGTCAAGCTCGCCAAGGTCTACACCTTCAAGCGCGGCGACTACGTGATCGGCGTGCGCCACGAGGTGATCAATCATTCGGGCGCCGCCCTCAGCCCGCGCCTGTACCTGCAGCTGGTGCGCGACGGCAACCCGCCGGAGGGCGAATCGAGCTTCTACTTCACCTTCACCGGCCCGGCGATCTACACCGACGCGAGCAAGTTCCAGAAGATCGATTTCAAGAAGATCGAGAAACACCAGGCCGGCGACAAGCCCGACCATGCCGTCAGCGGCGACAACGGCTGGGTGGCGATGGTGCAGCACTACTTCACCTCCGCCTGGCTGCCCGACAACGGCAGCGGCGCCAAGCTGCCGCGCGAGTTCTACACCGGCAAGGTCGACACCAACACCTACTCGGTCGGCATGTTCCTGCCGGTCGGCGAAGTCGCAGCCGGCAGCACCAAGGCCTTCGACGCGCAGCTCTACGCCGGCCCGCAGGAGGAGAACAAGCTCGCCGCGCTGGCGCCCGGGCTCGAGCTGGTGAAGGACTACGGCTGGTTCACCATCCTGGCCAAGCCGCTCTTCTGGCTGCTGACGCAGCTGCACGGCCTGCTGGGCAACTGGGGCTGGGCGATCGTCGCGCTGGTGGTGCTGCTGAAGATCGCCTTCTACTGGCTCAACGCCAGCGCCTACCGCTCGATGGCCAAGATGAAGGCCATCAACCCGAAGGTGATGGAGCTGCGCGAGCGCCTGAAGGACAAGCCGCAGCAGATGCAGCAGGAGATGATGCGCATCTACCGCGAGGAAAAGGTCAACCCGCTGGGCGGCTGCCTGCCGATCTTCGCGCAGATGCCGTTCTTCATCGCGCTGTACTGGGTGCTGCTGTCCAGCGTCGAGATGCGCAACGCGCCGTGGATCGGCTGGATCAAGGATTTGTCGGCGATCGACCCGTTCTACATCCTGCCGCTGCTGATGACCGGCACCAGCCTGCTGCAGACCTGGCTGAACCCGACGCCGCCGGACCCGGTGCAGGCCAAGATGATGTGGATCATGCCGCTGGTGTTCTCGGTGATGTTCTTCTTCTTCCCGGCCGGCCTGGTGCTGTACTGGCTGACCAACAACATCCTGTCGATCGCGCAGCAGTACCTGATCAACAAGCAGCTCGGCGTGATCGGCAAATAGCGCCGCACGCGCGCCCGCGAATTTCGTGAAGCACTTGGGCTAGGGGCTTCGTCCCCTCGCCTGGGGGCTGGTGGCGGCGGCGGCGAATGCCGAATATCTGCCCCACGGAAGCCGCAACTTCCACCAGTTCAATGCGGGGCAGACCCGGTACAGCACGATGCGTGCACCGGCCGGCTCGGGCAGTGCAACGGACCGGTGCCTCCAGGCCGGACGCCGCTACCCCCCGCGCCAACCGAGGGCGGTGCGTCATCACGACGCACCGCCCTTCGTCTTGCGAAAATCCCCCGCCATGCTGCCCCGCCATCACGAGCCCATCGTCGCCGTGGCCACCGCGCCCGGCCGCGGCGCGGTGGGCATCGTGCGCGCCTCGGGCCGCGATCTCGCGCCGCTGATCGCGGCGGTGTGCGCTCGATGTCTCGCGCCGCGCGTGGCGACCTACCTGCCCTTCCTCGCCGCCGACGGCTCCACGCTCGACCAGGGCCTGGCGATCCACTTCCCGGCGCCGCATTCCTACACCGGCGAGGCGGTGCTGGAACTGCAGGCGCACGGCGGGCCGGTGCTGCTGCAATTGCTGCTGGCGCGCTGCCTGGAAGCGATGCCGGGGCTGCGCCTGGCGGCGCCGGGCGAGTTCACCGAACGCGCGTTCCTGAACGGCAAGCTCGATCTGGCGCAGGCCGAGGCGGTGAGCGATCTGATCGAAGCGAGCACCGAGCAGGCGGCGCGCTCGGCCGGGCGGTCGCTCGCCGGCGCGTTCTCGAAGCAGGTCAACGCGCTGCGCGATGCGCTCGTCGAGCTGCGCATGCTGGTCGAGGCGACGCTCGACTTTCCCGAGGAGGAGATCGACTTCCTCGAAAAGGCCGACGCGCGCGGCCGCCTCGCGCGCACCACCGCCGAGCTCGATGGCGTGCTCGATCGCGCGCGCAGCGGCGCGCTGCTGCGCGAGGGCCTGCGCGTGGTGCTGGCGGGCCAGCCGAACGTGGGCAAGAGTTCGCTGCTCAATGCGCTGGCCGGCGCCGAGCTGGCGATCGTCACGGCGATTCCCGGGACGACGCGCGACAAGGTCAGCGAGACCATCCAGATCCACGGCGTGCCGCTGCACGTGACCGACACTGCGGGCCTGCGCGACCCGGACGCATCCGCCGACGAAGTCGAGCGCATCGGCATCGCGCGCAGCTGGGCCGAGATCGGGCAGGCTGACGCGGTGCTGTTCCTGCGCGACCTGACGCGCCTGGGCGAGCCCGACTACGACGAGGCCGACCGCCGCATCGCGCAGGCCTGGCCGCAGGGCCTCGCCGAGTCGGGCCGGCTGATCGAGGTTTTCAACAAGGCCGACGCCAGCACGCTGCGCCCGGACAGCGGCGACGCGATCGTGATCTCGGCGCGCAGCGGCGACGGCCTCGAACGCCTGCGCGAGCGCCTGCTCGAACGTGCCGGCTGGCATGCGCAGCCCGAAGGCGTGTTCATCGCGCGCACGCGCCACGTGCAGGCGCTGCGCCGCACGCGCGAACATCTGGCGCGCGCCGCCGCGCTGGCCGCGCAACGCGACGCCGCGCTCGACCTGCTCGCCGAGGAACTGCGCCTCGCGCACGACGCGCTCGGCGAGATCACCGGCGCGTTCAGCGCCGACGACCTGCTCGGCGAGATCTTCGGCCGCTTCTGTATCGGGAAGTAAAGCGCTGCGCCCGTGCGTTCGCGCGGGTTGAGACGGCTGTAACAGCGGCCGATAATGAATCGGACCCAGGCGCACGCACGCGCCGCACAAGGAACACGATGGACATCGCCCCGCTGGTGCAGGCCATGCAGACGCTCAACGCGGAGGATGCCTTCCGCCCCCGCCTCACGCTGGACCAGTGGCGCGTGATCGCTCCCTTCCTGACGCGCCACGAGATCCGCTCGGGCGACCTGTTGATCAAGCAGGGCGACAACGACCGCTCGATGTACATGCTCGCGCAGGGCTCGCTGCAGGTGTTCGTCAGCGGCGGGCCGCCGGGCAGCAGCCGCATCGCGATCCTGCGCGCCGGCTCGGTGGTGGGCGAGCCCGGCCTGTTCAACGACGGCCCGCGCATGGCCAACGTCGAGGCGATGACGGCCTGCGAGGTGTGGGCGCTGCGCGGCCCGCGCCTGGAGGAGCTGGCCCAGCGCAACCCGGCGCTGGCGCTCGAGCTGCTGCGCGCCGCCGGCAACGTGATGGCCGTTCGCATGCGCGCCAACCTCGCCAAGCAGGTGCCCTTCACTTGAAGCGCGCCGCCGCGCGCGCTCAGTGTCCTTCGAAGGACACCAGCGTGTGCACCGCGAGCCCGGCCGCGCGCAGCCGCGCCGAGCCGGCCAGCTCGGGCAGGTCGACGATCGCCGCGCCCTCGATCACCGTCGCGCCAAGGCGCTCGAGCAGGCGCATGCCGGCCATCATCGTGCCGCCGGTGGCGATCAGGTCGTCGATCAGCAGCACGCGGTCGCCCGCCCGCACCGCGTCGGTGTGGATCTCCACCGTCGCCGAGCCGTACTCCAGCTCGTAGGTCTCCTCCACCGTCGTGAAGGGCAGCTTGCCCTTCTTGCGGATCGGCACGAAGCCGACGTTCAGCTCGTAGGCCAGCACCGAGCCGATGATGAAGCCGCGCGCGTCGAGCCCGGCGATCGCGCTCGGCCGCAGGTCGAAGTAGCGGTGCACGAACTGGTCGATCAGCACGCGGAACACGCGCGGGCTGGACAGCAGCGGCGTGATGTCGCGGAACTGGATGCCCGGCGAGGGCCAGTCGGGCACGGTGCGGATGTGGCGCTTGATGTAGTCGGCCGGGGTCTGCTCGGGCAGGTCGTCGTCGTTGCTGTTCATCGCATGCCTTTCGCGCCGCTCAATCCGTCCCGAGCAGCTTGCCTTCCGCGAGCGCGAGCGGCTCGGGCAGGCCGGACAGCACCAGCGTGTCGCCGGCGACCAGCGGCAGATGCTCGTCCGGCTGCGTCACCGCGCCCGAGGCGCGCCGCACCGACACCACCGAGACGCCGATCGCGTGCAGCGCCTGGTCGGCCAGTGTCTGGCCGAGGCAGGCCGCCGCGCCGGGCAGCGTCACGCTGAGCAGCCGCGCGGTCTGGCGCTCGTCGACGCTGTCGTCGTCGGCGCCGTGGAAGTAGCCACGCAGCAATCCGTAGCGCGCGTCGCGCTGGTCCTGCACGACGCGGATCACGCGCCGCATCGGCACGCCCACCAGCGCCAGCGCGTGGCTGGCCAGCATCAGCGAGCCCTCGATCGCCTCGGGCACCACCTCGGTGGCGCCGGCGGTGCGCAGCTTCTCCATCTCGCTGTCGTCGATCGTGCGCACGATCACCGGCACCTTGGGCGCGTGCTCCTGCACCAGGTGCAGGATCTTCAGCGCCGAAGGCGTGTCCTGGTAGCTCACCACCACCGCGCTGGCGCGCGCCAGGCCGGCGGCCATCAGGCTCTGCAGCCGCGCGGCGTCGCCGAACACCACGCTCTGGCCGGCGGCGGCGGCCTGGCGCACGCGGTCCGGGTCGAGGTCGAGCGCCATGTAGGGGATGCGCTCGCGCTCGAGGATGCGCGCCAGGTTCTGTCCGCTGCGGCCGAAGCCGGCGATGATCACGTGCGCCTCGGTGTTGATCGAGCGCTTGGCGATCGAGGTCATCGCCACCGACTGCATCAGCCAGTCGGTGGCCGACAGCTTCATCACGATGCGGTTGCTGTACATCACCAGCAGCGGCGTGGCCAGCATCGACAGCACCATGCTCGCCAGCACCGGGCTCAGCCAGCGCGGGTCGACGAGGTGGTGGCCGGCGCCCAGCGTCAGTAGCACGAAGCCGAACTCGCCGGCCTGCGCGAGGTACAGGCCGGTGCGCAGCGCCACGCCGGGCTGCGCACCGAACAGCCGCGCCAGCGCGGCGACCAGCACGAACTTGGCGAACACCGGCGCGAGGGTCAGCATCAGCACCAGCGGCCACTCGGCGATCACCGGCCGCCAGTCGAGCTTCATGCCGATGGTGATGAAGAACAGGCCGAGCAGCACGTCGTGGAAGGGCCGGATGTCGGTCTCGACCTGGTGCTTGTATTCGGTCTCGGCCACCAGCATGCCGGCGACGAAGGCGCCGAGCGCGAGCGACAGGCCGAAGTGCTCGGTCAGCCAGGCCAGGCCGAGCGTGATCAGCAGCAGGTTGAGGATGAACAGCTCCTCGCTCTTGCGCCGCGCCACCAGCGTCAGCCACCAGCGCATCACGCGCTGGCCGCCGACCAGCAGCACCGTCAGCAGCAGCGCCGCCTTGACGCCGGCGACGCCGAGCGACATCGCCATGTCGGCGCCGCTCGAGTTCAGCGCCGGGATCAGCACCAGCAGCGGCACCACCGCCAGATCCTGGAACAGCAGCACGCCCATCACGCGCCGGCCGTGCTCGCTTTCCAGCTCGAGCCGGTCGGCCATCAGCTTGACGATGATCGCGGTGCTCGACATCGCCATCGCGCTGCCCAGCACCACCGCGCCCTGCCACGAGAGCTGCCAGGCGCGCCCGACGAGGAAGGCGTAGCCGCGCGCCAGCAGCGCGTTGCCGAACACCGAGCCGAGCACCGTCAACAACACCTGCGCCAGGCCGAGGCCGAACACCAGCCGGCGCATGCTCTTCAGCTTGGGCAGGTTGAATTCCAGCCCGATCACGAACATCAGGAACACCACGCCGAATTCGGCCAGGTACTCGACGCCGGCGGAGTCCTTCGCGAGCGCGGTGGCGTTCGGGCCGATCAGCACGCCGACGACGAGGTAGCCGAGCATCGGCGGCAGCTTCGCCAGCCGGCAGGCGACCACGCCGGTGACGGCGGCCACCAGGTAGAGCAGGACGAGTTCGAGCGTGGTGGCCATGAGGGGAATGCGCTGATGCTACTGGACGCGCGGGGGCGCAGGCCCCTCGGCTAGACTGCGCCCCGTCCATGCCGCTGACCTCGCTCAACCCCGCATTGCGCTTCGCGCCCGAGCTGCTGCTCGCCGCGCAGGGCGTGCGCGTCGCGATCTTCGACGTCGACGGCGTGCTGACCGACGGGCGCATCTACATCGGCGAGCAGGGCGAGGCCTTCAAGGCCTTCAGCACGCTCGACGGCCACGGCCTGAAGCTGCTCGCGCAGGGCGGCATCGCGCCGGTGGTGATCACCGGGCGCGATTCGCCCGCGGTGCGGCGGCGCGTCGCCGACCTCGGCATCCGCCATGCCGTCTACGGCGCGGCCGACAAGCTCGCCGCCGCGCAGCCGCTGCTGGCATCGCTCGGCGCGCAGTGGCGCGAAGTCGCCGTGATGGGCGACGACTGGCCCGACCTGCCCTTGATGACGCGCGCCGCCTTCGCCTGCGCCCCGGCCGGCGCGCACGCCGAGGTGCGCGCCATCGCCCGCCACGTGACGCAGGCCGCCGGCGGCCACGGCGCGGCGCGCGAGTGCTGCGACCTGCTGCTGACCGCCGCGGGGCGCTACGCAGAGCTGCTGCACGGGCACCTCGTCACGCTGGACGGCGCTGCGTCGTGAAGCTGGCCGAGCGCCGGGCCGCTCCCAAGCCGGCCAGCATCCCCTCGGGGGATCGACCGACGTACCCGTCGGGCGAGGGGCCGACATGACCGACACGCTGGACGACCTGGCGGTGCTCGCGCCGGCGCCGGCCACCGACCGGCGCCGCCTGCGCCTGCCCTGGCACCTGCGCCTGCTCGAAGCCGCCACCGCCTACCTGCCGGTGCTGCTGATGGGCGCGCTGGCGCTGTCCACCTGGTGGCTGGTCAACGTGTCGCCGGCGCCCGAGGCGGCGCGCGCGCCCGCGCCGCCGCGCCACGAGCCCGACTACACGATGCAGCGCTTCACCGTGCAGCGCTTTGCCGCCGACGGCCGGCTGCGCGTGCAGATCGAGGGCGCCGAGATGCGCCACTACCCCGACACCGACACGCTGGAGATCGACAGCCCGCGCATCCGCGCCTTCGCGCTCGACGGGCAGATCACCAACGCCTCGGCGATCCGCGCGCTGACCAACGGCGACGGCAGCGAGGTGCAGCTGTTCGGCTCGGCGCAGGTGGTGCGCGAGGCCACGCGCGGCCAGGAGGCGCTCGAATTCCGCAGCGAGTTCCTGCATGCCTTCCTCGCCACCGAGCGGGTGCGCTCGCACCTGCCGGTGCAGGTGCGCCAGGGCGGCGCCGAGCTGCGCGCCGACGGCCTGGAGTACGACAACCTGGCGCGCATCGTCGAGCTGAAGGGGCGCCAGCGCGCCACCTTCGCGGCGCGCGCGCGGCCCTGAGGTGAGCATGAACAACGGCCGTCCGCTGGTCTTCATCACCGGCGCGTCCAGCGGCATCGGCCAGGCGCTCGCCTCGTGCTACCGGCGCTCCGGCTGGCGCCTCGCGCTGGTGGCGCGGCGCGACGCCGAATTGCGCGCCTGGGTGCAGGCGCAGGGCTGCACGGCGGACGACGCCGGCGTCTACGCCGCCGACGTGCGCGACATCGCCGCCATCACCGCCGCCGGGCGCGAGTGCATCGCCGCGCAGGGCCTGCCCGACGTGGTGATCGCCAACGCCGGCATCAGCGTCGGCGTCGACACCGAGGTGTTCGAGGACCTGGAGGTGATGCGCTCCACCTTCGAGACCAACGTGATCGGCATGGCGGCGACCTTCCATCCGTTCGTGCGCGCGATGCGCGAGCGCGGCAGCGGCGCGCTGGCGGGCATCGCCAGCGTGGCCGGCATCCGCGGCCTGCCCGGCCACGGCGCCTACTGCTCCAGCAAGGCGGCGGTGATCAGCTACTGCGAGAGCCTGCGCGGCGAACTGCGCGGCAGCGGCGTCAAGGTGGTGACGCTGCTGCCCGGCTACATCGACACGCCGCTGACGCGGCGCAACCGCTACGGCATGCCCTTCCTGCTGCGGCCGGAGGAATTCGCCGAGGGTGCCTTGCGCGCCATCGCGGCGGGCACGAGCTACCGCGTCATCCCCTGGCAGATGGGCGTGGCGGCCAAGCTGATGCGGCTGCTGCCCAACCCGCTCCTCGATCGCCTGCTGGCCGGCCGGCCGCGCAAGCGTCGCCAGGGCGAGTGAGGCTGCGCGCCGTCCTCGGCCTGGCCGCGCTGCTGGGCGGCTGCGGCGCGGCGCTCGCGCAGCCGCAGGCCTGGCGCGCCGAATCCGGCGCGGCGCCGCTGCGCATCGACGGCCGGCTCGACGAAGCCGCCTGGGCGGCCGCGCCGGTGCACGACGCCTTCGCGCAGTACCTGCCGCTCGACCGCCTGCCCGCGCCGGCCGGCTACCGCACCACGCTGCAGATCGTCGTCGAGCCGCAGGCGCTGGTGATCGGCATGCGCGCCTGGGACCCGCGCCCCGAGGAGATCCGCGCGCCGCTGATGCGGCGCGACAAGGTGATGCGCGACCAGGACTTCGTCGCCGTGCTGATCGGGGTCGTCTCAGAAAACGGAAAATAAAGCACGCTAAGCCGGATGCAGTGGCCGTAGCGGCCTGAACTTGCCTGCGCCGATCTTGGCGCTGTTGCGCCAGAGGTAATCGCCGGTCAGGTTGACGTGTTCCCAGCCCAGCGGCGACAGATACTGCAATAGGCCGTCATCAACAGTCTGGCCGTGGACACGCAGGGCGTTCGC
>JAKOZT010000025.1 GCA_029779845.1 Pseudomonadota bacterium | reverse complement strand
GATCGCGACGCTCGCGCAGGACAACGCCTTCGGCCGCGACGGCGTGAAGGCGTTCCGCTCGGCGATCAAGAACGCGAAGTTCGTGCACGAGGAGTTCGTGCCGTCGGGAACGACCGACTTCACGGCGGCGATGCAGCACCTGATCGACGCCATGAAGGATCAGAAGGGCCGCAAGATCGTCTGGGTCGTCTGGGCCGGCTCGCCTTCGCCATTCTCGAAGTTCGCCGAACTCGAACTGCAAAAGCGCTACGGCATCGAGATGGCGACCGGCGGCAACATCCTGCCGGCGATGGTCGCGTACAAGGCCTATCCGGGGATGGAAGGCGCGCTCTACTACTACTTCGGCATCCCGAAGAACCCGGTCAACGAATGGCTGGTGTCCAACCACTACAAGCAGTTCAAGACGCCGCCGGATTTCTTCACCGCCGGCGGCATGAGCGCGGGCATCGCGGTGGTGGAGGCGCTGAAGAAGACGGCCGGCGACACCAACACCGAGAAGCTCATCAAGACGATGGAAGGCATGAGCTTCGAGACGCCGAAGGGGAAGATGACCTTCCGCAAGGAAGACCACCAGGCGATGCAGTCCATGTACCACTTCAAGATCAAGGTGGACCCGGCCTTCGCCTGGGGCGTGCCCGAGCTGGTGCGCGAGATCAAGCCCGAAGAGATGCAGGTGCCGATCAGGAACAAGCGCTGAGGCGCGGCCCGTCGTGCTGGAGACCCTCGACCTGACGATCCGCTTCGGCGGCCACGTGGCCGTCGACCGCGTCTCGTGCCGCTTCGAGCCGGGCACGCTGACGGCCATCGTCGGGCCGAACGGCGCCGGCAAGACCACCTACTTCAACCTGATCTCGGGCCAGCTGCGCGCCAGCGCGGGCAGCGTGCTGCTCGACGGCCGCGACGTCAGCGCCGAGAGCGCATCGCAGCGCACGCACCGCGGCCTGGGGCGCGCCTTCCAGCTGACGCAGCTGTTCCCGAACCTCTCGGTGATCGAGAACGTGCGCCTGGCGGTGCAGTCGCGCCGGCGAGAGGGCCTGAACCTGTGGGCGGTGTGGAGCGACCACCGCAACACGCTGGAGCGCGCGCACCAGCTGCTCGAGCGCGTGCGCCTGGCCGACCGCGCCGAGCTGCCCGCCGCCGGCCTGCCGCACGGCGACCAGCGCAAGCTCGAAGTGGCGATGCTGATGGCGCTGGAGCCGAGCGTCTACATGTTCGACGAACCGACCGCCGGCATGAGCGTCGACGACGTGCCGGTGGTGCTGGACCTGATCCGCGCGTTGAAGGCGCAGCGCAACAAGACCATCCTGCTGGTCGAGCACAAGATGGACGTGGTGCGCGAGCTGGCCGACCGCATCGTCGTGCTGCACAACGGGCAGCTGGTCGCCGACGGCGAGCCGGAGGCGGTGATCGCGTCGCCTGTAGTTCAACAGGCCTACCTCGGCACCAGCACGGTGGAGGAGCCGGCATGACGACGACCCCTCGTCCGACGGGTACGTCGGCTGATCCCCCAGGGGGATGCGGGCCGGCTTGGGAGCGGCCCGGCGCGCGGCCCGCCCTGCTGACTCTCGATGGCGTGCACACTCACATAGGCAGTTATCACATCCTGCACGGCGTCGATCTCGCGGTGCCGGCCGGGCAGGTGACCATGCTGCTGGGGCGCAACGGCGCCGGCAAGACGACCACGCTGCGCACCATCATGGGCCTGTGGCGCGCCTCGGCCGGCGCGGTGGAGTTCGACGGCACACCCATCCACCGCCACGCCACGCCCGACATCGCGCGCCTGGGCATCGCCTACGTGCCCGAGAGCATGGGCATCTTCGGGGATCTTTCCGTGCGCGAGAACCTGCTGCTGGCCGCGCGCGGCGCCAAGCGCCTGGCCGACATCGACACGCAGCGGCTCGACTGGATCTTCGGCCTGTTCCCGGCGCTGAAGAAGTTCTGGCTCTATCCGGCCGGCAAGCTCTCCGGCGGGCAGAAGCAGATGCTGGCGATCGCGCGCGCGATCGTCGAGCCGCGCCGGCTGCTGCTGATCGACGAGCCGAGCAAGGGCCTCGCGCCGGCGATCGTCGCCAACCTGATCGCCGCGCTGCGCGAGCTGAAGGCGACGCAGACGACCGTGCTGCTGGTGGAGCAGAACTTCGCGATGGCCAAGGCGCTGGGCGACACGGTGGCGGTGATGGACGACGGGCGCGTGGTGCATCGCGGCGCGATGAAGCAGCTGGTGGAGGACGAGGGCTTGCAGCGCAAGCTGCTGGGGCTGTCGTTGGGAGCGCATCAATGACGGATTCCGTTCGCCCTGAATCCGTTCGCCCTGAGCCTGTCCTTCGACACGGGCCTTCGACAAGCTCAGTCCCTGCTCAGGATGATCGGGGAGGTAAACCCGTTCGCCCTGAGCCTGTCGAAGGGCATGCGCGAACCGCGTTGCGTTTCGACTGGCTGCCGCTCGCGCTGGTGCCGCTGCTCACGCTCGCCGCGCTGCCGCTGGTCGGCTCGCCCTCCACCTGGCTCACGCTCACGATCGCCGGGTTGGCGATGGGCATGATCGTGTTCGTCACCGCCTCGGGCCTGACGCTGGTGTTCGGCCTGATGGACGTGCTGAACTTCGGCCACGGCGTGTTCATCGCCTTCGGCGCGTTCGTCGCGACCACGGTGTTCGCCGGCCTGGCCGACTGGACCTCGGTGGATTCGCTGGCGCGCAACCTCGTCGCGGTGTTCGCCGCGATGCTCGCCGCGATGGCGCTGGCCGGCGCGATCGGCTGGGGCTTCGAGCGCCTGATGGTGCGCCCGGTGTATGGCCAGCACCTCAAGCAGATCCTGATCACGATGGGCGGCATGATCATCGGCGAGGAGCTGATCAAGGTGATCTGGGGCCCCGAGCAGCGCCCGCTGCCCTTGCCCGAGGCGCTGCGCGGCTCGCTGCTGATCGGCGATGCGGCGATCGGCAAGTACCGCGTGCTCGCGGTGGCGATCGGCGCGGTGGTGCTGATCGCGATGCTGTGGGCGCTGAACCGCACCAAGATCGGATTGCTGGTGCGCGCCGGCGTGCAGGACCGCGAAATGGTCGAGGCGCTCGGCTACCGCATCCGGCGCCTGTTCGTCGGCGTGTTCGTGGTCGGTTCGGCGCTCGCCGGGCTGGGCGGCGTGATGTGGGGCCTGTTCCAGCAGAACGTGATCCCGCAGCTCGGCGCGCAGGTCAACGTGCTGATCTTCATCGTCATCATCATCGGCGGGCTCGGCTCGACGCTGGGCTGCCTGGTCGGCGCGCTGCTCGTCGGCCTCTTGACCAACTACACCGGCTTCGTCGCGCCGGTGTTCACGGCCTTCGCGAGCATCGCGCTGATGGTGGCGGTGCTGCTGTGGCGCCCGCAGGGGCTGTATCCGGTGGCGAACCGATGATCGCGCGGCTGCTCTCCAACGACGGGCCGCGCAGCCGCGCGCTGGCGGCGCTGCTGATCGTGATCGTGCTGGCGCTCGCGTTGACGCCCTTCCTGTTCCCCGGCACCAAGGCGCTCAACGTCGCGGCCAAGATCATCGTCTTCATCGTGCTGGTGGCGAGCTTCGACCTGCTGCTCGGCTACACCGGCATCGTCAGCTTCGCGCACACGATGTTCTTCGGCATCGGCGCCTACGGCGTGGCGATCGCCAGCACGCGCATGGGGCCGGGCTGGGGCGCGCTGGGCGTGGGCGTGGCCGCCGCCTTGGTCGTGTCGCTGCTGCTCGCGCTGCTGATCGGGCTGGCGAGCCTGCGCGTGAAGGCGATCTTCTTCGCGATGATCACGCTGGCGGTGGCCTCGGCCTTCCTGACGCTGGCCTCGCAGCTGTCGGACTTCACCGGCGGCGAGGACGGGCTGAACTTCAAGGTGCCCGAGGCCTTGCAGCCCGGCACGACGTACCTCGAAGAGCCCTTCTTCGGTGCTTCGATCGACGGCCGCTTCGCCACCTACTACCTGCTGTTCTTCGCCGCGCTCGTGCTGGTGCTGGCGATGCTGCGCATCGTCAACTCGCCGTTCGGGCGCGTGCTGCAGGCGATCCGCGAGAACGACTTCCGCGCCGAGGCGATCGGCTACCGCACGGTGGTGTGGCGCACGATCGCGTCGGTGCTCTCGGCGCTGTTCGCCACGCTCGCCGGCTGCCTGCTCGCGCTGTGGCTGCGCTACCAGGGGCCGGACACCTCGCTGTCCTTCGAGATCATGCTCGACATCCTGCTCGTCGTCGTGATCGGCGGCATGGGCACGATCTACGGCGCGGTGGTCGGCTCGGTGCTGTTCGTGATCGCGCAGAACTACCTGCAGGATCTGCTGCGGCTGGGCGCGGGCGCCGCCGAAAGCGTGCCGCTGCTCGCGGCTCTGGTCTCGCCGGACCGCTGGCTGCTCTGGCTGGGCCTGCTGTTCGTGCTCTCGGTCTACTACTTCCCCACCGGCGTGGTGGGGCGCCTGCGCGCGTGGCGCATCACCCGAGGAGACAAGCGATGAAGAAGTCTTTGCATCACCTGCTCGCGCCCTTGGCGGCCGCCGCGCTCGCGGCGGGCTGCGGCGGTGGTGGCGATGCGGCGCCGGAAACGGCGGCCGCGGCGGCGAGCGACGACGGCCGCGCCGAGGCGCAGCACCTGAGCATCGGCAATATCGGCAACGGTGACCACGACCTCGGCCCGCGCGCCGTGTTCAACCGCCTGCCCGATTTTGTGGTCGCGAGCAGCGTGCGCTCGGCGAGCTACGACGGCGCGAGCGACGACCTGCTCACCGCCGGCCTCGGCGCCGCCGGACTGGCCAGCGCCGTGCCGCCGGCCTACGCCAACCCGCTCGCGCCCACCGCCGCCGAACTGCGCCGCGCGGCGATCTACAACAACTACCGCGCCATCGTCGACATGACGGCGGCGGGCGGCTACGGCACGCTCTACGGCCCGAACGTCGCGGCCGACGGCACGGTGACCCGTCTCGACGGCAAGATCGCCGGCACGGAAGTCATCGCCTACAGCCGCGGTGCGGACGGCGGCGCAACGTCGCAGAACGTCGTGCTGATGGTGCAGATCCCGGCCACGTTCGACGCACGCCGGCCCTGCATCGTCACCGCCACCTCCTCGGGCTCGCGCGGCGTCTACGGCGGCATCAGCACCGGCGAGTGGGGTCTCAAGCGCGGCTGCGCGGTGGCCTACACCGACAAGGGCACCGGCGCCGCGCCGCACGACCCGATGGCCGACACCGTGCCGCTGATCGACGGCACCCGCGACAGCGCCGTCGCAGCCGGCAGCACCGCGCAGTTCCGCGCGCCGCTCGATGCGGTGCAGCTCGCCGCCTTCAACGCTGCGACGCCGAACCGCTTCGCCTTCAAGCACGCGCATTCGCAGCGCAACCCGGAGAAGGACTGGGGCCGCTTTACCTTGCAGGCGATCGAGTTCGCCTACTGGGCGCTCAACGAGCGTTACGGCGCCAAGCTGCCCAAAGGCCTGGTGCTGCGCACCATCCGTCCGGCCAACACGCTGGTGATCGCCTCGTCGATCAGCAACGGCGGGCACGCCGCGCTGGCCGCCGCCGAGCTGGACCGCGAGCGCCTGATCGACGGCGTCGCGGTCTCCGAACCGTCGGTTGAGCTGCCGCCGGATGCGGGTGTCGCGATCAGGCGCGGCGCTGCGGCGCAGTTCAGCGGCAGGACGCTGTACGACTACACCACGCAGGCCAACCTGCTGCAAAGCTGCGCCTCGCAGTCGGCCGCGGTGGCTGACGCGCCGGGCAAGGCTTTCGTGCTCGCCGCGCTGGCCGCGAACCGCTGCGCCTCGCTGAAGGCCAAGGGCGTGCTGAGCGCCGACACGCTCGCCGGCCAGGCCGACGAGGCGCTGGCCAAGCTGTCGGCCTATGGCTGGGAGCCGGAGTCGGCGGCGCTGCATGCGTCGCTCGCGGCCTTCGAGGTGGCCAGCGCGGTGAGCGTCACCTACGCCAACGCGCTGGCGCGCGCCAGCGTCGCCGATGCGCTGTGCGGCTACAGCTTCGCGGCGACCACCGCCGCCTTCGGCGTGGGCCCGCTCGATGCGCCATCGCTCGCCGCGATGGCCGCCACCGGCAACGGCGTGCCGCCGTCGTCCGGCGTGCAGCTGATCAACGACCGCAGTCCGGGCGCGCCGCTGCGCGACCTGGTGTCGTTCTCGCCTTCGTCGCTGACGCAGGACTTCAACCTCGACGGCGCGCTGTGCCTGCGTGGCCTCTTGAGCGGCAGCGATGCGCAGGCGCGCGCACTGCAGCGCGGCGTGCGCGAGACGCTGCGCAACGGCAACCTGGGCGCGCGGCCGGCGATCATCGTGCACGGCCGTGCCGATGCGCTGATCCCGGTGAACCACAGCTCGCGGCCCTACACCGCGCTGAACAAGCGCGTCGAGGGCAAGCGCAGCAACCTGTCGTACATCGAGGTCACCAACGCGCAGCACTTCGACAGCTTCATCGGCCTGCCGGCCGTGCTGCCCGGCTACGACACGCGCTACATCCCGCTGCACGTCTACCTGAACCGCGCGCTCGACGCGATGTGGGAGCACCTGCGCCACGGCAAGCCGCTGCCCGAGAGCCAGGTGCTGCGCACCGTGCCGCGCGGCGGCACGCCCGGCGCCGCGCCGGCGATCACGGCCGCCAACGTGCCGCCGATTCCGCGCAAGCCGGCGGCGGCGGACGCGATCCGCATGGTTGGCAACACGCTGGTCGTGCCCGACTGAGATCGAGCGTGCAAGCCCCCGCGATCCCCGTTCGCCCTGAGCCTGTCGAAGGGCCCAGGTCGAACTACGTCCGGTGCGAAGGTCGCGAGATCCACTACACGGAGTGGGGCGCGCAGCACGGCGAGACCGTGATCGCCTGGCACGGCCTGGCGCGCACCGGACGCGACATGGACGACATCGCCGCGCACCTCGCGCAGCGCTGGCGCGTGATCTGCCCCGACACGATCGGCCGCGGCCTGAGCCAGTGGAGCCCCCGGCCCGAGGAGGAGTACTGCCTCGCGTTCTACGTGAAGCTCGCCACCGCGCTGGCGGATGCGCTCGGGCTGGTGCGCTTCCACTGGCTCGGCACCTCGATGGGCGGCGCCATCGGCACGCTGGCCGCGGCCAGCGCGCTGCGCGGCCGCATCCGCCGCCTGGTGCTCAACGACAACGGCCCGCAGCTCGCCGAGGCGGCGATCGCGCGCATCCGCAGCTACGCCGGCAGCCCGGCGGCCTTCGACACGGTGAGCGAGCTGGAGCAGTACTTCCGCACCGTCTACAAGCCCTATGGCTTCCTCAGCGACGCGCAATGGCGGCGCCTGACCGAGACCTCGGTGCGGCGCCTGAGCGACGGCCGCGTGACGCCGCACTACGACCCGGCGATGGTGATGCAGTTCACCCACCACGACGACGACTACACGCTGTGGGACGCCTGGGACACGCTGGACATCCCGGTGCTGTGCCTGCGCGGCGAGGACTCCGACCTGCTGCTGCCCGACACCGCCGAGCAGATGCGCAACCGCGGCCCGCGCGCCGTGGTGGTCGAGATCCCCGGCTGCGGCCACGCGCCGGCGCTGAACACGGCGGAGCAGTTCGGGCTCATCGAGCGGTTTCTGGCGGGGTGAGTTCGCGCCGCTTGTCGTATTACGAACGACCAGTGGCGTGTGTGCTTCGTGTGGACGACAGCCGGACCGGCACAGGTCGAGATCGTCGACTACCACTGAAGGAGAAGGAAATGGCGAACCCCTTCGATCGCATGCGACCCGTGCATCCGGGCGAGGTGCTGCGCGAGGACTACCTCGTTCCGCTCGGCCTCAGCGTCAACGCGCTGGCTGTCGCGCTGGGCGTGCCGGCCACGCGCATGCACGAGATCGTCAAGGAGCGCCGCAGCATCACGGCCGATACGGCTGCACGCCTGGCAGCCTACTTCGGCGGCGATGCCGCCTCGTGGCTGGTGCTGCAAGCGAACTACGACCTCAAGACCCTCGCGACGCGGAAGGACATCGAGCGCAAGGTGCAGCCACTCACTGCGTGAGGTTGATGTGTGAGGGCGGAGCCCCCGCGCCGCCGCTACGCGCTCACCCGCGCCCCCAGCACCCGTACCACGTCGGCGTGGAAGCTGCGCATGTCCAGCGGCTTGGTCCAGTACTCGAGCGCGCCGGCGTCGCGCGCGCGCTGCGCGTCGCCCGGCTCCGCGCTGGCCGACAGCACCACCACCGGCAGCGCGGCGGTGGCGGGGTCGGCGCGCAGCTGCGCCAGCAGCGCGAAGCCGTCCATGTCGGGCAGGTGCATGTCGAGCAGCACCAGGTCGGGCCGCAGGCGGCGCGCCAGCTCCAGGCCGGCGCGGCCGTCGTCGGCCTGCACCAGCCCGATCTGCGGCCAGCGCGCGAGCAACTGCTCGACCAGCAGCACGTTGACCGGGTTGTCCTCGATGTAGAGCACCACCGCGCCGGGCAGCGCCTCGTCGGCGCCGGGCGGCGGCGCCGGCGGCAGCGCCTCGATGGCGGCGCCGTGCGCGGCCTCGGCGGCCGGCAGCGTGACGCGCACGCGCGTGCCGCGCCCGGCCTCGCTGTCCACTTCCAGGCGGCCGCTCATGCGCTCGACCAGCTGGCGCGTCAGCACCAGGCCGATGCCGGTGCCCTCGGCCACCTCGCGCTCGCGGCCGAGGCGGTTGAAGGGCTCGTACAGGTGCGCGAGCTGCTCGCGCGTCATGCCGA
Organism: Pseudomonadota bacterium; assembly: GCA_029779845.1. Taxonomy (GTDB): domain Bacteria; phylum Pseudomonadota; class Gammaproteobacteria; order Burkholderiales; family Burkholderiaceae_C; genus Piscinibacter. The sequence continues at coordinate 646 of JAKOZT010000025.1, read as the reverse complement.
TGCCGGTGTCGGCCACCTCGACGAGCACGTACGCGCCGTCGCGGCGCAGCCGGATGTCGATCGTGCCGCCGTCGCGGTTGTACTTCACCGCGTTGGACAGCAGGTTGATCAGCACCTGGCGCAGCCGCAGCGGATCGCCGCGCGCCAGCAGCGGCGGCTGCGCGTCGTGCGGGTGCACCTGCACGGCGATGCCGCGGGCGCGCGCCGGCGTGTCGCAGATGGCCAGCGCCTCGTCGACCAGCGCCGGCAGCGCCACGCTGGCCAGCTCCAGGTGCAGCGCGCCGCTCTCCAGCACCGACAGGTCGGACGCATCGGCCAGCAGGCACAGCAGGTGCCAGCCGGCGGCGCGGATGCGCTCGACGCGCTGGCGCTGCCCCGGCGCGAGCGGCTCGTGCTCGTCGGCCTGCAGCAGCTGCGAGAAGCCCAGCACCGCGTTCAGCGGCGTGCGCATCTCGTGGCTCATGCGCGCGACGAACTCCGCCATCGCCTGCCGCGCCGCCTCGGCGCGCCACTGCGCCGCCTGGCGCGCCTCGGCCTCGCGCAGCGCGCCGACGTCGCGCAGCACCACCGTCAGCAGCTGGGCCTCGCCCTCGCCGGAGCGCGAGATCGAGGCCTCGATCGGGAACACCTCGCCGTTGGCGCGCCG
>JAKOZT010000013.1 GCA_029779845.1 Pseudomonadota bacterium | reverse complement strand
GGGCTGCCCACCGCCGCGTCAACTTGCTCGAAGATCGGCGGTCAGCCCTCGCAAAGGGGGCTGCCGCTCAGTTCCTCATCGACGCTGGAAGTGGGGTGGGAGATCTCTCACTTCGTCGGTCCGCTCGCGCGGCCGATAGTTGAGCGCGTCTCTCCACTCCAGCACCCAGAACATACAAGTTGGGCGGCAGCCCCCTGGCGCGAGCATCACAGCGCAGTCGGCGCGCCGCGCCGACCGCCACCGCAGGAGTCCCCACGGGGCCGCGCCTGCCGCGCCGCTGCGGCGCATCCCCGACAAGAACACGCCCGCCCCGAGCTGCGCTTTGATGCCATTGATCGCAACGTCGTATCAGTCCTTGAGCTTCCAGGTGCCGTTCTCGATGCGCACCATCACCTGAGACCGCTGGTCGACGCCGTTGTGGTCGGCCGGGCTCATGTTGAACACGCCCTGCGAGCCGACGAACTCCTTCATGCCTTCGATCGAATCGCGCAGCGCGCCGCGGAACTCCGGCGTGCCGGGCTGCGCCTTCTTGATCGCCTGGCCGGCCGCCTGCTGCACGATCAGCAGCGCATCCCACATCGTCGCGGCGAACAGCGAGCGGCTGCCGGCGCCGTACTTGCCCTCGAAGCGGTGCACGAAGTCGACCGCCGGCTTCTTCACCGCGCTGGCGTCGGGCAGCTGCTCGGCCACCAGCACCGGCGCCACGGTCATGTAGCCGCCTTCGAGATCCTTGCCGCCCACGCGCAGGAAGTCGTTGTTCGCCACGCCCTGCGTTTGATAGACGAGGCCCTTGTAGCCGCGCTTGGCCAGCTCGATCTGCGGCAGCGCGCCGGGCGTGCCGGCGCTGAGGATGTACACCGCATCCGGGTTGGCGGCGAGGATCTTGACGGTCTGCGCGGTGACGCTCTGGTCGGTCGGCGCGTATTTCTCGATGGCGACGAGCTTGACGCCCTTGGCCGCCGCAACCTGCTCCACCACTTTCAGGAAGCCGTCGCCGTAGCTGTTGGCCACGCCGATGGTGGCGAGCGTCTTGCCCTTGTTCTTCAGCAGGTGGTCGATCACCATGTTCACCGAGATCGGCTCGGTGGGCGAGAGCTTGAAGGCCCACTTGCGCGGCCCGTCCTGCGGCAGCACGATCGCGCCGCCGCCGGCCATCGAGATCACCGGCACGCCGGCCGCGCCGGCGGTCTCCACCACCGCCAGCGAGGGCGGCGTCAGCGAGGAGCCGAGGATCAGGTCGACCTTCTCCTCGGTGATCAGCTTCTGCGTGTTCTTGGTGGCGGTGGTGCTGTCGGCGCCGTCGTTGAGCACGGTGAAGCGCACCTTCTGGCCGGCCATGTCGCCGCTCCACAGCTTGAGCGCGTTCTCCGCCGGGATGCCCAGCGAGGCGCCCGGGCCGGTGAGCGAGAGCGTGACGCCGATGTGGATGTCGGCGCGCGCCGCGCCGGCGATGCCGACGAGCGAAGCCGCGGCCAGCGAGGCGATCAAGGTGCGTCGTAGTGACATGGTTTGTCTCCGTGGTGTGGTGGTGGTGGAACGGGGAAAATCTTCTGCATGGACATTCGCCTGCTCGATGCGCTCGACCCCGACGCCGGGGCCGGAGTGCGCGTCGAGCCCGGCGCGGCGGCGGCGCTCGCCGGCCTGATCGGCTGCATCGGCGACGAGGCCTTCGGCCAGCGCGGGCTCGAACAGCTCGCGCGGCTGATGCCGCTGGGCTGGTGGACGGTCTACCGCATCTTCGACGACGCGCCGCCGCAGCTGCACTTCGGCGGCTGCCTGCACGCGCAGGACTGCGTGGCCGACGCCTTCGGCGCGTACCGCGACGGCCTGTGGCGGCGCGACCGCGCGCTCGACGGCGTGCGCGAAGGCATCGCACGCGGCGGCGCGGTGCTGGCGCACATGCATGCGCTGGAGCTCGCGCCCGAGCACCGGCGGCGCATCTTCGAGCGGCATGGCTTGTCGGAGCGTTTGTCGCTTGCCTGCGAGGATGCCGACGGCACGCTGCTGGCCGTCAACCTCTACCGCCACGAGACGCAGCGCGCCTTCTCCGACGACGAGCGCGACGCGCTGCACGCGATCGGCCCGCTGGTGCTGGGCTGCGTGCGCCGCCAGCTCGCGCTGCGCCCGCAGGCCGTGCCGCTGCTCGATGCGTTCGGCGCGCTGACGCGGCGCGAGCGCGAGGTGTGCGAGCGGCTCTTGCGCGGCTGGACGCACGACGGCATCGCCGCCGACCTGGGCCTCTCGCCCGCCACGGTGAAGACCTACCGCGACCGGGCGTTCGAGCGGCTGGGCATCCATCAGCGTCATGAACTGTTCGCGCTGGCGCTCGGGGCGAGTCAGGCGTCTCAGGCGCCTCAGGCGCGGTAGCCCGGATCGCGTGCGTCGATCAGCCGCTGCAAGGCGGCGAAGGCATCGGCGCCGGCGCCGAACTTCGGATTGAAGTTCAGCGAGTCGCGCACGCAGCCTTCCATCACCGGCACCGGGATCTGGCGTGGCCGGCCCATGGCAAGCGTCGCCATCTGCACCTCGCAGGCGCGCTGCACCAGCCACATCAGCGAGAAGGCGTGCGGCAGCGTGCGGCCGATCACCACCGGCCCGTGGTTGCGCAGCAGCAGCACCGGCTTGCCGCCGGCACTCGCCAGGATGCGCTGGCCTTCGTCCAGGTGCACCGTGATGCCCTCGAACTCGTGGTACGCCACCGAGCCGTACAGCTGCGCCGCGTAGAAGTTGCTGAACGACAGGCCTTCTTCGGTGCAGCACACCGCCATCGTCGGCGTGGTGTGCACGTGCATCACGCAGTGCGCCTCGGGCATCGCGGCGTGGATCGCGCCGTGGAAGGTGAAGCCGGCCGGGTTGATCGGCCAGTCGCTGTGGCCGACGATCCTGCCGTTCACGTCGACCTTGACGAGGTTCGACGCGGTGACCTCGCGGTAGTGCAGGCCGAAGGGGTTGATCAGGAAATGCCCGTCCTCGCCCGGCACGCGCAGCGAGATGTGGTTGTAGATCAGCTCGGCCCAGCCGAGGTGGTCGAAGATGCGGTAGGCGGCGGCGAGCTGCACGCGCGCTTCCCACTCGGCTTCGCTGAAGCGCTCGGGGCGCAGGAAGGGGTTGTTGCTCATGGCAGTCTCCTGTCAACCGTTCGAGCTGAGCTTGTCGAAGCCCGGTGCTAGGCACGGCGCTTCGACAGGCCTGTCCTGAGCTTCGTCGAAGGGCTCAGCGCGAACGGGATTCATGCAAATCGAAACGACACGGTGCCCAGCGGCCCGTAGTCGGCATGCAGCACGTCGCCGGCCTGCGCCGGCGTCGGCCGCGTGAAGGAGCCGGCCAGCACCACGTCGCCGGCGTTGAGCTGCTCGTCGTAGGGCGCGATCTTGTCGGCCAGCCAGGCCACGCCGGTGGCCGGGTGGTTGAGCACGCCGGCGGCCAGGCCCGTCTCCTCGATCACGCCGTTCTTGAACAGCATCGCGCCGACCCAGCGCAGGTCCAGCGCATCGGGCTTCACCGGCCGGCCGCCGAGCACGATGCCGGCATTGGCCGCGAAATCGCTGATGGTGTCGAACACCTTGCGCGGCGCCTTGGTCTCGCGGTCGAACTGCTCGATGCGCGCGTCGATGATCTCCAGCGCCGGCGTGACGTACTCGGTGGCGGCGAGCACGTCGAACAGCGTCGTGCCGGGGCCCTTGAGCGGCTTGCCGAGCACGAAGGCGAGTTCCACCTCGACACGCGGCGCGATGAAGCGCTCGATGGGAATGTCGCCGCCCTGCGCGAAGAACATGTCGTCCATCAGCGGCGCGTAGTCGGGCTCGTCGATCTGGCTGGAGAGCTGCATCGCGCGCGAGGTCAGGCCGATCTTGCGGCCGCGGATGCGGCGACCGTCGGCGAGTTCGAGCTTGACCCACTCGCGCTGGATCGCGTAGCCGTCCTCGATGGTCATGCCAGGGAATTCGCGCGAGAAGTGGCGCAGCGGCGTGCGCGTCTTGCGCGCGTCGCAGAGGCGGCGGGCCAGCGCGGTGAGGGTCTGCGGGTCGAGCACGGCTCAGCCTTTCTTGTTCTGGAACAGCGGGTGCAGGTTGCCGAACTTGGCGTCGAAGACTTCGTCGCCGACGTCCACCTGCAAGGTCAGGCCGAGGTGGCGGCGCGCCAGCAGCGGCGCGAAGTGCGCTTTCGCCGCCACGGTGAGCGCCTCGCCTGCCGCCTGCTGCGCCGCCGCGCTGCGCCCACGGCCCATGCGCAGGTTCAGGTAGCAGAAGCCGTAGTCGCCGGACCCATCGGCCACCGCCGCATGCGCGGCCGGGTAGGCGAACACGCGTACGCCGCCGGTCGGGAAGACTTGTGCGCCGGCTTCGTCGCGCACCGTTAGCATCGCATCGGCGAGCGTGCGGCACAGCGTGGGCATCGCGCCGTCGGCTTCGAGGTCCGGCGTGTAGTAGATGACGACCTGCGGCATGGCTTCGCCCCGCTCAGAGCCGCGTCGCCACCGAGGTGTAGCCCTCGGCGCTCGACGCCACCGGCTGCGGGATCGCGCCGCCGCTCGCCGGCGCGACCGGCAGCACCACGTTGATCTGCCCGGTGCCCGAGGCGCCGAAGTAGGGCGTCACCACCTCGGCCTTGCCCGAGTATTCGCTCCAGCCCAGCGCGCCCAGCAGCATCGCGGTGTCGTGCATGAAGCCTTCGCCGTGGCCCTTGGCGGCGTACTCGGGCAGCATGCCGCAGAAGGTCTTCCAGTCGCCGCGCTTCCAGATCTCCACCACCTCGTGGTCCAGCGCTTCGAGGAAGGGGCTCCAGATCTTGAAGGCGAACTCGGGCGCGAGGCCGTTCTGCGCGAAGCGGTGGCTCAGCGAGCCGCTGGCGAAGAAGGCCACCGTGCCGTCGTAGTGATCTTCCACCGCGCGGCGCAAGGCCCAGCCCAGGCGCGCGCTGTCGTTGAGGTAATGCGCCTGGCACAGCGCCGACACCGACACCACCTTGAAGTGCCGGTCTTCGTTCATGTAGCGCATAGGCACCAGCGTGCCGTACTCGGGCGCGAGCGTGGTGCGCTCGTGCGCCAGCGTCTCAACGCCCATCGCATTGGCGGTCTTGGCGAGCAACTGGCCGAGCGCCGGGTTGCCCGGGAACTCGTAGCCCATGTTCGAGATGAAGTGCGGCAGCTCGTTGCTGGTGTACAGCCCCTTGAACTGCGGCGCGCAGTTGACGTGGTAGTTGGCGTTGACCAGCCAGTGCGTGTCGAACACCACGATGGTGTCCACGCCGAGTTCGCGGCAGCGCCGGCCGATCTCGACGTGGCCGTCGATCGCGTCCTGCCGCGTGCCCTTGCGCGGGCCGTCGAGCTCGCTCAGGTACATCGACGGCACGTGGGTGATCTTGGCGGCGAGTGCGAGTTGGCCCATGTCAGGCTCCCCAGTGAGGAATGTGGTGAGCGCCCAGCGACACCGCGACGTTCTTCGGCTCCAGGAACACCTCGTAGCTCCAGGTGCCGCCCTCGCGGCCGGTGCCGCTGGCCTTGGTGCCGCCGAACGGCTGGCGAAGGTCGCGCACGTTCTGGCTGTTGACGAAGCACATGCCGGCTTCGATCGCCGCGGCGACGCGGTGCGCGCGGCCGATGTTCTCGGTCCAGACGTAGCTCGACAGGCCGTACTGGATGTCGTTGGCGATGCGGATCGCGTCGGCTTCGTCGTCGAAGGGGATCAGGCAGGCTACCGGGCCGAAGATCTCGTCCTGCGCGATCTTCATGCGGTTGTCCACGTCGGCGAACACGGTGGGCTGCACGAAGTTGCCTTTCGCGAGCGCGGCGGGCAGATCCGGTGCATCGAGGCCGCCGCACAGCAGCGTCGCGCCTTCCTTGGGGCCCAGCTCGATGTAGCTGCGCACCTTGGCCAGATGCGCCTGGCTGATCATCGGGCCGATGATGGTCTTCTCATCGAGCGGATCGCCGACGCGGATCTTCTGCGCGCGGGCCGCGAACTTCGCCGCGAAGTCGGCGTAGATGCTTCGCTGCACCAGGATGCGGCTGCCGGCGGTGCAGCGCTCGCCGTTGTTGCTGAAGATCATGAACACCGCCGCGTCGAGCGCACGATCCAGGTCGGCGTCGTCGAACACCACGAAGGGGCTCTTGCCGCCCAGCTCCATGCTGAACTTCTTCAGCCCGGCGCTCTGCACGATGCGGTTGCCGGTGACCGTGCTGCCGGTGAAGCTGATCGCGTGCACGTCGGGGTGCGCCACCAGCGGCTCGCCGGTCTCCTTGCCGTAGCCGTGCACGATGTTCAGCACGCCCGCCGGGATGCCGGCCTCCAGCGCCAGCTCGCCCAGGCGCGCGGCGGTCAGCGGCGACAGCTCGCTCATCTTCAGCACCGCGGTGTTGCCGAAGGCGAGGCAGGGTGCCACCTTCCACGTCGCCGTCATGAAGGGCACGTTCCACGGGCTGATCAGCGCGCACACGCCCACCGGGTGGAACAGCGTGTAGTTCAGATGCGTGGGCGTCGGGTAGGTGTGGCCATCGACGCGCACGCACATCTCGGCGAAGTAGTGGAAGTTGTCGGCCGCGCGCGGCACCAGCTGCTTGCCGGTCTGCGCGATCACCTGGCCGGTGTCCATCGTCTCGGTGCGCGCGATCTGTGGCACGTTGGCCGCGATCAGCTCGCCGAGCCTGCGCATCAGCTTCGCGCGCTCGGGAGCGGGCAGGGAGGCCCATTTCGGGAAGGCGGCCTTGGCGGCGGCGACCGCGGCATCCACCTCGGCCGCACCGCCTTGCGCGACTTCGGCCAGCACGTCCTGCGTGGCCGGGTTGACGGTCTCGAAATAGCGGTCGCTCTGGACTTCTTTGCCGTTGATCAGGTGCTGGATTCGCATCACGGTGTTCCTTCGATGGTGTTGACGAGCCGGCCGATGCCCTCGATCTCGCACACCACTTCGTCGCCTTCGTTCACGTTGACCACGCTGTCGGGCGTGCCGGTGAGGATCACGTCGCCGGCTTGCAGCGTCATGAAGCTGCTGAGGTATTCGATCAGCGCCGGGATGTCGTTGACCATGTCCGCGGTGCTGCCCGATTGCGTCTGCGCGCCGTTGACGAAGGTGCGCAGCGCCAGCGCATGCGGGTCGGGCACGTCGGCCGCATCGACCAGCCAAGGGCCGAGCGCGGTGGCGCCGTCGCGGTTCTTCACGCGCAGGTTGGGGCGGTACCAGTTCTCCAGGTAGTCGCGCACCGCGTAGTCGTTGCAGACGCTGTAGCCGGCCACGTGCGCCAGCGCGTCGGCACGCTTGACGCGCCGCGCCGTGCGGCCGATCACCACCGCCAGCTCGCACTCGTAGTGCATGAAGGCGGCATCGGCCGGGCGGCGCGTCGCTCCTCGGTGGCCGACCAGCGCGCTCGCGGTCTTGAAGAACACCAGCGGCTCGTCTTTCGACGTGACGGTCAGCTCCTTGGAAAGCTCCTTGACGTGGTCGGCGTAGTTCAGGCCGAGCGCGATCACCGTGCCCGCCTCGACCGGCGGCAGCCACACCACCTCGTGCTCGGCGAGCACGCGGCCGTCGGCGAGTTGCAGGCCGCGCACATGCGGCACGGCGCTGTGGATGGCGCCTGCGTAGGCGACACGCGCGGTCTTCATGCGTTCGCCTCCGCGACGAGGCGCGCGTGCAGCGTGCCGACGCCTTCGATGCGTGCCGCCACCGCCTGGCCGGCGCGCGCCAGCGGCGCGCCGTGGGCGCGGCCGAGCAGCAGCACGTCGCCGGGGTGCAGCGTCATGAACTTGCTGACGTCGGCGATCAGCGCGGCGACGCTGCGCACACGCCCGGCGGTGCCGTGGCGATGCACGACGACGCCGTCGACGCTCAGCTCGATGTGCAGCGCATCGGGGTCGGCCACCGCCGCCGCCGGCACCACCGCCGGCCCGAGGGGGCAGAAGCCGTCGCGCGCCTTCAGGCGCACCGACGGGCGGTAGTGCGACGCGAGCGGGAGGCTGAAGTCCAGCGCGACGAGGTAGCCGGCGACGTGATCGAGCGCGCGCGCCGCGCCGACGCGGCAGGCGGTCGTGCCGATCACGATGCCCAGCGACGCGCCGGCTTCGAGCGCCGCTTCACCCGCAGGCAGCTCGACCGCCGCGCCGTCGCCCGCCAGCGTGTGGCGCGGCTTGACCTCCAGCACCGGCGCGCGCGGCGGCGCCTTGTGCGGCGGCGCATGCACCGCCTCGCCGAGCGCGGCGAGCTGCGCCGGATCGTTCAGCAGCGCGCCCACCACCGTGCCCGACAGGCGGTACGGCGGCACGTCGAAACTCAGCGGCGGGCAGGACATGGGGAAAGCCACAAGCTCGAATCACTAAGATGTGAGCAATGTATTTGCTACGATGTGAGCATGTCAACCCGTTCAGGGAAAACGCCGAGGGCGAAGCGGGCGGCCGAGCCGGCCTCGTTCCGCCACCGCAACCTGCCGCTGCTGCTGTTGCAGGCGCGCGAGGGCGTGCTGGCGCATTTCCGGCCCATCCTCAACGAACACGGCGTCACCGAGCAGCAGTGGCGCGTGGTGCGCGCGCTGGCCGAACACGGCGAGCTGGAGCCGCGCCAGATCGGCGAGATCTGCCGCATCTCCAGCCCCAGCCTGGCCGGCGTGCTGGCGCGCATGGACGAACTCGGGCTGGTGGCGCGCGAGCGCATGGCCGGCGACCAGCGCCGCGTGCGTGTCGCGCTGACCGCGCGCAGCCGCGCGATGGCCGCCGCGATGGCGCCGCGCATCGAGGCGATGTACCGCGCGATCGAGGCGCAGATCGGCGCGGAGCTGATCCAGCGCTGTTATGCGACGCTCGACGAGCTGATGGCGCGCCTCGGGGACGTGCCCGAGGGCGGCGGGGACTGATACGACGTTGCGATCAATGGCATCAAAGCGCAGCTCGGGGCGGGCGTGTTCTTGTCGGGGATGCGCCGCAGCGGCGCGGCAGGCACGGCCCCGTGGGGACTCCTGCGGTAGCGGTCGGCGCTGCGCGCCGACTGCGCTGTGATGCTCGCGCCAGGGGGCGGCCGCCCAACTCACTTCGTTCGCTGCGCTCACTGCGTTCAGACAAGCGGCGGCAAGTCAGGTCACGAAGCGCGCTGACGCGCCGCCCCCTGACGCTGCGCTTCTCGCCGCCACCCAAGTCGCCCCCACGGGGCCGCGCCTGCCGCGCTGAACCTACGGTGGCATGCCATCAGCTGGCATGCCACCTCTGGTTCAGCAACGGGCCGTGCGGGCCGCTCGCGGCGCGCCTGTGAGACGCT
>JAKOZT010000004.1 GCA_029779845.1 Pseudomonadota bacterium | reverse complement strand
CATTGCTGCACTGAGGGAGAGATTGCACCCGTACATCCGGACTTCTGATGCGAGACGAGCTCGCTGTCCCTGATGGGTTCTGCTGGTCGGCGCCCAATCGCTTACACGCACTCGAAGTGCCTCGTCCGGCGCGGGCTGTGCCAACCACGGTCTGACCTGTCGTGCCATCAACTTGCTGTTTGCCTGAGCAATCGGTGGTCGCTTACGATCAGGCGTGCGCGCTCGCGGCGTTATCGACTCCGCGGCGGAGGCTCGCTCGGCGGGCCGCGCGGAGTCCAGCATCAGTGATCTCTTCCGCGAGGCCGGTGTGCGTGTCGCGCCAGCCAAGAAGGGCCCTCGCGTGCCGCGCATGGAGGCGCTCAAGACGCTGATGGCGAACGGAGAGTTCTTCGTAGCGAACAGGTGCCGCTACTGGCTTGCCACGGTGCCGTCGCTTCCGCGTGATCCTCGCCTGCCCGAGGACGTGGACAGCTCAGCGAACGATCACATGCTGGACGCGACCTCTTACCTGATTGCCGGCACTTCTGGCGGGCACGTCGTCACGGGCGAGCTGCGTGCAGGGATGCCCCGCATGCCGGACACGGGTGAGCGAGTGATCCGCATCTAGGAACTCGGAGGGTCGCCCCGGCGGCTTCGCTGATCCAGGTATTTTGCCATTTCGTCCACAGGGTTGATCCCGCCGTCCGCGTCAGTACCCATCGCTTCCGGCGTCACATCCTTGGACGGGAATAGACCAACTTCGCCCCATTCGAGGCAACGGAGCGCCTCAACCGCATGCGCCAACTCGTCCATCGTGTTCGACATGAGGCACTTGTAGTAATGCGAGATCGCGCCGGCACAGAGGTCGGCAATCTGAATCTGCGGATGTTCCGTGGACTCGGCTTGCGACAGCGACAGGGCACGGAGCGGGAATCGGATCTTGCGCCTGTCGTAGCCGATCTCAGCAGAAACTTCGCCGACCTGCGCCAGCATGCTTTCGAAGGTCTCAAGAGTTGCATGGATCGGCTTTGACCTGTCGTGGAGCACGTGGAACCGATCCGCCTTCCTGTTCCCCCACTCGGCGATGTGTGTGAACAGTGAGGGGATGGCTGGATCGAGCGCAAGATGATCAAAGTCGACATACCACTCGTCGAACAGACTTTGGTCAGTGAGCCACCTCAGTTCGGCCTTGAATCGATTGTTCTTGGTAGCTTCCATCAAGCGTTGTCCAGCCTCATAGAACGGCGCCTTGCTGGTCGCTGGCCCATTTCGAATGAGATCGACAAAGCTGCTTAGGAGCGCATTCGTGCGATCTTCGCCGCAATACACCGGCATGCAGAAGTACAGCATGTTGGACATCGCGATGTTGCGTCCCCGTTTGTACAGGTCACCGCCCCGATGGTTGATGAGCGTCTCGGCAACAAGATCGACCATCTTGGCGATGATCATGAACCGCTTGTGCGAAGCGTCGGTAAAGACTCGATCTCGGTTCACCCGTGGGTCAGACAGGAAACGAATGAGCTTGGCAACCCCTTCGGGACGCTTCTTGAGCGTACTGAACTTCGGCTCACTACCGGCCTGCATGCTGACATGCTCAAGGAGGGAGAGTGCTTCCTCTTTCGAGAAGTCGTTTGACGCCAAGACGAAGATTGGCTGCTCCGGATCGAGCAAGTTCGCGCCGGTGTTGCCGGCTTCGTCGCAGTAAATGGTTGTCAACGAGTTGCCTCCCTTGTCGCTGCGGTCGCATCCAGCTTGCCACATCTATGCCCTTCTCTCCCGTACCACAACCAAGAACTTCCGCATGACTCCCACGAGGATCGTCCGCACGCTTGGGAATAGCCCCGGGCCGCAACTCGCAAGGAACAGCCCATGCCGAAGATCAACTTCGAGTCCGTGCCCGACAAGGGAGACCTCTCCCCCGAGAGCATCGACTTCACCAAGATTCCCTCTGGCGTCGATCCCTCCTCGGAGAACATCCAGCGCCTCTCCGACCGCGCAGCCGAGACGGCCGGCGCATTCGCTCGCCGCATCGAAGGCCTCCAGGCCACGTTCGCCGAAGCGCGCGACCGCTACAGCCGCGACGCGCAGGAGCTGATCGACTCCGCTGGTCCCGAGGCCCGCTCCGCCGCGCGCACGCTCGCCAAGCATCAGGAGGCGAAGCGCGTCACGGAGCTGCGCCGCAATCTCGTGGCCAGCTCGGAGACCTCACGCCGCGAGCTGCTGGACCGACTCGGCCAGTACGCCACGGATGCCGAGTTCCTCTCGACCCTGTGCGCCAGCCCGGAGATGATGCTCGGCCGCGTTGCCCTGGGTGAGTCGAAGCGCACCGCCTACATGCAGCAACTCGACGGCGCAGGCCCGATTGAGTTGGAGACCGCCGCGCGTACAGCTATCGCCACGGGCGATATCCTGCTGGCCGCGAGTATCGCCACGGTCATCGACCGGCGTCCACGCGACCGCCGGCCGTTCTCCGTGTACGCCTTCGCGCAGCGTGTCATCGGTCCTGAGCACGCTCGCGTGAAGGCGTTGCTCGACGGCATTCAGCTCGCCTACAAGACCGCGCTCGCGGCGGATCGCGAGTTCACCCGCGGCCGTGCCGACCCGCTGATGAACCTGGGCAACACGCTCGCACGCAATGCCGTTACCGAAGCCCAGGGGGCCGAGCAATAGGCCTGACGCGCGCGCCTTGCTTGCTATGCCTCATTCGCCGAGTCACCCCTCCAGCCGTTGGGCGCAGCAACAGCGCGAGCGGCTGAGAGAGGAACGACTCGAAGCAATGACCGCCGCGGTCCAGCCGATCATGCTGCGGGCGTTCAGCCCCGCGGTGCTCACGGCCCTCTCCAAGATCGAAGGGCGCAAGCTCCGCGGAAAGAGCGCATCGCAACAGGATCGGCCTGACTCAGCGCACTGAGGGTGCTTGCTTCTACAGATGGCCCCGATCCGCCAAGTCCACGTAGTAGTCGCCTCGGTAGAAGTCGCGATAGGCGCGGTAGATCGTGAACGCGAGCCCGCCCGCGCCGACAACAAACAAGGCGACATACAACCCCGAGGGGAAGACATGGCAAGGCACAGCGGCACTCGCGCCCGCCAACCCGCAAACCGCACCATCTACCACCCTCAGTGCATAGGCAATGGTGAGTGCCACCAGCGCGTACATCGAACCAGCGAGGCACCGGAACTCGCTTGGGCGGTTGAATCTCTTGCGCATCTCCGCCTCCTCACCGGCCGCGGCGCTTCGGCGGCGGACTGGGCTTGCGGTCCGGTGCCTGAGTGAGAACCGAGCCTGCCAACTTCTTGGCGGCCTCGGTGGCGGACTTTTGCTGAAGAACTTTGCCGGCCAAGCTGGCCAGCTTCTTCGATGACTTTTCGTTGTTGCTCATGGCTGGATCCCAATCGTGACGTTGTCAGTGAAGTCGAGCGTCGCAGTGGCAGCACCGCGCGAGAGGCGCGCCCGACCGGCAGCACCGGTCGGGCGCCGGTCAGACGAACAGTTCCATCTGCCCCGGATGCGAGCGCCAGTGCTGGCAGACGTTCTCTCTCCGACCGAATCGGAAACGAACGTATGCGCGAACGAAGACGCTCTTCGCCTTGAAAAGTGCGCTCATGGCGTCACCTCCTACGAAGCTCCTAGAGGTGGGCGAACCTCTCCAGGGTTCGCCCTAGACCGCGGTTAGCGGGCCGGCACCAAGAAGCACCAAGCCTCGTATCCGTAGTCATGCGCGTCGAGCACCTTGGTCGAGTTCTTCACTCGCCGGTAGCGACAGCACACCCACCGGAAACCCGCGGGCGCGGGCTTATGTGACGTTGTCGGCATAGGCATACCTCCTTCCCCGCTGGTGAGTAGGTGACGCCTTTGGTATCCTCGCGAGCTGGAGACTGTTCGGGATACCGATCAGGCGGCCATCGCGACCAACGACGCGACGGCGGGGGCGAATCGAAGCTGCAACTTCGATTCGCCCTTTCATTTTCTGAACCTTGCTTTTGCGGCGGCCTCGGAAACGCCGAAGACCTCCTGAACTTCTTCGATTGAGCGACACCTCTGAAGGCGCTGCTCCTCAATCAGGAGCGCGCTGGCGAAGTTGTCGGCCTGCCACTCCGAGTTCATGTAGATGGGCGTCGAAGCGTTCGGAGCTGAACGGGCGAAGCCAGTGGGCTGGTGCAAGAAGAGATGGCCGAGTTCGTGTGCGCCGGTGAACCTGTCGCGGCCCACGCCCTTGCACATGCCGATGTAGACATCCTCGCGGAGCTTGATCAACAACTTCTCCGGCACGGTCTGTCCGTGGTCGGCACCGAGTTCAGCGTGATCACAGACCTCGAAGCGGAACCCGGGCAAAACCAAGTGCAGCGTCTCGTAGATCATGTCGATAGGCACGCGAGCGCTAGCGCCCATTAGCGGCCGAAAGCGTTCGCGAAACCCGTCCGCGATATCGAAGATGTCCCGCTTCTTGCGAGGCGGCACGGTGAACCCAACGCGCATGTGTTCTTCCTTTCAACGCTTCTTGTTGAACACGGCCATCAGTTGCTCTAGTTGTTGTGCAGACAGACTGTCGAAGTTGCGCGCGAAGGCCAGCGCAACATCGTTGGCCTTGCTGCTCTCCTGGGTCAGTCGAATACGTACTTCTGACTGAGTCTCCTCAGCCAGGCCCATAAACATCGCTCGGTGCTGGCGAACGAAGTCGTAGTGAGTGGCGAGCTTGTCCACGAGCGCCGGAGTCGCCGTCTTCTTTCCGGTCTCCGCGCTCGATAGGAGGCTCGGCGACACGCCGATGCGCGTCGCCATGTCGTTCAATGTGATGCCAAGGTCGAGTCGCAACTTCCTAAGCTCCTTTCCGAACTTGGTGAGCATGGGGTTCTCCTTCGTGAGGGTGCAATTGCCGATGAGAATCTCTGTTCTTGTGACGCCATTGTGCCATAACCGCGAACCGGCTGCACGCCACTGGTGATCCATTTTTACCTGTCAGGTGAATGCTACCGGTTTGACGCTGCCGGCGTGAGGACCGCGCGAGGCGGGGCGGGGTGCGAGAGTGCTGGTCGGCTAGGCAGCCGACGAGACGACACTGGGGAAAGCACACTGCTGCTTCCCAGCATTCATGGGAAGGCGGATTCTTAGGCGGGTGTGCTGCGCGGATCGCGCGCTAAGCCCAGTGGGAACGTCGTCACTGGCGGGAAGGAGTCTTCCGCATGTTCCGCTGAAATGCAGCAGCCATGCGGGTTCGGCTTCGCCGCAACGCTCAGGTGTCCCCCGCCGGTTCCCCCAGATGCCAGTTGCTGCCGCTACCCTCGCCGCGGCAGTACTGCATCCTGCCGTATGCCGCGCACTTGCAGCGCCTTGGAGGTAGCCCCGCCTCCGTTCGTGATTCCCCGAGCCACGCGCTGGTCGGCCATCTCCAGCCAGACCTCCAGCGTGTTGGGGTCGATCTGAGACTGGCGCGCGACCGTCGTGCCAGGCGGCGCGTTCACGATCACCTTCATGTCGCCGCGCCCGAGCGCATCGTTCGGGATCACCCGGCCCGCCGTGTTGGGCACGAACAGCTCGGGTCCCTTCTCGCCGACGACGTAGGCGGTGCCGGCCGCCGCGGGGCCACCGCTGGCCAGGAAGCCGCCGAGGTCCAGGTTGCCGAAGTCGGAGCCGGTGCCGAAGCCGGAACCGCCTCCCGAGTAGGCGTTGATGGCCATGTTGATCAACTTCATGATGAAGCTGCTTCCCCCCTCCGCCATCAGTTTGATCTGCGGCCGCAGGACTGTCCTCGCGAACGCCTCCTCCAACTCGTTGCGGAAGATGTCAGCCAGATCGCTCCCGTGCCGGAAGCCCTCCATCAGGCCGCGCTCGATCGAGTTCGCCAGCACGGTCGACATGTCATCGCCCGTGCGCTTTGCCTCTTCGGCCGCCTTCTGCGCGACACCCTTCTCGATTCGCCGGCCCAGCAGACCCTCGCGCTCGCGTAGCAGGTCGATCTCCTGCTGTAGGGCCTGGAGCTGCGTCTCGGTGACGCCAGCGGCTTCCTGGCGCGCCAGCTCCTCCTCCTTCAGCGCCCGCGTGTTGCTGATGCGCGCGCGCTCCACGCCGAGCAGGCCCAGCTCGTCGAGGCCGAACAGGTCGATCTCGCGGCGCAGTTCGGCATTTCCCTTCATCAGGGAATCGAGGCTGTCGAGTTGAGCGCGACCCCGCGCGGTCTCGCCAGCAACTTCGGCTTCGCGCAGTTCGATCGCCTGCTTGTTCAGGTCGTTGAACTCGGCTTGCGCGAGGATGGCCGTCTCCATCGCGGGCGTGAGGCCCTTGATGCGGCCCTCTTGAATGTCGAGCAACGCCTTCTCGTAGGTCGTCAGGTCGAGCGTCTCTTCGACCTGCTTTTGGAGCGTCTCCAGGTAGCGCTGCGCCTCGCTGGCGACGGCGCTGTGCTTCTTGGGGTCATCGGGTGTCGGAGGCTTCGGCAGGCGCGGATCGGTGAACCCAACGCCACGGCCGAACGTCGTGCGACCGGCCGCCGCGTTAAGCGCATCGTTGAGCTCCTGCGTGATGGTTCTGGCACGGCCCTCTTCCTCTGCCAGGCGCTGACGCAGTTGCCCCAGCACGCCGCCTTGGAAGTTTTCACCGACGCCGCGTGCCGTGAGCTTCTCGATCTCCGCTCGCAGACCCTTGATGGAGTCGCTGGTGGTCTTCGACTGCTTCTCCAGCAAGTCGGCCGGCTCGGTACCACCGAGAATCACCTCGTACAGCGCCATGAACGAGCCGCGCAGGATGCCGAAGTCGCGCGCGTTCTTCAATGCATGGTCAGATAGCTCCGTCAGGGTCGGCGTCACCTCCTTGGCCAGCTGCAGCGCCAGACCCTCGCCCGACTTCTTCAGACGGCTCAAGTTGTCGTTGAGTTCTTCGGCCGCCTTTGCCGTCTCGTCGTCGATGACGACGCCCAGCCGCTTGGCCTCTTCAGTGAGCTTCCCGATGCCGGCGCTGCCGCTGTTCAGCAGCGGGATCAGGTCGGTGCCGGCCTTGCCGAAGAGCTGGATCGCCAGCGCGGCCTTCTTCGGGCCGTCGGGCATCGCGGAGAAGCGATCCGCGACCTCCGCGAGCACGCGCTCGCTGGCCTTGAGGTTCCCGCTCGAATCTCGAATGGCGACGCCGAGCTGCTTGAACGCGGGGTCGTTGCTGACCAGGCTCTTGTTCAGCTCTCTCAGCGCGGTGCTCAGCCCGGTGGCCTCCACGCCGGAGAGTTCGGCGGCGTAGGCCAGCGCGGTGTAGGTGTCGACCGATACGCCCGCGGCCTGCGCGGCTTTGCCTGCCGCATCAGCAGCGTCGATCTGCTGCTTCACCATGTAGGCCGTTGCAATTCCAACGGCAGAAAGCCCCAGGCCGATCTTCTGGCCCGCATCAACGGCTTCCTTGCGGAGTTCCCTGAACGCCTTCTCTGCACGCTTCGTGTCTGTGAGGAAACTGCCCGTGCGGAACAAGAGGTCTACGACTACCGAACCAGCGGCCATCAGTGCTCCGTCCCCGTGTGGTCTCTCAGAAGCGAGATCTCGGCCCAGACATTGGGGGAAAGCAATGCCTCCTTCGCTTTGGCGCGCCAGTGCGGCATTGCGGCCTCGATCTTCGCGGCTGAGAAGCCGGCCGCTCGACATTCAGCAGCGAATTCGGTGATCTGGCTGTCGATGAAAGCCGCGCCCTTCTGGCGGAATTCCACCTCGGTGTCGCCTGCTTCGATTACTACTGGATCGCACATGTGAGTGTCCTCAGGATAGGTACGCTTCGCCAGAGAACGCGGCTCCGAAGGTGAGAACCACGGTGTTCGCGTTCGGATAGGCGATGTCACCCTCGACCTCGTCACCAGCGGTGTTCATCACGGTGACGTTCGGGCGCATGCCGAGGTTGTGATGGATCGTCCAGGTGTCGGACGCGGTGCTTTGAACGTGCCGGTACGCGGCGGTCCCTGAACCGCCCGGGCCATTGACCTTCTGCACGACGACGCCGCTGATGCCCTCGCGGCCACGCTCACCTTTCAGGTCGACCCACTGTCCCCAGAGCCGTCCGTCCGGCCCTTGCTCGAACCGCAGACGTGTGCCATCCCACTCGTGCTTGGGCATGGGCCCCATCTCGCCGGCCTCGCCATCTGCTCCAGCACCGGGCAGCCTGTCCGTCAAAACCGCAATGGCGTCCTTCTGCGCAGCGAGTTCGCTGGCCAGATCCTGTACGGTACTCAGCACCACGCCAAGCGAGTGCTGGATGCGGAACTCGATGGACGAATCGTCCAGCGCCTGCACCAGTTCGCCCTTGATGATCTGCGCGATCGCGGTCTTCTGGCCTTCGCTCGTGTCGGGCCCCGGCGAGAGAGGTGCAGCTGGCGCACCGCCGCCGCTGGTCTTGAACGGATCGTCCTGACTGTCGCGCTTGGCCAGCGCGGCAAGGCTGAAGTTCTGCTGCTGCAGGTACGGCGTATCGCCGCCAGCAACTGGGCCGCGGCCGAACTTGCGCCGCGCCTCGTTCGGCGCGCTGATGCCGCGCTGCACCAGCGTGCCCTCGACCTCGGCCAGCGTGGCGCTGTCCATGCGCAGCAGATCGTCGAGATCGAACTCGGTGCGGTACACGCGCGGGTCGAGCCGCATCGCGCGGTCGAGCAGCGTCTCCACCGCTTCGATCTGGGCCTGCAGGCACTGCGAGTAGTACTGCTGCCACAGCGCCTGCACGTTGTCGTAGCTCGGCGCGTTGCCGATGCCGACGAGGAACGCCGGCACCTTGAACGCACGCGCCACCTGCTGGTCGCTGAGGCCGAGCATCTCGGCCATCTGTGCGTCATCGGCGTTCATCGCCAGCGACTGGAATTTCAGATCATCGCCGAGCACCGCGATCTTGCCGACGTTGTCGCCGCTGTAGTTCTTCTCCCACTGGGTCTTGAGCCGATTCGCGGTCTCGTCGCTGATCTGGCCCGGCGCGGTCAGGACGCCACCGGGGCGGCTCATGTTGGCGAACAGCTTCGCCGCGTTCTTCTGGATGTTCAGGCCCTGCGCCGCGGCGAGGCTGCACGCATAGAGTGGAGAGAGGCCGACCAGCGGGTGGAACAGGCAGTTGAAGCGGTCATGGATGATCTCGGAGGCCGGCACGGCCTCGATGTCGTACGGCAGGCGCGACAGGTCGTCGGAGTTCAGGCCGTAGAACACGTCCCCGTTCGGCGCCACGAGGGGGCGCACGCGCAGCGGGTCGAGGATGTAGATCGCGCGCACATTGCCGGCGCCGTCGCGCGCCAGCAGGCCGTAGGTGTTGCCGCGCGACTGCTTCGAGAGCTGCCAGGCCTCGACGAACTGCTGGCGGGTCTGATAGTGGTTCGGCTCGCGCAGCAGCGGTGAGTAGGTCGACACGTCGGCCTCTTCCCACACCGGGCCTGCCTTCGTCATCAGCCGCAGGCTGAGCTTCGACACGTCCGAGGCGATCGTCGTCACGCACGCGAACGCGGTCGAGAACGACAGCGCCGTGTCCATGTTGACGGCGATGTCGGTCTGGAAATCCTTGTCCATCACGAAGCCGAGGAAGCGGCCCCGGCCGCCCACCGGCACGGATGCATAGCGCTTGCCGGTGATGACGCCCACGACGTCACGGACGCGCTGAACGAAGCCCACGGCGGTGCCGGTCGTCATCGCAGCCATCAGCCGTAGTGCGCGCCGGTGATGACGACGACGCTGCCCTCTCTGGCCTTCTTCCAGTTCGCGTTCCAGGACAGGAGCAGGCCGACGAGGTCGGCCTGCCACAGCGACATCCGCGTGGCAGTCGCGGCTGCGGGCGCCGCGGCATCACCCGTTGGGGCGTCGTCGAGCTCGATCATGGCTTCCGTGCTGACGTTGACGGAACCTCCCTCATCGAGGAGGCAAACGCCCGCGGCATCGACCAGGCTGATGGTGCCGCCGCTGCTGTCATGCGTCGCCGCCTCGGAGGTCATCACCGGCAAGCCAGCCAGCGTGCCGCCACGAGCACCGACATCGACTGCGAGGCCCTTGCCTCCGCCGTGCAGGCCGATGTCGACACCGGTACGGGGGTGCGCGACCCAAACGGCCGTGGACAAGTCGCCGCTGAATTGCGCCAGCGCCGCCGCGACGTCTTCAGTGATGTTGCCCGACGATGGGATCGTCGGCGCATCGTAGGTAACCGCTGCCGGCTCGAGGCCCGGCGTTCCGGCGTTCGACTCGTCGATGAAGCTGCGGTCCAACAGCAGCCGCGCCGCATTCAGCATGTCGGAGCGAATGAGCGTCTCGGCCTGTGCGCTGATGTCCCCGAGAAGCTCTTTCGAGACCACCTGCAGCACGGTTGCCGTCAGAGTGTCGAGGCTGGAGCCCTCGAACATGGAGCGGCTCGCCCTCGCGGCCTTGCCGTGTCCGCGCCACGATGCCGTCGAGCCATCGGCGACTGCGACGAACGGCGTGCGGCGCGGCACTCGGCGAAGGCCGGTCATGCGCCCGATCAGGGCTTGCGAGCGAGCCAGTTCGAAGAACTCGGTCCTTGCGGCGTCGAGATCCACCAGTTCGGCGCCCCAGCCATCGGGGGAGCCAGCCGCGACTCCCGCCTTCGTGATGAGCGCGGCGGTCGAGCGCGCGCCCCAGCGATTGGCAGCATACGCACCCGCCTGGAGGGGCTCACCGTTCGAAGCGGCAATGGCACGCGCGATGCAGATGCGAACGAAGTCGAGACCACGAGGATTCATGACGACGCGAGGGAATTGAGATGCACCGAGCGTGCTACGGAGGGCAGGCCGGGTCGATGGCGTTGCGTGGGCTTCAATGGGGTTGCGTGAGGTTCAGTGACGCGAATCGCAGCGCGTGGCCTCGATCCAGCGCGCGAGGTCATCCAGCAAGTACGTGACCCGGTACCCACCGCCACCGAGGCGGTACCAGGCGGGCCCGGTTTGGGCCGAGCGCATGTTCGCGAGGGTGCCGGCCGCGAACCCCAGCAGCTCGGCCGCGACATCCTCGCCCACGCGCCCGTCGCCGCTGACGAAAGCTCCGGCCTCACGGCATCGAAGCTCCAGACGCCGCGCACAGGCGGCGATGCGGGTCTCGATCGGGTCAGTCATTTGATTTGATGACCACCAGGCTGGGAGGTGCCTTCGGCCGGAACTTGCCGGCGGCGACCTTCTTGGCCTTCTCCAGCGCCTCGTCCTTCTTGCCGCCATCCGAGCGCTTCGTGTGCCGGTACTGGGCCGCCGCGATAGCAGCACGCACCTGCAGCGCCGTGGCGTTAATCTCGCCGCGCATCACGCCTTCGAGAAACGCCAGTGGCTCCAGGCCTGGGCAGACGGCAGGCTCGGGCTTCGGTTTGGGTTTGCGACCCGATCCCGGCCGCGCACCGCCGCTTCTACCTTTCACTCCAGCCATATGGTTCCTCCAATCCAAAAGTGGGGTTCGTTTTATGTGTGAGGCACGCTCCGGTCCTGAAAGCACTTGACGGGACAAGCGCGATCCCCCCCGGGAGGGGCCTCGACGCGAGCAGACAACGAGCAGACAACGAACGGACAAAGCGGACACCGCAGCGAGCAGACAGACAGACAAACCCCTTTAGGGGTTGTCTGTCCGTCCGTTGCGGTGGTGGCGTCTGTCCGTTCATGCCGGAATCCACATGCCCCGGCTGCTTCCCTTGGCAACCATCCCAGCGGCCAGCAGCGCGCTCTTGATGCGTTGCATTGCCTTCTCGCGCGAGCCCTCCGAACCCTGCGCGATCAGCCCTGCCGCTTCGCATTCCGCCTGCCAGAAGCGGAAGGCGGTCTCGCCCGATCCGTTGGCCTTGCGCAGGAGATCGAGCGCACGCTGTTCCCTGTCGCCGACCGAGCCACGCTCGACCTGCTCGAGCGTGACCTCCGACAGCAGGCCAGCCGACCCTCGCTTCAGCCAGATGGGTGCGAAGGCCTCGGGCGGGCAGTGGTTCGCTTTCGTCAACGCGAGTTGAACGTGGCGCTTGCGCTCCACGATGTCGTCGATCTGGAAGCACCTCGCCTCGTCGGCAGTCATCGTGCGCATCACCAGTTCGCCGCGGACAGCGTCCGTCAGCGCTCCGCCACCGCGCGCGGCGTGCGAGCCGAGTTCTTCAGCCTGTTGCAGCCCCTTCGCTGCGTGCGCGGTCAGCAGGACGCAGGCGCCGGTCTCAATGGCGATCTGGTCGACCAGCTCGCCGAGCCGGCGCTGATGCGCCTGGTTGAGTTCGTCGCCCTCGGTGAGTGCGAGCGCGGGATCGAGACCGACGAAGACCAGAGGCTTGGGCATCGCGTCGAGTTGGCGCATGAGCCAGTCATAGGCGTCTGCCTCGTGCAATGCAGTGCCGCTTGCCGCGAGAAGTCGCATCGAGCGTCCGGCGAGCGCGTACACGCGCAGCCTCTGCGTGAGCAGCTTCCGATCTTCGGCGCTGAGGCTCTTGCCCAACTCGTGCACAGTGGCATGAACGTCGGCCACGGTGTCCTCGGTGAGGAACAGCGCCGCGCTGCCGGTGCGATGGACCTGCCAAGACCACGGCAGCGTGCCAAGCACGGCGCCGGCGGCAAGGCTGTAGAGAAAGCGTGTCTTCGACGTACCGCCGAGGCCGGCGAGAACGTGCGCGCGGCCGGCGAGCAGCGGGCCGGCGAAATGCGGCGCCGGCTCGGGCACGCTGTCGAACATGCCGTTGATGCGGCCATCCGGCCAGCGCAGGAACTGGTCTTCTTCCGGCGCAAGATTGCCCAGCGCGCGCTCCATGCGCGTCACCGGACGGCCGAGCGCTTCGCGAACTCGACCACCAGCGCGCGGCATGCGGCGCTCTTCCAGCCGTGCACGGCCGCGAGCTCGGTGAACTTCAGCCAGGCGTGTTGCGCGGTCAGGTTGCCGGTGGAGATCGCATCGATGACGCGCTGCGCCTCGATGGCGCCGAGCGCTTCCTGGGCGCGGCTGCTGGTGCTCATGCCAGCGCCTTCCGAGCCTCGTGCAGTTGCTGCACAAGCTCGCGGATCTCGTCATCGCTCTTGCCGGCGATGCGAGCCGCGTTCAGCCGGGAGATCTCGCCGGCAGGCCAGCCGATGCGACGGCCTCCGAGCGGCACCGGCGCCGTGAGCAGCCCGTTCTTCACATCGCCATACGTGGCAGTGCGACCACGGCCACGTTCGGCCATGACCCTCTCGAAGCGAAGTAGTGTGGCGTCGTTCATTTGCGTCCTAGCGATTGCTGACGGACGCAAACGATATGAACCGCATATGGGTAACGCTTAGAGCCTCACCCAGATTTTTTGATCACCCTCCGAATCGTCTCGAATCGGGCTGCGTCGATCAGTCTCGCCACCGCGCGCACCGTCAGATTCGGGCGCTTCTCCCAGTAGGCATTCGCTTGCCTCTGCCATTGATCGTGCGTTGGCGCAGCATCCCTGCTCTTCTTGACGTTCGCCCGCTCTCGACCGCGCACCGCGCGTGCGCCGAGGTCGATCATGGCGCGCGCATCCGCGACCTCGGCTTGCCAGATCGCCTGCACCGCGGCTGATGCCATCCACGCCGCCCCGGAGGAGTCCTTGGCCTCAATGCACTTACGCATCAGAGCCACACATTCGAGGGCTTTGCGCAAGTTCTTGGCGCCGGGGCGATTGGGGTCGATGTGAAGGTATGCCTTGGCGCCGCTCTCGATGCGCGCGCTCCAATTGAGGGGCCAGCGACTGGAATCGAGCCGGCTTCCAATTTCGGCTATCTCGACGGTCTTAACGCGCTCGGGTTTGCCGGCCACGCCTCCCGGCGTTGCCTTCTTCTTCGGGGCTGGCTTGGCTGCCATGTCAGGCTGATGGCGCCGGTATCATTTTCGGCAGTGGGCGCCCCGTCACCGTTTGGTATTGATCAGCAAGCGAACCCTCTCCGAGGGTAAAAGCCGCATGAGCTTCGCTCAGCAAAAGCTGTATGTAGCGCGTGACGCTGATTGCAGCGGGAGACTCTCTGTCACGTAGGATCTCACGCTCCAGCAATTCGGTCAGGCACCACGCCGAGAAGATCGCTCTATCAGCGATCTGCTCACGCACTTCATCCTCGGTGAGGATACGCTCTGGGGTAACCATAGTGCACGGTCCTTTCGTGGTAGGTGCATTGCGGTCAGGCTCTGGTTGCTGTTCCAGCAGCTTCCGGGACCGCTTTGCCTGAAACGGTCAGGCGGCCCTGAACGGAATCACCTTGGCGCCCTGCCGCAGGCGGTCCAGGTGGTCGGCGTACCACTGCATCATCGTGCAGCGCTGCGGCAGGTAGGTCGCGAAGTTGTACGCGGCGCTCACCTCGTCGCGCTCCTGGTGCGCGAGCTGCAGCTCGATGTGGGCGTGCTCGAAGCCGTGCTCGTGCAGGATGGTCGACGCCACGCCGCGGAAGCCGTGGCCGGTCATCCTGCCGGCATAGCCCATGCGCTTGAGCGCACCCAGGATCGTGTTGTTGGACATCGGCTTGTCGTGATCGCGCTCGCCGGGGAACAGCAGGCCGCTGCGCCCGCGCAGTTCCGCCAGGCTGCGCAGCGTGTCCACCGCCTGCTGCGACAGCGGCACGATGTGCGGCGTCTTCATCTTCATGCGCTCGGCCGGCACGCGCCACTCGGCGGCTTCGAGGTCGAACTCGTCCCAGCGCGCGCCGATCAGCTCCGAGGTGCGCACGAAGGTCAGGGCCATCAGTTTCATCGCCAGTCGCGTGTAGGGCGTGCCGGCATAGGCCTCGATGCGGCGCAGCAGGTCAGGCAGTTCCTTCGCCTCCAGGCGTGCGTAGTGGATCTTCCTGCGCGACTTGAGGGCCTCGCCGGGCCGCATGTCGGCCGTGGGGTCGCGCTCGGCCGCGCCGTGCATCACCGCGTACCGGAACACCTGCCCGCAGGTCTGCAGCGCGCGCTTGGCGAGGTCCAGCGCGCCGCGCTTCTCGACCGCCTTGGCCATCGCCAGCAGGTGCAGTGCGGTGACGTCACCGATGGGCTTGCGCCCGATGGCCGGGAACACGTCGGCTTCGAGCCGGCGCAGCACGTAGTCGGCATGCCGGCCGGACTTCGGCCCCTTCCAGTGCTCGAACCACTGGCGGGCGATGGCTTCGAAGGTCTTACCCAAGGCGACGTGCTTGGCGAGCTTGGCGTCCTTGCGCACCTGGACCGGGTCGTCACCGACCTTGAGGGCGAGGCGGGCCTCGTCGCGCGCCGCCCGAGCCTGGGCCAGCGACACGGCGGGGTAGGCGCCGAAGGCCATGCGCTTCTCCTTGCCGGCGAAGCGGTACTTCCAGTACCAGAGCTTCACCCCGCTGGGCCGGACTTCGAGGTACAGGCCGCCGCCGTCAGCGAAGCGCGCCCGCGCCTTGTCGGCCGGGCAGGCGGCACTCTTGCAGGTCTTGTCGGTCAGGGCCATTTGGGGGAACCGGAGGGGTGGCGCGGGGGAATCCCGCCTGCCGTTCCCCCAATGGTTCCCCCAACTCGGCCCGGCTGTCAAAGTGCACAGGTGGACGCCAACGAACAAAAAAGCCCCGCCGGACAATGCCTTGCGGGGCTTTCTGCGGTTCTCAGCGAACCTTGGCGAACGTATCTCTGGCGGAGAAGGAGGGATTCGAACCCTCGATACGGTGAAACCGTATACCGGATTTCGAGTCCGGCGCATTCGACCACTCTGCCACCTCTCCGGTGTTCTGTGCGCGCTCGGCGGGTCGCTGCCGAGCCGCACATTCTAGCGCACCGCGGCGTGCGCTCAGGCCACGGTGCGCAGCGTCAGGCCGTGAAGCGCGGCATGGTCGAGGCGGCTGCGCCAGCGCTGGCCGAGCGCCATCGGCCAGGCGTCAGTGAGCGTGCCAGTGGTGACCACGTCGCCCGGGCGCACCGTCCAGTGCGGCGTGTGCTGCGCCATCGCCTCGATCCACAGGCGCAGCGCGGTCAGCGGGCCGTCGAGCACGTTGGCGCCGCGGCCGCGCTCGACTTCGGCGCCGTCGCGTTCGAGGCTCAGCGTCAGCGCGGCGAGTTCCTCGCCGAGGCGCCCGAAGCGCACCACGGGCACCCGCGGCCCGACCAGCAGGCGGCCGTGCAGCGCGAAATCGGCCACCGTGTCGGGCGCGGTGAAGCGCCAGTCGGCGAAGTGCGTGTGCACGATCTCGAAGCCGTGCGCCACCCAGGCGACGCAGCGCTCGAGCGCCGCCTCGTCCATGCCGGCGCGCGGCGCGCTGGCGAAGCCGAACACGATCTCCGGCTCCAGGCGCGGCTGCACCAGGCCGGCGAGCGAGACATCGGCCTCGCTGCCTTCGAGCAGCGTCAGCGTGCTCGCCCACACCGGCGCCCAGATCGGTGCGAACACGCCGTAGCGCGGCCAGATGCCGCGGTTGGTGAAGCCGATCTTGTAGCCGCGCGGCTCGTCGCCGCGCGCCATGCGCTGCCGGCGGATCAGGTCGGCGACTTCGAAGGCCTGCGCCAGTGTCAGGCCGCCGGGGCGCCCGCTCGGCAGGCCGATCAGCTCGGCGCCGTCCCCGGCGGCGAGCAGTTCAGCGGCGAGCGCTCGGGTGTCCACCACCTCAGGCCTTGATCAGGTCGAGCCCGCCGAGGTAGGGCCGCAGCGCCGCCGGCACGCGGATCGAGCCGTCGGCCTGCTGATGGTTCTCCAGCACCGCCACCAGCGCGCGGCCCACCGCGAGGCCGGAGCCGTTGAGCGTGTGCACCAGCTCGTTCCTGCCCTGCGCGTTCTTGAAGCGCGCCTGCATGCGGCGCGCCTGGAAGGCTTCGCAGTTCGAGCAGGAGCTGATCTCGCGGTAGGTGGCCTGCGCCGGCAGCCAGACTTCGAGGTCGTAGGTCTTGGTCGAGCCGAAGCCCATGTCGCCGCTGCACAGCGTCACCACGCGGTAAGGCAGCTCCAGCTTCTGCAGGATCGCCTCGGCATGGCCGACCATCTGCTCCAGCGCCTCGTAGCTCTTGTCGGGATGCGTGATCTGCACCATCTCGACCTTGTCGAACTGGTGCTGGCGGATCATGCCGCGCGTGTCGCGCCCGGCGCTGCCGGCCTCGGAGCGGAAGCACGGGCTGTGCGCGGTGAGCCTGATCGGCAGCACGCTTTCGGCCAGCACCTGCTCGCGCACGCTGTTGGTCAGCGAGATCTCGCTGGTGGAGATCAGGTACTGCTCGCGCTGGTTTTCATCTCCGCCGCGGCTGACCCCGAACATGTCTTCCTTGAACTTGGGCAGCTGCCCGGTGCCTTCGAGGATCTCGCGGTTGACGATGTAGGGCGTGTAGCACTCGGTGTAGCCGTGCTGCTGCGTCTGCACGTCGAGCATGAACTGCGCGAGCGCGCGGTGCAGCCGCGCCGCCGGGCCGCGCAGGAAGGTGAAGCGCGCGCCGGACAGCCTGGCACCGGTGTCGAAGTCCAGCCCCAGCGGCACGCCGAGGTCGACGTGGTCCTTGGGCGCGAAGTCGAACGCGCGCGGCGTGCCCCAGCGGCGCACTTCGACGTTGCCGGTCTCGTCGGCGCCCGGCGGCACGCTGTCGTGCGGCAGGTTGGGCAGCGCCATCAGCATCTCGGCGAGGTCGGCCTGGATCACCTCGAGCCGCTCGGCCGAGGTCTTCAGCGCGTCGGCGATGCCGGCCACCTGCGCCATCGCCTCGCCGCTGTCCTGCCCCTTGGCCTTGAGCTGGCCGATCTGCTTGGAGAGGCTGTTGCGCTGCGCCTGCAGCTCCTCGGTGCGCGTCTGGATCGCCTTGCGCTCGGCTTCGAGCGACTGGAAGCGCGCCACGTCGAGAAAGGGTTGCGGCGTCTTGCGCGCTTCGAGGCGCGCGACCACGTGCGCCAGGTCCTTGCGCAGCAGGTTGATGTCGAGCATGGAAAGCCGGGCGCCGCGTCAGCGCCCTCCGGAGGTGTGGACCCTCAGGATTGTAGGCAGGCGAGCGACTGCGACTCGGCGGCGATTTCGCCTTTCACGGCGCCCTTGGCTTCGTGCAGCACCGCGCAGGCGCACTCGGCGCAGCGGCCGCATTGCATCGCCACGCCGAGTTCGAACTGCAGGCATTCGAGCGTCTGCGCACCGTCACAGGCGGCCTGGCGGATCTGGTGGTCCGAGATGCGGCGGCAGACGCAAACGATCATGCTGTCCTCAGGATGGATCGCCCATCATGGATTGCAGGTAGTTGGGCAGGCCCACCTTGCCGACCAGCTCGACCTGCGTCTCGAGAAAGTCGATGTGCTCCTCGGTGTCGTCGAGGATGTCCTGCAGCAGGTCGCGCGACACGTAGTCGCGCACCGACTCGCAGTAGGCGATGCCGTCCTTGATGGTGCCCTGCGCGCCCTGCTCCAGCTGCAGGTCGCACGCGAGGATCTCGGGCACGTTCTCGCCGATCAGCAGCTTGCCGAGATCCTGCAGGTTCGGCAGGCCTTCGAGCATGAAGATGCGTTCCATCAGCTTGTCCGCGTGCTTCATTTCGCCGATCGACTCTTCGTATTCCTTCTTCGCCAGCTTGTCCAGGCCCCAGTGCTTCAACATGCGGTAGTGCAGGAAGTACTGGTTGGTGGCGGTCAGTTCGTTCTTCAGTTGCGCGTTCAGGTGGGCAATCACCTGCGGGTCGCTCTTCATGGCTCTTCCTCGGAAGTTGGGGACGATCGATTCTGACCTTCCTCAAGCTCCCTCCAGGGAGAATCGGGGCGCCGTGCAGGGCTGTGCGAATCTTACTTGATAATGGTTCGTATTAAAAATCCCCTTCTCGCCATGTTCCTTACCGAACTGCCCGACGACAGCCGCTCCACCGTGAGATCCGTCATACCGTCCTCGCCGGACCTGGGCGAGGCCGACCTGCGCCGCCTCGCCGAGCTGGGCTTCATCGCCGGCGAGCCGCTGCACCTGCTGCGCCGCGGGCCGGGCGGGCGCGAGCCGCTGGCGGTGCGCATCGGCGACACGCTGGTGGCGCTGCGCTGGGCCGAGGCGCGCTGCATCGAGGTGGAGGGGGCATGAGACACCCTGCGCCAACCCCGCGGCTGCGGGCCGAGCGCCGGGCCGCTCCCAAGCCGGCCCGCATCCCCTTGGGGGATCGGCCGATGTACCCATCTGACGAGGGGCGGTCATGACTGTCTCGTGCATCGCCCTGGTGGGCAACCCGAACTGCGGCAAGACGGCGCTGTTCAACCTGCTGACCGGCGCGCGCCAGAAGGTCGCCAACTACGCCGGCGTCACGGTCGAACGCAAGGTCGGCACGGTGGCGCTGCCCGGCGGGCGGCGCGTCGCGGTGGTCGACCTGCCCGGCACCTACGGCCTGGAGCCGACCACGCCCGACGAGCAGGTGACGCTCGAAGTCATCCAGGGCCAGCGCGCCGGCGAGGACGCGCCCGATGCGATCGTCGCGGTGGTCGACGCCACCAACCTGCGCATGAACCTGCGCCTGGTGCTGCAACTGCGCTCGCTGGGGCGCCCGATGGTGGTGGCGCTGAACCTGATCGATGCGGCACGCGCCCAGGGCCTGGCGATCGACACCGAGGTGCTTGCGCGCGAGCTGGGTTGCCCGGTGGTGGAGACCGTGGCGGTGCAGCGCAACGGCCACGAGGCGCTGCTCGGCGCGCTGGCCGCGCTCGATGCCGCGCCGGCCGCGCCCGCGCCCGCGCCCGCCAACCCGGTGCCGCGGCGCACCCAGGCCGAACTGCAGCAGGAGGTGCGGCGCATCCTCGCGCTGGCCGCGCCGACCTCGCCGCGCGTGCAACGCTTCCGCCTGGCCGTCGACGCGGTGGTGCTGCACCCGGTGGCCGGGCTCGCGATCCTGACGGTGCTGCTGTTCCTGATGTTCCAGGCGGTGTTCTCGTGGGCCGAACTGCCGATGGACCTGATCAAGGACGGCCAGGCCGCGCTCGCCCAGGCCGTCACCGCCGCGATGGACGACGGCCCGCTGCGCAGCCTGCTGGTCGACGGCGTGATCGCCGGCGCGGGCGGCGTGCTCGTGTTCCTGCCGCAGATCCTGATCCTGTTCTTCTTCATCCTGCTGCTGGAGGACTCCGGCTACCTGCCGCGCGCCGCCTTCCTGCTCGACAACCTGATGGGCAAGGTCGGCCTGTCCGGGCGCGCCTTCATCCCGCTGCTGTCGAGCTTCGCCTGCGCGGTGCCGGGCATCATGGCCACGCGCACCATCGCCAACCCGCGCGACCGGCTCGCGACGATCATGATCGCGCCGCTGATGACCTGCTCGGCGCGGCTGCCGGTCTACGCGCTGCTGATCGCCGCCTTCGTGCCCGACCGCAACGTCGGGCTCTTCAACCTGCGCGGGCTCACGCTGTTCGGCCTGTACGTGGCCGGCGTGGTGGCGGCCTGCATCGTCGCGTGGTTCATCAAGCGCTTCTGGACGCGCCGCAACTACCAGCCGCTGATGCTCGAGCTGCCGCCCTACCGCCGCCCCAGCCTGCGCAGCCTGGCGCTCGGGCTGTGGGAGCGCACCATGATCTTCCTGCGCCGCGTCGGCACGATCATCTTCGCGCTGATGGTGGTGCTGTGGTTCCTGTCCACCTGGCCCGCGCCGCCGGACGGCGCCACCGGCCCGGCGATCCAGTACAGCTTCGCCGGCATGCTCGGCCAGGCGCTGCAGCACGTGTTCGCGCCGATCGGCTTCAACTGGCAGATCTCGGTGGCGCTGGTGCCGGGCCTGGCGGCGCGCGAGGTGGCCGTCGGCGCGCTCGGCACGGTGTACGCGCTGTCGGCCGCCGACGACGCGGTGGCCGAGTCGCTGATGCCGGTGATCGCGCAGGGCTGGTCGCTGGCCACCGCCTATTCGCTGCTGGCGTGGTACGTGTTCGCGCCGCAGTGCCTGTCGACGCTGGCGGTGGTCAAGCGCGAGACCAACTCGTGGCGCTACCCGCTGCTGATGCTCGTCTACCTGTTCGCCCTCGCCTACGCGGCGGCATTCGTGACCTACCGCGTCACGCTCTGGCTCGGAGGATGAAGCGATGGATGCCCAGACCTGGATCGTCGCGCTGATCGTCGCCGCCTGCGCGGCCTACGCGCTGTGGGCGCTGGTGCTGCGCCCCTTCGTGCGCACGCGCCGCGGCGGCAGTGCCTGCGACTCGTGCAGCAACTGCGGCGGCGGCACCGGCAGCATCCAGCGGGTCCGGCGCCGGGCCGCCCCAAGCCGGACGGCGCCCCCTGGGGGCAGGAGCGAAGCGACTGGGGGGCTCGACCTCAACCCACCTGCGCCATCGACTTGTCGCCCAGCCCCATCGGCAGCGGGAAGTGCACCGACTCCTCCACGCCCGGCAGCGAGCGCACCGACAGCGCCCCGAGCGAGCGAAGACGCGCGATGACCTGCTGAACGAGGATGTCCGGCGCCGAGGCGCCGGCGGTCAGGCCGACGCGGCGCTTGCCCTCCAGCCACTCGGCCTTCAGATCCTCCGGCTGGTCGACCATGTAGGCCGGCGTGCCCAGGCGCTGCGCGAGTTCCTGCAGGCGGTTGCTGTTCGAGCTGGTCGGGCTGCCGACGACGATCACCACGTCCACCGCCGGCGCCAGCACCTTCACCGCGTCCTGGCGGTTCTGCGTGGCGTAGCAGATGTCCTGCTTCTTCGGCTCGCGCACGCTCGGAAAGCGCCGCTTCACCGCGGCGAGGATCTCGGCCGCGTCGTCGACCGACAGCGTGGTCTGCGTCACCACCGCGAGGCGCTCGGTCTGCGGCAGCACCAGCGCCTCCACGTCGGCCACGTCGTCGACGAGGTAGATGCCGCCGTCGAGCTGACCCATCGTGCCTTCGACTTCCGGATGGCCCTTGTGGCCGATCATGATGAAGTCGTAGCCCTCCTTGTGCAGCTTGGCGACCTCGACGTGCACCTTGGTCACCAGCGGGCAGGTGGCGTCGAACACCGAGAAGCCGCGCTGCGCGGCCTCCTTGCGCACCGCCTGCGACACGCCGTGCGCGCTGAACACCAGCGTGGCGCCGGGCGGCACCTCGGCCAGATCCTCGATGAAGATCGCGCCCTTGGCCTTCAGGTCGTTGACCACGTAGGTGTTGTGCACGATCTCGTGGCGCACGTAGATCGGCGCGCCGAACTTCTTCAGCGCGCGCTCGACGATCTCGATCGCGCGGTCGACGCCGGCGCAGAAGCCGCGCGGCTCGGCGAGCAGCACCTCGTCCATCACAGCACCCCGATCAGCTGCACTTCGAAGGTCACCGGCCGGCCGGCCAGCGGGTGGTTGAAGTCGAACAGCAGCCAGTCCTCGCCCAGCTCGCGCACCACGCCGGCGTAGCTCGCCTGGCCGTCGGGCGTGGGGAACTGCACCACGTCGCCGACGGCGTAGCTGGCGTCGGGGTCGCCGAGTTCATCGAGCAGCGAGCGCTTCACGCGCTGCAGCAGCTCGGGGTTGCGCTCGCCGAAGGCTTCTCCGGCGGGCACGTCGAACACCGTGCGCGCGCCTTCGGCCAGGCCGAGCAGGCGCTGCTCCAGCGCGCCGGCCAGCTCGCCGGTGCCCAGCGAGAGCGTGGCCGGCTTGTCGGCGAAGGTGTTGACGATGTCGGCGCCGTCCGGCCCGGCGAGGCGGTAGTGCAGGGTCAGGAACGACCCCGGCTGCACGAGGTTCACGGCGTGGGCCTTTGAGTAGACTGGTCCGCAATTTTACGAGCGCGATGAAGAACCTGCCCCCCGATGCCCGCCCGCGCGAGAAGCTGCTCGCGCTGGGGCCGGCCGCGCTGGCCGACGCCGAGCTGGTGGCGCTGCTGCTGCGCACCGGGCTGAAAGGCACGCCGGTGCTCACGCTCGCGCAGCAGGTGCTCGACGCCTTCGGCGGCACCGCCGGGCTGCTGCACGCCGACGCGGCAGATCTGAAACGCATCAAGGGCCTGGGCCCGGCCAAGCGCGCCGAGCTGGCGGCGGTGGTCGAGCTGGCGCGGCGCTCGCTGCGCCAGCGCCTGGCCGAGCGCCCCGCCTTCGATTCGCCCGGAGCGGTGCGCGACTACCTGCAACTGCAGCTCGCCGCGCAGCAGCGCGAGGTGTTCGCGGTGCTGTTCCTCGATGCACAGCACCGGCTGCTGAGCTTCGACGAGATGTTCCGCGGCACGCTGGCGCAGACCAGCGTCTACCCGCGCGAGGTGGTCAGGCGCGCGATGGCGCTGAACGCCGCCGCGGTGATCCTCGCCCACAACCACCCGAGCGGCGTGGCCGAGCCCTCGCGCGCCGACGAGTTCCTGACCCAGTCGCTCAAGAGCGCGCTGGCGCTGGTGGACGTGCGCGTGCTCGACCACTTCGTGATCGGGCAAGGCCAGGTGGTGTCGTTCGCCGAGCGGGGCCTGCTGTGAGCGCGCCGAAAGTGAATTCGCTGGCCGACCTGCAGGAGCTGCGCCGCGTGCTGCGCGAGGCCGAGCGAGTGGCCGCCGCCGAGGCGGCACGCACGCAGGCCGAGATGGCGCGGCTCGAACGCGAGCGCCACCTGTTCGCGCGCAGCGTCGGCCCGGTGGTGCCGCTGCGGCCGCCGGCGCGCGCGGCGCAACGCAAGCTGCCGCCGCCGCCGCCCGAGCCGCGCCAGCGCCAGCGCGACGAGGCGGCGGTGCTGGCCGAGTCGATCTCCGACGAGTTCGACGTCGAATCGCTGCTCGACACCGACGCCGCGCTGTCGTTCCGCCGCCGCGGCGTCGGGCCCGAGGTGGTGCGCAAGCTGCGCCGCGGCGTCTGGGCGATCCAGGCGCAGCTCGACCTGCACGGGCTGCGCCGCGACGAAGCGCGCGAGCATCTCGCCGCCTTCCTGCGCGAAGCCGTGCGCGCCGGGCTGCGCTGCGTGCGCGTGATCCACGGCAAGGGCAACGGCTCGCCGGGGCGCGAGCCGGTGCTGAAGAACAAGGTGCGCAACTGGCTGGTGCAGAAGGACGAGGTGATCGCCTTCACGCAGGCGCGCGCGCAGGACGGCGGGCACGGTGCGCTGATCGTGCTGCTGCGGCCGTCGTCCTCACCCTAGGCCGCCAGCGCCCGCGCCAGGGTCTCGAACACCCGCCGCTCGCCGCACTGCGCCGCGTTGAAGCGCAAGAAGCCGCTCGCGCTCGCCGAGGGGCTGAAGGCATTGCCCGGCGCCAGCACCATGCCGCGCTTCAGGCATTCGCGCGCCACCTGCGCGGCGTCCACGCCCTCGGGCAGGCGGCACCACAGGAACATGCCGGCGCGCGGCACCAGCCACGGCGTGATGCCCAGCGCATCGAGGCGCGCGATCACCCTGCTGCGCGCTTCGCCGAGCCGCACTCGCACGCCCTCCATGTGCTTGCGATAACCGCCGTCGGTCAGCGCGGCCAGCGCCACGGCGGCCGCCAGCTGGCCGCCGCCGAAGCTGGTGGCGATCTTCAGGTCGACCAGGCTGTCGATCCAGTCGGCGCGCGCGGCGATGTAGCCGCAGCGCAGCGAGGCCGACAGCGTCTTCGAGAAGCTGCCGATGTGGATCACGCGCGCCAGGCCGTCGAAGGCCGCCAGGCGCGGCGCGGGCGTGGTCTCGAAGTCCGCGAAGATGTCGTCCTCGACGATCACGAGGTTGGCGTCCTCGGCCAGCTTCAGCAGCCGGTGCGCGGTGACCGAGGACAGCGTCGCGCCGGTCGGGTTGTGGATGCCCGAGTTGGTGATGTACAGGCGCGGCGCGTGCTCGCGCACGGCGGCTTCGAAGGCCGCGGTGTCGGGGCCGTTGGGCGTGAAGGGCACGCCGACGGCTTTGACGCGGTGCGCACGCAGCAGCGCGTGGAAGTTGAAGTAGCACGGGTCGTCCACCAGCACGCTGTCGCCCGGCTCGAGCAGGAAGCGGCACACCAGGTCGATGGCCTGCGTGCCCGATTCGGTCAGCATGATGCGTTCGGGCGGCGCCTCGATGTCCACGCCGTGCAGGCGCCGTGCCAGCACCTCGCGCAAGGCGGGCAGGCCCAGCGGCGTGGCGTAGTCGGCGAGCACCGCGCTGTCGGCGCGCGCCGCCGCGCGCAGCGCGCGGCGCATACCCTGCTCGGGCATCCAGGCGGCCGGCAGCCAGCCGCAGCCGGGCTTGAGCAGCGTGCTGCCGGCCTCCAGCGACTCGCGCGAGATCCACAGCGGATCGACCTCGCGCTCGACACGCGCACCGATTTGCGACAGCGCCAGCGGCGCGGCCGGCCCGCAGACGTAGAAGCCCGAGCCCGGCCGGGCGCGGATCACCTGCTCGGCGGCGAGCCGCTCGTAGGCCTCCACGACGGTGGACACCGACACGCCCATCGCCTGGGCCTGCGCGCGCACCGAGGGCAGGCGCGCGCCGGGCGCCAGCGCGCGCGAGGCGATGCGCGAGCGGATCGTGGCCATCACCGCGTCGATGCGGGTCTCGCGCCGGGTCATCGCAACCGTACCGATGGATCAGCCATAACAGTTTGGCGAAATTGTATTGGACCGTGCATGGCTTGGGCGGTGTTTTCGCGGTCCACTGCGACGATGGACAAGACGACGCAGGGCTGGATCAACGGCGCGATCGGCGTGCTGATCTTCGCGGGCTCGCTGCCGGCCACGCGCGCCGCGGTGATGGATTTCGACCCGGTCTTCCTCACCGCCGCGCGCGCCAGCATCGCCGCGCTGCTGGCCGCGCCGATGCTGCTGGCGCCCGGCCAGCGCCGCCCGACGCGCGCCGAGCTGCCCTCGCTCGCGGTGGTGGTGCTGGGCGTGGTGATCGGCTTTCCACTGCTGACCGCGCTGGCGCTGCGCCACGTGTCGGCCGCGCACTCGATCGTCTTCATCGGGCTGCTGCCCTTGTGCACGGCGATCTTCGGCGTGCTGCGCGGCGGCGAGCGGCCACGGCCGGCGTTCTGGCTGTTCTCCTTGCTCGGCAGCGCCTGCGTCGCGGGCTACGCGGCGCGCGGCGGCATCGAGGCCTCGTGGATCGGCGATCTGGCGATGCTCGCCGCCATCGTCGTCTGCGGCCTGGGCTACGCCGAAGGCGCGCGCCTCGCGCGCCAACTGGGCGGCTGGCAGGTCATCAGCTGGGCGCTGCTGCTGGCGCTGCCGGTGATGCTGCCGCTGGCGCTGTTCACGTGGCCCGCCTCGCTGGCGGCGGTCGGCGCCCCGGCGTGGCTGGGCCTGGCCTACGTGTCGCTCTTCAGCATGCTGATCGGCTTCGTGTTCTGGTACCGCGGGCTGGCGCAGGGCGGCATCGCGGCGGTGGGCCAGCTGCAGCTGCTGCAGCCCTTCTTCGGCCTCGCGCTGGCGGCCTCGCTGCTGCACGAAGCGGTCAGCGTCGGCATGCTGGCGGCGACGCTCGGTGCGGTCGCCTGCGTGGCGGGCGCGAAGCGCTTCGCGGCCTGATTCAGCCGCCCTTGTTCCTCATCCAGTCGGCGGTGCCGAAGAAGGCTTTCGCCAGCCGCTCCGCCAAGGCCGGATCGACCTCGCGCTCGCGCATCGCCTGCGCCATGCAGGCGAGCCACTGGTCGCGCTCGCGGATGCCGATCGCGAACGGCAGGTGGCGCGCGCGCAGCATCGGGTGGCCGAAGCGCTCCACATAGTGCTGCGGCCCGC
This sequence comes from Pseudomonadota bacterium, assembly GCA_029779845.1. GTDB lineage: Bacteria > Pseudomonadota > Gammaproteobacteria > Burkholderiales > Burkholderiaceae_C > Piscinibacter. The sequence goes on along the minus strand of JAKOZT010000004.1, from coordinate 37,872 downwards.
CCAGCCAGCCGCACAGGAACCAGAACAGCTTGTCGCGCGCGCTGTCCAGCGTGTTGCCGTGCACCGCGCGCAGCGCGGCGTAGGCGGGCTCCAGGTCCATCAGGTCGTAGAAGCGGTCGACCAGCGCGCGCACCGCGGCCTCGCCGCCGATCAGCTCGAAGGCGGTGGTCTCGCCGCTCACGACTGCAGCTTCTCCGCCGCCGCCGCGATGCCCTGCGCGGCCGGGCAGCCGGGCAGCATCTCCAGCAGCAGGCGGCGCTTCTGCACCGCCTCGCGCACCGCGCCGTCGCTCGGGATCTCGCCGACCAGTTCGAGCTTGAAGGGCCCGCCCGCGTCGGGCAGCTGCGGCGTCACGTAGCGGTCCACCACCTGCTGCAGCTGGCCGCGGATCACGCGGCCCTCGCCCTGGCGCGCGGTCTGGTTGATCAGCAGCTTGACGCCGCGGCGCTGCTGCTGCGTGGCCAGCACCTTGATGGTGGCGTAGGCGTCGGTCAGCGAGGTCGGCTCGGGCGTGGCCACCACCAGCACGTCGTCGGCCAGCGACACGGTGTAGAGCACCACGTCGGAAATGCCCGCGCCGGTGTCGAGCAGGATGCGGTCGAAGCGCGGCGCGACCTTCTGGATCACCTCCAGCAGCTTCTCGCTCACCTCGGGCGTCAGGCGCGAATACTCCACCAGGCCGGAGCCGGCCAGCAGCACCGAGAAGCCGCCCGGCGCAGGCAGCACCGCCTGCTCGAGTTCCGCCTTGCCGGTGAACACGTCGTGCAGCGTGATCTTGGGGAACAGGTTGAGCACCACGTCGAGGTTGGCCAGGCCCAGGTCGGCGTCGAGCACCAGCACGCGCTCGCCGCGCCGCGCCAGCGCGGCCGCGAGGTTGGCCGAGACGAAGGTCTTGCCCACGCCGCCCTTGCCGCTGGTGACGGCGAGGATTCGTGCAGTCATGACTGCCCCTCGCCCGATGGGTACATCGGTCGATCCCTCGAGGGGATGCGGGCCGGCTTGGGAGCGGCCCGGCGCTCGTCCCGCGAAGAAGGAGTTGGCACGCTGCTCATTCGAGATCCTGGAACTGGGAGTGGCCGAAGAGCAGGCCCTTCTCCTCGGCGCTGACGTGCGAGACCGGCGGCATCTCCAGGCAGGCGCGGTTGCGCCCTTCCTGCTTGGCGCGGTAGAGCTGCTGGTCGGCGCGCTCTATCCACAGCGCCGCCGAGGACCGCACCCACTGCGGCGCGAAGGCGCCGCCGATGCTGACGGTGACTCCCACCTCCACGCCCGGCGCCACGTTGACCGGCCGGCCCTGCACCTTGTTGCGCACGCGCTCGGCCACCGTCTGGCCGAAGGCCGGCGGGCAGTTGGGCAGGATCATCGCGAACTCCTCGCCGCCCATGCGCGCCACCGTGTCCATCGGGCGGATGCATTCGTGCAGCGCGCGGCCGATGGCGCGCAGCACCTGGTCGCCGGCGGCGTGCCCGTGGGTGTCGTTGACGCGCTTGAAATGGTCGATGTCGATCATCAGCACCAGCGCGGGCTCGCCGGCGCGCGCCACGCGGTCGATCTCGCGCGCCATCGCCAGCTCGAACTGGCGGCGGTTCGCGAGGCCCGTCAGCGCGTCGCGGCTGGAGAGTTCGCACAGCCCGTCGAGCACCGCCTGCAGCCAGCCGGCCGGGTCGCTGGCGCGCGTGTCGGGCAGCGCCAGCCCCGACTGCTGCAGCAGCTGCAGCGCCGCGTCCAGGCGAAGGGAGCCGGGCTTGCTGGGCTGCGAGGGCGAGGTGGGCGCGTTCAAGCGTTGAAGTCGGTGCCGGCTTACATCGCAGTCTAGCAGCGGGCCCCCGCCGCGATGCCGCGAAATGACGGGTGTTGAGCGGCTTGTTCGCTTTTCTTCGCGTTCGTGACGCGCGCCCGCTCAAGGCGCGCCGGGCCGCGTCGATAACCCGGGAGACACCCCGAGCCCAGGAGAGAGGATGAGCGCCATCGCCGCCGTTGCCGTTGCCGCCGCACCGGAGCAGGAGTTCGCCTTCGCCCAGGCCGACTTCGAACGCGTGCGCGCGCTGATCTACCAGCGCGCCGGCATCAGCCTGCACGCCGGCAAGCAGGCGATGGTGTACAGCCGCCTGTCGCGCCGCCTGCGCGAAACCGGCCACCGCAGCTTCGGCAGCTACCTGCAATGGCTGGAGACCAACGTCGGCGCCAGCGGCGAATCGGAGTGGCAGGAGTTCGTCAACTGCCTGACCACCAACCTCACCGCCTTCTTCCGCGAGGAGCACCACTTCCACGCCTTCGCCGACGACCTGAAGGCGCGCGGCGTGCCCAACCCGCGCATCTGGTGCAACGCCGCGTCCACCGGCGAGGAGCCGTACTCGATCGCGATGACGCTGGTCGAGGCGCTGGGCGCCAACACCGGCGCGCGCATCCTCGCCAGCGACATCGACACCAAGGTGCTCGCCACCGCGGCGCGCGGCGTCTACCCGGCCGATTCGCGCGGGCTGTCGAACGAGCGGCTGCGCCGCCACTGCCTGCGCGGCACCGGCGCGAACGCCGGCTTCATGCGCATCCGCCCCGAGCTGGTCAAGCTGATCGAGTTCCGCACCCACAACCTGATGGCGGCGCAGTGGGCGCTGGGCGAACCGTTCGACTTCGTGTTCTGCCGCAACGTGATGATCTACTTCGACGCGCAGACGCAGCGCCGCGTGCTGGAGCGCATCCACGCGGTGATGAAGCCCAAGGGGCTGCTGTACGTCGGCCACTCCGAGAACTTCTCCGACTCGCGCGAGCTGTTCCGCCTGCGCGGCAAGACCATCTACGAGCGCGTCTGAGCGCGCCGCCCGCACCATGGCCCTCGCCTCCCCCATCGCCTCCCCGGCCGGCTCGCGCCTGGCGCGCCTGAAGGCCGCGCCGCGCAAGCCGGGCGAGGCCTCGTTCTTCTTCTACGACGCGCACTTCAAGAACGACGCGGTGAAGATCCTGCCCGGCGAGTACTTCGTCGACGAGGACGACATCCTGATCATGACGACGCTCGGCTCGTGCATCGCCGCCTGCCTGTGGGACCGCAACGCCCATGTCGGCGGCATGAACCACTTCATGCTGCCCGACGGCGCCGGCAACGGGCTGGACAGCGGGCGCTACGGCTCCTACGCGATGGAACTGCTGATCAACGAACTGCTCAAGCGCGGCGCCACGCGCGCCACGCTGGAGGCCAAGGTGTTCGGCGGCGGGCAGGTGATCAGCGGCATGAACACGATGAACGTCGGCCAGCGCAACACCGAGTTCGTGCTCGACTACCTGAAGACCGAGCGCATCCCGGTGGTCAGCAAGGACGTGATGGACGTCTACCCGCGCAAGGTGTGCTTCCTGCCGCATTGCGGCAAGGCGATGGTCAAGCGCCTGTCGCCGGCCAACCCCGAGGCGCTGGTGGCGCAGGACCGCGCCGCCGCCCAGAAGCCGCCGGCCGGCGGCGCCGGCTCCGTGGACCTGTTCTGAAGGAGCGCAGAACATGGCCAAGACGCGCGTGGTGGTGGTCGACGATTCGGCGCTGGTGCGCAGCCTGCTGTCGGAGATCATCAACCGTCAGAGCGACATGCAGTGCGTCGGCGCCGCCGCCGACCCCTTCATCGCCCGCGAGATGATCCGCAACACCAACCCCGACGTGATCACGCTCGACGTGGAGATGCCGCGCATGGACGGCATCGACTTCCTCGGCAAGCTGATGCGGCTGCGGCCCACGCCGGTGGTGATGGTCTCGACGCTGACCGAGCGTGGCGCCGAGGTGACGCTGCGCGCGCTCGAACTCGGCGCGGTCGACTTCGTCGCCAAGCCGAAGATCGGCGTGGCCGACGGGCTCAAGCAGCTCGCCGAAGAAATCACCGACAAGATCCGCATCGCGTCCAAGGCGCACCTGAAGCGGCTGGCGCTGCCGGTGGCCGGGCCGGCGGCGGCGCAGGGCGATGCGGCGCCGCCGCGGCCGGCGCTGCCGGCTTCGATCGGGCGCCTGTCGACCGAGAAGATCGTCTTCATCGGCGCCTCCACCGGCGGCACCGAGGCGACCAAGGAAGTGCTGATCCAGCTGCCGCCCGACAGCCCGGCGGTGATGATCACGCAGCACATGCCGCCCGGCTTCACCAAGAGCTACGCGGCGCGCCTGGACGGCCTGTGCCGCATCCGCGTCGCCGAGGCGCGCGACGGCGAGCGCGTGCTGCCCGGCCATGCCTACATCGCGCCCGGCGGCCAGCACCTGAGCGTGGAGCGCAGCGGCGCCAACTACATCGCGCGCGTGCAGGCCGGCGAGCCGGTGAACCGCCACATGCCCTCGGTGGAAGTGCTGTTCAGGTCGGCCGCGCGCGTGGTCGGCCCGAACGCGCTGGCGATCATGCTGACCGGCATGGGCGCCGACGGCGCGAAGGCGATGCGCGAATTGCGCGACGCCGGCAGCTACAACTTCGCGCAGGACGAAGCGAGCTGCGTGGTGTTCGGCATGCCGCGCGAGGCGATCAACCACGGCGCGGTGCACGAGGTGCTGCCGCTGACGCAGATCGCGCCGCGGCTGATCGAGCGGCTGCGCGGCATGGGCGCCACCACCAACCGCGTCTGAGTCAGTCGGCAAGAAACAGCGACTGCAGGTCCGACAGGAAGTCGAAGCCGCGCGGCGTGGGGCGCAGCCAGCCGCCGTCGCGCTCGATCAGATCGCGGCGCTGCGCCTCGTCCAGCGCCGGCGCGATGGCCGACAAGGGCAACCCGGTGCGCTCGACGAAGCGCGAGAGTTCGAAGCCTTCGCGCAATCGCAAGGCGTTGAGCATGAACTCGAAGGGCAGCGCGCGGCGCGCGACTTCCTCGTCGTTCGAGATCGCCTCGCCGGCGAGCGCCTTGTCCATGTAGGTGAGCGGCTCGCGCCAGCGCACCTGGCGCACGATGCGGTGCGGAAAGCTCAGCTTGCCGTGCGCACCCGCGCCGATGCCGAGGTAGTCGCCGAACTGCCAGTAGTTGAGGTTGTGCTGGCAGCGATGGCCCGGCCTGGCGAAAGCCGAGACCTCGTAGCGTTCCATCCCCGCATGCGTGGTGCGCTCGACGATGCGATCCAGCATCTCGGAGGCGAGGTCGTCGTCCGGCAGCCCGGCCGGCGGCGCGTTGGCGAACATCGTGTTCGGCTCGATCGTCAGGTGGTAGATCGAGACGTGCGGCGGCTCGAAGGCGAGCGCGGTGTCGAGTTCGCGTTCCAGCTCGGCCACGCTCTGGCCCGGGAGCGCGTACATCAGGTCGAGGTTGAAGGTCTCGAAGTGGCGCGCCGCTTCTTCCACCGCCGCCTTCGCCTGCGCCGCGTCGTGCACGCGCCCGAGCGCGCGCAGGCGTGCGTCGTCGAAGCTCTGCACGCCGATCGACAGCCGCGTGACGCCGGCCTCGCGGAAGGCGCGGAAGCGGTCGCGCTCGAAGGTGCCGGGGTTGGCCTCCAGCGTGATCTCGGCGCCGGGTTCGAGCGGCAGGCGCGCGCGGATGTCGCCGATCAGCGTGGCGATCGCATCGGGCGAGAACAGGCTGGGCGTGCCGCCGCCGATGAAGACGCTGATCACGCGCCGGCCCCAGACGAAGGGCAGCGAGGCTTCGAGGTCGGCGCGCAGCGCGTCGAGATAGCGCGCCTCGGGCGGCGTGCCGCCCTCGCGCCATTCGTGGCTGTTGAAGTCGCAATAAGGGCACTTCTTCAGGCACCACGGCAGGTGCACGTACAGCGCCAGCGGCGGCAGCGAAGGCAGCGCCAGCGTGCCCAGCCGCGCGTAGCGGGCCAGGCGTTCGGCCGCCGATTCAGCCAAGGTGCCAGCTCTCGCGCATCGACGAGAGCATCTGCGCGGCGGCCAGCGCGCGGTGGCTCAGCGCGTTCTTGGTCGCCGCATCCAGCTCGGCGACGCTGTGGCCGAGCGCAGGGATGAACATCAGCGGGTCGTAGCCGAAGCCGCCCGCGCCGCGCGGCGCGGCGAGGATCTCGCCGTGCCAGCGCCCCACCGCGACCAGCGGCTCGGGGTCGTCGGCCGAGCGGATCGCGACCAGCGTCGAGACGAACTTTGCGCGCCGATCCGCCACGCCGTGCAGGCGTTGCAGCAGCAAGGTGTTGTTGGCTTCGTCCTGCACACGCCGCTGCGCTTCGCGCTCGCCGGGAGGCAGCGCCACGCTGGCGAAATGCGCCGAAATCACGCCTGGCGCACCGCCCAACGCATCGACGCACAAGCCCGAGTCGTCCGCAATCGCCGCACCGCCGCCGGCCTGCGCCGCATGGCGCGCCTTCGCCAGCGCGTTCTCGATGAACGTGTGGTGCGGCTCCTCGGCCTCGGCGATGCCCAGCATTCCCTGCGCGACGATCTCCAGCGGCAGCGACGCGAACAGCGCCTTCAGCTCGGCGAGCTTCTTGGCGTTGTTGGAGGCAAGAACCAGTCTCACAGGCTCAGCTTGCAAGCGCGGCACGCTGCGCCGCCACCAGCTCGCGGATGCCCTTGTCGGCCAGCGCGAGCAACTGCGCCATCTCGGCGTGCGTGAAGGGCGTGCCCTCGGCCGTGCCCTGCACCTCGACGTAGCCGCCTTCGGAGGTCATCACGACGTTCATGTCGGTGTCGCAGGCCGAGTCCTCGACGTATTCGAGGTCCAGCAGCGGCGTGCCCTCGACGATGCCCACCGACACCGCGGCGACGAAGCTGCGGATCGGGCTGGCCGCGATCTTGCCCTGCGCCAGCAGCCAGCTCACCGCGTCGTGCGCCGCGACGAAGGCACCGGTGATCGCCGCGGTGCGCGTGCCGCCGTCGGCCTGCAGCACGTCGCAGTCCAGCGAGATCGTGCGCTCGCCCAGCGCCTTCAGGTCGAACACGCTGCGCATCGAGCGGCCGATCAGGCGCTGGATCTCCTGCGTGCGGCCGCTCTGCTTGCCCTTGGCGGCCTCGCGGTCGGAGCGGGTGTGCGTGGCGCGCGGCAACATGCCGTATTCGGCCGTCACCCAGCCCTCGCCGGAGCCGCGCTTGTGCGGCGGCACCTTCTCCTCGACCGAGGCGGTGCACAGCACCTGGGTGTCGCCGAAGGCGACCAGCACCGAACCCTCGGCGTGGCGGGTGTAGCGGCGCGTGAGGGTGACCGGGCGCAGCGCGTCGGCGGCGCGGCCCTTCGTTCTTTGAAATGAAGTCATGCCGCGATTGTCGCAGTGCTCGCGCGCAGAGCGGGCTCGAGCGCCGGGCCGCCCCAAGCCGAGCCCGTGCCCCCCCTCGGGGGGCCGTCAGTCAGCTCTTCTTCTGCTGCGACGAGCGGCGGATCGCCTCGTTGATCTCGCGGATCGAGCGCTCGATCTCGGCGTCGTCCAGTTCGTCGGGCGAGTCGGTGCCCAGCACGCTGGCCTGGATCGTGGAGGCGAACACCTCCTCGCCCAGCGATTGCGTGGAGATGCCCAGGCCGCTGTCGCTGTCCTCGGCGGCTTCCCACTCGACCGCCAGCACCGAGACGTTGTCGCACTTCGGCCCGCCGTTGCGCAGCGCCTGCTCGACCAGTTCGGGCACCGCATCGGAGATCGCGTTGCGCGAGAGCTGGTCGACGATCTCGGCGTCCGACACCGTGCCCCACAGGCCGTCGCTGCACAGCAGCAGCCGGTCGCCGGCCTGCAGCATCAGCGGGCCGACGGTGTCGACCACCGGCTTGCCCGGGCTGCCCAGGCAGGTGAACAGCACGTTGCGGTTGAAGCGCTCGCCCATCGGCACGACCTGGCTCATGGTCTCCTGCAGTTCGGAGTACGAGTGGTCGCGCGTGCGCGCGATCAGCTTGTCGCCGCGCACCATGTACAGGCGCGAGTCGCCGCAGTGCGCCCAGTAGGCCGAGTTGCCCTGCAGCAGGCAGGCGACGACGGTGGTGCGCGGCGTGTCGATCAGCGCCTTCTGCGTCGCGTAGCGCAGCAGCTGGTGGTGGCCGGCGATGATCGCCTCGTTGAGAAAACGCATCGGCTCGGGCAGCGTCGGCTTGGAGTCGCGCTGGAACATCGCAGCCAGCGTCTGCAGGGCGAGCTGCGAGGCGACCTCGCCCTCGGGGTGCCCGCCCATGCCGTCGGCCAGCGCGAACAGGCCGGAATCCCGCGTGTAGCAATAGCCCATGCGGTCTTCGTTCTTCTCGCGGCCGCCCTTGCGGCTCACCTGGTACACCGAAAAACGCATCGAACTGCTGGGCCCTCAGGCCTTCGCTCCGGTGGTCAGGTTTTCGATCTGCAGCTTCAGCCGTTCGCTGAAGCTCAGCTTGGTGTAGCGGCGCTCGGTCTCGCGCGCCAGTTCCTTCTGCAGGGCGAACACGCTCTGCGGACGCGACAGCGGGTCGAGCGACATGCACCACTCCGTCACCTCGATCAGGTTGTCGGAGTAGATGTTGCGCAGGCGGGAAAGCGACAGCGCGAGGCGGTCCTTCTCGATGCGCTGCGGCGCGTCGTTCGGCGGGTAGCCCTGCATGCAGGCGTAGATGCACGCGCCGATCGCGTAGATGTCGGTCCAGGGGCCGAGCGTGCCGTCGCGCCGGTACATCTCGGGCGCGGCGAAGCCGGGCGTGTACATCGGGCGGATGAAGTTGCCTTCCTTGCTCAGCACCTCGCGCGCCGCGCCGAAGTCGAGCAGCACCGCCTTGTTGTCGTTGGTGATGAAGATGTTCGCCGGCTTGATGTCCAGGTGCAGCATCTTGTGCTGGTGCACGATGCGCAGGCCGCGCAGGATCTCGTCGAACAGCGAACGGATCGTGCTCTCGCGGAACACCTTGTCGCGCTTGAGGTCGCGCGCGGTGACGATGAAGTCCTGCAGGGTGTCGCCCTGCAGGTAGTTCATCACCATGTAGACGGTCTCGTTCTCGCGGAAGAAGTTCAGCACCGAGACCACGCTCGGGTGGCTGATCTGCGCCAGCGAGCGCCCTTCCTCGAAGAAGCTCTTCAGGCCGAGGCGGTACAGCGGCTGCTTCTCGGGCTTGACCTTGGGCGTCAGCTCGCCGGGCGAACGCTCGGCCAGCGAGGACGGCAGGTACTCCTTGAGCGCCACGAGGTGTCGATCACTGTCTTCGGCCAGGTAGACGACGCCGAACCCGCCGGCCGCCAGCTTCTCGATGACCTGGTAGCCGCCCACCACCGTGCCGGAAGGCAAAGGTGCTGGTTTGGGCTTTGACATAATCGAATTTTTCGAGGGAAAAAGGCGTATGGCAGTCTACAGCATGACCGGCTACGCCAGTGCCAGCGCGGGCCCCGCGGCCCCGGGCGATGCGGCCGGAAGTGCGCAAACCGACACGCCGCGCGCCGCTTCGGCTGGCGCCTCGGTGAGCGTCGAGCTGCGCAGCGTGAACAGCCGCTTCCTCGACCTCGTGCTGCGCCTGCCCGACGAATTCCGCGCCCTCGAGCCCGCCTTGCGTGACCTGGTTGGCGCCGCGTTCAAGCGCGGCAAGATCGAACTGCGACTGAATGCACAGGTCGACGCCGGCAGCGCCTGGCCGCAGCCCCAGCCCGATCAGCTGAGCCGCCTGGCGCGCCTGGAGGGCACGGTGCAGGGCTGGCTGCCGAAGGCCGCGCCGCTGTCGGTCAACGAGATCCTGCAGTGGTGCCGCACGGGCAGCGCCGCACCCAAGCTCGACGAGGCCGCGCTCGACGCAGCGAAACGCTGCATCGCCGGCTTGCGCGAAGCGCGCGCGCGCGAAGGTGCGCGGCTCGTCGCGATCCTGATGGAGCGCGTGGCGCGGCTGCGCGAACTGGCGGCGCAGGCCGAGCCGCTGGTGCCGGCGGTGGTGCAGCGCCAGCAGCAGCGCTTCGTCGAACGCTGGCAGGAGGCGCTGGCCGTGGTCGACGCCGCCGCCAGCGTGCCGCGCGAGGCCCTGCAGGAACGCGCGATCAACGAAGCCGCCGCCTTTGCGATCCGCATCGACGTCGCCGAGGAGCTGGCGCGCCTGCGCGCCCACCTCGACGAGATCGAGCGGCTGCTCAAAGCCGGCGGCGAAGCCGGCAAGCGGCTCGATTTCCTGATCCAGGAGCTGCTGCGCGAGGCCAACACGCTGGCCTCCAAGGCGGCCTCGCTCGAACTCACCAACATCTCGGTGGAGATGAAGGTCGCGATCGAGCAGCTGCGCGAGCAGGTCGCGAACATCGAATGAACCCGATCGGCATGGACCCCGTCGACTACCCCGGCAACCTGTTCGTCGTCGCCGCCCCCAGCGGCGCCGGCAAGTCCAGCCTGGTCAAGGCGCTGCTCGAGCTGGATTCGCACCTGGCCGTCTCGGTCTCGCACACCACGCGCACGCCGCGCGGGCAGGAGCAGCAGGGCCGCGAGTACCACTTCATCGCCGAAGCCGAGTTCCGCGCCAAGATCGCCGCCGGCGACTTCTTCGAGTGGGCCGAGGTGCACGGCAACCTGTACGGCACCTCGCGCGCGGCGATCGAGTCGCGCATCGCCGGCGGGCAGGACGTGGTGCTCGAGATCGACTGGCAGGGCGCCTTGCAGATCAAGAAGATCTTCCCGCACGCGGTGCTGATCTTCGTCCTGCCGCCGAGCTGGGAGGAGCTGCGCCAGCGCCTGATGCGCCGCGGCGAGGACGGCGACGCGGTGATAGCCACGCGCATGGCCAACGCGCGCATCGAGGTGGCCCAGGCCCGCCACTTCGACTTCGTTATAATCAACGCCCTGTTCGAGACGGCGCTTTTCGACCTGAAGACCGTCGTCCACTCGCAGCGGCTCAAGTACGCCGCCCAGCGCCGCAACAAGTCCCAGGTGTTCGCCGCGCTGAACCTGATCTGATCTCCCGGAGTGCCCATGGCCCGCATCACCGTCGAAGACTGCCTGCAGAAGGTGCCGAACCGCTTCCAGCTCGTGCTGGCCGCCACCTACCGCGCGCGCATGCTCAGCCAGGGCCACGCGCCGAAGATCGAGACCAAGAACAAGCCCGGCGTGACCGCGCTGCGCGAGATCGCCGCCGGCGAGGTCGGCGTCGAGATGCTGCGCAAGGTCCCGGTCTAAGCTCCGCTCTCCCCTCGCCCGGCAGGCCGCCCCCCGGCCTGCTAAATTCCGGGGATGGGCGCCCGATCCCCCGATGCACTGCGTGATTCGACGGCCTCACCGGCCCGCCGCGGCGCAGCCTCGCCCAAGCCGATCACCGCCGACGCCGCCGCCGCCTCCTTCGCGGCGCTGACCTCCAAGCTCGACTACCTCGACGCCGCCGACATCAAGCGCGTGCGCGAGGCCTACCGCTTCGCCGACGAGGCGCACCTCGGCCAGTTCCGCGCCAGCGGCGAGCCCTACATCACGCACCCGATCGCGGTGGCCGGGCTGTGCGCCGAGTGGAAGCTCGACGTGCAGGCCATCATGGCCGCGCTGATGCACGACGCGATGGAGGACTGCGGCATCGCCAAGAGCGAGCTGATCGAGCGCTTCGGCGCGCCCACCGCCGACCTCGTCGACGGCCTGACCAAGCTCGACAAGCTGCGCTTCTCGACGCGCGAGGAATCGCAGGCCGAGTCCTTCCGCAAGATGCTGCTGGCGATGGCGCGCGACGTGCGCGTCATCCTGATCAAGCTGGCCGACCGGCTGCACAACATGCGCACGATGGAGGCGATGACGCCGGCCAAGCGCGTGCGCATCGCCGGCGAGACGCTGGACATCTACGCGCCGATCGCGCACCGCCTCGGACTGAACCAGACCTACCGCGAGCTGCAGGAGCTGTCGTTCCAGCACCTGCGGCCGTGGCGCCACGCGGCCCTGTCCAAGGCGGTGCTGAAGGCGCGCGGCTACCGGCGCGACGTGGTCGAGCGCATCCAGCGCGACGTCGAGAAGGCCTTCTCGCAGGCCAAGCTGCCGGTGCAGGTGTACGGGCGCGAGAAGACGCTGTTCTCGATCTACCGCAAGATGAGCGAGAAGCACCTGAGCTTCGCGCAGGTGAGCGACATCTTCGGCTTTCGCATCGTCGTCGGCACGCTGATGGAGTGCTACATGGCGATGGGCGTGCTGCACCAGCTGTTCAAGCCGATGCCGGGGCGCTTCAAGGACTACATCGCGATCCCCAAGGCGAACGGCTACCAGTCGCTGCACACCACGCTGGTCAGCCCGCTGGGCACGGCGGTGGAGTTCCAGATCCGCACCGAGCAGATGCACGCGGTGGCCGAGAAGGGCATCGCGGCGCACTGGATGTACAAGGCCAAGGGCGCCGGCGCCAACGCGCAGGACGCGCAGCGCCTGGGCGCGATGTGGCTGCAGAGCCTGCTCGACATCCAGGACGAGACGCGCGACGCCAGCGAGTTCCTCGAGCACGTCAAGATCGACCTGTTCCCCGACTCGGTCTACGTGTTCACGCCCAAGTCGAAGATCCTCGCGCTGCCGCGCGGCGCGACGCCGGTGGACTTCGCCTACGCGATCCACTCCGACGTCGGCGACCACTGCGTGGCCGCCAAGGTCAACGGCGAGCCGGTGGCGCTGCGCACCGAGCTGCGCAGCGGCGACGTGGTCGAGATCGTCAGCGCGCCCAACGCGCGGCCCAACCCGGCCTGGCTGAACTTCGTGCGCACCGGGCGGGCGCGCTCGAAGATCCGCCACTACCTGAAGACGATGGAGCAGGAGGAGTCGCAGGACCTGGGCGAGAAGATGCTCGCGCAGGCGTTGCGCGCCGAGGGCCTGCAGCTGCCCGCCGAGAGCGAGGCCAACGCCGCGCTGTGGCAGCAGGTGACGCGCTGGAGCGGCAACCGCAACCGCGCCGAGCTGCTCACCGACATCGGCCTGGGGCGCAAGATCGCCAGCATCGTCGCCAAGCGCGTCGCGCGGCTGCTCGCCGAGGGCGGCCAGCGCCCCGACGCGCTGACGCTCACGCTGGGCCGCTACGCCAGCGACGACAACGCGCCGCTGCAGGGCATGGTGCAGATCGACGGCGGCGAAGGCGCCTCGGTGCAGCTCGCGCCGTGCTGCCGGCCGATCCCGGGCGACGCGATCGTCGGCTACCTCGGCCGCGGCGAGGGCCTGACAGTGCACACCGCCGACTGCAGCGTCGGCAAGCGCCTGTTCGAGCGCGACAGCGAGCGCTGGATGACGGTCGAATGGGCCGAGCAGCCGGTGCGGCCCTTCGAGACGGCGATCACGCTGCTGCTGAAGAACGGCAAGGGCGTGCTCGCCGAGGTGGCCTCGGCCGTCGCCTCCGCCGAGGCCGACATCACCCACATCGACATGGGCGACGAACGCGCCGCGCAGAGCAGCGAGCTGAAGCTGCTGCTGTCGGTGCGCGACCGGCTGCACCTGGCCGAGGTGATGCGCACGCTGAAGCGGCAGCCCTCGGTGCTGCGCGTCGCGCGCGTCAAGCCATAGGCTTGGGGTAGCTGACCTCCACCACCTCGATGCGCTCGACGCCGCCGGGCGTCTGAAGCACCACCTCGTCGCCGACGCGCGCCTTCAGCAAGGCGCGCGCGATCGGCGCGATCCAGCTGACCTCGCCCTTCTGGTTGTCGGCTTCGTCGATGCCCTTGATCGTGATCGTGCGTTCGTCGCCCTTCTGGTTGGCGTAGGTGACGGTGGCGCCGAAGAAGACCTGGTCGTGGCCGTGGTGCGCGGACGGGTCCACCACCTCGGCGATGTCGAGCCGCTGGGTCAGGAAGCGGATGCGCCGGTCGATCTCGCGCAGGCGCTTCTTGCCGTAGAGGTAGTCGCCGTTCTCGGAGCGGTCGCCGTTCTTGGCGGCCCAGGACACGACCTCGACGACTTTCGGCCGCTCCTCGTCGAGCAGGCCCATCAGCTCGGCGCGCAGGCGCGCGTAGCCCTGCGGGGTGACGTAGTTCTTGGTGCCCGGCGGCAGCGCCGGCAGCGCGATCTCGTCGTCGCCCTCGTCGCCGTCGGTTTCCTTCGTGAATGCCTTGCTCATCGGCGTGGAATTCTGCCAGCCGCGGCTACGATTCCCGCATGGACCACGACCACCCTGCCGCCGACGTGATCATCGTCGGCGCCGGCATCGCCGGCGCTTCGCTCGCGGCCTTTCTCTCCGGGACGCACCGCGTCGTGCTGCTCGAGGCCGAATCGCAGCCCGGCCAGCACAGCACCGGCCGCTCGGCGGCGATGTTCATGGAGAGCTACGGCACGGCAACGATCCGCGCGCTGACGCGCGCCAGCCGCGCGTTCTACGAAGCGCCGCCGGCGGGCTTTGCAGCCACGCCGCTGCTCGCGCCGCGCGGTGCGATGTACGTGGCGACGCCGGACCAGGGCGAGGCGCTCGATGCGCTCGAAGCCGAGCTGCGCCCGCACACGCGGGGGCTGCAACGCCTGAGCGCCGCCGAAGCCTTGGCGCGCGTGCCGGTGCTGCGCCCCGGACAGCTCGGCGGCGCGCTGCTCGACCCCGACGCCGCCGACATCGACGTGCACGCGCTGCACCACGGCTTTCTGCGCCGTGCCAAGGCGAACGGCGCCTGGTTGGTCACCGATGCGCGCGTCGAGGCATTGCAGCGGCGCGGCGGCATGTGGGTCGCGCGCACCGCCAGCGGCGAGTGGCGCGCGCCGCTGATCGCCGACGCCGCCGGCGCCTGGGCGCAGCAGCTCGCCGCGCTCGCCGGGGTGCCGGGCATCGGCCTGCAGCCGAAACGCCGCGCCGCCTTCCTGTTCGCCCCGCCGGCGGGCGTGGATCCGGCGCGCTGGCCCTGCGTCTGCGGCATGGGCGTGGACGATGGCGAAAGCTGGTACTTCAAGCCCGACGCCGGCGCGCTGCTCGGCTCGCCGGCGAATGCCGATCCGGTCGAGCCGCACGACGTGCGGCCGGAAGAACTCGACATCGCCACCGGCATCGCGCGCATCGAAGACATGACCACGCTGACGATCCGCCGCCCCAGCCACACCTGGGCGGGCCTGCGCAGCTTCGTGCCCGACGGCGACCTCGTCGCCGGCTTCGACCCGTTGGCCGAAGGCTTCTTCTGGTGCGCCGCGCAGGGCGGCTACGGCATCCAGACCGCGCCGGCGATGGGTGAGCTGTGCGCCGCGTGGGTGCGCGGCGAGGCGACGCCCGAGCGCATCGCGGCCGAAGGTGTGGAGGCAGCGCATCTGCATGTGAACCGGCTGCGGACACAATCGCCGGCCTGAACGGAGAGACCCATGAGCAAGACCTACCGCATCGCGGTGATCCCCGGCGACGGCATCGGCAAGGAGGTGATGCCCGAAGGCCTGCGCGCGCTCGACGCCGTGGCGGCGCGCCACGGCATCCGCTTCGACTGGAAACCCATCGAATGGGCCAGTTGCGACTGGTACGCGCAGCACGGCCAGATGATGCCGGACGACTGGTTCGAGCAGCTCGCGCCCATGGACGCGATCTACTTCGGCGCGATCGGCTGGCCGGCCACGGTGCCGGACCACGTCTCGCTGTGGGGCTCGCTCCTGAAGTTCCGCCGCGAGTTCGACCAGTACGTCAACCTGCGGCCGTGCCGGCTGATGCCCGGCATCCCCTCGCCGCTGGTGGACCGCAACGGCCGCGCGCGCCAGCCCGGCGAGATCGACTTCTACGTGGTGCGCGAGAACACCGAGGGCGAATACTCCAGCGTCGGCGGCCGCATGTTCGAAGGCACCGAGCGCGAGGTGGTGCTGCAGGAGACGGTGATGACGCGCATCGGCGTCGACCGCGTGCTGCGCTATGCCTTCGAGCTGGCGAACAAGCGGCCCGACCGGCACCTGACCTCGGCGACCAAGAGCAACGGCATCGCGATCACGATGCCCTACTGGGACGAGCGCGTCGCGGCGATGGCGAAGCACTACCCCGACGTGAAGGTCGACAAGTACCACATCGACATCCTGACCGCGAACTTCGTGCTGCACCCCGACTGGTTCGACGTGGTGGTGGCGAGCAACCTGTTCGGCGACATCCTCTCCGACCTCGGCCCGGCCTGCACCGGCACGATAGGCATCGCGCCGAGCGCCAACATCAACCCCGAGGGCAAGTACCCGTCGCTGTTCGAGCCGGTGCACGGCTCGGCGCCGGACATCGCGGGCAAGCACATCGCCAACCCGATCGGCATGATCTGGTCGGGCGCGATGATGCTGGAGCACCTCGGCCACGCGCAGGCCGGCGCCGAGGTGCTGGCGGCAATCGAGAAGCTGCTGGCCGACCCGCAGGCGCCGAAGACACGCGACATCGGCGGCACGGCGGGTACGGCGGACGTGGGCCAAGCCATCGCGGAGATCCTGACATGAAGGTCTGCATCGTCGGTGCCGGCGCGATCGGCGGCTTCATAGCCACGCGGCTTGCGCTCGCAGGACAAGCACAGGTGAGCGCCTTGGCGCGCGGAGAAACGCTGGCGGCGTTGCGCACGCAGGGCTGGCGGCTGCGCATGAACGGCGAGTTGCTGAATGCGCCGGCGACCGCGAGCGACGACGCGGCCGCGCTCGGCGCGCAGGACCTGGTGGTGATCGCGCTGAAAGGCCAGTCGCTGCCCGCTCTCGCGCCCAAGCTCGCGCCGCTGCTCGGCCCGAACACGATCGTGCTGCCGGCGATGAACGGCGTGCCGTGGTGGTTTCTGCGCGAAGGTGCCCCGCTCGAATCCGTCGATCCCGGCGGCGTGGTCGGCACGGCGTTGCCGGCCGCTCAGGTGCTGGGCTGCGTGGTGCATGCGAGCACGTCCACGTCCGAGCCCGGCCTCGTCGAGCACCGCATGGGCCAGGGGCTGATCGTCGGCGAGCCGGCGGGCGGCAGCAGCGAGCGTGTGCAGCGCGTCGTCGCGCTGCTCGCGCAGGCCGGCTTCGAAGCCACCGCCTCGGCCAACATCCGCCAGGACATCTGGTACAAGCTGTGGGGCAACCTGACCATCAACCCGGTCAGCGCGATCACCGGCGCCACCGCCGACCGCATCCTCGACGACCCCCTGGTGCGCGATTTCTGCTCGGCGGCGATGCGGGAAGTGGCGGCCCTCGGCGAGCGCCTCGGCTGCGCGATCGCGCAGAGCCCGGAAGACCGGCACCAGATCACGCGCAAGCTGGGCGCCTTCCGCACCTCGATGCTGCAGGACGTGCAGGCCGGGCGGGCGATCGAGCTCGATGCGATCGTCGGTGCGGTGGCCGAGATCGCGCAGCGGCTCGGCGTGCCCACGCCGAACGTGAATGCGCTGTTCGGCCTGACGCGGCTGTTCGGCCGCGTGCACGGGCTCTATCCCGAGGCCTGATCAGCCGAGCTTCAGGTGCTGGCCGTGCACCGCCGCGCCGGCGGGCGTGGCGAGAAAGGCGATCGCGTCGGCGGCCGCCTCGAGGCTGACCCAGCCCGAGCGATCCGCATCGGGCATCGCGGCGCGGTTGGCCGGCGTGTCCAGCGTGGTCGGCGCGACGCTGTTGACGGCGATGCCGCTGCCGGCGAGTTCAGCCGCGAGCGTTTCGACCAATCGCTGCAAGGCGCTCTTCGACGCGATGTAGGCGCCCTTGAGCGCCTGCCCGCCCGAGGCCGCCGCGGCGCTGACCGCGACGATGCGGCCGCCGCCCTGGCGCTGCATCGCCGGCACGCAGGCCTTGGCCAGCGCGACGAACGACCAGGCGTTCAGATCCATCATCCGCATCCATGATTCGCGGCTGATCGCCGCCACGCCCTCGCCCATCTCGAAGCCGCCGGCCACGTGCACCAGCGCGTCGATGCGGCCGAGTTCGGCGATCACGCCTTGCACCATCGCCGCGACCGCCGCTTCGTCGGTGATGTCGACCTCGTCGCGGTCGACCAGCACCAACTGCGCGCCGTCGCGCTCGAAACGCTGCGCCACCGCGCGGCCGAGCGCGCCGGCCGCGCCGGTGATCAGGACGACGCTCATCGTGCCGCCTCCTTCAGTGCCTGCGCGAGATCGCGCTTCAGGTCGTCGGGATGCTCCAGCCCGACCGAGAAGCGCACGAAGTTGGGCGGAATCCCCGCCGCCTTCATCTGCGCCTCGTTCATCGTGCCCGACCACATCGCCGCGGTGTGCACGATCAGCGATTCGACGCCGCCCAGGCTCACCGCATGCGTGGGCAGTTCGAGCGCGGCGACGAAGCGGCTGGTGGCCTCGTAGCCGCCCTTCACCGCGAAGGCGACCACCGGACCGCCGCCTTTCATCTGGCGCCTGGCGAGCGCGTGCTGCGGGTGGCTCTCCAGCGCCGGGTAGAACACGCGCTCGACCTGCGGCTGCGCCTCCAGCCAGCGCGCCACCTCGAGCGCGTTGGCGTTGATGCGCTCCACGCGCACGGCCAGCGTGCGCAGGCCGCGCAGCAGCAGCCAGGCATCCATCGGGCTCAGCACCGAGCCGAGCGTGATGTGCATGCGCCAGATCTTCTCGGCCAGCGCGTTCGAGCAGCAGATCGCGCCGGCCGTCAGGTCGTGGTGGCCGCCGAGGATCTTGGTGGCGCTGTGCACGACGATGTCGATGCCGAGGCGGTGCGGCTGCTGGTTCAGCGGCGAGGCGAAGGTGTTGTCGCACAGCGTGGTGATGCCGCGCTCGCGCGCCAATGCGGCCACCGCCGCGAGATCGGTCAGCACCAGCGTCGGGTTGGCGGGCGTCTCGACCATGATCAGCCTGGTCTCGGGCCGGATCGCCGCGCGCAGCGCCTCGATGTCGCTCTGCTCGACCAGCGTGGCCGTGACGCCGAAGCGCGGCAGCACCTCGTCGAACAGCTTGGCGGTGCTCATGTAGTGGCGCGTCTGCGCGACGACGTGATCGCCGGCGGAGACCAGCGCCAGCACCGTGGTGCTGATCGCGCCCATGCCCGAGCCGGTGAGCAGCGCCGTCTCGGTGCCTTCCAGCCCGGCGAGGATGGCCGCGACGCGCTCGTGCAGCGGGTTGCCGTAGCGCGTGTAGTAGGCGCCGTGGCGCGGGCGGTTCGCCATCTCGGCGAACTCGGCGGCGTCGCGCGCGCGGAAGGTGGCGCTGTAGTGGATCGGGGCCACCACGCTGGCGTCGTCGGCCAGCGCAGCATCGTCGTGCAGCACGCGGGTATCGGCGTGCCAGGAAGAGGTCGGTTCGCTCATGGGTGCATCATCGCAGCAGTGCGACTGAACTTCACGGACAGGCCCATGCGACAGGAATGGATCTCGATCGACGCCGCGGGTGGCGACGACAACGGCGGCAGCTACGGCGGCTACCTCGCGCTGCCGCCTGCCGGGCGCGGCCCGGGGCTGCTGCTGTTGCAGGAGATCTTCGGCGTCAACCGCCACATCCGCGCGGTGGCCGAGCAGTACGCGCTGGACGGCTTCGTGGTGCTGGCGCCCGACGTGTTCTGGCGCGAGGCGCCGCGTGTGGAACTCGGCTACGTGGGCGCGGAGCGCGAGCGCGCGATGCAGCTGCTCGCGCGAGCCGACCGCAGCAAGCTCGCGGCCGATCTCGCCACCAGCATCGCCGCGTTGCGCGCGCGGCCCGAGTGCACGGGGCGCGTCGGTGCCTTCGGCTACTGCATGGGCGGGCGGCTCGCCTACCTCGCCGCGGCGGGCGGCAGCGTCGACGCGGCGAGCTGCTTCTACGGCGGCGGCATCCAGGATCAGCTCGAACACGCTGTGCGCATCGAATGCCCGATCCAGTTCCACTACGGCGAGCGCGATGCGCACATCCCGCTCGCGGCAGTCGACAAGGTGAAGGCCGCCTTCACCGGCCGGCCGAACGCCGAGTTCCACCTCTACGACGCCGAGCACGGCTTCAACTGCTGGGAGCGCGCCGCCTATCACGCACCCTCGTCGGCGCGGGCGCATGCGCGCACGCTGGCACTGTTCGCACGGGCGCTGTTCTGATTGTTCGCCATCAAGCGGGGGCAGCCGGCGCTGCCCAACAATGATCTCGACGACGAATGGAAAGCAACGAGGAGAAGACGATGTCCACCACCTACCCGCTCGATCCTGCCGGCCCGGCGGCCGCGCATGTGCGCGCCGCGCTGACGGCGCGCCAGGTCAGGCTGCGCGCCGAGGTCGAGGCGACGCGCACGCGCGGTGCATCCGATCCGCTGCGCGTGGCGCGCGAATCGACCGACCGCGGCGAGGAAGCCGAGGCCGAGGTGGCGAACGGCATCAACGACGCCGAGGTGGCGCGCGACGTGGCCGAGTTGCGCGCGATCGGCGAGGCGCTGGCGCGGCTCGACGCCGGCCAGTACGGCCAGTGCGTCGATTGCGAGGAGCTGATCGACGAGCGCCGCCTCGCCGCCGAGCTGTTCGCGGTGCGCTGCACGGCGTGCCAGGAGCGTTTCGAACTGGCGCGCCGGCGCTGAAGAGGCTTCACGCTGGTCACCAGCCAGCAGGGTGGTCGGCCGGATCATCGGGGCGCAGCCTGCCTCAACGCCGCGTCGGATCGCGCCGCGATCACGCGCCGGCGCTTGCCGCTGCGGCCGGCGCGCAACAGCGCGACGCGGCGCGTGTTGACACGCACGTTGTTCAGGCCTTGCGCCGCCAGCCACTCGCGCAGCGCCGCGCCGGCGCGTGCCGCGTCGGCGCCGTCGTGCGCCGGGCCGAGGTCGAGGCGCAGCGCAGCCGTGCCGGTCTGCACGAGCTGGAAGTCGAGCACGCCGCCGCGGTCTTCGAGCACGGTGGTCAGCGCGAGCGGCAGCAGCTGCGCGCGCGAGCCGGAGACGCCGCGCAGCGTCAGCACGTCGTCGCTGCGGCCCTGCACCTCGATGACCGGCAGCGGCGAACCGCAGGCGCAGGCCTGCGCCTGCAGCGTGATGCGGTCGCCGAGTTCGTAGCGGATCAGCGGCTGCGCGTGGTTGGCGAGGTTGGTGAGCCAGGCCTTGTCGCCGCACTGCCCGGGCGGCACGGCGCGGCCTTGCGCGTCGACCGGCTCCAGCAAGGCCCAATCCGCGTTCAGGTGCAGCACGCCGCAGCGGCATTCGCTGGCCAGCGCGAGGAACTCGGAGGCGCCGTAGCTGTCGGCCAGCGCGCAGCCGAAGGCCGCCTCGATCTCCGCGCGCGCCGCGGCGCCGAGCGTCTCGCCGCCGGTCCACACCTCGGCCAGCGGCACGCGCAGCCGCCCGGCGCGCGCTTCGCCCGCCAGCAGCAGCGCGGCGCTCGGGTAGGTGGCAAGCACGGTGGGCGCCTGCGCGTTCAGCGCGTCCACCAATGCCGGCAGCGGCTGCAGGAAATCGTGGCCGCGCGTGCGCTGCGCGAAGCCGGGCTGCAAGCGCGCGAGGCGGCGCATCGAGACGGTGCTGGCGAAGTGCCCGCCGGTGGCGCCGACGAAGGCGATGCGCTCAGCCAGGCACGCCGGGTCGAGCGCGCGGCGCAGCGGCTGCAAGGGCGGGCGGCGCAGGCCTTCGAGCGCGTCGTAGACCGCGAGCGCGGCGCTGTCCTGCACGAAGAGGCCGGGCTCGCCGCTGCTGCCCGAGCTTTCCCAGACGATGAAGCGGCCCGCGAAGGGCCGGCCGATGTTCGCCGCCTCGGCGGTGAAGGCGCGCAGCTCGGCCAGGCGCAGCGCCGGGTCGGTGACGGCGGCGTCGAAGTGCGCCATCCACTCGGCCTTGCCGACGGGCGCGATACCGTCCAGCCCCGCCTGCGCCCGATGCCCGCGCAAGCGCTCGCGCCAGAACGGCGCGGCGCGCGCCGCCTCCAGCAAGGCCGCGAGCCGCGCGCGCCGGCGTTGCACCAGCAGCGCCGGAGTGCCGTGCGAGAGCGCCAGCACGTCAAGCGCGACGAGACCGCTGCGCCAGGGATCGAAGTCGCAGTCCATGCCGACCATGCCTCGATGCTCGCCCAAGCCGCGCGGCTCGGATTGACGCAGGCCAAGCCAGTGTCTAATGTCGCCCATCCCGATACGCCACCCGCCCACCCGTGACCCATCCGACCCATCTTGCGGTGCTCGACGACGAAGTCGACATCACGCGCCTGCTGGGCCACTACCTGACGAGCCAGGGCTTCCGCGTCACCGAGCTGCACAGCGGCCCGGCGCTGATGGACCTGATGGGCCGCGACGCGCCGGCCCTGGTGCTGCTCGACCTCGGCCTGCCCGGCGAGGACGGCTTCGCGATCGCGCGCCAGCTGCGCGAGCACTGGCATTGCGGGCTGGTGATCGTCACCGGCCGCGGCGACGCGATCGACAAGGTGGTCGGCCTCGAAGTCGGCGCCGACGACTACATCACCAAGCCCTTCGACCTGCGCGAGCTGGTGGCGCGCATCAAGGCGGTGCTGCGCCGCATCGAGCCGGCGCAGCTGCGCCCGGCCGCTCCCGCCGCCGCGCCGCCGGCCGCGCCGGCCGAGAAGACACGGCTGCGCTTCGCGCAATGGCTGCTCGACACGGCGGCGCGGCGGCTGAGCGACGAGCAGGGCCGCGACATGCCGCTGACCAGCGGCGAGTTCGACCTGCTCAGCGTGTTCGCGCGCGCGCCGGGGCGCGTGCTGTCGCGCGACTACCTGCTCGAGCAGACGCGCGGCCGCAGCGCCGGCCCGTTCGACCGCACGATCGACGTGCAGGTGGGCCGGCTGCGCCGCAAGCTCGAGGTCGACCCGGAAGACCCGCAGATCATCAAGTCGGTGCGCGGCGCCGGCTACATCCTCGTGCCGCAGGTGCTGGCCGAATGACGACGAGCACGCCGCCCCCGCCTCCGCCGATCGGCCAGGCGCTGCCGGCGGGGCTCGACGAGGCGGTCGTCTTCCGCTCGCTGTTCGCCGCCTATCCCGACGGGCTGATCGTCACCGACGCCGCCGGCCGCATCGTGCTGGCCAACGACGTGGCCGCGAAACTGCTCGACTACGAGGTCGACGCGCTGATCGGCCTGAGCGTGGAGGCGCTGGTGCCCGACGCGATCCGCCCGCGCCACGCCGACTACCGCGCCGCCTACGGCCGCGCGCCGCGGCCGCGCCCGATGGGCACGCAGATCGACCTGGTGGCGCGCAAGCGCGACGGCAGCGAGGTGATGGTCGAGATCGCGCTCAGCCCGCTGCAGGCGCACGGCGTGCCCTACGTGGTGGCGGCGATCCGCGGCATCGGCTCGTACCCGCGCGTGCGCCAGGCACTGCAGCGCGCGCACTACGCCGAGCAGGTGGCGCAGTTCGGCCGCCGCGCGGTCGACGCGCGCGACCCCGCGCCGCTGGTCGACGAGCTGCCGCGCGTCGTGGTCGAAGGCCTGAAGGCGGCATCGGCGGCGGTGTGCCTGCTGCAAGCCAACCGGCTCGACTTCCGCGTCGCCGCGGCGCTCGGCACGCGCGCCGGCGAGTTGCCCGGCGACATCGTGCCGAACCGGCCCGACACGCTGCCCGGCCGCGTCTACGCCGCCTCGGCGCCGGTGCACGGCGACGAAGCCGGGCGCAGCGCGCTGGCGGTGCCGCTGCTCGACCGCGGCCGCGTCGTCGGCGCGATCGTCGCGCGCGCCGACGCGCCGGCGCGCTTCGGCGCCGACGAGCTGCGCTTCCTCGACGCGCTGGCCAGCCTGCTGGCCACCAGCCTGCAGCGCGCGCAGACCGAGGAACAGCTGAGCCATTCGCAGCGGCTGGAGAGCGTCGGCCAGCTCACCGGCGGCATCGCGCACGACTTCAACAACCTGCTGACGGTGATCTCCGGCAACCTGCAGGTGCTCGAAGACCTGCCCGCCATCGCCTCCGACCCGTTCGCGCAGCAGATCGTCGGCGCGGCGGCGCGCGCCAGCCGGCGCGGCGCCGACCTCACGAGCAAGCTGCTCGCCTTCTCGCGCCGCCAGGTGCTCAAGCCGACCGCGCTCGACGCCGGCATGCTGCTGCGCTCGCTCGCGGACATGCTGCGCCGCACGCTCGACCAGCGCATCCGCATCGAGGTCGACGCACCGCCCGACTGCCCGCCGGTGCTGGCCGATGCCTCGCAGCTCGAATCGGCGCTGCTGAACATCGCCATCAACGCGCGCGACGCGATGCCCGACGGCGGGCTGCTGTGGTTCGCCTGCCGCGAGGTGCCGGCGCGCTCGCCCGACCTGCCGGCCGAGCTGGCCGAGGTGGAGGGCACCTCCTACGTCGCGATCGCCGTCGGCGACACCGGCTCCGGCATGAACGACGAGGTCAAGGAACGCGCCTTCGAGCCCTTCTTCACCACCAAGGATGCCGGGCGCGGCACCGGGCTCGGGCTGTCGACGGTGTACGGCTTCGCCAAGCAGTCGAAGGGCGCGGTGACGCTCGACAGCGGCGCCGGCCGCGGCACCACCATCACGCTGTTCCTGCCCGGCGAGGCCGACGCGGCGCGCATCGAGGCCGAGCCCGAAGTGGCCGCGGCGCTGCCGCCCGGCCTGCGCGTGCTGCTGGTGGAGGACGATGCCGAGGTGCGCAGCGTGGCGCAGCGCTTCCTCGTCGCGCTGGGCTGCCAGGTGACGGCCTGCGCCAGCGCCGAGCAGGCCGGCCACGCGCTGCGCCCGGAGGCCGGCATCGAGCTGCTGATCACCGACATCGCGCTCGGCCCCGGCCTGCGCGGCACCGAACTCGCCGAGCTGGCGCGCCGCAAGCTGCCGGGGCTGCCGGTGCTGTTGATGAGCGGCTACGCCAGCGCGCTGCTGGAAGCGCCGCCGGGCTGGGATCTGCTGCGCAAGCCCTACACGCGCGCCGAGCTGGGTCGCGCGATGGCTCGGGCGCTGGCGGGCAAGAGCGGCTGATGCCGTCTGAACGCGCCAGCGCGCAGCGGCGCGTCCTCCACGACCTTCGCCCACTTTTCGCCGTCCCGCTGCGGCGGTTTGACAGGGAACAACCCGCCCGCATCCGGGCGGGGGCTTACGTAGTTTCCGGCATGGTGGGGGGCGGCACTCCGCGCAGAATCGCGCATCCTCACCCGCTCCCTGCCCGAAAGGACGACTCCATGAAGCGACTGCTGACCGCCACCCTGGCCACCCTCGCCGCCGCCTCGGCCTTCGCCGAATACCCGGACAAGCCGATCACGCTGGTGGTTCCCTTCGCCGCCGGCGGCCCCACCGACAAGGTGGCGCGCGACCTCGGCGTCGTGCTCGGCCAGCAGCTCAAGCAGACGGTGATCATCGAAAACGTCGGCGGGGCCGGCGGCACGCTGGGCGCGGCCAAGGTCGCCAAGGCCACGCCGGACGGCTACACGCTGCTGCTGCACCACATCGGCATGGCCACCTCGCCGGCGCTGTACCGCAAGATGCCCTACGAGACGCTGAGCGACTTCGAGTACCTCGGCCTCGTCAACGAAGTGCCGATGACGCTGGTGGGCCGTCCGACGCTGCCGGCCACCACCTACCCCGAGCTGGTGAAGTGGCTGGAGGCCAACAAGGGCAAGGTCAACCTCGCCAACGCCGGCCTGGGCGCCGCCTCGCACCTGTGCGGGCTGCTGTTCCAGCAGAGCCTGAAGATGGAAATGACCACCGTGCCCTACAAGGGCACCGGCCCGGCGATGACCGACCTGCTCGGCGGGCAGGTCGACATCATGTGCGACCAGACCACCAACACCAGCAGCCAGATCGAAGGCGGCAAGGTCAAGGCCTACGCGGTGACCACGCTGGCGCCGCTGAAGACGCCCGCGCTGGCCAAGCTGCCGACGCTCGACAGCCAGGGCCTGAAGGGCTTCAACGTGACGATCTGGCACGGCGTGTACGCCCCCAAGGGCACGCCCGCCGCGGCGCTGGACAAGGTCAACAAGGCGCTGCAGGCCTCGCTGAAGGACGCCGACTTCATCAAGAAGCAGGAAGCGCTCGGCGCCGTGGTCGTGACCGACAGCCGCGTGACCTCGGCCGAACACAAGAAGTTCGTCGCCGCCGAGATCGCCAAGTGGGGGCCGGTGATCAAGGCGGCGGGGCAGTACGCGGATTGATCGTCCGGGTCTGCGCTTGCGCGAGGAGGCCGCCTGCGGGCGGCTTTTTCACGCCCGCAGCGCGATCGGAATCGTCACCGGCCCGTCGTTCACCAGATGCACCTGCATGTCGGCGCCGAACTCGCCGGCCTCGACCTGCGGATGCATCACGCGCGCCGTGGCGAGCACCCGCTCGTAGAGCCGCCGCCCGAGTTCGGGCCCGGCCGCGCCGCTGAAGCCCGGGCGGTTGCCGCCGCTCGTGTCGGCGGCGAGCGTGAACTGGCTGACCACCAGCAGGCCGCCGCCGATGTCCGCCACGCTGCGGTTCATCTTGCCGGCCTCGTCGGAGAAGACGCGCAGTTTCAGCACCTTGGCGACCAGCTTGTCGGCGAGCGCCTCGCCGTCACCCGGCTCGGCGCACACCAGCATCAGCAGGCCAGTGCCGATCGCGCCGGTGACGCGGCCCGCGACTTCCACGCGCGCCGACGCCACCCGTTGCAGCAGCGCGATCACACCAGGTCCTCGACGTCGTTGTTGTGCGCTTCCACGTCGGTGGGCAGCAGCTGGATCGAGGCACGCAGCCCCGGCACCGCGCTCATCAGCGCCTGCTCGACATCCGTGCGCAGCGCGGCGGCGCGGCCGAGCGTCCAGCCGGCGGGCATGTGCATGTGCACGTCGACGAAGCGGCGCTGGCCGGCGCGGCGCGTGACGATGTGGTCGAAGCGGATCGTCGGGTGCGCGAACTGCGCCAGCGTCGCGTCGATCTGGTCGCGCACCGCGGGCTCGACGGCCTTGTCCATCAGGCCGTCGACCGAGCGATGCGCGAGGCGCAGGCCTTCGCGCAGGATGTTCAGCGCCACGCCCACGGCCAGCAGCGGGTCGAGCCACAGCCAGCCGGTCAGCGGCACCAGCAGCAGACCGAGCACCACGCCAGCCGAGGTGTAGACGTCGGTGAAGAGATGGCGCGCGTCGGCTTCGAGCGCGATCGAGCGCTGCTCGTGCGAGGCCGCGAGCATGCGCCAGGCCAGCACGCCGTTGAGCACCGAGCTCGCCACCGAGAGCACCAGGCCCCAGCCGAGCTGCTCGAGCGGCTGCGGGTTGACGAAGCGGTGCGCGGCCGCCCAGATGATGCCGCCGGCCGCGCCGACGATCAGCAGGCCCTCGAAGCCGCTGGAGAAGTATTCGGCCTTGCTGTGGCCGAAGGGGTGGTCTTCGTCGGCCGGGCGCGCGGCGATGGTCACCATCAGCAGCGCGAACAGCGCCGACGCGAGGTTGACGAAGGACTCCATCGCATCGGACAGCAGGCCCACCGAACCGGTGAGCCACCACGCGCCGGTCTTCATCGCGATGGTGGCCACGGCGGCCGCCACCGACAGCTGGAGCAAGGTCTTCGCCTGCACGGCCGCCGTCACGCCAGCGTGACGCGCGCGAACTTGCGCTTGCCGACCTGCACGACGAAGGTGCCGCACTCCACCTTCAGCCCCCTGTCGCTGACCACCGCGCCGTCGATGCGCACGCCACCGCCGTCGACCAGGCGCATCGCCTCGCTGGTGGAAGGCGCCAGCCCGGCCTGCTTGAGCAACGCGCCGATGGAAAGCGGCGCACCGCTCAGCGTCAGCTCAGGGATGTCGTCAGGAATGCCGCCGCGCGCGCGGTTCTCGAAATCGGCCTGCGCCGCCTCGGCCGCCGCCGCGCTGTGGAAGCGGGTGGTGATCTCCCTGGCAAGCATCACCTTGGCTTCCTTGGGGTTGCGGCCGGCCTCGACCTCGGCCTTCAGCTTGGCGATCTCGGTCTCGCTGCGGAAGCTCAGCAGCGTGTAGTAGCGCCACATCAGCGTGTCGCTGATCGAGAGGATCTTCGCGAACATCGTGTTCGCCGGCTCGGTGATGCCGATGTAGTTGCTCTTGCTCTTGGACATCTTCTCGACGCCGTCCAGCCCTTCGAGCAGCGGCATCGTCAGGATGCACTGCGGCTCCTGGCCGTACTCGCCTTGCAACGCGCGGCCGACGAGCAGGTTGAACTTCTGGTCGGTGCCGCCGAGTTCGAGATCGCTCTTCAGCGCCACCGAGTCGTAGCCCTGCATCAGCGGGTAGAGGAACTCGTGCACGCTGATCGGCGTGCCGGCCTTGAAGCGCTCGGCGAAGTCGTTGCGCTCCATCATGCGCGCCACGGTGTAGCGCGCGGCGAGCTGGATCATGCCGCGCGCGCCCAGCGGGTCGCTCCACTCGGAGTTGTAGCGGATCTCGGTCTTGTCGGGGTCGAGCACCAGGCTCGCCTGGCGGTAGTAGGTCTGCGCGTTGGCCTCGATCTGCTCGCGCGTCAGCGGCGGGCGCGTGGTGTTGCGGCCGGAAGGATCGCCGATCATCGAGGTGAAGTCGCCGATCAGGAAGATCACCTGGTGGCCGAGATCCTGCAGCTGACGCATCTTGTTGAGCACCACCGTGTGGCCGACGTGGATGTCGGGCGCGGTCGGGTCCAGGCCGAGCTTGATGCGCAGCGGCACGCCGGTTGCTTCGGAACGGGCGAGCTTGGCCAGCCAGTCGGCCTCGGGTAACAGTTCGTCGCAACCTCGCTTCGAGACCTGCATCGCGTGCAGCACGCGCTCGGTCACCGGGTGGGAAGGCGTTGCGGAGGGCTGGGACATGAGGGCGCGGGCTGAGGAAGGTATGGGGTTTTACGAAGGTCGGCCCGGGATACGCTGGGTATACTGCGCCGTGATTTTCTTCACGCCCCGAACGGCCGGCTGAAGCTCCGGCAGGCGCCACGGATTCTAGTGGACGCCTCGTTGGCAACCTGGATGGAATCGAGCGCTCGCGTTCGGCACAGATCGAATTGAAATCGTTGGGACAACTCGAACGCGCCGCCGAGGCGAAGCTGGCGCGCAGCGCCCGCTTCGTGCACGCGCATCCGCGCACGTTGGCTTCGGCCGTCGCCATTTCGCTGGCCTGCTTCGGCGCGGCCGCCTGGGGCATCGCGCAGACGGCGCCCGATGCGGCCGACCTGCCGCGTCGATTGGTGACGGAAATCGTCGCCCACGACGACGTGCCGTCACAGCTCGAAGCGCTGGCCGGCCATGAACTGCACCTGCATCGCAGCGAGCTGACCCGCGCCGGCGACGGCGCCGAATCGCTGCTGGCCCGCATGGGCATCGTGGATGCGGAAGCCGTGGCCTTCGTGCGCCGCGACGCGCTGGCGCGCAAGCTGATCGAAGGCCGCGCCGGCAAGATCGTGCGCGCCTCGGCCACCCGTGGCGGCCAACTCGAGGAACTGACAGCACGCTACGCGCCCGCCGACAGCGAGCTGATCGCCACGCACTTCGAACGCCTGAGCATCGTGCGCGGCGACGACGGCCGCTTCAGCGCGCGCGTCGAGACCGCACCGCTGGCCACCACGGTGCGCCTGGGCAGCGGCACGATCCGCAGCTCGCTGTTCGGCGCCACCGACGAATCGGGCATCCCCGACGCGGTGGCGGTGCAGATGGCCGAGGCCTTCTCGGTGGACATCGACTTCCACCGCGAGCTGCGCCGTGGCGACACCTTCAGCGTGGTCTACGAAACGCTCACCGCCGACGGCGAGCCGATCACCTGGAACCACGCCGCCGGGCGCATGCTGGCGGCCGAGTTCGTCAACAAGGGCGAGGCGCATTCGGCCGTCTGGTTCAGGGACGAGAACGGCAAGAGCGGCTTCTACGGCCTGGATGGCAAGAGCAAGCGCCGCGCCTTCCTGACCAGCCCGATGGAGTTCTCGCGCGTGACCTCGGGCTTCTCGATGCGCATGCACCCGATCCTCAACCAGTGGCGCGCGCACAAGGGCGTGGACTACGGCGCGCCGATGGGCACGCCGGTGCGCGTGGTGGCGCAGGGCACGGTGAAGTTCGCCGGACGCCAGAACGGCTACGGCAACGTGGTCGAGGTGGAGCACGGCAACGGCAAAGCCACGCTGTACGCGCACCTGAGCCGCATCGACGTGCGCGTCGGCCAGCGCATCGACCAGGGCGAGCGTGTCGGCGCGGTCGGCGCCACCGGCTGGGCCACCGGGCCGCACCTGCACTTCGAGTTCAAGGTGCAGGGTTCGCAGGTCGACCCGCTGGCGATGGCCAAGGCCTCGGAAGCGATCGAGCTGAGCCCGGCGGCGCGCCAGCGCTTCGCCGGCATCGCCCAGCAGATCCGCGGCCAGCTCGACGCCGCGGCCACCGTCGGCGCCACGCTCGCGGAGTGAACGAGCGCTACATCGGCCTGATGTCGGGCACCTCGCTCGACGGGGTCGATGGTGTGCTGGTGGAGTGGCCCGAGGGCGAAGCCGCGTTGCGCGTGCTGGCGCATGCGCATCTGCCCTTCGATGCGGCACTGGCCGCCGAACTGCTCGCGCTGAACACCCGCGGCGACGACGAACTGCACCGCGCCGCGCTGGCCGGCAACGCCGTGGCGCGGCGCTATGCCGACGTGGTGGCGCGCTTGCTGGCGCAAACGGACATCGTGGCCGACGCCGTGACGGCCATCGGCGCGCACGGCCAGACGGTGCGCCATCGCCCGCAGGACGGCTACACGCTGCAGTTGAACAACCCCGCGCTGCTCGCCGAGCTGAGCGGCGTGGACGTGGTCGCCGACCTGCGCAGCCGCGACGTCGCCGCCGGCGGGCAAGGCGCGCCGCTGGTTCCTGCCTTCCATCGTGCGATGTTCGGCCGCGACGGCGAGGCGCTGGCGCTACTCAACCTGGGCGGCATCGCCAACCTGACGCTGCTCGGCGCCGACGGCTCGGTGCTGGGCTTCGACTGCGGCCCGGCGAATGCGCTGCTCGACCACTGGGTGCAGCGCCATCGCGGCGAGGCTTTCGACCGCGATGGCCGCTGGGCCGCGAGCGGGCAGGTCGACGAGACGCTGCTCGCCGCCTTGCAGGCCGAACCTTATTTCGCGTTGCCGCCGCCCAAGAGCACCGGCCGCGACCAGTTCCACACCGAGTGGCTGGCCCAGCGCCTGGCCGCGCGGCCCGCGCTCGCGCCCGAGGACGTGCAGGCCACGCTCGCCGAGCTGAGCGCCTGGGCCTGCGCGCGCGACCTGCTCGCCCATCGGCCCGACGCAAAAGAGCTGCTGGCGTGCGGCGGCGGCGCCTTCAACGCGCACCTGATGGCGCGGCTCGCGGCGCATCTGCCCGGCCTGCGCGTGGCCTCCACCGCGGCGCGCGGCCTGCCGCCCGATCAGGTCGAGGCCTGCGCCTTCGCGTGGCTGGCGCGCGCCTTCGTGCGCCGCGAGACGGGCAACCTGCCTTCGGTGACCGGCGCGCACGGCGTACGCGTGCTGGGCGCGCTCTACCCGAAATGACAAGGCCGCCCGCAGGCGGCCTCGACTCGCGGGCGCAGCAAGCCGGTCAGGGCGTGAAGCTCGACCCGCAACCGCAGGTGGTGGTCGCGTTCGGGTTCTTGATCACGAACTGCGCGCCTTGCAGGTCGTCCTTGTAGTCGATCTCCGCGCCGACCAGGTACTGCAGGCTCATCGCGTCGATCAGCAGCGTGACGCCGTTCTTCGTCATCTGCGTGTCGTCGTCGTTGACGATCTCGTCGAAGGTGAAGCCGTACTGGAAGCCCGAGCAGCCGCCGCCCTGCACGAACACGCGCAGCTTCAGGTCCGGGTTGCCTTCCTCGTCGACCAGCTCCTTGACCTTGCTCGCCGCGCTGTCGGTGAAGACGATCGGCGCCGGCGGCTCGTCTGCCACGGGCTGGGTCTGGATGTTCTCGGCCACTGCACTCATCGCTCGCTCCTTCGGCATCACGCCGTCGGCCACGATTGTCACAGATTGGCGGCAGCCAGCTTGAGGGATGGTTTTTCGTCGGCCTTGATCGGGCGAAGCTCGCCGTCGATGGTGGCGCCCTGGTGCATCTCCAGCACCTCGTAGCGAACGTCGCCGGTGATCTGCGCCTTGGGCTGCAGCTCGAGCAGCGAGCTCGAATGGACCGGCCCGACCACCGTGCCGTTGACGATCACGTGCCCGGCGATCACCTTGCCGGTGACACGGGCTTTTTCGCTGATGACGAGGATGCTGTAGCCCTCGCCGGCGGCGATCACGTCGCCGACCACTTCGCCGTCGATGCGCAGACCGTCGGCGAAGCGCAGTTCGCCGGAGATCACCGTGCCTTCGCCGATCAGCGTGCGGATCGGCGGCTGCTTCTGCTTTCCGAACATGGGCGTCCCCTTCTGAAATCCGGTCACATCTGGACCGAATGCGACGCAAGAACCGCGCCGCGCGCGTCGGTGACCTTTACCGTCACCGTCTTCACCAGCGCCTGCGGCGGGTGGTCGATCAGACCCTCGACGCGGCGGTATTGCCTGACCTGCAGCGGCTGCGCGCCGCCGGGCATCGTCCAGGGCTTGCCGTCGAGCGTGCCGGCCAGCGTCATCTCGTAGCGCCCGCTGAACTCGGGGCGCGACTTGCCCGGCTGCATCAGCAGGATCTGGTAGCGCAGCTGGTGTTCGTTGGCCGCCTCGGCCTGCAGGCCGCGGATGCTCAGCGCCGCCTCGCCGGCGGCGGCCGGCAGCAGCTTCTCGAAGAAACCGAGATCGGCCTTCAGCGCGAGGTTCTCGGCCTCGGTCTGGCGCAGCTGCTGCGCGAGCTTCTCCTGTGCGGTGCGCTCGGTCTTGAGCAGGCTGTCGGCCGTGTTGGCGATCGACAGCGCCTTCTCGCGCTCCTCGCGCAGTTGAGCCACTTCCACGCGCAGCTTGCCCAGTTCCTCCTTGGCGGCGCTGTCGAGGCCGGCCAGGCCCTTGCCCGTCTCGAAGGCCCACATCGCCAGCGCCGCCGAGAAGCCGAACATCAGCGCCGCCACCGCCCAGCGCAGCGGCCAGGGCAGGTGGCTGCGCACGATCATGCGCGGGGCGCTGACCGACAGGCGGCGTCGCAGGAGTTTCCAACGCATGTCAGCTTCGTGTGGACTCGTAAGCGGGGGCCGGAAACGAAAGAGGCCGCACGCTGGCGGCCTCGTTCGAGGATGGGCGCGTGGGCGACCTCAGCGCTTGCTGAACTGCTTCCGACGACGAGCGCCGTGCAGGCCGACCTTCTTGCGCTCGACTTCGCGCGCGTCGCGCGTCACGAAGCCGGCGCGGCTCAGCTCGGGCTTGAGCGCCGCGTCGTAGTCGATCAGCGCGCGGGTGATGCCGTGGCGCACCGCGCCGGCCTGGCCGGACTCGCCGCCGCCGTGCACGTTGACCTTGACGTCGAAGGCCGCGTCGTTGGCCGTCAGCACCAGCGGCTGCTTGACCACCATGATCGAGGTCTGGCGGCCGAAGTACTGCTCGACCGGGCGGCCGTTGATCACGATCTGGCCGCTGCCCTTCTTGATGAAGACGCGCGCCACCGACGACTTGCGGCGGCCGGTGCCGTAGTTCCAATTTCCGATCATCACCGCTCCTTAGATGTCCAGCTGCTTGGGCTGCTGGGCGGTGTGCGGATGCGTGGCACCGGCGTACACCTTCAGCTTCTTGACCATCGCGTAGCCGAGCGGGCCCTTGGGCAGCATGCCCTTGACCGCCTTCTCGAGCGCGCGCCCGGGATGCTTGGCCTGCATGTCCTTGAACTTGGTGCCGTAGATGCCGCCCGGGAAGCCCGAGTGGCGGTAGTACACCTTGTCGTTGGCCTTGTTGCCGGTGACGCGGATCTTGTCGGCGTTGACGACGACGATGAAGTCGCCGGTATCGACGTGAGGCGTGTAGATGGCCTTGTGCTTGCCGCGCAGGCGGAGGGCGACTTCACTGGCCACCCGTCCGAGGACCTTGTCGGTCGCGTCAATCACAAACCACTCATGCGTCACCTCGGCCGGCTTGGCGCTGAAGGTTTTCATGTGCGTGGAAGTTGCTTCGAGATAAACACCCTCGCCTCGCGAGGCCCCGCTTCTGTGAGTGGCGGACTCTCGTTTCGGCTGCACGAGCCTGTGGCCCGTGTTTTCCGCAGGGTGAAAAGCGGAAAAGCCCGTGAGTCTAGCAGATCCGGGCGGGGCGCTGAAGCGGTGCATTCTCACAAACTGAAGGGGCGGCCTGCCGCTGGTTCGACTTCCATCTCTAGGAAGTTCGCATAGACTAGGGTTAACCCTGAAACGAGGACACACGATGAACCCCATCGACCAAGTCTCCGTCACGCCGGCCCAGAAGCCCGCCACCAGCGGCTCGGCCGACGCTCCCGATTCGCGCTGGAGCTGGGTGCCGATCCGCTCGCTCGGCCCGCGCCACCACGACCGCATCGTCGCCCACCTGCTGAGCCTGGACGAGGGCGACCGCTACCTGCGCTTCGGCTACCCCGCCACGGACGCGCAGATCACCCGCTACGTCGACACGCTCGATTTCGACCAGGACGAGGTGTTCGGCATCTTCAACCGCCGCCTCGAACTGATCGCGATGGCGCACCTGGCGCACCCGAACGCGCCGGCCGATCCGACGCGCGGCGCGATGGCCGAATTCGGCGTCTCGGTGCTGAAGAAGGCGCGCGGCCGCGGCTTTGGCGCCCGGCTGTTCGAGCACTCGGTGTTGCACGCGCGCAACCGCGGCGTGCAGACCCTGTTCATCCATGCGCTGAGCGAAAACACCGCGATGCTGAAGATCGCGCGCAACGCCGGCTCGACGGTGGAGCGCGACGGCTCCGAGTCGGACGCCTGGCTGCGCCTGCCGCCCGACACCTTCGTCTCGCACGTCGAGGAGATGATGGGCGAACAGGCCGCCGAGTTCGACTACCAGATCAAGCGCCACGCCAGCCACGTGCAGCGGATTCTCGACACGATCTCGGAAGTCAAGGCTCACATTTCCAGCAGCCACCACATCGCCGGCGAGTGAAGGCCGTGCTGTCGCGGCAGGCGGCAGCGCCCCAGGACATGGGGATGTAGAGAGAGGTCGGCGAACGTAACATCCGGTACATTGACTGCTCGCGATCGACCTGCCTCGTCAGGTGCGTGAACCGACGAACCGGACCAGGACATGCCGACCTCGACGTTGCTCGTTGTACTGTCTGCCCTCGCAGGGGCAGCGGCGGCCTCCGCGACATGGCTGTGGTGGCTGCGCCGCCCGCCCAAGCCGGTGGCGCTGCCGGCCGAGTGGGCGCTGTCGGCGCGGCCCGTGTTCTCCACCGACGAGCGCCGCGTCTACCGGCTGCTGCGCGAGGCGCTGCCGCATCACATCGTGCTGTCCAAGCTGCCGCTGGTGCGCTTCAGCCAGCCGGTCGATCCGGGCCGCACGCGCTACTGGTACGAACTGCTCGGCTCGATCCACGTGACCTTCGCGGTGTGCAGCGCCAACGGGCGCGTGCTGGCCGCGATCGACCTCGACACCGACCGCGGCAACTCGCGCCGCATCCTGCAGATCAAGCAGGCGGTGCTGGGCGCCTGCCGCGTGCGCTACCTGCGCTGCCCGGTCGAGAACCTGCCCTCGGTGGCCGAGCTGCAATTGCTGGTGCCGCAGGCCGGCGCCAACGCGCGCGGCCCGCAGGCCGCCCGGCCGCCGACGCACTCGCTCGACCAGGCGCGCGACACGCTGGCCAGCACGGTGGCCAACCGGCGCGCCGAGCGCACTGCGCTGTGGCAGGACTCGTCGCTGTTCCAGGATTCGTTCTTCGCGCCCGACTCGCGCGTCGAGGGCTCGGGCCAGAGCGAGTTCGGCATGCTCGGCCCCGGCATCGGTCCGCGCAGCCGGCCGTCACCGCTGGACGGCGGCGAGGACATCGGCGGCGTGGTGGTCGACAACCCGCGCTATTCGCTGCGTTGAGCGACGACACCCCTTACGCCGGCCTCACGCCCGAGGTCGTACTGGACGCTCTCGATGCCGCCGGCCTGCGCGGCGACGGCCGGCTGATCCAGCTGAACTCCTACGAGAACCGCGTCTTCCAGGTGTTCCTCGAAGACGGCCGCGTGGTGGTGGCGAAGTTCTACCGCCCGGCGCGCTGGAGCGATGCGCAGATCCTCGAAGAGCACGCTTTCGCCGCGGAACTCGCCGAGCACGAAGTGCCGCTGGCCGCGCCCTGGCCGCTGCAGGCCGACGCACGCTCGCTGCACGCCGAACGGCTGACCCGCCTGGGCGCGACGCTCGCCTCCTTCGCCACCGATGCGGGCGCGTACCGCTTCGCCGTCGCCGAGCGCAAGGCCGGCCGGGCACCGGAAGTCGAAGACCCGGCGGTGCTGGAATGGATCGGCCGCTTCATCGCCCGCATCCACCTGGTCGGCGCGGCCGGGCGCTTCGAGCACCGCCTGACGCTGAGCCCCGCGAGCCACGGCCACGAGCCGCGCGACTGGCTGCTCGCGCACGACGTCGTGCCGCCCGATGCGCTGCCGGCCTGGCGCGGCATGGCCGATGAAGCGCTGAAACGCGTCGATGCCGCGTTCGCGCAAGCCGGTTCATTGCGCACACTGCGCCTGCACGGCGACTGCCACCTCGGCAACATCCTGTGGAGCGCCGCCGGCCCGCACTTCGTCGACCTCGACGATGCGCTCACCGGAGCGGCGGTGCAGGACTTGTGGATGCTGCTGTCGGGCTCGCGCGCCGAACGCCAGCAACAGCTCGGCGCCGTGCTCGACGGCTACGAGCAGTTCATGGAGTTCGACCGCCGAGAGCTGGCGCTGATCGAGCCGCTGCGCACGCTGCGCATCCTGCACCACAGCGCCTGGATCGCGCGGCGCTGGAAGGATCCGGCCTTCCCGATCGCCTTCCCGTGGTTCGAGAGCCCGGCCTACTGGGCCGAGCAGGCCACGCGCTTGCGCGACCAGCTCGAAGCGATGGACGAAGCGCCGCTGATCGCCTGAGAACGATCAGCCCGCCGCGAGCAGCGCGTTGATGCGCTTCACGTAGGCGCCCGGGTCCTCCAACTGGCCGCCCTCGGCGAGCAGCGCCTGGTCGAACAGGATCTGCGCCAGCTCGTCGAAATGCGCGCTCGCTTCGAGCCGCTTGACGAGCGCATGCTCGGCGTTCACTTCCAGGATGGGCATCGCCTTGGGCGCCTCCTGCCCCGCCTGCTTGAGCATGCGCGCGAGGTGGCCGCTGATGTCGCCCTCGTCGACCACCAGGCAGACGGGCGAATCGACCAGGCGCGAGGTCACGCGCACGTCCTTGGCGCGGTCCTTCAGCGCGGCCTTCAGGCGCTCCAGCACCGGCTTGAAGGCCTCGGCGGCCTCTTCGGCGTGTTTCTTCTCGTCCTCGTCCTGCAGCTTGCCCAGATCGACCGCGCCCTTGGCCACGCTCTGCAGCGGCTTGCCATCGAACTCGAACAGGTGCGCGAGCAGCCACTCGTCGACGCGGTCGACCAGCAGCAGCACCTCGATGCCCTTCTTGCGGAAGATCTCCAGCTGCGGGCTGCTCTTGGCGGCCGCCAGCGAATCGGCGGTGACGACGTAGATCGCCTCCTGGCCTTCCTTCATGCGGCTGACGTAGTCCTTCAGCGAGACGCCGCTGTCGGCCTGCGTGGAGGCGAAGCGCAGCAGCTTCGCGAGCCGCTCCTGGTTGGCGTGGTCCTCGCCGACGCCCTCCTTGAGCACCTGGCCGAAGTCGGCCCAGAACTTCGCGTACTTGTCGCGCTCGGCGGTGTCCTCGCTGTCGGCCAGGCTCTCCAGCATCGAGAGCACGCGCTTGGTCGAGCCCTCGCGGATCGCCTTCACGTCGCGGCTTTCCTGCAGCAGTTCGCGGCTGACGTTCAGCGGCAGGTCGGCCGAGTCGATCACGCCCTTCACGAAGCGCAGGTAGACCGGCATCAGCGCCTCGGCGTCGTCCATGATGAAGACGCGCTTGACGTACAGCTTCACGCCGCCGCGCTTGTCGCGGTTCCACAGGTCGAACGGCGCTTTCGCCGGGATGTAGAGCAGCTGGGTGTACTCGCTGCGCCCCTCGACGCGGTTGTGCGTGTAGGCCAGCGGCGCTTCCGTGTCATAGCTGATCTGCTTGTAGAACTCGGCGTACTGCTCGGGCGTGATCTCGCTCTTGTTGCGCGTCCACAGCGCCGAGGCCTTGTTGACCGGCGTCCATTCGTCGGTGAGCTTCTGCGCTCCGGCCTCGGCGTCCCACTCCTCCTTGCGCATCAGGATGGGCAGCGAGATGTGGTCGGAGTAGCGGCCGATGATCGAGCGCAGCTTCCAGCCGGAGAGGAACTCCTCCTCGCCCTCGCGCAAATGCAGCGTCACGCTGGTGCCGCGCTCGGGGCGCATGATGGTCTCGACCTCGAAGTCGCCGCTGCCGTCGCTGGCCCAGCGCACGCCCTCTTCCGGCTTCAGGCCGGCGCGGCGCGAT
>JAKOZT010000156.1 GCA_029779845.1 Pseudomonadota bacterium | reverse complement strand
CTCGCGCGGCGCTCAGTTCCTCATCGACGTTGGGCGGGCGGGGTGGGAGACCACTCGTTCGGTCAGTCCGCTACTCGCGGCTGAAGCATCGCAGAGTCCCTCCGCCCCAGCCCATACACACTACGTCGGCTGCGCTGCCTGTTCCAGTTCACGAAGAACCATACAAGCATCGCAGCGCAGTCGGCGCGCAGCGCCGACCGCCACCGCAGGAGCGCCCACGGGGCCGTGCCTGCCGCGCCGCTGCGGCGCATCCCCGACAAGAACACGCCCGCCACGAGCTGCGCTTTGATGCCATTGATCGCAACGTCGTATGAGCTGGCTCAGGCGCGCTGCCGCGCCGACTCGTACAGGCACACCGCGGCGGCGGCCGCCACGTTGAGCGACTCCTCGCCGCCCGGCTGCGGAATGCGCAGGCGCATCGCACAGCGCTGCTGCAAGGCCGGTGCGATGCCCTGCCCTTCGTGGCCCATCACCCAGGCGCAGGGCCAGGGCAGGTCGACCTCGTGCAAGGCCGCCTCGGCGTGCGAACTGGTGGCCAGCAGCGGCAGACGCAGCGCGGCGAGCGCGTCGGCTTCGACGCCCTCCACCAGCCGCAGCCCGAAATGCGCGCCCATGCCGGCACGCAGCACCTTGGGCGACCACAGCGCCGCCGTGCCCTTGAGCGCGATCACCTGCGTGAAGCCGAAGGACGAGGCGCTGCGCAGGACGGTGCCGACGTTGCCGGCGTCCTGCAGCCGGTCGAGCACGACCGAGGGCGCGTCGGGCGTGATCGCCGGCGCGGTCGGCGTCGCGACGACGAAGCCGATCGCCGGCGGCGATTCGAGCGTCGACAGCCCCGCCATCAGTTCGCCCGGCACGATGGCCGCGGCCGCCGCGTGGCCGGCCAGCTCGCGCAGATGCGGCTGCTGCCAGCCTTCGCTGCTGACCAGCGCCTGCAAGGCGCGCCCGCCGCGCTGCACGAAGGCAGCGCACAGGTGCTCGCCTTCCAGCCACACCTCGCCGAGCTTGCGGTAGCCGCCGGGGTCGGCCACCAGCTTGCGCACGCGCACCAGCAGCGGGTTGTCCTTCGAAGTGATGCTGCGCGGCTCGGCCATGGCTCAGAGGATCAGGACCTCGCGCACCGGCGCGAACGAGCGCCGGTGTTCCGGGCAGGCGCCGTGCGTGCGCAGCGCGGCCAGGTGTTCGGGCGTCGGGTAGCCCTTGTGGCCGTCGAAACCGTATTGAGGATGCGCCTCGTGCATCGCCGCGCAGAGCCGGTCGCGGTGCACCTTGGCGAGGATGGACGCGGCCGAGATCGCCTTCACCTTCGCGTCGCCCTTGACGATCGCCTCGGCCGGGATCTTCAGCACCGGGATGCGGTTGCCGTCCACCAGCACCTTGGCCGGCTTCAGGCGCAGGCCCTCGACGGCGCGGCGCATCGCCAGCATCGTCGCCTGCAGGATGTTGAACTGGTCGATCTCGGCCGCGCTCGCCTCGGCGATGCAGCAGCACAGCGCCTTGGCGCGGATCTCGTCGAAGAGCTTCTCGCGCTTGCGCGCGGTCAGCACCTTGGAATCGGCCAGGCCGCGGATCGGCTGCAGCTCGTCGAGCACCACCGCCGCGGCCACCACCGGGCCGGCCAGCGGGCCGCGGCCGGCTTCGTCGACGCCGGCCACCAGCCCGGGCGCGTCGAACACCAGCCCGAGCTGCTCAGCGCGCAAGAATTTCCGCGATCGCATCGGTGGCGGCGCGCGCGGTGTCGCGGCGCAGTTCGAGGTGCAGGGCCTGGAAGCGCTTGCCCAGTTCGGCGCAGCGCTGCGGGTCGTCGAGCCAGGCGAGCGTGGCGTGCGCCAGGCGCTCGGGCGTCGCGTCGCCCTGGATCAGCTCGGGCACCGCGAAGTCGCGCAGCAGGATGTTGGGCAGGCCCACCCAGGGCTGGTACTTCATGCGCTTCATCATCTGCCAGGACAGCGCATGCATCGCGTAGGTGATGACCATCGGCCGCTTGAAGAGAGCCGCCTCCAGCGTGGCGGTGCCGCTGGCGATCAGCGTCACGTCGCAGGCGGCCAGCGCTTCGTGCGAGCGGCCGTCGAGCAGCTCGACGGCGACGCGGTCGGCGTACTGCTTGCGCAGCGGCTCGATCAGGTGGCGCAGGCCCGGCACCACCGGCAGGATGAAGCGCAGCCCCGGGCGCAGCGCGGCCATCTCGGCCGCGGCGGCGAACAGGCGCGGGGCGATGTACTGCACCTCCGAGCGCCGGCTGCCGGGCAGCAGCGCGACCACTTGCTCGCCGTCGCCCAGCCCGAGCGTGGCGCGCGAGGCGGCGCGCGGCACCTCGAGCGGAATCGCGTCGGCCAGCGGATGCCCGACGTAGTGCGCCGCGATGCCGCGCTTGGCGTAGATCTCCGGCTCGAAGGGGAAGATGCACAGCACCGCGTCGACGGCCTTGCGGATCTTCTCGATGCGCTTGCCGCGCCAGGCCCAGATCGACGGGCTGATGAAGTGCACGGTGCGGATGCCGCCGGCCTTCAGGCGCGTTTCGAGGTCGAGGTTGAAATCGGGCGCGTCGACGCCGATGAACAGATCGGGCTTCGCGGCCAGCAGCCGCTCGGCCAGCTGGTTGCGGATGCCCGCCAGCTCGCGGTAGTGGCTCAGCACCTCGACGTAGCCGCGCACCGCCAGCTTGTCGTGCGGCCACCAGGCCTCGAAGCCCTGCGCGGCCATCTTGGGCCCGCCGATGCCCTGCGCGGAAAGCGCCGGCCAGCGTGCGCGCAGGCCGCCGAGCAGCGCCGCCGCGAGCAAGTCGCCCGAGGCTTCGCCCGCGACCATCGCGAAGCGCGGAGCGTCCATCGCCGAGCTCAGCGTGCGATGCCGCGCGTCGCGCCGGCGAGAAAGCCCGTCATCATCGCCACGTCGGCGGCGGCGTGCGGCTGCTCGGCGCCCAGCGCGGCGATCGCTTCCCTGGCCTGCTCCAGCGTGCGGCCTTCGCGGTACAGCAGCCGGTGCATCTGCTTGACGGCCGCGATGCGCGGCGCATCGAAGCCGCGCCGGCGCAGGCCCTCGACGTTGAAGCCGCGCACCGCCAGCGGGTTGCCGTCGACCAGCATGAAGGGCGGCACGTCCTGCGACACCGCGCTGGCGAAACCGACCATCGCGTGCGCGCCGATCTTGACGAACTGGTGGATGCCGGTGAGCCCGCCCACGGTGACCCAGTCGCCCAGGTGCACGTGGCCGGCCAGCGTGGTGTTGTTGGCCAGCGTGGTGCGGTGGCCGATCTGGCAGTCGTGCGCGATGTGCACATAGGCCATGATCCAGTTGTCGTCGCCGATGCGCGTGACGCCGGCGTCCTGCGCGGTGCCGAGGTTGAGCGTGCAGAACTCGCGCACCGTGTTGCGGTCGCCGATCGAGAGCTCGGTGGGCTCGCCGGCGTACTTCTTGTCCTGCGGCACGGCGCCGATCGAGCTGAACTGGAAGAAGCGGTTGTCGCGCCCGATCGTCGTGCGGCCCTCGACCACGCAGTGCGCGCCGATCGTCGTGCCCTTGCCGATGCGCACATGCGGCCCGACGATCGCGTAGGGCCCGATCGTGACGTTCTCGCCCAGCTCGGCGCCGGCGTCGACGATCGCGGTGGGGTGGATGGTCGCCATGATCAGTCGTTCATGCGAAGCTGCGCATCGTGCACGTCAGGTCGGCCTCGACGGCCAGTTCGTCGCCGACCAGCGCGCGCGCCTTGAACTTGAACACCGAGGACTTGGCGCGCTCCAGCGTCGCTTCGAGCACGAGCTGGTCGCCGGGTTCGACCGGGCGCTTGAAGCGCGCGTTGTCGATGCCGGCGAAGTAGTAGACGGTGTTCTCGTCGGCGGCCTGGCCGAGCGTCTCGAAGGCCAGCAGCGCCGAGGCTTGCGCCAGCGCCTCGATCATCAGCACGCCGGGCATCACCGGCCGCCTCGGGAAGTGGCCGTTGAAGAAGTCCTCGTTGATCGTGACGTTCTTGATCGCCTTGATGCGCTGGCCCTTGTCGAGTTCGAGCACGCGGTCCACCAGCAGGATCGGGTAGCGGTGCGGCAGCTTCTTCAGGATCTGGTGGATGTCCATCGTCGTCATGGTTGTCTCGGCGTCGTGTCGTTCTTCTCGAGCGCGCGGATGCGCTCGCGCAGCGTGTGCAGCTGGCGCAGCGTGGCGGCGTTCTTCTCCCAGGCGGCATTGTCGTCGATGGGGAACACGCCGCTGTACTGGCCCGGCTGGCGGATCGAGCGCATCACCACCGAGGCCGCCGAGATGTGCACGTCGTCGGCCAGCGTCAGGTGGCCCAGGATGACCGCCGCGCCGCCGATGGTGCAGCGCTTGCCGATCACCCCGCTGCCGGCCACGCCCGAACAGCCGGCCAT
The DNA here is from genome assembly GCA_029779845.1 of Pseudomonadota bacterium. Classification (GTDB taxonomy): domain Bacteria; phylum Pseudomonadota; class Gammaproteobacteria; order Burkholderiales; family Burkholderiaceae_C; genus Piscinibacter. The sequence continues at coordinate 53,730 of JAKOZT010000156.1, read as the reverse complement.
CGCCGAATGCGCGCCGATGCGCACGTTGTGGCCGATCTGGATCAGGTTGTCGAGCTTGACGCCGTCCTCGATCACCGGGTCGTCGAGCGCGCCGCGGTCGATGCAGGTGTTGGCGCCGATCTCGACGTCGTCGCCGATGCGCACCGCGCCGAGCTGCTCGATCTTCTCGTAGCGCAGGCCGCCTTCGCCCTTCACGGGCGCGAAGCCGAAGCCGTCGGCGCCGATCACCGCGCCGCTGTGCACGATGCAGCGCGCGCCGATCGTGCAACCGTCGTAGACCGTCACGTGCGCGGCCAGCCGCGTGGCCGCGCCGATGCGCACGTTGGCGCCGATCACGCACAGCGGGCCGATCACCGCGTCGGGTGCGATCTGCGCGCTCGCATCGACCACCGCGCTCGGGTGGATGCCGCAAGCCGCTTGCGGCCGCATCGTGCGCACCCACCACTGCGTCAGCCGCGCGTAGTAGGCATACGGGTCGGGCGTGACGATCGCCGCGCCGCGCGCGGCCGCTTCGTCGCGCAACGCCGGCGCGACGATCACGCAGCCGGCGCGCGAGGCCGCGAGCTGCGAACGGTACCGGGGGTTGGCGAGGAAGGCGATCGCGTCGGGCGTCGCGCCTTCCAGGGTGGCGATGCGCGCGATGCGCAGTTCGCCGTCGCCGATCAGCTCGCCGCCGAGTTGCCCGGCGATCTCGCGCAGAGCAACCTGCATCGGCGCCGCCCTGCCCTTACTTGGCGCCGCCCTGGGCGTTCAGCGCCTTGATCACCTTGTCGGTGATGTCGATCTTCGGGCCGGCGAACACGGCCTCCTGGATGATCAGGTCGTACTTGTCGCTGTCGAAGATCTGCTTCATGACCTTGTTGGCGCGCTCGACGACGGAGGCCAGCTCCTCGTTCTTGCGCTGCGTCAGGTCTTCCTGGAACTCGCGGCGCTTGCGGTCGAAGTCGCGGTTCTGCTCCACCAGCTCGCGCTGGCGGCGCGTGCGCTCGGATTCGGCCAGCGTGGGTGCGTCCTTGTCGAGCTTCTCGCCGGCGGCCTTGAGCTTGCCGGCCATGTCGGCGAGTTCCTTCTCGCGCTTGCCGAACTCGGCTTCGAGCTTGGCCTGCGCGGCCTTCGCGGGCGCGGCATCGCGCAGCACGCGGTCGGCGTTGACGTAGCCGATCTTCAGTTCTTGCGCCTGCGCACCCAGGGCGGCCCACGCGAGCAGCGCAGCGCAGGCCGACGACTTCAGGAAAGAGGTATTCATTAGAACGCGGTCCCGATCTGGAATTGCAGTCTCTCGATTCTATCGTTGGGCTGTTTGCGGATGGGCGTGCCCCAGCTCAGCTTGAGCGGGCCCACCGGCGAGATCCAGCTCAGGCCCAGGCCCGCCGAGGCGCGCAGGCTGTCGACCGTCATCTTCTGCTCCTCGCCCCACACGTTGCCCACGTCGAGGTAGCCGAACACGCGCAGCGTGCGGTCGTTGCCGGCGCCGGGCACCGGCACGTACAGCTCGCTGTTGAGGTTGACGCGGCGGTTGCCGCCCACGTAGGCGCCGGTCACGTCGGCCGGGCCGAGCGAGCCCTGGTCGAACGCGCGCACCGTGCCCAGGCCGCCGCCGTAGAAGTTCTTGAACACCGGGTACGGCCGCCCGCCGAGGCCGCGGCCGTAGCCCATCTCGGCGTTGACCGCGAAGGTGTACTGGCGCGTGATCGGCCAGTAGTGCTGGTACTGCAGGTTGCTGCGCAGGTAGCGCGTGTTGCCGAAGGCCGTCCAGTCGACGTTGACGCGCTTGTAGCTGCCGTCGTTGGGCACCAGCGCGCTGTCGCGCTCGTCGCGCGTCCAGCCCATCGTCAGCGGGAACGAGTTGCTGCTCTCGCCGAACTGCAGCCGGTACAGGTACAGGTTGTTCGGCATCGCGGTGCCGCCCTTGATCTGCGTGCGCTCGGCGCCGATGCCGAAGAACACCGTGTCGTACTCGCTGAACGGCACGCCGAAGCGCATCGCCACGCCCGGCGTGACGATCTGGTACTGCTCGCCGCGGCTGTTGATCGGCTTGGCGGTGCGGTAGTAGATGTCGAAGGCGCGCGAGATGCCGTCGATCGTGAAGTACGGGTCGACCGTGCTGAGCACCAGCGTGCGGCTGCTGCGGCTGGTGTTGACCTCGATGCCGAGGTAGTTGCCCGAGCCGAACACGTTCTCCTGCTTGATCGACGCGGTCAGCGAGAGCCGGTCGGCCGACGAGTAGCCGGCGCCGAGCAGCAGGTTGCCGGTGGGCTTTTCCTTGACGGTGAGCGTCAGGTCGACCTGGTCCTGGGTGCCGGGCACCTCGGCGGTGTCGACGCTGACGTCGCTGAAGTAGCCGAGCCGGTCGACGCGGTCGCGCGAGAGCTTGATGCGCTGGCCGTCGTACCACGACGACTCGAACTGGCGGAACTCGCGGCGGATCACCTCGTCGCGCGTGCGCGTGTTGCCGGCCACGTTGATGCGCCGCACGTAGACGCGCCGCGACGGATCGGAGGCCAGCGTCAGCGCGACGCGGCCGTTGGTGCGGTCGATCTCGGGGCGCGCGTCGATGCGCGCGAAGGCGTAGCCGAACAGGCCGAAGTGGTCGGAGAAGGCCTTGGTGGTTTCGGTCACGGCCTCGGCGCGGTACGGCTCGCCGGGCTTGATCGTGACGAGGGTCTTGAAGTCCTCTTCCTTGCCGAGGTAGTCGCCTTCGAGCTTGACCGAGGTCACCGTGTAGGGCTGGCCCTCGGTGACGTTGATCGTGATGGTGATCTCCTGCTTGTCGGGCGAGATCGCCACCTGCGTCGAGTCGACGTTGAACTCGAGGTAGCCGCGGTTCAGGTAGTACGAGCGCAGCGTCTCCAGGTCGGCGTTGAGCTTGGAGCGCGAGTAGCGGTCGGCCTTGGTGTACCAGTTGAGCCAGCCGCCGTCGTTCAGGTCGAACAGGCTCTTGAGCGTGCCCTCCGAGAAGGCCTTGTTGCCGACGATGCGCAGTTCCTTGATCTTCGCCGCCGTGCCCTCGGTGATCGTGAAGGTCACGTTGACGCGGTTGCGCTCCTGCGGCGTCACGGTGGTCACCACCTCGGCGCCGTACAGGCTGCGCGTCAGGTACTGGCGCTTGAGTTCCTGCTCGGCGCGATCCGCCAGCGCCTTGTCGAAGGGCAGGCCCTCGCCGATGCCGAAGTCCTTCAGCGACTTGATCAGCGTGTCCTTCTCGAATTCCTTCAGGCCGGCGAAGTCGATCGCGGCGATCACCGGGCGCTCCTCGACGATCACGACGACGATGCCGTCGTCGATGTCGATGCGCACGTCCTTGAACAGGCCCGTGGCGAACAGCGCGCGCAGCGCGGCGGCGCCCTTCTCGTCGTTGTAGAGGTCGCCGATGCGAAACGGCAGCGAGGCGAACACCGTGCCGGCATCGGTGCGCTGCAGGCCCTCGACGCGGATGTCCTTCAGCGTGAAGGGCTCGACCGCCCAGGCGCTGCCGGCATGCAGCGCGGCGGCGAGGGCGAGGCTGAGGACGGTCAGGCGGAATGCGGGCGCGCGTCGGGAGGAAGGCATGCGTCGGGAGGGGTCAGTGCAGGCCCAGGAGGCGGGCCACGTCGTTGTAGAGAGCCAGGGACATCATCATCAGCATGATGGCCACCCCGCCACGCTGCAGCCGCTCCAGCCACAACTCGGAGACCGGCCGCCCCGTCACACCCTCGAAAAGATAATACATCAGGTGCCCGCCATCGAGCATCGGCAGCGGCAGCAGGTTCAACACGCCTAGTGACACGCTGACCACCGCGAGAAAGCCGAGGTAGTAGGCCAGGCCGAGCTGCACCGACTGGCCGGCATAGTCGGCGATCGTCAGCGGGCCGCTGAGGTTCTTCAGCGAGGCCTCGCCGACCAGCATGCGGCCGAGCATCTTCAGCGTCAGCGCCGACATCTCCCAGGTGCGCGAGACGGCGCGCGTGAAGCCTTCGACCACGCCGTGCCGCACCTTCACCATCGCCGGCGCCTGACCGGGATAGACCTCGATGCGGCCGACGCTGCGCGTGCCTTCGGCGACGACGTTGGGCGTGACGGCGATCTCCAGCGTCTGCCCGGCGCGCTCGACGCGCCACTGCATGGGGTGCGCCGTGCCGCCGGCGCCGCTGGCGCGGATCAGTTCGCGGATGCGGCCGGCCTCGACGATCGGCTCGCCGTCGATGGACAGCACCCGGTCGCCGGCGCGCAGCCCGGCGCGCGCCGCCGGGCCGCCGATCTTGGCCTCGCCGAGCACCGGCTCGCTGAACGGCGCGCCGATGCCGATGCGCTTCTTCAGCGCCGCATCGACCTCGCGTGCGCCCAGCGTCTGCAGATCGAGCACCACGCGGCGCTGGCCGTGGCCCTGCGCGTCGCTGACCATCAGGTGCAGGGGCGCGCCGCGCAGCACCGACTGCGTCAGCTGCCAGTGCAGGTCGTTCATCGAGCGCAGCTCCTGCCACTCGGCGCCGTCGTCCGACCAGGCCCGCGCCCAGTCGCCGGCGCGCAGCCCGGCGCGCTCGGCGAGGCTGCCGGCGGACGGCGCGGCCATCACGGCCTGCGGCTCGTCGGTGCCGATCCAGCTCGCGCCGGCGTACAGCAGCACCGCCAGCAGCAGGTTGGCGATCGGCCCGGCGGCGACGATCGCGGTGCGCTGCCACAGGCTCTTGCGGTTGAAGGCGCGCTGCGCGTCTTCGGGCGCGACCGCGCCCTCGCGCTCGTCGAGCATGCGCACATAGCCGCCCAGCGGCAGCGCGCACAGCACGAATTCGGTGGACTCGGGCGTCGGCTGGCGGCGCCACAGCACGCGCCCGAAGCCGACCGAGAAGCGCAGCACCTTGACGCCGCAGGCCACGGCCACGCGGTAGTGGCCGTATTCGTGCACGACGATCAGCACGCCGAGCGTCAGGATGAAGGCGAGAAGCGTGGTCATGAGGCGAAGCTCCGGATCAACCGCTGCGCCTCGCGGCGCGAGCACGCATCCAAATCGAGCAGGCCCGGCAGCGAGCGCACGGCGTCCGGCGACGGAAGCACGCGCTCGACGGTGCCGGCGTTGACGCTGTGAATGCGATCGAAGGCTATGGTTCCCGCCAGGAACGCCGCCACCGCCTCCTCGTTGGCGGCGTTCAGCACCGCGGTGCTGCCCGGCGCGGCGCGCAGCGCGGCCCAGGACAGTTCGAGCCCGGGGTAGCGCACGAAGTCGGCCGGCTCGAAGCTGAGCGCGGCCAGCGCGGTGAAGTCGAGCTGCGAGGCGCCGGACGCGATGCGCTCGGGGAACGACAGCCCGTAGGCGATCGGCACGCGCATGTCGGGCGTGCCGAGCTGCGCCAGCACCGAGTTGTCGCGACACACCACCATCGAGTGGATGATGCTCTGCGGATGCAGCACGACGCGGATGCGCTCGGGTTCGAGGTCGAACAGCCAGCGCGCCTCGATGACTTCGAGCGCCTTGTTCATCATCGTCGCCGAGTCGACCGAGATCTTGCGGCCCATCACCCAGTTCGGGTGCGCGCAGGCTTCGTCGGGCGTCACCGCGTGCAGCGTGGCCGGGTCGCGCGTGCGGAACGGGCCGCCGGAAGCAGTCAGCACGATGTGGGCTATGCGCGCCGGCCAGGCGGCGCGGTCTTCCGGCAGGCACTGGAAGATCGCCGAGTGCTCGCTGTCGATCGGCAGCAGCGTCGCGCCGCCGGCCTTCACCGCGTCCATGAAGAAGGCGCCGCCGACCACCAGCGCTTCCTTGTTGGCCAGCAGCAGGCGCTTGCCGGCGCGCGCCGCGGCCAGGCACGACGACAGCCCCGCCGCGCCGACGATGGCCGCCATCACCGCATCGACCTCGGGGTGCGCGGCCAGTTCGTCGAGCGCGCCCTCGCCGGCCAGCACCTCGGTGCGCAGGCCTTCGCGCTTCAGGCACTCGCGCAGCGCGGCGGCGCGCGCCGCGTCGGGCATCGCGGCGAAGCGCGGCTTCCATTGCAGGCATTGCGCGGCGAGCTCGTCGACGCGGCTGGCGCCGGTCAGCGCGAAGACCTCGAAGCGATCCGAGTGGCGCGCGATCACGTCCAGCGTGCTGACGCCGATCGAGCCGGTCGAGCCGAGCACGCAGATGCGTTGACAGGCAGTGGCGGAGCTCATGACGTTCTGTTCAGCGCGCGGCCAGCGCGATGGCGATCGGGAACACCGGCAGCAGCGCGTCGACGCGGTCGAGCACGCCGCCGTGGCCGGGCAGCAGGCCGCTGCTGTCCTTCGCGCCGGCGGCGCGCTTGACCAGCGATTCGAACAGGTCGCCGACCACGCTCATCGCGCCGAGCAGCACGCAGCCGGCCACCATGCCGACGATGCCCCAGGCCGCGGCCATGCGGCTGTAGATACTCGGCGTGTCGAGCGCCCAGCTCGCATCGGCCCAGCGCCAGGCGAAGGCCAGCAGCAGCACGCCGGCCATGCCGCTGAACGCGCCTTCCCAGCTCTTGCCGGGGCTGATGCTCGGCGCGAGCTTGCGCCGCCCGAAGGCGCGCCCGCCGAAGTAGGCCGCGATGTCGGCCGCCCAGACGAGGCAGAACACCGAGAGGATGAAGTTGATGCCGACGCCGCGCGCGTGCGCGATCGCGAGCCACGCCACCCACAGCAGCGCGAAGCCGAGCAACCAGCGCAGGCCTTGCGGCAGCTTGGGCCAGCCCGCCGGGCCGCTGTGCAGCGCGAGCGCGCCGCCCACCACCCAGGCGACCGCCACCGGCGCCCACAGCCACGCGGGCGGCACCAGCGCCCAGCCGGCCCAGAGCGCTGCCCCGCCGGCCAGCGCCAGCAGCACGCCGAAGGCCACCGCGGCGGCGCCGGCCGCGCCGTTCAGCCGCGCCCACTCCCAGCCGGCCGCGCCGATCAGCAGCAAGGTCAGCAGCGCGAACGGCCACGGCGAGCCCGCGAACAGCGCGGGCAACAGCAGCGCCAGCAGCACGATGGCGGTGATGACACGCTGCTTCAGCATGGCTCAGGTGCCCGTGGCCTGCACGGGCGCCGCGTTCTTCACGAGCCCGAAGCGCCGGTCGCGCCCGGCGTAAGCGGCGATCGCCTTGTCCAGCTCGGCCTCGTCGAAGTCGGGCCACAGGCAGTCGCTGAAGACGAGTTCGGAGTACGCGGCCTGCCAGAGCAGGAAGTTGCTGATGCGCACTTCGCCGCCGGTGCGGATCAAGAGGTCGGGATCGGGCGCGTCGCCGAAGGACAGGTAGCGGCCGAGCGTCGTCTCGTCGAGCGTTTCCGGGTCCACGCCGGCGCGCATCGCCGCCTGGCAGGCCTGCACGATGTCCCAGCGCCCGCCGTAGGCGAAGGCCACCCACAGCGTGATGCGCGTGTTGTGCGCGGTGTTCGATTCGGCCTGGTCGCAGGCCTGGCGCAGCCGCTCGGTGAGCTGGCTGCGGTCGCCGATCATGCGGATGCGCACGCCTTTCGAAGCCAGCTTGGCGAGGTACTTCTCCACCGCCACCAGCACCAGGCCCATCAGGAAGGACACTTCCTCGGCCGGCCGCTTCCAGTTCTCCGACGAGAACGCGAACACCGTCAGGTGCTCGATGCCGCGGTCGGCGCAGGCCAGCACGGTCTTCACCAGCGAGTCGACGCCGGCCTTGTGGCCGAACACGCGCGGCAGGAAGCGGCGCTTGGCCCAGCGGCCGTTGCCGTCCATCACGATGGCGACGTGGCGCGGGATGCCGGTAGCGGACGTCACGAGCGCGAGGCCTCTCAGACTGCCAGGATCTCGGATTCCTTGGTCGCGACGAGCTTGTCGATCTCGGCGATCGTGCCGTCGGTCAGGCGCTGCAGCTGCTCCAGCGCGCGGCGCTCGTCGTCCTCGGAGATCTCCTTGTCCTTGAGCAGCTTCTTCAGGTGGTCGTTGGCGTCGCGGCGCACGTTGCGCGAGGCGATGCGCGCCTCCTCGCCGGCGTGGCGCACCACCTTGGTCAGGTCGCGGCGGCGCTCCTCGGTCAGCGGCGGCATCGGCACGCGCAGCAGGTCGCCCTGCGCCGAGGGGTTCAGGCCCAGATCCGATTCGCGGATCGCCTTCTCGATCTTCGCGCCCATGCCCTTCTCCCAGGGCTGCACGCTGATCGTGCGCGCGTCCAGCAGCGTGACGTTGGCCACCTGGCTGATCGGCACCATCGCGCCGTAGTAATCGACGTGCACCTGGTCGAGGATGCCCGGGTGGGCGCGGCCGGTGCGGATCTTCTGCAACTCGACCTTGAACGACTCGATGGTCTTGGCCATCTTCGTCTCGGCGGTTTTCTTGATGTCGGCAATCGTCATGTCAGGCCTCTTTCGGCGAAGCGGGCGTCAGACGTGCACCAGCGTGCCTTCGTCCTCGCCCTGCACCACGCGCTTCAACGCGCCGGGCTTGAAGATGGAAAACACCTTGATCGGCAATTTCTGGTCGCGGCACAGCGCGAAGGCGGTCGCGTCCATCACCTGCAGGTTCTTGGAGATCGCCTCGTCGAAGCTGATCTGCGTGTAGCGCGTCGCGGCCGGGTCCTTCTTCGGATCGGCGCTGTAGACGCCGTCGACCTTGGTAGCCTTGAGCACCACCTGCGCGCCGATCTCGGCGCCGCGCAGCGCGGCGGCGGTGTCGGTGGTGAAGAAGGGGTTGCCAGTGCCGGCGGCGAACACGACGACCTTGCCTTCCTCGAGGTACTGCAGCGCCTTCGGGCGCACGTAGGGCTCGACCACCTGCTCGATGCCGATGGCGCTCATCACGCGCGCCGTCATGCCCTCCTGGCGCATCGTGTCGGCCAGCGCCAGCGAGTTCATCACGGTGGCGAGCATGCCCATGTAGTCGGCGGTGGCGCGGTCCATGCCCACCGAGCCGCCGGCCACGCCGCGGAAGATGTTGCCGCCGCCGATCACCACCGCCACCTCGCAGCCGAGCTGGGTCACCTCCTGCACCTCGCGCACCATGCGCACGATGGTGGCGCGGTTGATGCCATAGGCATCGTCGCCCATCAGGGCCTCGCCGGAGAGTTTCAGCAGGATACGTTTGTAGGCGGGCATGCAGGCGGCTCCAGGCGCGGGCGGTTTCTCGTGGTGCGCAAGTCTAATCGGCCGGGGCGTTCGCGCCCCGGCCGATTCGAACTGTCACGCTTCAGGAACCCTTGGCCGCGGCCACCTGCGCGGCCACCTCGGCCGCGAAGTCGTCGACCTTCTTCTCGATGCCCTCGCCGACCACGTAGAGCGTGAAGCCCTTTACCTCGGTCTTGGCGCCCTCGAGCATCTTGCCGACGGTCTGCTTGCCGTCGGCGGCCTTGACGAACACCTGGTCGAGCAGGCTGACTTCCTTGAGGAACTTCTGCACCGAGCCTTCCACCATCTTGGCGACGATGTCGGCCGGCTTGCCGCTCTCGGCGGCCTTCTCGGCGGCGATCTTGCGCTCCTTGTCGACCAGCTCGGCCGGCACCTCGGCCGAGGACAGCGCGGCCGGCTTCATCGCGGCGATGTGCATCGCCACGTCCTTCGCCGCGGTGGCATCGCCCGTGTACTCGACGATCACGCCGATGCGCGTGCCGTGCAGGTAGTGCGCCAGGCTGCCGCCGCCGGCGTAGCGCTTGAAGCGGCGGATCGACATGTTCTCGCCGATCTTGCCGATCAGGCCCTTGCGCACGTCTTCCAGCGTCGGGCCGAAGCCGTCCTGCGCATAGGGCAGCGCCGACAGCGCGGCCACGTCGGCCGGGTTGTTCTTCGCCACCAGCTCGGCGGCGGCCTTCGCGAAGGCGAGGAACGAGTCGTTCTTCGAGACGAAGTCGGTCTCGCAGTTGATCTCGATGAGCGCGCCGGTGCTGCCGTCTACGGCCGCGGCGACCACGCCCTCGGCGGTGATGCGCGCGGCGGCCTTGCCGGCCTTGTTGCCGAGCTTGACGCGCAGGATCTCCTCGGCGCGACCCATGTCGCCGTCGGCCTCGGTCAGGGCCTTCTTGCACTCCATCATCGGCGCGTCGGTCTTGGCGCGCAGTTCGGCAACCATGCTGGCGGTGATTGCAGGCATCTCAGTTCTCCGGAAAACAGGGATTGAAAAAGGGGCTGTGCGACAGCCCCCTTTGCAGAAGACTCGCCGCGGGCGAGTCGGGGCGCAAGAGCCTCAGGCCGTCGTCTCGACTTCCACGAACTCGTCGCCGCCGGCGGCGGCCTGCACCACCTCGCTGGTCGCGTTGGCCTTGCCCTCGAGCACGGCGTCGGCCACCGCGCGGGCGTACAGCGCCACGGCCTTGGCCGAGTCGTCGTTGCCGGGGATGACGTAGTCGATGCCGTCGGGGTTGTGGTTGGTGTCGACCACGCCGACCACCGGAATGCCCAGCTTCTTGGCTTCCTGGATGGCGATCTTGTGGTAGCCGACGTCGATCACGAAGATCGCGTCGGGCAGCGCGGTCATGTTCTGGATGCCGCCGATGTCCTTCTCGAGCTTGGAGATCTCGCGCTGGAACAGCAGCTGTTCCTTCTTCGTGCCGATGTCGGCGCCGGACTCGACCTGCGCCTGCATGTCCTTGAGCTTCTTCAGCGAACCCTTGACGGTCTTGAAGTTGGTCAGCATGCCGCCGAGCCAGCGCTGGTCGACGTAGGGCATGCCGGCGCGCTGCGCGTCCTGCGCGATCACCTCGCGCGCCTGGCGCTTGGTGCCCACCATCAGGATGGTGCCGCGCTTGGCGGCGAGCTGGCGCACGAACTTCATCGCGTCGTTGAAGAGCGGCTGCGTCTTCTCGAGGTTGATGATGTGGATCTTGTTGCGATGGCCGTAGATGTACGGGGCCATCTTGGGATTCCAGAAGCGCGTCTGGTGGCCAAAGTGCACACCGGCTTCCAGCATTTCACGCATGCTGATCGTCATGGGGACTCCAAAGGTTGGTTCTAGAATCCGGCCCGAATCGTTGCGCCACCCGTTGCAGTGACGCCGCGACACCTTCAGCGGCCGGCTTCGCGATTGCTTCATCCGGGGGCGTCCCGGACAAAACTCGCGGAGTGTACCACGCCACCCATGCCCACCGACCCGAGCGTCACCGCCGCCATCGACGCGATCGAGCGCTGCATCGCCGCCGCCCAGGGCGAGGCCTGCCGCCACGCCTTCACCCTCACCACCTTCGACGCCGCGCGTGAGCAGGCCCGTGCCGCCGCGCCCGGCAGCGCGCTGGCCGGCCGCGCGGTGAGCGTGAAGGACTTGTTCGACGTGGCCGGCCAGCGCACGGCCGCGGCCAGCCGCGTGCTCGCCGATGCGCCCCCGGCCGCAGCCGACTGCCCGGCCGTCGCGCGGCTGCGCGCCGCCGGCGCGGCCTTCGTGGGCCGCACCAACATGAGCGAGTTCGCGTTCTCGGGCGTGGGCATCAATCCGCATCACGGCACGCCGGCCAATGCCGCGACGGCGGCGCTCGACGCCACGCCGCGCATCCCCGGCGGCTCCACCTCCGGCGGCGCGGTCTCGGTGGCCGCCGGCGCGGCCTGGGCCGCGCTGGGCTCGGACACCGGCGGCTCGATCCGCATCCCGGCGGCGCTGCACGGGCTGGTCGGCTTCAAGAACACCGCGCGGCGGGTGCCGGCCGAGGGAGCGATTCCGCTGTCGACCACGCTGGACACGGTGTGCGCGATCACGCAGGACGTGCGCGACGCCGTGCGGATGCACGAGGTGCTGGCGGCGCGCAGGGTTTCTCTGTTGCACAAGCCGCTCGCGGCGCTGCGCTTCGGCGTGCCGACCACGCTGATGCTCGACGGCCTGGAGCCGGCGGTGGCCGCCGCCTTCCAGCGCACGCTCGCCACGCTGCGCGACGCCGGCGCGCACATCGAAGAGGTGGCGCTGCCCACGCTGGCCGAACTCGCCACGCTGAACGCCGCCGGCGGCTTTTCCGCCGCCGAGAGCTGGGCCTGGCATCGCAAACACCTCGCCACGAAAGCCGACCTGTACGACCCGCGCGTCGCGCTGCGCATCCGCCGCGGCGAGGCGATGAGCGCAGCCGACTACGTCGAGCTGAGCTGGGCGCGGCGCGACTGGATCGCGCGCACCGAGGCTGCGATGGCCGGCTTCGACGCGATGCTGAGCCCGACCGTGCCGCTCATCGCGCCGCCCATCGCCCCGCTGGTGGCCGACGACGACGCCTTCTTCGCCGCCAACGGCGCGCTGCTGCGCAACCCGAGCGCGATCAACTTCCTCGACGGCTGCGCGCTCTCGCTGCCCTGCCATGCGGCGGGCGAGATGCCGGTCGGCCTGATGGTGTGGAGTTCGGCGCTGCGCGACGACGCGGTGCTGGATGCCTCGCTCGCCATCGAGGCGGCGCTCGCGCCGCGCCGGGGCTGACATGCGCATCGCCGTCATAGGCGCCGGCATCGTCGGCGTCACCACCGCCTACGAACTCGCGGCCGCCGGCCACGAGGTCAGCGTGTTCGAGCGGCGCGGCAGCGTCGCCGCCGAGACCAGCTTCGCCAACGCCGGCGTGGTCGCACCCGGCTACGTCACGCCCTGGGCCTCGCCCGGCATGCCGTGGAAGGTGCTGCGCATGCTGTTCGCGCGCCATGCGCCGGTGCGCGTGCGCGCCAGCCTCGACCCCGCGCTCGCCGCCTGGCTGTGGCGCTGGTGGCGCGCCTGCCGCAGCGAGGCCTGGCAGGCGAACCGCACGCGCATGCAGCGCCTGGCCGTTTTCAGCCGGCACCGCCTGCACGAGCTGACCAAGGCCTTGCAACTCGACTACGAACGCCGCGAGGGCTACCTCGTGCTGCTGCGCAGCGAAGCGGACCTCTCCGCCGCGCACCCCGGCCTCAAGCTGCTGACCGAACTGGGCAACCGCTTCCACCTCGTCGACGCGGCGCGCTGCCGAGAGCTGGAGCCGGCGCTCAATCCCGACACGCCCTTGCACGCCGGCGTGCACCTGCCCGACGACGAGGTCGGCAACTGCCGCCAGTTCGCCCACCTGCTGCGCCACGAGGCGCAGAAACTCGGCGCGCGCTGGCACTTCCACACCGAGGTGCAGCGGCTCGTGCCGGGCACGCAGCCGCAGCTGGTGCACCGCTACCTGCCGCCGCCCGAATCGACGCAGTTGATGATCGAGCCGGCAACGACGCGCGGCGCCGACCCGGTCACCGAGCCGGCGCCGCTGGAGCCCGTCACCGAGAGCTTCGACGCGGTGGTGGTGTGCGCCGCGATGGGCTCGACCGCGCTGCTCAAGCCGCTGGGCATCCGCCTGCCGCTGCGCGCGGTGCACGGTTATTCGATCACCGCGCCGCTGCGCCCCGACGACAGCGCCGCCGAGCGCGCGCCGCGCGCCGCCTTGATGGACGAACGCTACAAGGTCGCCATCTCCCGGATCGGACAGCGTGTGCGCGTGGCGGGCAGCGCCGAACTGGGCGGCTCCCTGAGCAGGCACGACCCGCGCGCCGTCGCGACGCTCTACAAGGTGCTCGACGACTGGTTCCCCGGCGCCGCGCGGCTGAGCCAGGTACAGCCCTGGAAGGGCGCGCGCCCGATGCTGCCGGATGGCCCACCGCTGATCGGCGCGAGCGGCGCCGACGGCATCTGGCTCAACCTCGGCCACGGCTCGAGCGGCTGGGCGCTGGCCTGCGGCTCGGCCTATGCGCTGGCGCAAACGCTGCAGGGGCGCGAAGCGCCGATTTCCCTCGACGGCCTGGGAGTCGAGCGGCTGCGCTGATACGCTCGCGCGATGCGCCGCATCGACCGTTTCTGCCCGGATCTGCCGCTGTTCGACGTCGCCCACACGCGGCGCATCGAACAAGCCGCGCTGGCCCCGCTGGCACCGCACGCCCTGATGCAGCGCGCCGGCGACGCGGTGGCGCGGCTGGCACTCGCGCTGGCGCCGCATGCGCAGCGCGTCCGCATCGTCGCCGGCACCGGCAACAATGGCGGCGATGGCCTCGACGCGGCGATCCGCCTGCAGCATGCCGGCAAGGCGGTGGAGGTGCTGCTGCTCGGCGAGCCGCAGGCCGACGACGCGCGCGATGCGCTGGCACGCGCGCGCGATGCCGGCGTGGCGATTCATGCCGAGGTGACGGCACCGCTGGGCACGCAGGATCTCGCCATCGACGCGCTGCTGGGCATAGGCGCGAGCCGCCCCGCCGAAGGCGCGCTGCGCGACGCGATCGCCGCCCTGAACGCCCTGCCCTGCCCGGTGCTGGCGATCGACCTGCCCTCGGGCCTGGCCGCCGACACCGGCCGGCCGCTCGGAGAAGCGGTGCATGCGACGCACACGCTGAGCCTGCTGACGCTCAAGCCCGGCCTGTTCACCGCGGCCGGGCGCGACCATGCCGGCACGGTGTGGTTCGACGACATCGGCGTCGATACCTCGCGCGAAGCGCCCGAAGCCTGGCTGGGCGGCGCCGCGACGGGCGACGCGCCTGCGCGCCGCCACGCCCAGCACAAAGGCAGCTTCGGCGACGTGGCGGTGGTCGGCGGCGCCAGCGGCATGGCCGGCGCGGCACTGCTGGCCGGCCGCGCTGCGCTGGCGGCCGGCGCGGGGCGGGTGTTCGTCGAGATGCTCGATGCACAAGCACCCGCCTTCGACGCGGCGCGGCCCGAGCTGATGCTGCGCCCGGGCTGGTCGCAGCGCGTGGACCGCGAGACGCTGGCGCGCAGCACCGTGGTGTGCGGCTGCGGCGGCGGCGACGCGGTGCGCGCCGTGCTGCCCACGCTGCTGTCGGGCAGCGCGCGCCTCGTGCTCGATGCCGATGCGCTCAACGCGATCGCCGCCGACGAAGCGCTGCGCCGCCAACTGCGCGCCCGCGCCGGCCGCGATCAGGCCACCGTGCTGACGCCGCACCCGCTCGAAGCAGCGCGGCTGCTCGGCGTCGACAGCACGCAGGTGCAAGCCGACCGCCTCGCCAGCGCACGCCGCCTCGCCGACGACTGCGCCTGCGTCGTCGTGCTGAAAGGCTCGGGCAGCGTGATCGCCGCGCCCGACCGCGCGCCGTGCATCAACGCCAGCGGCGATGCCTCGCTGGCCAGCGCCGGCACCGGCGACGTGCTGGCCGGCTGGCTGGGCGGGCACTGGGCGCAGCGCGACGAAGCCGATGCGAACGAACGCGCCTGGCACGCCGCGCGCCACGCGGTGTGGTGGCACGGCGCCGCCGCCGAAGTCGCGGCACGCCCGGTGCTGCGCGCCGCCGAGCTGATCGAAGAGATGGCGGCGCGGCGCTGATCAGCGCCGCTTGGCGCGCGCGGGCGACGCCTTGCGCGCCGTCGCCTTCGCCGCCTTCACCGGATGCGCCGCCTTGGCGCCCCTGGCTTTCGCCTTGGTGCCGGCCTTGGCGGCGCGGTCGGCCGACTTCACGCGCGCCAGTTCCTCCTCGGCGCCCGACTTGCCGGCCTGGGCCCGCTCGCGCCGCGCGCGCAGCCGCGCCGCGTCGTCCTCGCCCTCGCGCACCATGCGGAAGTCGATGCGCCGGCCGTCGAGGTCGACGCGGCTGACCTGCACGCGCACGCGCGCGCCGATCGCGTAGCGCATGCCGCTGCGCTCGCCGCGCAGCTCCTGGCGCACTTCGTCGAAGCGGTAGTACTCGCCGCCCAGCTCGGTGATGTGCACCAGACCCTCGACGTACAGCGCGTCGAGCGTGACGAACAGGCCGAAGCTCGTCACGGCGCTGACGGTGCCGGAGAACTCCTCGCCCAGGTGCTCGCGCATGTAGCGGCACTTCAGCCAGGCCTCGACGTCGCGCGAGGCCTCGTCGGCGCGCCGCTCGTTGGCGCTGCAATGCGCGCCGGCGGCTTCCCACTGCTCCATCTCCTGCGTCGGCGCGTGCTTGGCCTTGCTCCTGGCCGAGCGCGGCGCGGGCGCGTCTTCGAGCTTGCCGCTGAGCAGGTGGTAGCGCTTGCCGCTGAGCAGCGCCTTGATCACGCGGTGCACCAGCAGGTCCGGGTAGCGCCGGATCGGGCTGGTGAAGTGCGTGTAGGCCTCATAGGCCAGGCCGAAGTGGCCGGCGTTGGTGCCGGTGTAGATCGCCTGCTGCATCGAGCGCAGCAGCATGGTGTGGATCTGCAGGGCGTCGGGCCGGTCCTTCGTGGCCGCGGCGATCGCCTGGAACTCCTTCGGGTGCGGCTCCTCGCTGACCGAGAAGCCCAGGCCGAGCGCCTTCAGGTAGTTCTGCAGCGTCGTGCGCTTCTCCGGCGTCGGGCCTTCGTGCACCCGGTACAGCGACGGGTGCTTGGCCTGCGCGATGAAGTCGGCCGAGCAGACGTTGGCGGCCAGCATCGCCTCCTCGATCAGCCGGTGCGCGTCGTTGCGCGTGCGCGGCACGATCTTCTCGATGCGGCCGTTCTCGTCGCAGACGATCTGCGTCTCGGTGGTCTCGAAGTCCATCGCGCCGCGCTGCTGGCGCTGCTTGAGCAGCGCGCGGTAGACCTCGTGCAGGTGCAGCAGGTGCGGCACCAGCTCGCTGCGCCGCGCCGCCTCCGGCCCGCGCGTGTTGGCGAGGATCGCCGCCACCTCGGTGTAGGTGAAGCGCGCGTGCGAGCAGATCACTGCCGGGTAGAACTGGTAGGCGTGCACCTCGCCGTCGGCGCCGACAAGCATGTCGCACACCATCGCCAGGCGCTCGACGTCGGGGTTCAGCGAGCACAGCCCGTTGGAGAGCTTCTCCGGCAGCATCGGGATCACGCGGCGCGGGAAGTACACCGAGGTGGCGCGTTCGTAGGCGTCCTCGTCGAGCGGCTCGCCGGGCTTGACGTAGTGGCTCACGTCGGCGATCGCGACGACGAGCCGCCAGCCGTTGGGCTTCTTGCCGCGCCCGACCACGGCCGGCTCGCAGTACACCGCGTCGTCGAAGTCGCGCGCGTCCTCGCCGTCGATGGTGACCAGCGGCACGTCGGTCAGCTCGATGCGGTGCCTGCGGTCGGCCGGGCGGATCTTCTCCGGCAAGCCCGCGGCCTGCGCCAGCGTCTCGGGCGAGAAGCGGTGCGGCACCTCGTACTTGCGCACCGCGATCTCGATCTCCATGCCGGGGTCGTCGATCTCGCCGAGCACCTCGGTGACGCGGCCCACCGGCTGCGAGTACATCGAGGGCGGCTCGGTCAGCTCGATCGCCACCACCTGGCCCGCGCTCGCGTTGGCGATCGCGTTCTTCGGCACCATGATGTCCTGGCCGTAGCGCTTGTCTTCCGGCGCGACCAGCCAGACGCCGCCTTCGTGCAGCAGCCGGCCGATGATGGGCGCCTTGCGGCGCTCGAGGATCTCGAGGATGCGGCCCTCGGGGCGGCCGCGCTTGTCGTAGCGCACGATGCGCGCGCGCACGCGGTCGCGGTGCAGCACCGCGCGCATCTCCTGCTGCGAGAGGTAGACGTCGCTGCCGCGATCGTCGCGCACGAGGAAGCCGTGGCCGTCGCGATGGCCTTGCACGGTGCCCTCGACTTCGCTCATCAGTTCGGCACCGACGGCGGGGGGCGTTGAGTTTTGATTCGTTTTGATGATATGATCCAAGACTTCCTGAAATGCCCAGGTGGCGGAATTGGTAGACGCACTAGTTTCAGGTACTAGCGGGTAACACCGTGGGGGTTCGAGTCCCTTCCTGGGCACCAGATGATGTTGTGAAAGGCCAGTGCAAGCGCACTGGCCTTTTTCTTTGCCGCTTCGTTTTGCGCCCTCAGATGACGAACTTCCTCGCCAGCCCTTCGGGCCGCAGGTCGTCGTATTCCTCGAAAGGCTGGTGGATCCACGGGCTGGTGGGCAGCATCTCGACGAAGTAGTCGGGCGTGTAGCTCGACACACCCTTCACCCAGATCACCGCCGAGCGCAGCTCGCTGATCGAGGGCATGCCGCGCAGCCGCTCGACCACCGCCCTGAGCGTCACGCCCGAGTCGGCCAGGTCGTCGACCAGCAGCACGCGGCCGGCCAGTTCGCCCTTGGGCAGCGTGATGTACTTGGCCATGTCGAGCCGGCCCTGGATGGTGCCGGCCTCGGCGCGGTACGAACTCGTCGCCATGATCGCCAGCGGCTTGTCGAACACGCGCGAGAGCACGTCGCCCGGCCGCATGCCGCCGCGCGCCAGGCACAGGATCTGGTCGAACTCCCAGCCCGAGGCGTGCACCTTGAGCGCCAGGCGCTCGATCAGCATGTGGTACTCGTCCCAGGAGACGTAGAGGTGTTTGCCGTCGTCGGTGAGCATGCGGTCGATTCTCCGAAAGGGTTGCGCGCGGCCCCTCAGCCGCGGTACGGGTGCTTGAGCAGGATGGTGTGCTCGCGGTCCGGGCCGGTGGACACCATGGCGATCGGCGCGGCGATGAACTGCTGCACGCGTTCGAGGTAGCGGCGCGCGTTCAGCGGCAGCTTGTCCCATTGCGTGACGCCGAAGGTGCTCTCGCTCCAGCCCGGGAAGCTGTCGTAGACCGGCACGCAGGCGGCCACGTCGTCGGCGTCCAGCGGCAGGATGTCGATGCGCCGGCCGTTCAGCTCGTAGCCGACGCAGACCTTGATCTCCGGGAGCCCGTCCAGCACGTCGAGCTTGGTGATGCACAGGCCCGAGACGCCGTTGATGATGATCGCGCGCTTGAGCGCCGCGGCATCCAGCCAGCCGCAGCGGCGCGGCCGGCCCGTCACGGTGCCGCGCTCCTGGCCGACGGTGGAGAGGTGGTGGCCCACCGAGCCTTCTTCATCCATCGGCAGCTCGGTCGGAAACGGCCCGCTGCCCACGCGCGTGGTGTAGGCCTTCGTGATGCCGAGGATGTAGTGCAGCATGTCCGGCCCGACGCCCGAGCCGGCCGCCGCGTTGCCGGCCACGCAGTTGCTCGAGGTGACGTACGGATAGGTGCCGTGGTCGATGTCGAGCAGCGTGCCCTGCGCGCCTTCGAAGAGGATGTTGCCGCCGCGCCGGCTGATCGTGTGCAGCATGTAGCCCACGTCGGCGAGCATCGGCTTCAGTGGCTCGGCCACCTTCATCGCATGGTCGAAGATCGGCTGGAACTCCAGCGGGCTGGCCTTCAGGTAGCCCGTCAGCGCCACGTTGTGCAGCGCCAGCAGCTCGCGCAGCTTGGCGGCGAAGCGCTCGGGGTGCTTCAGGTCCTGCACGCGCAGCGCGCGGCGCGCCACCTTGTCCTCGTAGGCCGGGCCGATGCCCTTGCCGGTGGTGCCGATCTTGCCCGCGCCGCTGGTCTCGCGCAGCGCCTCGCGCGCGCGGTCCACCTCGACGTGGAAGGGCAGGATCAGCGGGCACGATTCGCTGATGAACAGGCGCGAGCGTACGTCCAGGCCGATGCCTTCGAGCCGCTCGATCTCCGACAGCAGATGCGTCGGGTCGACCACCACGCCGTTGCCGATGAAGCAGGCGACGCCGTCGCGCATGATGCCCGAGGGGATCAGCTGCAGCGCCGTCTTGACGCCCTTGATCACCAGCGTGTGGCCGGCGTTGTGGCCGCCCTGGAAGCGCACCACCGCCTCGGCGTGGTCGGTGAGCCAGTCCACCACCTTGCCCTTGCCTTCGTCGCCCCACTGCGTGCCGACGACGACGACGTTGTGGCCGGCGGCCGCGTTCTTCTGTTGCTGCATGTCTTGTGTCACTCGATGAATCGCGGGCGGCCCGCGCTCACAGCGCGCGCACCGCCCATTGGCCGGCCACGGCGACCAGCTCGCGGTCGCACTCGAACTCCTGCCCTTCGTGGCCGTGGCCGGGCAGGATGCACACCACGGTCTCGCCCTGCTCGCGCAGGCGGCGCACCGCGGCGCGCAGGCCCGCATCCTCCGACCACGGCGCGCGCACCGCCGGGCGGCCGACGCGGCCGGGCACGCGCTCGGCGAGTTCCTTCAGGTCGAGGCTGAAGCCCACCGCCGGGCGGTTGCGGCCGAAGATCGCGCCGACCTCGTCGTAGCGCCCGCCGCGCGCGATCGAGTCGCTGGAGCCCTTGGCATACACCGCGAAGCGCGCGCCGCTGTAGTACGACGAGCCGCCCACGTCGGCGAGGTCGAAGCCGACCTTGACCTCGGGATGCGCCTGGCGCACGTGGCGCGCCAGCGTGACGAGATCGGCCAGCGCGGCGCGCACCGGCGCGAGCGCCGGCAGCAGCTCGCGCGCGCGCGCGAGCACGGCCTCGTCGCCGTACAGCGCCGGCAGCGCCAGCACGGCGCGGCGCGACGCTTCTTCGAGCCCGACGCACAGCTCGGCGAGACCGGCCGCGTCCTTGCCCGCCAGCGCGGCCTCGATGCCGGCGCGCCGCGTCGCCTCGACGCCGGCCAGCAGCGCGCGCACGATGCGCGCATCGGCGAGGTCCAGCGTCAGCTCGGCGAGGCCGGCGCCGCGCAGGCAGTCGAGCGCGAGGTCGAGCACTTCGAGATCGGCTTCCAGTCCGGCATGGCCGTAGATCTCGGCGCCGAACTGCAGCGGCTCGCGCGTGCCCTGCATGCCCGACGGCCGCGTGTGCAGCACCGGGCCGCAGTAGCACAGCCGCGTCACCCCGTCGCGGTTGAGCAGATGCGCGTCGATGCGCGCCACCTGCGGCGTCGCATCCGCGCGCACGCCCAGCGTGCGGCCGCTCAGCTGGTCGACCAGCTTGAAGGTCTTCAGGTCGAGGTCGTGCCCGGTGCCCGACAGCAGCGACTCGATGTGCTCCATCAGCGGCGGCATCACCAGCTCGCAACCGAAGGAGCGCGCCACGTCGAGCAGGCCGCGCCGCAGTTCTTCGATGTGTCGGGCCTGCGCGGGGAGCACATCGGCGATGTGCTCGGGCAGCAGCCAAGCAGAGGACATGGGAAAACCGGCGCGGATTAAAAACCGCATTGTACCGGCGCGCCCCCTGGCGAGAGCCTGACGGCGTTGCCTCTCAGCCCCAGAACACCAGCATCAGCACCACGCCGAGCAGCATGCTCGACAGGCCGAGGAAGCGGATCTGCCCGTCGCTCAGCCGGGTCGCCTGCTCGAACAGCCGCCGCCACGACGCCGGGCTGAAAAAGGGCAGCAGCCCTTCGAGCACCAGCATCAGCGCGGCCGCGGCGAGCAGCAGATCCCAGGCGCTCGCGCCCACCGCGCGCTACTTCTTCACCGGCGCCGCGGCGGCCGGGGCGAGGCCCGAGCCGCGCATCGCGCGGAAGAACTCGCTGCTCGGGTCGATCACCATCACGTCGCCCTTGTTGCGGAAGCTGGCGCGGTAGGCCTCGAGGCTGCGGTAGAACTCGGCGAACTGCGGGTCGCGGCCGAAGGCCTCGGCGAAGATCGCCGAGGCGCGCGCGTCGCCGTCGCCCTTGACCTTCTGCGCCTCGCGGTAGGCCTCGGCGACGATGATCTGGCGCTGCCGGTCGGCGTCGGCGCGGATCTTCTCGCCCTCGGCGGTGCCGGTCGAGCGCAGCTGGTTGGCCACCTGCTGGCGCTCCGAGCGCATGCGGCTGTAGATCGAGTCGGTGATGTTGGCGACGAAGTCGACGCGCTTGATGCGCACGTCGAGGATCTCGATGCCGAAGGCCTTGGCGTCGTCGTCGAGGCGCTTGCGCACGTCCTGCATCACCTTGTCGCGCTCGCTGGACAGCACGCCGCCGACGGTGCGCTTGGTCACCTCCTCGTTGAACGCGGCGTGCACCACCGGCGCCAGGCGCGTCTCGAGGTTGCGGATGTCGGTGCCGTTGTTGCGGATGAACTGGCGCGGCTCGGCGACGCGCCACTTCACCAGCCAGTCGATCACCAGGCTCTTCTTCTCGGCGGTGAAGATCGGGCGCACGTCGGGGCTGTCGAGCGTCTGGATGCGGCGATCCAGGAAGACGACGTTCTGGAACGGCGGCGGCAGCTTGACCTTCAGGCCCGGCTCGGTGATCACTTCCTTGATCTCGCCGAGCGCGTAGACCACCGCCACCTGGCGCTGGTCGACGACGAACAGCGTCGAGGCCGCGGCCATCAAGGCGAGCAGCACGAGGCCGACGAGGAATCCGATGCGGTTCATGTTCTGGTTCTCCCTCTCGCCTTCAGCGGCCTTCGCGGTCGCGGCCGCGCTGGTTGTCGCGCGAGCGTGCATCGAGCGTCGCGCCCGGCTGCGCGGCCGCGCCGCTGTCGGCCGCCGGCGGCGCGGCAGCGGCGGCCGGCGCGCCGCCGGCCTGCTGCATCAGCTTGTCCAGCGGCAGGTACAGCAGGTTGGAGTTGCTGCGGCTGTCGATCATCACCTTGCTGACGTTCGAGTACACCTGCTGCATGGTCTCGATGTAGAGCCGGTCGCGCGTCACCGCGGGCGCCTTCTGGTACTCGGTGAGCACGCGGCTGAAGCGCTGCGCATCGCCCTCGGCCTGCGCCACCACCGCGGCCTTGTAGCCCTCGGATTCCTCGCGCAGCCGTGCGGCCGTGCCCTGCGCCTTCGGGATCACGTCGCTGGCGTAGGCCAGGCCTTCCTTCTTCAGGCGGTCGCCGTCCTGGCCGGCCTTGAGCGTGTCCTCGAACGCGGCCTGCACCTGCTCGGGCGGCTGCACGCTCTGCAGGTTGACGTTGGCGACGATGATGCCGGCGTTCAGGCGGTCGAGCTGGTTCTGGATCGACTTGACCAGCTCGGCGGCGATCGCGTCGCGCTGCTCGTAGAGCACCGCGTCGATGTTGGTGCGGCCGACGATCTCGCGCACCGCCGACTCGGCGGCCAGCGTCACCGCTTCCTCCGGGTCGCGGTTCTCGAACAGGAAGGCGCGCGCGTCCTTCAGCCGGTACTGCACGGTGAAGCGGATGTCGATGATGTTCTCGTCCTGCGTCAGCATCGACGAGTCGCGCAGGCCGGTGGCCTGCACCACCGAGTTGCGGCCGACCTCGCGCGAGCGCAGCTGCGTGACGCTGACCGTCTCGTGCGCCTGGAACGGGTACGGCATGCGCCACTGGAAGCCGGCATCCACCGTGTGGCTGAACTTGCCGAACGCGGTGACCACGGCCTGCTGGCCTTCCTGCACGATGAAGAAGCCGCTGCCCAGCCAGATCAGCGCGACCACGCCGGCGATCAGCCCGACGCCGATGCCGGCGCTCTTCATGTCGGGCTGGAAGTTGCCGCCGTCCTCCGGCGGGCCGCCGGGACGCTGGCCGCCGCCCTTGCCGCCGAACAGGCCGCTGAGCTTGCGGTTGAAGTCGCGCCACAGTTCGTCCAGGTCCGGCGGACCGTCGTTGCGGCCGTTGCTGAGCAGGCGGCCGGCGGCGAGTCGGAGATGGTGCAGAGGATTCATGCTCAGGCCTGTGAATCGTGGGTTCCGGTGAAAGGCAGCGCTTCGCGCTCGGGCGCGGCGAAGCGTTCGTCCGGCGCTTCGTGCGCCGGCGCGTCGGGTTGCAGCGTGCCGGCCACCGCCTCGGTGAGCACCTGCCGCAGTTCGGCCAGGCCCGTGCCGTCGAGCGCGCTGACGAACACGCGCGGCACGCGCTGGCCGCCGTCGCGCGCGATCAGGTCGCGCAGCGCGCGCGGGCGCTGGCTGGCTTCGAGCCTGTCGACCTTGTTGAAGACCAGCACCTGCGGGATCTGCCCGGCGCCGATCTCGTCGAGCACCCGCTCGACCTCGGCCATCTGCTCGTCCAGCACCGGGCTGGCGCAATCGACCACGTGCAGCAGCAGGTCGGCATCGGCCGCTTCCTGCAGCGTCGCCTCGAAGGCCTCGACCAGCTTGTGCGGCAGGTCGCGGATGAAGCCCACCGTGTCGGACAGCGACACCGAGCGCCCCACTTCCTCGAGGTAGAGCTGGCGCGTGGTGGTGTCCAGCGTCGCGAACAGCTGGTCGGCCGCGTAGCTGCGCGCCTTCACGAGCGCGTTGAACAGCGTCGACTTGCCGGCGTTGGTGTAGCCCACCAGCGAGACGCGGAAGGTCTCGTTGCGCTCGCGCGCGCGGCGCTGCGTGCGGCGCTGCTTCTTGACGCGCTCGAGCCGCGTCTTCACGGTCTTGATGCGGTCTTCGATCATGCGCCGGTCGAGTTCGATCTGCGCCTCGCCGGGGCCGCCGCGCGTGCCGATGCCGCCTTGCTGGCGCTCGAGGTGGCTCCAGCGCCGCACCAGCCTTGTGGCGAGGTACTGCAGCCGCGCCAGCTCGACCTGCAGCTTGCCCTCGTGGCTCTTGGCGCGCGCGGCGAAGATCTCGAGGATCAGCATCGTGCGGTCAGCCACCGCCACGCCCAGATGGCGTTCGAGGTTGCGCTGCTGCGCGGGCGAGAGCGCCTGGTCGAACAGCACCGCCTCGGCCTGATGGCCCTCGACCAGCGCCTTGATCTCGTCGGCCTTGCCCGAACCGACGAAGAGGGCCGGATCGGGCGCCTTGCGGCGCGCGATCACGCGCGCCACCGGCGCGTCGCCGGCCGATTCGGCCAGCAGCGCGAGCTCGTCGAGCGATTCGTCGAACGCGACGCGCCCGCCGAGATCGACGCCGACAAGGATGGCCCGCGCGGGGCTGCCGGCGGCGACGGTGGCCTGCGTGGAACTCAAGCCTGCTCGGGGGTTTCGTTGGCGTGGAAATTCACCGCCCGGCCCGGCACCACGGTGGAGATCGCGTGCTTGTAGACCATTTGCGTGACGGTGTTGCGCAGCAGGACGACGTACTGGTCGAACGATTCGATGTGGCCCTGCAGCTTGATGCCGTTGACCAGGTAGATGGAAACCGGAACATGCTCCTTGCGCAGCAGGTTCAGGAACGGGTCTTGTAGGAGTTGCCCTTTGTTGCTCACGATATGCTCCGTGATGAAAGTTCGTAGGAGGGAGACGTTAACACAGGGATTTCGCGCTCCGCTGGAATCCCCGCATTGACCGCGCGAGCGGAAGTCCTCGGATCACTTCTCGTCGAACGGGTTCCGCGACGAGCGCATCTCGATCTTCAGCGGCGTGCCGACCAGCTTGAAGTGCGCGCGAAAGCGCCCTTCGAGGAATCGTTTGTAGGTATCGGTCACGTGCTCGAGCGAATTGCCGTGGATGACGATGATCGGCGGGTTCATCCCACCTTGGTGCGCATAGCGCAATTTGGGGCGGAACATGCCGGCGCGCTTGGGCGCCTGGTGTTCCACCGCCTCGTGCAGCAGCCGCGTCAGCACCGGCGTGGGCATCTTGCACGTCGCCGAGGCATGCGCGTCGGCGATCGCCTTCCACAACGGGCCGAGGCCCTGCCGCTTCCTGGCCGAGATGTGGAGCAGCGGCGCGAATTTCAAGAAGGCCAGGCGCTGCTCGATCGAGCGCTGCAACTGCTCCTTCTGGTAGTCGTCCACCGCGTCCCACTTGTTGACGGCCAGCACCACGGCGCGGCCGCTGTCGAGGATGTAGCCGGCGATGTGCGCGTCCTGGTCGGTCACGCCCTGCGTGGCGTCGAGCAGCAGCAGCACGACGTTGGCGTCGGCGATCGCCTGCAGCGTCTTGACCACCGAGAACTTCTCGATCGCCTCGAACACCTTGCCCTTGCGGCGCAGCCCGGCGGTGTCGATCAGCTCGAACTTGCGGCCGTGGCGCTCGAATGGCACGTGGATCGCGTCGCGCGTCGTGCCCGGCAGGTCGAAGGCGACCAGGCGCTCCTCGCCCAGCCAGGTGTTGATCAGCGTCGACTTGCCGACGTTGGGCCGGCCGGCGACCGCGAGACGGATCGGCGCGTTCGGATCGGGCTCGGCGTCGGCCGCGTCTTCATCGAAGGGGAAGTCGGCCAGCGCCGCTTCGGTCAGGCTGCGCACGCCCTGCCCGTGCGCGGCCGACACCGGATGCGGCTCGCCCAGGCCCAGCTCCCAGAATTCGCCCAGCAGCGGCGAGTCGCTCATGCCCTCGGCCTTGTTGGCGGCCAGCAGCACCTTCTTGCCGGTGGTTCGCAGGTAGCGCGCGATGTCGTGGTCCTGCGCCGACAGCCCGCCGCGCACGTCGACGACGAAGATCACCGCGTCGGCCTCGGCCACCGCCTGGCGCGTCTGGCGCGCCATCTCCTTGACGATGCCCGATTCGGCACTCGGCTCGAAGCCGCCGGTGTCGATGACGATGAACTCGTGCTCGCCGAGCTGGCCGTCGCCGTAGTGGCGGTCGCGCGTCAGGCCGGCGAAGTCGGCGACGATCGCGTCGCGGCTCTTCGTCAGGCGGTTGAACAGCGTCGACTTGCCCACATTGGGCCGGCCTACAAGAGCAATGACAGGTTTCACGACGCGGATCTCCGGCGACCGGCGCCCGGCCGCTCCGAAGCCGGTCGCCGATCCCCTCGGGGGATCGCCGTGAAACGGCGAGGGGCTGTCATCTACTCAGGGCGGAAGGCGTACAGGCCGCCGTTGCGCGTGACGACCAGCAGCGTGGTGCCCGCCAGCGCCGGCGCGGCGGCCGGCGCCGAGCCGTCGGTGGGCAGGCGCAGCTGCGATTCGCCCTTGGCGAGCGAAAGCCAGTGCACCATGCCTTCGCCGTCGACGAACACCGCCGTCGGGCCGGCCACCTGCGGCGCGCCCAGGCTGCGGTACAGCAGCGCCTCGCTGCTCCAGGCGACGTCGCCACCGGCGGCCTTCCAGGCGGTGATGCGGTCCGACGCATCGGCACCCAGCACCAGTTGCTCGTTGCCGGCGATGCCCTCGGTGCCGCCGATGTTCTTGCTCCACTGCAGGTTGCCGCGCTCGGCGTCGACGCAGCCCACCGCCGACTGGAAGGCGCGCACGCAGACGCTGTCGCCGCGGCGCACCAGCGGCGCCACCAGATCGGCGATGCGCTCGACTTCGTTGGTGCCGCGCGGCGAGGCCACCGGCACCTCCCAGCGCACGTTGCCGTTCAGCGGGTCGAGCCCCGCCAGGCGCGGGCCCTGCCCGACCAGCAGCGTGTTCTTGAAGGCCGCCAGCACGCCGCCCTGCGCCAGCGTCAGCGGCTCGCCGGGGCGCTGCTGCTGCCACAGCTTGCGGCCGTCGAGCGCGTCCCAGGCGGCCACGCGGCGATCGACGCCGAGCACGAAGACGCGCTCGCCGGCCACCAGCGGCGCGGTGACGACCTTGGTGCCCACCGGCTTGCGCCACAGCAGCTTGCCGCCGTCGAGCACGACGAGGTCGCCCTCGCGCGTGACCACCGCGGCATAGCGGCCGTCGCTGCCGACACCGGCGACGATGCGCCCGTCGACGCTCGTGCGCCACACCTCGCGGCCGCTGTCGGCCTGGATCGCGGCCACCGTGCCGTCGCTGCTCGCCACCGTGAACACGCCGGCCTGCACCGGCACGGAGAGCGGGAAATCGACGCTGCCGATGCGCTGCGACCAGACCTGCTTGCCGGCGATCGGCGCAGCGATGGCTTCGTAGGGCTTGGGCTTGGGGCGCTCCGGGCCGCTCGAACAGGCTGCCAGCGCCAAGGCCAGCAGCGCGCCGGCCAGGACTCGCCCGCGCGCCGTCACTTGGCGGCTCCGTCGGCGGCCGGCGCGGCGCCCAGCGCGGTCAGCTTGGCGTCGATCAGGCGGCGGTACTGCACCGCCGGGTCCATCGCGTCCCAGGCCTTCTTGTAGGCGGCCTTGGCCTCGTCGGCCTTGCCCTGCGCGAGCAGGATGTCGCCGCGGCGATCCGCCACCAGCGCCTCGAACTCCTTGCTGGTCGCGCCGTCGAGCTGCTTCAACGCCTCGTCGTACTTCTTCTGGTCGGCCAGCAGGCCGGCCAGGCGCAGCTTCGCCACCGTGCGGTACTCGGTCTCGCCGGCGTTGTCGGCCACCCAGTTCAGCGCGGTGGCGGCGGCATCGGGCGCGCCCTTGTCGAACTGCAGCTTGGCCGTCAGCAGACCGCCCTGCTGCGCGAAGGCGGTGCCGCCGAAACGATCCTTCAGGTCGTTGAAGATGCCCGCGGTCTTGGCGGCATCGCCGGCGTCGGCGGCCCTCTGCAATTCGTCGAACATCGCCGCGGCCTTGGCGGCCTGCTCGCGCTGCCACCAGTTCCAGCCGTTCCAGGCCGCGAAGCCGGCCAGCACGAGGGTCAGCGCCCAGGTGATCAGGTTGCCGTACTGCGCCCAGAACGCCTTGAGCTGGGCGAGCTGTTCCTGTTCTTCGAGGTCGAGATGGGAGGCCATGAGGAGGTCGTCTTTCGCGGAAGGCGGGATTATGCGTTGGCGAGGTCGGCCGCCCAGGTGGCGGCGCCGGCCAGCGGCAGGCTGCGCTGCGCGGCGTTGGCGTCGCGCAGGTCCTTCAGCGCCACCTCGCCGCGCGCGACTTCGTCGTCGCCGAAGATCAGCGCGTAGCGCGCGCCGCTGGCGTCGGCGCGCTTGAACTGCGCCTTCATGCCGGCGAAGCCGGCGTTCATCAGCACCGCGATGCCGGCGCCGCGCAGCGCCTCGACCACCGTCATCGCCGGCACCAGCGCGGCCGGCGACGGCACCACCGCGTAGATGCGCGGCGCCGCCGGCGGCGGCGCGATGCCGAGCTCGGCCAGCAGCAGCAGCACACGCTCCATGCCGAGGCCGAAGCCCACCGCCGGCGCGGCCTTGCCGCCGAGCTGCTCGATCAGCCCGTCGTAGCGGCCGCCGCCGCACACCGTGCCCTGGGCGCCGAGCTTGTCGGTGACCCACTCGAACACGGTCAGGTTGTAGTAGTCCATGCCGCGCACCAGGCGCGGGTTGATGCGGTACGCCAGGCCTGCGGCGTCGAGCACCGCGCGCACCGCGTCGAAGTGCGCGCGCGATTCGGCGCCGAGGTAGTCGGGCAGCTTCGGCGCGGCCTCGATCAACGATTGCATCGCCGGGTTCTTGCTGTCGAGGATGCGCAGCGGGTTGCTGTGCAGGCGGCGCTGCGCGTCCTCGTCGAGCTGCGCCGCGTGCGCCTCGAAGTGCGCGATCAGCGCGGCGCGGTGCGCCAGGCGCTCGGCCGGCTGGCCGAGGCTGTTGAGCTCCAGGCGCAGGTCGCGCTCCTCGACGATGCCCAGCTCGCGCCACAGCGCGCGCAGCATCAGGATCAGCTCGGCGTCGACGTCCGGCCCGGCGTAGCCCAGCGCCTCGGCGCCGAACTGGTGGAACTGGCGCTGGCGGCCCTTCTGCGGCCGCTCGTGGCGGAACTGCGGCCCGATGTAGTAGAGCCGCCGGCCGCCTTCGCGCAGGAACGAATGCTCGGCCATCGCGCGCACCACGCCGGCGGTGTTCTCGGGGCGCAGCGAGAGGTGGTCGCCGTTCATCGAGTCGACGAAGGAGTACATCTCCTTCTCGACGATGTCGGTCACCTCGCCCAGGCCGCGCACGAACAGCGCCGTCGGCTCGACGATGGGCGTGCGCACGTTGAGGTAGCCGTAGCGGCGCATCAGCGCTCGGATGCGGTCTTCCAGCCACTCCCACGCGGCCGATTCCGGCGGGAGGATGTCGTTCATGCCCTTGACGGCGCGCAGCGGTTCAGCAGCCATGTTCTCGTGCAGCGGATGCGGCGCCGCGGCGGGCGGCGCGGTTGGATGTCGTCGCCTCAGGCCGCCTGGCCGAAGCGCTTCTCGATGTAGTCCTCGACGATGCGGTGGAACTCCTGCGCGATGCCCTCGCCGCGCAGCGTCAGCGCCTTCTCGCCGTCGATGAACACCGGCGCGGCCGGCGCCTCGCCGTTGCCCGGCAGGCTGATGCCGATGTCGGCATGCTTGCTTTCGCCCGGGCCGTTGACGATGCAGCCCATCACGGCGACCTTCATCGTCTCGACGCCGGGGTACTTGCTCTTCCACACCGGCATCTGCGCGCGCAGGAAGTCGTCGATCTGCTTGGCGAGTTCCTGGAAGGTCGTGCTGGTGGTGCGGCCGCAGCCGGGGCAGGCGGTGACGCTCGGGTTGAACGAGCGCAGGCCGAGCGATTGCAGGATCTCGAGGGCCACCACCACCTCCTGCGTGCGCGCCTCGCCGGGCTGCGGCGTCAGGCTGACGCGGATGGTGTCGCCGATGCCGTCCTGCAGCAGCAGCGCCAGCGCGGCGGTGGAGGCCACCGTGCCCTTGGTGCCCATGCCGGCTTCGGTCAGGCCCAGGTGCAGCGGGTAGTCGCAGCGCCGCGCCAGCGCGCGGTAGACGCTCACCAGATCCTGCACGCCGCTCATCTTGCACGACAGGATGATCTGCCCCGGCGCGAGGCCGATCTCCTCGGCGCGCCGCGCCGACTCCACCGCCGAGGTGATGATGGCGCGGTACATGATCTGCTGCGGCTCGTGCGGCTCGGCGAGCTTCGCGTTGTCGTCCATCATCTGGGCGAGCAGCTCCTGGTCGAGGCTGCCCCAGTTGACGCCGATGCGCACCGGCTTGGCGTGCTTGGCCGCCACCTCGACCATCTGCGCGAACTGCCTGTCCTTCTTGTCGCCCTTGCCCACGTTGCCGGGGTTGATGCGGTACTTGCTCAGCGCCTCGGCGCAGGCCGGAAATTCGGTGAGCAGGCGGTGGCCGTTGTAGTGGAAGTCGCCGACCAGCGGCACGTCGATGCCCATGCGGTCGAGCTGCTCGCGGATGTGCGGCACCGCGGCCGCCGCCTCGGGCGTGTTGACGGTGATGCGCACCAGCTCGGAGCCGGCGATCGCCAGCTCCTTCACCTGGATCGCGGTCTCGATGACCTCGACGGTGTCGGTGTTGGTCATCGACTGCACGCGCACCGGCGCGCCGCCGCCGATCGTCACCTCGTTGGCGCCCCAGCGCACCACGGCCTGGTGCGAGCGGCGCTGCAGCGGGCGCGCCGGCGCGATGAAGTCGTCCAGCGATTCGAGCGGTTCGCGCGCGTTCATTTCAGTTCCAGCCGCGCGACGTTGTCGCGCGTGCTCGTCAGTTCCACCGGCTTGCCGCGGAACGACACCTGCGTCGCCGCGGCATTGCCGACGGTGAGCTTGAGCGGCACGGCGCCGTCGATGCCGACCGTCTCGCCCGGCTGCAGCAGGCGCGACAGCAGCGTCGCGCCGCGCGCGTCGAGCACCTCGACCCACGATTCGGCGCTGACGCGCAACTGCAGCACGCCGGCCGCGGGGGGCGCGCTGGCGGCGTCCTCGGGCACCGCGGGCGCGGAGTGCACCGTCTCGACCACCACCGAGGCCGCCGGCGCGGCGGCGGCCGGCGGCGCCAGCACGGCGGCGGAAGCCGGCTCCGACACCGGCGGCGGCAGCGTGGTCGTCGTGGTGGCCGTGTCCGGCGCCGAGGCGCCGCCGCCCACCGTGGGCAGCGTCACCGTGCCCTTGGGCAGGAAGTAGATGCCGGCGGCCAGCAGCAGGATCACCAGCGGCGCCCACACCGCCGGCGAGCCGAGCACCGACCAGTCGGCGCTGGGCGCCATGCCGGGCCGCTCGCGGAACGGCGCGTTGATGCCTTCGGCGACGTGCTCCAGCCGGTGGCCGGAGGGCTGCGGCAGCAGCGCCAGCACCGGCGCCGGGTCGATCTTCAGCGAGCGGCACACCGTCTGCGCGAGCGCGCGCGTGAAGGTGGCGTCGGGCAGTTCGTCGAGGCGGTCGGCTTCGAGCGCCTCGAGCTTGCGCTGCGGCACCTTGGTGGCCGCGGCCAGCACCGCGATGTGCAGGCCCTGCGCCTGGCGCGCCTGGCGGATCAAGGCGCCGGCGCTGCTCGCCGCCGGCGTGCCGTTGTCGGCGGGCGAATCACTCATCGAAGCGCCCCCGCTGGAAAGCCACCGCCTCGCGCGTCTCCGGGAAGCGGTTGATCAACTGCTCGCCGAGATCCTTCACACCGGCGTTGTTGCCGAGACGGCGCTCGATGCGCGCGGCCAGCCACAACGTCTGCGCGCTGACGTAGTTGGGGTTGGCGTTGACGCGCCGGATGTGGAAGCGCGCGCGATCCGCCTCGCCGCGGCGCAGCAGCACCTCGGCGAGGTTGACCGAGATCGACGGGTTGCTCGGGTCCATCTGGTACGAGCGCTGCAGCGACTTCTCGGCCTCGTCGAGCTTGCCGGCGCGCGCCTGGCACACGCCCTGCGCGAGCCAGGTGCGCGACGAGTCGCGCCGCGCCGGCAGCGCCAGCGCCAGCGCGAACTGCGCGGCGGCTTCGTCGTGGCGGTTGTGCTGGCACAGGTACCAGCCGTAGTTCTGCAGCGCGTCGGCGTCGCGCGGGTTGATCGCCAGCGCGCGGCGGAAGTCGGCGTCGGCGGCGTTGTCGTTGCCCAGCGCCGCGTTGATCAGGCCGCGCAGGTTGTAGCCCTGGCCGAGGTTCGGGTTCGCCGCGATCGCGCGGTTCACCTCGGGCAAGGCCACCTCGGGCTGGTTGTTGGCGAAGTAGGCCGCGGCCAGTTCCAGGCGCGTGCGCGCGCGGCGATCCGGATCGGCATCCTCGCCTTGCGGCGGCGGCGTGGTCGGCCGCGCGTCGTTGATCGGGCCGGTGGTGGTCGTGCTCGTGGTCGAGCAGCCGGCCAGCGTGGCCAGTGCTGCCAGCACGGTCGCGCAGCACAGCGCGGCGATGCCCTTCATGCCTTCATCTCCTGCAGCGGAACCACCCGCACCGGCGCGCGCAGCAGACGCTGGTTGACGCGCGTGCGGTCCTGCACCTCGCCGGCCAGCTGGCCGCAGGCGGCGTCGATGTCGTCGCCGCGCGTCTTGCGCACCGTGGTGACGATGCCGGCGTCCTGCAGCACCTTGGCAAACGCCATCACGCGCTCGCGCGGCGAGCGCTTCAGCCCCGAGGCGGGGAACGGATTGAACGGGATCAGGTTGAGCTTACAGGGCACGCGGCCCTTGACGAGCCTGACCAGCTCGCGCGCCTGCTCGGGCGAATCGTTGACGCCGTCGAGCATGCAGTACTCGAAGGTGACGAAGTCGCGCGGCGCCTTGTCGAGGTAGCGCAGGCAGGCATCGAGCAGCGCAGCGATGCCGTCCTTGCGGTTCAGCGGCACCAGCTGGTCGCGCAGCGCGTCGTCGGGCGCGTGCAGCGAGACGGCCAGCGCCACCGGGCAATCCTCGCGCAGGCGGTCGATCATCGCCACCATGCCCGAGGTCGACACCGTCACGCGCCGGCGCGACAGGCCGTAGGCGTGGTCGTCGAGCATGGTCTTCAGCGCCGGCACCAGCGCGGCGTAGTTCTGCAAGGGCTCGCCCATGCCCATCATCACGACGTTGTCCACGACGCGCATCGGCGCGTCGTTCGTCGATTTCACGCGCTCGCCATCCGCGCCGCGCAGGCGATGCTCGGCGAACCACAGCTGGGCGACGATCTCGCCGCTGGTCAGGTTGCGGCTGAAGCCCTGGTGGCCGGTGCTGCAGAAGCGGCAGCCGACCGCGCAGCCGGCCTGCGACGACACGCACAGCGTGCCGCGGTCTTCTTCGGGGATGTAGACGCTCTCGACGGCGTTGCCGCCGCCGACGTCGAACAGCCATTTGATCGTGCCGTCGGCCGAGCGGTGCTCGCTGATCAGCGGCAGGCCGCGCACCTCGGCGGCGCCGGCGAGCTTGGCGCGCAGCGACTTGGCGAGGTCCGACATCTTCTCGAAGTCGGATTCGCCGCGCTGGTGGATCCAGCGGTAGAGCTGGACGGCGCGAAAGCGCTTCTCGCCCAGGCCCTCGCACCAGGCCGCCAGCCCCTCGAGGTCGAAGTCGAGCAGGTTGACGGCCATGACGCGATCAGCGGTTGTAGACGTTCATGCCGGGGAAGAAGAAGGCCACTTCCACGGCGGCGGTTTCCGGCGCGTCCGAGCCGTGCACCGCGTTGGCGTCAATGCTGTCGGCGAAGTCGGCGCGGATGGTGCCCTTCTCGGCCTTCTTCGGGTCGGTGGCGCCCATCAGCTCGCGGTTCTTGGCGATCGCGTTCTCGCCTTGCAGCACCTGGATCATCACCGGGCCGGAGACCATGAAGTCCACCAGGTCCTTGAAGAACGGACGCGCCTTGTGCACGGCATAGAACTGCTCGGCTTCGCCGCGCGACAGGTGCGCCATCCTCGCCGCGACCACCTTCAGGCCCGCGCCCTCGAAACGGGCGTAGATCTGGCCGATGACGTTCTTCGCCACGGCATCGGGCTTGATGATCGAGAGGGTGCGTTCGATGGCCATGAATTCTTCTCCTGAAATCAACGACTTGGCAAAGCTGCGGATTGTAGCCCGCGGCGTTCGCGCGGCATGCCTTCAGCGACCGCCGCGACGGCCACCGCCGCCGCCGTAGTTGCCGCCTCCACCGCCCCCACCGCCGCCGCCGCTGCGCCCGCCGCGGTTCTTGCGATGGAAGGCATCGGCACCGATGTAGCCCACCGAGGTCTGCATCGGGTCGGGCTGCTTGGGCCCGCCCTTCTTGTTGCCGCCGCCACCTCCACCTCCGCCACCACCGCCATGCTGCTGCTGGCCGCTGCCGCCCGCGCCGAAGCCGCCGCCGCCGAAGGCGAAGCCGCGCCCGCCGACGCGGCTGCGCGGGTTCTGCACGAAGCGCTTGTCGAAGGTCTGCTCGAGCGGGTTGGGGATCTTCATCGGATCGATGTCGAGGCCGTCCTCGTCCTCGAAGTCGCCGCGCTCGCGTTCGCGTTCGCGCGCCTGCGGCTGCTGAGGCGGCTGCGATCCGCGCTGGCCGCGATCGTTCGGCCGCGCGCCGCGCTCGTTGCGCTGCTTGTTGTTGCGGCCGTCGCGGCGCTCGTCGCCGCGCTGCTGCTGCGGCTGCCCGTCGCGCGGGCCGCCGCCGGCCAGGCGCCGGATCGCGCGCACGTCGTCCGGCCCGAGGTCGACCCACACGCCGCGCTTCAGGCCGCGCGGCAGCACCACGCAGCCGTAGCGGATGCGGATCAGCCGGCTGACCGTCAGCCCGACCGCGTCGAACAGCTTGCGCACCTCGCGGTTGCGGCCTTCGGTGATGACGACGCGGTACCAGTGGTTGACGCCCTCGCCGCCGCCGTCTTCGATGGAGCGGAACGCGGCGCTCTGGCCCTCGATCTCCACGCCTTCGAGCAGCTTGGCTTTCGCTTCCGGCTCGAGCGTGCCCAGCACGCGCACCGCGTATTCGCGCTCGACGCCGAAGCGCGGATGCATCAGCTGGTTGGCCAGCTCGCCCGAGGTGGTGAACAGCAGCAGGCCCTCGGTGTTGATGTCGAGCCGGCCCACCGACTGCCATTTGCCCTGCTGCAGGCGCGGCAGGCGGCGGAACACCGTCGGGCGCTGCTGCGGATCGTCGAGCGTGACGACTTCGCCGACCGGCTTGTGGTAGGCGATCACGCGCGCCGGCGGCGGCTGGATGCGCACCTTGACCGGCTTGCCGTCGAGCGCGATGCGGTCGCCGAACGAGATGCGCTGGCCGACGTGCGCCGGCTCGCCGTTCACCGTGATGCGGCCGTCCTCGATCATCTGCTCCATGTCGCGGCGCGAGCCGATGCCGGACTGCGCCAGCACCTTCTGCAGCTTGGGCGCGTCGGGCTCGGGCGCGAGCACGCGCTTGTGCGGCTCGGCTTCGGCGCTCTCGGCCGACTCGGCGACGGGCTCGTCGGATTCCTCCGCAGCCGCTGCCTCGGCTTCTCCGGCCTCGGCGTCGAAGGCGCCCGACAGCACCTCGGCGAACACCTCGCCGGTGCGCTCGCCGGCCGCTGCGGCGGCCGCTTCGGGCGTCGGCGCCTCGCCGCCTTCGTCGCGGCGGCGGTCGCGCCGGTTGCGCCGGTTGCGGCGCCGGCCGTCGCCCTCAGCGCCTTCCGCGCCCGCGGCGCTTTCGCCGGCTGGCTCACCCTCGCCTTCATCGGCCGCGGCCGCAATGTCGAGCGGCGGCGGTTCGACCACCGCCGGCGGCGCGGGCGGCGCTTCGCTCACGACGGGCGCCTCCGCCTGCGGTGCCGCCTCGGCCACCTCCTTGCGGCGGCGCCGCGGCTTGGGCGCGTCGGCCACGGCTTCGGCGCCGTCGACGGCGACGGCCTCGCCCTCGGCGCTTGCCGGCTTGGCGGCCGCGCGGCGTCGGCGTACCGGCTTGGCCGCTTCGGCCTCGGGCGTCGCGGCGAGATCCTCTGCGGGAGCTTCGGGCTGGGACTCGGGCGGGAGATTCATGCTTGCGGTTCCATCGGCGCGGCGTCGTCGGCCGCAGGGTCACTCTCTTCGGAGAGAACGTCGGGGGGAGTGGCGTCGGAGGCGTCGGTGCCTTCGGCAGCTTCGGCAACTTCAGCGGCTTCGGCAACGGGCTCGGCCACCGCCTCGCCTTCGGCCGGCGGCTCGAGCACCAGCGCCGCCTGAGCGTCGATCAGCTCGGGCTGCTCGCCGGGCAGCGCCTCGGCGAGCATCGCGCCGGCGGCCGGCGCGCCGGCGATCGCCGGCAACTGCTCCAGGCTGGCGAGTCCGAGGTCGTCGAGGAACTGGCGCGTCGTGGCCAGCAGCGCTGGCCGGCCGGGCGCCTCGCGGTAGCCGATCGCCTCGACCCAGCCGCGATCCTCGAGCTGCTTGATGATCTGGCTCGCGACGGTGACGCCGCGGATCTCCTCGATGTCGCCGCGCGTCACCGGCTGGCGGTAGGCGATGATGGCCAGCGTCTCCATCACGGCGCGCGAGTATTTCGGCGGCTTCTCGGGGTTGAGGCGGTCGAGGAACTCGCGCATCTCGGGCTTGCTCTGGAAGCGCCAGCCGTGCGCCAGCGCCACCAGTTCGACGCCGCGGTCTTCCCAGTCGCGCGTGAGTTCGTCGAGCAGCGCGCGCAGCGTGTCCGCTCCCAGCTCGTCGTTGAACAGCGTGCGCATCTCGCGCAGAGGCAGGGGCTGGGTGGCGCAGATGAGCGCGGTCTCGAGGACGCGCTTCGCATCCTGTGTGTTCATGGATCCTGTCAAATCCTCGGCCGGGGCAACCGGCCGGTCTGGCAAGTGGGCCGCGCATATCGCGCCGGCGGGGGCTGAGGCGTCTCGGTGGGGCCGCCTCAGGCGGGCTGGCAACCGGATCGTGGAGGGGCCGCCTCGAAAACCTCCGGCGGCGGCTCGCTCGTTCGGGCTGGAGCAATGGCGCGCATTGTACCCGCCCTCATGCCGCCGCGGTCACCGCTTGCCATGCGGCGGCGAAATCGGCCGGCGGCGCGGCCTCGAACTGCAGAGTCCGGCCGGCCAGCGGATGCACGAAGCCGAGCCGGAAGGCATGCAGCGCCTGGCGCGCGAGGCCCAGCGCCGGCGCGCCGCCGTACAGCGCATCGGCCACCAGCGCATGCCCGCGCGAAGCCAGGTGCACGCGGATCTGGTGCGTGCGGCCGCTGTGCAGCGTGCAGCGCAGCGCGCTGAAGCCCGCGCGCGCCGCAACGCGCTCGACGTCGGTGCGCGCCGGCTTGCCCGAGCCGAGCTGGGCCATGCGGATGCGCGACTTGGGGTCGCGGCCGATCGGCGCATCGACGCTGAAGACGGCCTCGGCCACTTCGCCGTGGCAGATCGCGAGGTACTGGCGATGCACCTCGCGCGCCGCGATGGCGCGCGTCAGCGCGGTCATCGCAGGCAGCGTCTTGGCGACCACCATCAGGCCGGAGGTGTCCTTGTCGAGCCGGTGCACGATGCCGGCGCGCGGCAGCGCGGCGGCGCCGGCGTGATGCGCCAGCAGGCCGTTGAGCAGCGTGCCCGACCAGTGGCCCGCCGCCGGATGCACCACCAGCCCGGCCGGCTTGTCGAGCACCAGCACATGCGCATCCTCGTGCACGACCGCCAGCGCCATCGCCTCGGGCCGGAAGGCGCGGCTCTCCTCGGTGCCGACCAGCTCGACCGCGACGCGCTGCCCGGCGCGCAGCTTCTGCGAGGCGGCGCGCGCCGCCTCGCCGTCGATGCGGACCAGGCCGCGCTCGATCAGGCTTTGCAGGTGGCTGCGCGAGAACTCGGGCGCGATCGCCACGAGCAGCTTGTCCAGGCGCTGGCCGTGCCACTCGGGGCCGGCGGCAGCCTCGCGGCGCTCCGCGTCGCCCTCGCCCTCCGCCTCGCCGCCCTGGGGCGGCTCCCTATAATCCGGCGCTTCTGTCATGACGTGTCCGCGTGTGAGCGCGGCGCGAGCCTCAGCCCATGAATGTGATGTCCTGGATCGGCCCGTCGGGCCTGCGTGCGGCGCTCGCGACCGCCACCGTGGTGCTGGCCGCCTGCGGCTCCGGCCCCAAGGACGAGAGCGCCAACTGGACGCCGGAGAAATTGTATTCAGAGGCCAAGGACGAAGCCGCGGCGGGCGCCTACGACAAGGCCGCCAAGCTCTACGAGCGCCTCGAAGGCCGCGCCGCCGGCACGCCGCTGGCGCAGCAGGCGCAGATCGAGCGCGCCTACGTGCTGTGGCGCAGCAACGAGAAGGCCGAGGCGCTGTCGGTGCTGGAGCGCTTCATCAAGCTCAACCCGTCCAGCCCGGGCCTCGACTACGCGCTGTACCTGCAGGGCATCGTCAACTTCAACGACAACCTCGGCATCCTCGGCAAGTTCGCCGCGCAGGACCTGTCCGAGCGCGACCAGCAGGCGGCGCGCGATTCCTACCAGTCGTTCAAGCAGCTGGTCGACCAGTTCCCGCGCTCGATCTACGCCGAGGACGCACAGGTGCGCATGAACTACATCGTCAACTCGCTGGCGGCCTACGAGGTGCACGTGGCGCGCTACTACTTCCGCCGCGGCGCCTACGTGGCCGCGGCGAACCGCGCGCAGCAGGCGGTGCAGGAGTTCCAGCATTCGCCGGCCGCCGAGGAGGCGCTGGCGATCATGACGCGCAGCTACGACCGCCTCGGCCTGAACGAGCTGCGCGACGACGCGAAGCGCGTGCTCGAAACCAACTTCCCGCAGACCCGCTTCGCGGTGGACGGCGGCAACGCGCCCGACAAGGCGTGGTGGAAGATCTGGTAGGTCTTCAGAACGACGCGCTCGCGCCTTCGCGTTCGCGCGCCAGTTCCTCCAGCCAGGCCGTCGCCTCGGCTTCGTTGCCCACCCGCGTCATCGGCGGCAGCGCTTCGCGCAGACGCTTGCCGTAGTTCATGCCGGCCATGCGCGGGTCACACACCACCAGCAGGCCGCGATCGGTCTCGCTGCGGATCAGCCGGCCCGCGCCCTGCTTGAGCGACACCGCCGCCTCGGCGATGAAGTAATCGGCGAAGGCGTTGCGGCCCTGCGCTTCGAGGCGCTTGACGCGCGCTTCCACCAGCGGATCGTTGGGCGGCGGGAACGGCAGCTTGTCGATCAGCACGCATTGCAGCGCGTCGCCGGGCACGTCGATGCCTTCCCAGAAGCTCTGCGAGCCCACCAGCACCGAACGCGGCTCGGCGAGGAAGCGCTGCATCAGCTGGCGCTTGGGCATCTCGCCCTGCTGCAATACGCGGATCGTGTCGCCGGCGGCTTCGAACTCGGCGCGCAGGTGATCGGCGATCGCCTGCAAGG
The DNA here is from genome assembly GCA_029779845.1 of Pseudomonadota bacterium. Classification (GTDB taxonomy): domain Bacteria; phylum Pseudomonadota; class Gammaproteobacteria; order Burkholderiales; family Burkholderiaceae_C; genus Piscinibacter. Next base: position 14,675 of record JAKOZT010000156.1, on the reverse strand, counting down.
CGCGCAGCGTGGTGGTCAGCACGAAGGTCCGCCCACCCAGCATCCGCGCGAAGCGCGAGGCGAGCGTCGCCACCGCCGCCGGGTGCGCGGCCTCGTTGGGCTTGGGCATGCCGGCGGGGATGTACAGGCGCGCGTGCTGCGCGTAGTCGAACGGGCTGCCGACGCGCAGCGTGCGCGCCGCGCCCGGGCTGTCGAGGCCGGCCTGCTCGGTGAACCAGGCGAGCGCGTCGTCCTCGCCCAGCGTCGCCGAGGTGAAGATCCAGGCCTTGCGCGCGCCGCCCATCTGCTCGGCGAGCGCCTCGCGGATGTCCAGCGGCGACTCGACCAGCCGCGCCTGGTGCGGCGAGACGTCGATCCAGCGCACGCGCCCGGTGGCCGCTTCGTCGGCGAAGCGGCCGGCGAGCGTCGCCAATGTGCCGGCGCGCTCGGCGAGCTTCACGAGATCGGGCGAGAGCTCGGCCACGCCGTCGAGCGCCTCGCCGGCCGCATCGGCCGCGCGGCCCAGCTCGGCGAGCGCGGCGAGGAAGTCCTCGCGCTTCGCGCGCTCGTCCCAGCGCAGCTTGAGCGTGCCGCGCAGCTCGCGCAGCGGCCCGGCGGCGGCCAGGCGCAGTTCGCGCGCCGCCTTCTCGACGGCGGCCGAAAGCTCCTGCCACTTCGCCAGGCCGCGCGCCAGCTGCAGGCCCAGGCCGAGCAGATCGCGCGAGAAGTCGAGCGCCTGCGCGGTGGACAGCGTGGTGCCGAGGAACTGCACCCCGGCCTCGGGCAGCTGGTGCGCCTCGTCGAACACCGCCACCTCGACGCTGGGCAGCAGCTCGGCGACGCCGCTGTCGCGCAGCGCGAGGTCGGCGAAGAACAGGTGGTGGTTGATCACCACCACGTCGGCCGCCATCGCCTCGCGGCGCGCCTTGACGACGTGGCAGGCGCGGAAGTCGGGGCACTCGCTGCCCAGGCAGTTGTCGCGCGTCGAGGTCACCAGCGGGATCACGCTGCTGCGTTCGTCCAGGCCGTCCATCTCGGCGAGGTCGCCGCTGCGCGTGCCTTGCGACCATTGCTCCACCTTGGCCAGCGTGCGCACCGCCCAGCGGTCCGGCAGCGTCGCCGACTGGCGCGCCTGCTTCAGGCGATGCAGGCACAGGTAGCTGGCGCGGCCCTTCAGCAGCGCGATGCCGACCGGCAGTTGCAGCGCATCGCGCAGGCGCGGGATGTCGCGCAGGAACAGCTGGTCCTGCAGGCTCTTGGTGGCCGTGCTGACCAGCGCGCGCGCGCCCGACAGCAGCGTCGGCACGAGGTAGGCGAAGGTCTTGCCGACGCCGGTGCCGGCCTCGGCCACCAGCGCGCCGCGCGATTCGATCGCCTCGGCCACCGCCTCGGCCATGCGCAGCTGCACGGCGCGCTCGACGTGGCGCTCGTCGGCCTGGGCCAGCGCGCCGCCTTCCGCGAGCGCGCGGCGCGAGGCGGCGGCGAGGTCGTGCAAGGGCTGCCCGGCGTCCGGCGTCATGCCGGCTCGGGCGGCTCGAGCTGCGCTTCGAGGCGGGCGATCATGTCGCGCAGCGCCAGGCGGCGCTTCTTCAGGCGGCGCATCGTCAACTCGTCGCCGGGGCGTTCGGCGGTCGCGCGGTCGATCAGGTCGTCGAGGTCGGCGTGCTCGATGCGCAGCTCGATCAATCGGCGCGGCAGGGAATGCAGGTTGTCGTCCATCGACGCGCGAGCGGGCCGAACGGGCCTTAGGTCGCAGAAATCGCCCCGGGGCGGGGCAGACGAGCGATTATAGTTTTCGGCCATGAGCACCACGACCGCCGGTTACCGCCTCTCCGCCGCCACCGGCATCCACCGCGGCGACCGGGCCTACCAGCAGGACCAGGTGCAGATCATCCCGCACCAGCGCGTGCCCGGCTGCGTGATGGCCGTGCTGGCCGACGGCATGGGCGGCAAGAGCGGCGGGCGCAAGGCGGCCGACCAGGTGATCCTGACCGCGCAGCAGATCTTCGAGCGCTTCGCCGCCAACCGCGACGACCCCGCCGAGGCGCTCAAGCAGCTGGTGCTGGAAGCGCACCTGATGATCAAGCTGACCGCGATCACCTCGGAGGAAGAGCCGCACAGCACGGTGGCCGCCTACATCATCAGCCCCTCGCGAGAGTGCCACTACGCACATGCCGGCGATTCGCGCGTCTACCACTTCCGCGGCTCCGACATGGCGGCGCGCACGGTCGACCACTCCTACGTGCAGCGCCTCGTCGCCGAGGGCTCGATCAGCGAGGAAGAGGCCAACAACCACCCGCAGTCGAACCTGCTCACCGGCTGCCTGGGCACGCACCAGGATCCGCCGATCAGCATCGGCCACATCGACCGCCTCGAAGTCGGCGACAGCGTGCTCGCCTGCAGTGACGGCCTGTGGCACTACTTCACCCCGCGCGAGCTGGGCGCGATCGTGCACGCGCTGCCGCCGCGCGAGGCCAGCGAGATGCTGGTCAGCAAGGCGCGCCAGCGCGCCCGCGGCGGCGGCGACAACCTCTCGCTGGCGCTGATCCGCGTCGATCCGCTGGGCTGACCCGCTTTCAGCGCGAGGCGGCGGGGTCGGGCAGCGGCGCGGCCGGCGGCTTGCCTTTCCTGTCGCGCTGCACACGGCGCGCTTCGGCCTGCTCGCGGTGCTCGCGCGCCTCGCGTTGATGAGCCTCGTAGCGTTCGCGCTTGCGCGCTTCCTCGGCTGCGCGCTCGGCGGGCGACGGCGCCGAGGCCGGCTCGTGCGCCGCGCGCGGATGCGCCGGCTTGGGCTGGCGCGGCGCGGCCTCGCCGGCCGCCCGCGGCGCGCGCGGCGCATCGGCGCGTTCCCGCTCGGCGCGCTGCTTCTCCTCGATCGCGGCCAGCCGCGCCGCGGCGCGCTGGCGGCGCTGCGCCTCGTCGAGCACGCCCTCCTCGCGGCGCAGGCGCTGCGTGATCTGGCGATGCTCGGCGCGCGCCGCGTCGACGCAGGCGGTCACCGCGAAGCGCTGCTGGCATTCGTTGCGCTGGGCGCGGAAGTGCGCCTCGGCCTGCGCGCGCTCGCGCGCGATGCGCTTGCGCTCGGCCGCGTCGTTGGCATGCGCCGGCGCGAGCGCGGCGAGCAGCAGGCAGGCGACGGCGAGCAGCGGCCTCATCGCATCAGGTCAGCGAGGTGTCGACGGCGCGCGGATCGAGCGCCAGGAACTCGGCCGACTGCATCTCCGCGAGCCGCGACACCGTGCGCGGGAACTCGTGCGCCAGCGGCCCCTCGGTGTAGAGCTGCTCGGGCGGCACCTCGGCCGAGAGGATCAGCTTGCAGCGCCGGTCGTACAGCACGTCGACCAGCCAGGTGAAGCGGCGCGCCTCGGAGGCCATGCGCAGCGGCATGTGCGGCACGCCCGACAGCAGCACGGTGTGGAACTGCGCGGCGATCTCGAGGTAGTCGTTCTGCGAGCGCGGCCCGCCGCACAGCACCTTGAAGTCGAACCACACCACGCCGCCGGCGCGGCGCCGCGCGCGCAGCTCGCGGTGTTCGATGCGCAGCACCGGATCCTCGTCGCGCGCTTCGGCGAGGCGGCCGAAGGCCTCGTCCATCGCCGCGTCGGCCTCGGGGCCGAGCGGGCAGTGGTAGAGCTTGACGTGTTCCAGCGTGCGGCGCCGGTAGTCGGTGCCGTTGTCGACGTCGATGACTTCGAGTCTGCTCTTCAGCAGCTCGATGGCGGGCAGGATGCGGTCGCGGTGCAGCCCGTTCGGGTACAGGCCGTCGGGGTGGAAGTTCGAGGTGGTCACGATGCTGACGCGGTGCTCGAACAGCGCTTCGAGCAGGCGGTGCAGGATCATCGCATCGGTGACGTCGGCGACGTGGAACTCGTCGAAGCAGATCAGCCGGTGCCGCCGCGCGATGCGCGCGCCCAGCTCCTGCAAGGGGTTGACCACGCCTTTCAACTCCTGCAGCTCGCGGTGCACCTCGCGCATGAACTCGTGGAAGTGCAGCCGCGTCTTGCGCGTCAGCGGCACCGAGACGAAGAAGCAGTCCATCAGGAAGCTCTTGCCCCGGCCGACGCCGCCGTACATGTAGACGCCGCGCGGGATCGGCGGGCGCGCGATCAGCTTGGCGATCGCGTTGCTGCGCCGCGCCTTGTAGGCGATCCACTCGTTCTCGCAGCGCTCCAGGGCGGCCACGGCGCGCAATTGCGCCGGGTCCGCCTGATAGCCGCGCTCGGCGAGCGTGGCCTCGTAGAGCGCGCGGACGCCCACGTCAGAAGTTCAGCGTGCGCTTATCGACCGCGAGCGCTGCTTCCTTCGTCGCTTCGGACAGCGACGGGTGCGCATGGCAGATGCGCGCGATGTCCTCGGCGCTGGCCTTGAACTCCATCGCCACCACCGCCTCGGCGATCAGCTCGGACGCGAACGGCCCGACGATGTGCACGCCGAGGATCTCGTCGGTCTTCGCGTCGGCGATGAACTTGACGAAGCCGGTGGTGTCGCCCAGCGCGCGCGCGCGGCCGTTGGCCATGAACGGGAAGCTGCCCGCCTTGTAGGCGCGGCCGGCGGCCTTGAGCTGCTGCTCGGTCTGGCCGACCCAGGCGATCTCCGGGCTGGTGTAGATCACCCAGGGAATGGTGTCGAAGTTGACGTGGCCGTGCTGGCCGGCGATGCGCTCGGCCACCGCGACGCCCTCTTCCTCCGCCTTGTGCGCGAGCATCGGGCCGCGCACCACGTCGCCGACCGCCCAGACGTTGGGCAGGCTGGTCCGGCAATCGCCATCGACGACGATCGCACCGCGCTCGTCGAGCTTCAGGCCGACGGCTTCCGGGTTCAGGCCGATGGTGTTGGGCACGCGCCCGATCGAGACGATCAGCTTGTCGACTTCCAGCGTGGCCGCCTCGCCCTTGGCGTTGGCGTAGGCCACCGTGACGCCCTTCTTGCCGGCCTTGACCTCGCTGATCTTGACGCCGAACTCGAACTTCAGGCCCTGCTTGACGAAGGCCTTGTGCGCCTCCTTGGCGACCTGCTCGTCGGCCGCGCCGAGGAAGCCCGGCAGCGCTTCGAGGATGGTGACCTCGGCGCCGAGGCGGCGCCACACCGAGCCCATCTCCAGGCCGATCACGCCGGAGCCGACCACGCCGAGCTTCTTCGGCACCGCCGGGATGCGCAGCGCGCCGTCGTTGGAGAGGATCTGCTCTTCGTCGAAAGGCGCGCCGGGCAGCGCGCGCGCGTTCGAGCCGGTGGCGACGATCACGTGCCTGGCCAGCAGCGATTCGTTCGCGGCGCCGGCCACGGCAATCTCGTAGCCGCCCTCGCCCGCCTTCACGAACGAACCGCGGCCGTGGAAGAACGTCACCTTGTTCTTCTTGAACAGATACAGGATGCCGTCGTTGTTCTGCTTCACGACGGTGTCCTTGCGCGCGACCATCTTGGCCACGTCCATCTTCAGGTTCGACAGGCTGATGCCGTGGTCGCCGAAGTGGTGCGCGGCCTGCTCGTAGTGCTCGCTCGACTGCAGCAGCGCCTTGCTCGGGATGCAGCCGACGTTGGTGCAGGTGCCGCCCGGCGCGGCGCCGCCCTTGTCGTTCTTCCACTCGTCGATGCAGGCGACGTTCATGCCCAGCTGCGCGGCGCGGATCGCGGCGATGTAGCCGCCCGGGCCGCCGCCGATCACGACGACGTCGAATTGTTTGGTGCTCATAGGTACTCTCGCAAATCCGTTCGCCCCGAGCCTGTCGAAGGGCTTCGACAAGCTCAGCCCGAGCGGGTTGGTATCAGATGTCGAACAGCAGGCGCGCCGGGTCTTCCAGCGCTTCCTTCATCGCGACGAGGCCCAGCACCGCCTCGCGGCCGTCGATGATGCGGTGGTCGTAGCTCATCGCCAGGTAGTTGATCGGGCGGATCACGATCTGGCCGTTCTCGACCACCGCGCGGTCCTTGGTCGCGTGCACGCCGAGGATGGCGCTTTGCGGCGGGTTGATGATGGGCGTCGACAGCATCGAGCCGAAGACTCCGCCGTTCGAGATGGAGAAGGTGCCGCCCGACAAATCGTCGAGCGAGAGCTTGCCGTCCTTGGCCTTCTGGCCGAACTCGGCGATCTTCTTCTCGATGTCGGCGAAGCTCATCTGATCGGCATTGCGCAGGATGGGCACCACCAGGCCGCGCGGCGAGCCGACCGCGATGCCGATGTCGAAGTAGCCGTGGTAGACGATGTCGTTGCCGTCCACCGAGGCGTTGAGCACCGGGTACTTCTTCAGCGCCGCGACGGCCGCCTTCACGAAGAAGCTCATGAAGCCGATCTTGACGCCGTGCTCCTTCTCGAACTTCTCCTGGAAGCGCTTGCGCATCTCCATCACCGGGGCCATGTTGACCTCGTTGAAGGTGGTCAGGATCGCGTTGGTGGCCTGCGATTGCAGCAGGCGCTCGGCGACGCGCGCGCGCAGGCGCGACATCGGCACGCGCTGCTCGGGGCGATCGCCCAGGTTCGCGGCCACCGGCGCGGCGACGGCCGGCAGCGGCTTGGCGACCGCGGGCGCGGCCGGCACCGCGGCGGGCGCGGCCGGCTTGGCGCCGCCGGCGACGGCACCGAGCACATCGCCCTTGGTGACGCGGCCGTCCTTGCCGGTGCCCGGCACCGAGCCGGCAGCGAGGTTGTTGTCGGCCATCAGCTTGGCGGCAGCGGGCATCGCGACGCCGGCCCTGCTGGCCGACGCGGGTGCAGCGGCCGCCGGCGCAGGCGCGGCGGCGGCAGCAGGCGCGGGGGCCGCAGCCGCGGCGGAGGCCTTGCCCTCGGTGTCGATCTTCGCGATCACCTGATCGCTGACGACGCTGCCGCCGTCGGCCACCACCAGTTCGGCCAGCACGCCGGCGGACGGCGCCGGCACTTCGAGCACGACCTTGTCGGTCTCGATCTCGATCAGGATCTCGTCGATCGCCACGGCTTCGCCGGGCTTCTTCTTCCATTGCAGCAGGGTGGCCTCGGCCACCGATTCCGACAGTTGCGGAACCTTCACTTCAACGATTGCCATGATGTGTCTTCAGAGTGTGTTGTACGTACCGCGCGGCCGCCGCGGAACCGGCTTTGCCGGGCCGCTGGCGGCGCCCCCTTGAGGGGGAGCGCCGTCAGGCGCTCCGGGGGTGGACCTATTTCGTGAGAACAAAGCCTTTGAGCTTGGCGAAGGCCTGGTCGAGCAGCGCCTTCTGCTGCTCCTGGTGCAGATGGGCGTAGCCCACCGCCGGCGAGGCCGAGGCCGGGCGGCCGGCATAGCCGAGCTTCTGGCCTTCGAGCATGTTCTCGTGGATCTGGTGCTGCACGAAGAACCAGGCGCCCTGGTTCTGCGGCTCGTCCTGGCACCACACCACGTCGGTCGCGTTCGGGTACTTCTTCATCTCCGTCGCGAAGGCCTTGTGCGGGAACGGGTAGAGCTGCTCGACGCGCAGGATCGCCACGTCGCCGAGCTTCTTCTCGGCGCGCGCCTTGACGATGTCGTAGTAGACCTTGCCCGAGCAGGCGATCACGCGCTTGACCTTGTCGGCCGCGATCTCGGCGCTGACCTCGCCGATCACCGTCTTGAACTCGCCGCGCGTGAAGTCGCTCAGCGGCGAGGTGGCGTCCTTGTTGCGCAGCAGGCTCTTGGGCGTCATCAGCACCAGCGGCTTGCGGAACATGCGCACCATCTGGCGGCGCAGCACATGGAAGATCTGGCTGGCCGAGGTGGGCTGCACGATCTGCATGTTGTTGTCGGCGGCCAGCTGCATGAAGCGTTCCAGCCGCGCCGAGCTGTGCTCGGGGCCCTGGCCCTCGTAGCCGTGCGGCAGCATCAGCGTCAGGCCGTTGGCGCGGCCCCACTTGACCTCGCCGGAGGCGATGAACTGGTCGATCACCACCTGCGCGCCGTTGACGAAGTCGCCGAACTGAGCCTCCCAGATCGTCAGCGTGTGCGGCTCGGCGCTGGCGTAGCCGTACTCGAAGCCGAGCACCGCCTCTTCCGACAGCAGCGAGTCGATCACGACGAAGGGCGCCTGGCCGTCGGCCACGTTCTGCAGCGGCGTGTAGGTGCCTTCGTCCCAGCGCTCGCGGTTCTGGTCGTGCAGCACCGCGTGACGGTGCGTGAAGGTGCCGCGCCCGCAGTCCTCGCCCGACAGGCGCACGGCGTAGCCGCTGGCCACCAGCGAGGCGAACGCGAGGTGCTCGCCCATGCCCCAGTCGACGTTGATCTCGCCGCGGCCCATCGCGGCGCGGTCGGCCAGCACCTTCTCGACCAGCGGATGCGCCTTGAACTTCTCGGGCAGCGTGGTGATGCGCTCGGCCAGGCGCTTGACCTCGGTGAGCGGCAGCGCGGTGTCGGCCGCGTCGGTCCACTTCTTGCCGAGGAAGGGCGCCCAGTCGACCGAGTACTTGCTCTTGTAGTTGGTCAGCACCGGGTCGACGGTGTGCTTGCCGGCGTCCATCGCGGCGCGGAAGGCCTTGACCATCTCGTCGGGGCCGCCCTCGGGCAGCACGCCCTGCGCCACCAGCTTGTCGCCGTACAGCTTGCGCGTGCCGGGGTGCTGGCCGATCTTCTTGTACATCAGCGGCTGCGTCAGCGCCGGCGTGTCCTGCTCGTTGTGGCCGAGCTTGCGGAAGCAGATGATGTCAACGACGACATCCTTGTTGAACTCCTGGCGGTACTCGAGCGCGAGCTGCGTGCACAGCACCACCGCTTCCGGGTCGTCGCCGTTCACGTGCAGCACCGGCGCCTCGATCATCTTGACGACGTCGGTGCAGTACAGCGTCGAGCGCGTGTCGCGCGGGTCGCTGGTGGTGAAGCCGATCTGGTTGTTGATGACGAGGTGCACCGTGCCGCCGGTGTAGTAGCCGCGCGTCTGCGCCAGCGCCAGCGTCTCCATCACCACGCCCTGGCCGGCGAAGGCGGCGTCGCCGTGCACCAGCACCGGCAGCACGCTGTCACCCTGCTTGTCGCCGCGGCGGTCCAGCCGCGCCTTGACCGAGCCTTCCACCACCGGGTTGACGATCTCCAGGTGCGAAGGGTTGAACGCGAGGCTCAGGTGCACCGGGCCGCCGGGGGTGGTGACGTCCGACGAGAAGCCCTGGTGGTACTTGACGTCGCCGGCCGGCAGGTCTTCCTTGGCGGTGTGGTCGAACTCGGCGAACAGGTCCTTGGGCATCTTGCCCAGCGTGTTGACCAGCACGTTCAGGCGCCCGCGGTGCGCCATGCCGATCACGATCTCCTGCACGCCGCGCGCGCCGGCGCCCTGCACCACCTCGTCCATCGAGGCGATGAAGCTCTCGCCGCCTTCGAGCGAGAAGCGCTTCTGGCCGACGTACTTGGTGTGCAGGTAACGCTCCAGGCCCTCGGCGGCGGTCAGGCGGTCGAGGATGTGCTTCTTCTCCTCGGCCGTGTAGTTGGGCTTGCTGCGGATAGCCTCGAGCTTCTGCTGCCACCAGCGCTTTTCGACCGGCTCGGTGATGTGCATGAACTCGGCGCCGATGGTGCCGCAGTAGGTTTCGCGCAGCGCCTGCAGGATCTCGCGCAGCGTCTGCTGCTCGGCGGTGGTGAAGTAGGTGTTCGTGGCGCTGAACGTGATGTCCATGTCGGACTCGCTCAGGTCGTAGAACGCCGGCTCCAGCTCGGGGATCCTGGGGCGCTCCTGGCGCTTGAGCGGGTCGAGGTCGGCCCGGCGCGCGCCGAGCGAGCGGTAGGCCGCGATCAGAGACTGCACGTGCACCTGCTTGCGCGACACCGCCAGTTCGGCGGCGCTGGCCTTCACCGCGAAGGCGTTGGCCTTGGCGCGCTGCGCGAAGGATTCGACGACGTGGGCGTGGGCCACGTCCTTGGCGTTCGTGCCGTCGGTGGCGGGCACGTGCTGGAGCGCGTCGAAATACGTGCGCCAGTTGTCGGGAACGGAGCCGGGGTTGTCGAGGTAGGCCTCGTACATCTCCTCGACGTAGGGCGCATTGCCTCCGAACAGGTACGAGTTCGACCTGTATTGCTGCATCATCTTCGCTCACCTCTCGCGCCGGTTTCCAGCGCTGTAGTGGGTTGAAAAACCTTCCGCGACACGGCTTAACCGGCTGGCGGACTAGCGACCCGCCTCGGCTGTTACCAGCAAAGGGGACGGGAAGGACCAGTGAAAGTCACGGGCGCGACTGTAGCACCGGCGCGCATCATCGGCAGCGATGCTGACGCGCCGCTGAAGTGGATCCTTGGGGGAAACGCGAAGTTGTTGGGGTCGGCTGCCGCTCAGCCGGCGCACACCCGCGCTCGCGCCGCCTGGTACTCGCGCACCAGGCGCGCCACCAGCTCGCCGGCCGGCACCACCTTGTCGACCGCGGCGATGCCCTGGCCGCAGCCCCAGATGTCCTTCCAGGCCTTGGACTTCGAGCCCTCGCCGCCGCCGAAGCTCATCTTGCTCGGGTCGCTCTCGGGCAGGTTGTCGGGGTCCAGCCCGGCGGCGCGGATCGAGGGCTTGAGGTAGTTGCCGTGCACGCCGGTGAAGAGGTTCGAGTAGACGATGTCGTCCGAGGTGCCCTCGACGATCGCCTGCTTGTAGGCGTCGCTGGCGCGCGCTTCTTCCGTGGCGATGAAGGCCGAGCCGATGTAGGCGAGGTCCGCGCCCATCGCCTGCGCGGCGAGGATCGCACCGCCGGTGGCGATGGCGCCCGACAGCGCGACCGGCCCGTCGAACCAGGCGCGGATCTCCTGGATCAGCGCGAACGGGCTCTTGACGCCGGCATGGCCGCCGGCGCCGGCCGCCACCGCGATGAGCCCGTCGGCGCCCTTCTCGATCGCCTTCTTCGCGAAGGTGTTGTTGATGATGTCGTGCAGCACGATGCCGCCCCAGCCATGCACCGCCTCGTTGATGTCGCTGCGCGCGCCCAGCGAGGTGATGACGATCGGCACCTTGTACTTGGCGCACACCTGCATGTCGCGCTCGAGCCTGTCATTCGTCTTGTGCACGATCTGGTTGATCGCGAACGGCGCGGCCGGCTTGTCCGGGTTCGCGCGGTTGTACGCCGCCAGCGTCTCGGTGATCTCGGCCAGCCACTCGTCGAGCTGCTCGGCCGGGCGCGCGTTGAGCGAAGGCATCGAACCGACGACGCCGGCCTTGCACTGCTCGATCACGAGCTTGGGGGTGCTGATGATGAACATCGGCGAGGCGATCGCCGGCAGCGGCAGCCGGGCGAGGATGGGAGGCAGCGACACGTTGCGGTTCTCCGGATGAGAGTGCGGAAGATTCAGAAGGCGTCGACGGGCAGCGCGTTGACGCTCTCGCCGCCGGCGACGATGGCGTCGCGCATGCCCGGCACCTGGCTCAGCAGGTGCTCGGCGTAGAAGCGCGCGGTGGCGATCTTGGCGGTGAGGAAAGGCTTGTCGGCGTCGCCCTGCGCGAGCAGCGCCTCGGCGGCGAGCAGCGCACGCGCCATCTGCCAGCCGGCCATCAGCTTGCCGGCCAGCATCAGGTAGGGCACCGAGCCGGCGAACACCGCGTTCGGGCTCGCCTTGGTGTTGCCGGCAACGAAGTCGACCACCTGCACGAAGGCCTCGCGCGCGGCGCGCAGCCGCGCCAGCATCGATTGCGCGGCGGCGCTGCCGCTCTTCGCGAGCGCCGCTTCGGTCTGTTCGATCTGCTTCGCGATCGCCTTGGCAGTCTGCCCGCCGTCGCGCGCGGTCTTGCGGCCGACCAGGTCGTTGGCCTGGATCGCGGTCGTGCCTTCGTAGATCGTCAGGATGCGCGCGTCGCGGTAGTACTGCGCCGCGCCGGTCTCCTCGATGAAACCCATGCCGCCGTGCACCTGCACGCCCAGGCTGGTGACCTCCAGGCTCATCTCGGTGGAGTAGCCCTTCACCAGCGGCACCATGAACTCGTAGAAGGCCTGGTTCTGCGCGCGCACGTCCTTGTCCGGGTGGTGGTGCGCGGCGTCGTAGGCCGCCGCGGCGGCCAGCGCCATCGCGCGGCAGCCTTCGGTATGGGCGCGCATCGTCATCAGCATGCGCTTGACGTCGGGGTGGTGGATGATCGCCGCGCTGCCGGGCAGCGAGCCGTCCACCGGGCGCGACTGCACGCGGTCCTTCGCGTAGGCCACCGCCTTCTGGTAGGCGCGCTCGGCCACCGCAATGCCCTGCACGCCCACCGCGTAGCGCGCCGCGTTCATCATGATGAACATGTACTCGAGGCCGCGGTTCTCCTGGCCGATCAGCTGGCCGATCGCACCGCCCTTGTCGCCGAACTGCAAGACGGCAGTGGGGCTCGCCTTGATGCCCAGCTTGTGCTCGATGCTGACGCAGTGCACGTCGTTGCGCGCGCCCAGCGAGCCGTCGGCGTCGACCAGGAACTTGGGCACGATGAACAGGCTGATGCCCTTCACGCCCTCCGGCGCGCCGGCGATGCGCGCGAGCACGAGGTGGACGATGTTGCCCGCCATGTCGTGCTCGCCGTAGGTGATGAAGATCTTGGTGCCGAAGATGCGGTACGTGCCGTCGGGCTGCGGCTCGGCGCGCGTACGCACCAGCGCGAGGTCGCTGCCGGCCTGCGGCTCGGTGAGGTTCATCGTGCCGGTCCACTCGCCCGAGATCATCTTCGGGATGAAGGTGGCCTGCTGCTCGGGCGTGCCGGCGGTCAGCAGCGCTTCGATCGCGCCGTCGGTCAGCAGCGGGCACAGCGCGAAGCTGAGGTTGGCGCTGTTGAGCATCTCGCCGCAGGCCGCACCGATGGTCTTGGGCAGGCCCTGGCCGCCCACGTTGGCCGGATGCTGCAGGCCCTGCCAGCCGCCCTCGGCGAACTGGCGAAAGGCTTCCTTGAAGCCAGGCGTCGTCGTCACCTTGCCGTCGTGCCACGACGAGGGGTACTTGTCGCCCTCCCAGTTCAGCGGCGCGATCACGTCCTGGTTGAGCTTGGCGCATTCCGCCAGCACCGCCTGCGCGGTGTCGAGGCCGGCATCCTCGAAGCCGGGCAGCTTGGCCACTTCCTCCAGCCCGGCCAGTTCCTTCATGCAGAACAGCATGTCCTTGATCGGCGCAACGTAGCTCACGGTGTGATCCTCGAAAAGATTCAGGCAAGAAAAAGCCCGTCGGCCAAGGAGAACGGCGAACGGGCTGCTTGGAGCCGGCGTCGGGTCAGAGCGCCTTCACCATCTCCGGCACGGCCTCGAACAGATCGGCTTCGAGGCCGAAGTCGGCCACGCTGAAGATCGGCGCTTCCGGATCCTTGTTGATCGCGACAATCACTTTGGAGTCTTTCATGCCGGCCAGGTGCTGGATCGCACCGCTGATGCCGCAAGCGACATACAACTGCGGTGCGACGATCTTGCCGGTCTGCCCGACCTGCCAGTCGTTGGGCGCGTAGCCCGCGTCCACCGCCGCCCGGCTGGCACCGAGTGCGGCGCCCAGTCTGTCCGCCAGCGGCGTGAGCACCTCGTTGAACTTCTCGCTGCTGCCGAGCGCGCGACCCCCGCTGACGATGATCTTGGCGGCCGTCAGCTCCGGGCGATCGCTCCTTGCAATCTCACTGCCGACGTAAGTGGCGGCAGCGCTGGCGCCGACCGCGGCCAGGCTCTCGACCGCGGCGCTGCCACCGCTGGCCGCCGCGGCATCGAAGCCGGTTGTGCGCACCGTGATGACCTTGATCGCGTCCGTGCTCTGCACCGTGGCGATGGCGTTGCCGGCGTAGATCGGGCGCTCGAAGGTGTCGGCGCTCACTACCTTGGTGGCGTCGCTGATCTGCGCCACGTCCAGCAGCGCGGCCACGCGCGGGGCCACGTTCTTGCCGCCGGCCGTGGCCGGGAAAAGGATGTGGCTGTAGTTCTTCGCGATCGCGAGGATCTGTTCGGCGACGTTCTCGGCCAGGCCGTGGCCCAGGCCGGCGCCGTCCGCGTGCAGCACCTTGGACACGCCCGCGACTTGCGCGGCAGATTGCACGGCGGCGCTGGCGTTCTCGCCAGCCACCAGCACGTGGACGTCACCGCCGCAGGCGAGGCCCGCGGTCACGGTGGTCAGGGTCGCGGCCTTGATCGTCGCGTTGTCGTGCTCGGCAATGACGAGTGCGGGCATGGTCAGATCACCTTCGCGTCGTTCTTGAGCTTGGCCACGAGCGTGGCCACGTCCGGCACCTTGATGCCGGCGCTGCGCTCGGGCGGCTCGACGACTTTCAGCGTCTTCAAGCGCGGCGTGACGTCGACGCCGAGGTCGTTGGGCTTCACCGTTTCGAGCGGCTTCTTTTTCGCCTTCATGATGTTGGGCAGCGTCACGTAGCGCGGCTCGTTCAGGCGCAGGTCGGTCGTGACCACCGCCGGCAGCCCCACAGACAGGATCTCAAGGCCGCCGTCAACTTCGCGGGTGACCTTGGCCTTGCCTTCACCCACCTCCACCTTCGAGGCGAAGGTGGCCTGCGGGAGGTCGGCCAGCGCGGCCAGCATCTGGCCCGTCTGATTGGCGTCGTCGTCGATCGCCTGCTTGCCTAAGATGATCAGCCCTGGCTGCTCCTTGTCGACCAGCGCCTTGAGCAACTTAGGGAAGCTCTGCACAAATGAGTCACCGATGTGCTTGGCGGGCTGGGCGGTGTTGGCGAGGATGTGAGGCATGAAGCAAGCGGACCTGGGGCTGAACCTGTCGAACAAGCGCACGCGCAAGCGGGAGTTCCTCGACCAGATGGACAAGGTGGTGCCGTGGGCGGAGCTGGTGGAGCTGGTTGCACCGCACTGCCCGCAG
>JAKOZT010000147.1 GCA_029779845.1 Pseudomonadota bacterium | reverse complement strand
CTCGCGCTGCACCCGCCACTCCTCGTAGCCGCCTTCGTACTCGCGCCACAGGCCGGGTGACTCGTCGCCCTCCCAGGCGATCGTGCTGGTCACCACGTTGTCGAGAAAGCGCCGGTCGTGGCTGACGAGAAACACCGTGCCGGCGTAGTTCTGCAACAGCTCCTCGAGCAGTTCGAGCGTGTCGATGTCGAGGTCGTTGGTGGGCTCGTCGAGCACCAGCACGTTGGCCGGCAGCGCGAACAATCGCGCCAGCAGCACGCGGTTGCGCTCGCCGCCGGACAGCGTGCGCACCGGCGAGTTCGCGCGCTCGGGCGAGAACAGGAAGTCGTTCAGGTAGCTCATCACGTGCTTGCGCGCGCCGCCGATCTCGACCCACTCGCTGCCCGGGCTGATGGTGTCGGCCAGCGTCGCATCCAGATCGAGCGCGCTGCGCATCTGGTCGAAGTAGGCGACTTCGATGCGCGTGCCCTGGCGCACCGTGCCCGAGGTGGGCTTCAGCTCGCCGAGGATCAGCTTGAGCAGCGTCGTCTTGCCCGCGCCGTTCGGCCCGATCAGGCCGACCTTGTCGCCGCGCAGGATGGTGGCGCTGAAGCGGTCGACGATCAGCTTGTCGCCGAAGCGCATGCCGACGTCCTTCAGCTCCGCGACGATCTTGCCGCTGGGCACGCCGCTGTCGACTTCCAGCCTCACCTGCCCGAGCGATTCGCGCCGCTTCTCGCGCTGCGCGCGCAGCACCTCCAGCCGCTGGATGCGCGCCACGCTGCGCGTGCGCCGCGCTTCCACGCCCTTGCGGATCCACACCTCCTCCTGCGCCAGCAGCTTGTCGGCGCGCGCGTTGGCCAGCGCTTCGGCGGCGAGCTGCTCCTCCTTCGTGCGCTCGTAGGCGGCGAAGTTGCCGGGGTAGCTGCGGATCAGGCCGCGGTCCAGCTCGACGATGCGCGTCGCGACGTTGTCGAGAAACGCCCGGTCGTGCGTGATCAGCATCACCGCGCCGCGGAAGTCGCGCAGCAGCTCTTCCAGCCAGGCGATCGAATCGAGGTCGAGGTGGTTGGTCGGCTCGTCGAGCAGCAGCACGTCGGGCACGGCCACCAGCGCCTGCGCCAGCGCGACGCGCTTCTTCATGCCGCCGCTGAGCGTGCCGACGACGCGCGCGCCGTCGAGATGCAGCTGGTGCAGCGTGGTCGCCACGCGCTGCTCCCAGTTCCAGGCGTCGAGCGCCTCGATGCGCGTCTGCAAGGCGTCGAGGTCGCTGCCCGGCGCGTGCGCTTCGTACTCGGCGCGCACCGCCTTGGCCTCGGCCACGCCCTCGCTGACCACGTCGAACACGCTGGCCGCGTCGTCGAAGGCCGGCTCCTGCGGCACGTAGCGGATGCGCAGGCCCTGCGTCACCTGCAGCAGCCCGTCGTCGGGCTTCTCCAGCCCGGCGACGATCTTCAGCAGCGAGGACTTGCCCGCGCCGTTGCGGCCGATCAGGCCGAGGCGCTCGCCGGCTTCGAGCGAAAACGATGCGCCGTCGAGCAGCGCGACATGGCCGAACGCGAGGTGCGCGCCGGAAAGAGAGAGGACCGCCATCGCGCGATTGTCGCCGGGCGTAGCATGGCCGCTTCGTTCCCAGCCGCCCACGAACCATGCTCGAACGCCGCCCCTGGGTGCCCGCACCCTGCGAAGACCTGGTGCAAGCCATCGCCGCCGAGACCGCGCGGCGCGACGGCGAAGCGACCTTCCACGAGATCGCGCGCCTGGTCGCCGAGAACCGCCGCATCCACGACCAGCACGGCATCAACCTCAACCCGGCCAGCAACGTGATGAACCCCAAGGCCGAGGCGATGATGGCCGCCGGCCTGGGCTCGCGCGCCTCGCTCGGCTACCCGGGCGACAAGTACGAGATGGGGCTGGAGGCGATCGAGCGCATCGAGGTGATCTGCGCCGAGCTGGCCGCCGAGGTGTTCGGCGCGAAGTACGCCGAGGTGCGCGTCGCCTCGGGCGCGCTGGCCAACCTCTACGTCTTCATGGCCACGTGCCGGCCGGGCGACACCATCATCGCGCCGCCGGCCGACATCGGCGGGCACGTCACCCACCACGGCCCGGGCGCGGCCGGGCTGTACGGGCTGAAGACGATTCCCGCGCCGGTGCGGGCCGACGGCTACACGGTGGATGTAGACGCGCTGCGCACGCTGGCGCGCGAGGTCAAGCCGAAGCTGATCACCGCCGGCGGCAGCCTCAATCTCTTCGCGCACCCGGTGGCGCAGATGCGCGCGGTGGCCGACGAGGTGGGCGCGAAGCTGCTGTTCGACGCCGCGCATCTCTCCGGCATGGTGGCCGGCGGCGCCTGGAGCAACCCGCTCGCGCAGGGTGCGCACGCGATGACGATGAGCACCTACAAGAGCCTGGGCGGCCCGCCCGGCGGGCTGATCGTCAGCAACGATGCGGCGATGGCCGAACGCCTCGATGCGATCGCCTACCCCGGGCTGACCGCCAACTTCGACGCCGGCAAGGTGGCCGCGCTGGCGGTCACGCTGGTCGACTGGAAAAAGCACGGCGAGGCCTACGCGCAGGCGATGTGCGAGACCGCGCGCGCCCTGGCGCGCTCGCTGCACGGCGCCGGGCTGCCGGTCTACGCCTTCGAGCGCGGCGCGACCACCTCGCACCAGTTCGCGCTCGAAGCGGCGCGCTGGGGCGGCGGGCAGGCCGCGGCCAAGCGCATGGCGCGCGCCGGGCTGCTGGCCTGCGGCATCGGCCTGCCGATCGCGCCGGTGCAAGGCGACATCAACGGCCTGCGCCTGGGCTTGCCGGAGATCGTGCGGCTGGGCATGAAGCCCGAGCACATGGACGAGCTGGGTGCGCTGATCGTGCGCGCGCTGGGCGATGCGCCGGAGGCGGTGGCGGCCGACGTGGAAGCGTTCCGCAGGCGCTTCCGCGGGCTGCACTACATCAACTGAGGCGCGTGGTGGCATCCGACACCGGGCTCTGGACCTACCGCCGCGCAGGCTGCACCGGCGGCGTGGCGGAGGTCGGCGCGGTGCTCGGCCGGCAGGTGGCGCTGCCGCTTCACTTCCATGACGAAGACCAACTCGCCTTCGTCATTGCCGGTCAGCGGCGCTTCGTCATCGGCCAGTCGCTGCACGGCGCCGGCCCGGGCCGCAGCGTGCACATCCGCGCCGGCACGCCGCACCGCTCGCTGGCCGAAGGCGTCGATGTCGTCTGCCTGAACCTCTACCTCGCACCCGGGTGCCACGACGTGCCGGCGCTGCAAGCGGCGCTGACAGCGCGCTGGCGCAGCGGCGCGTCGTTCGACGAGGCCACGCTGTACACGCTCGCCGAAGCGCACCGCATCGCCGCGCCGGCAATGCTCGTCGGCGCCGAGCGGCCCGGCCCCGCGCCAACGATCACGCAGACGATCGAACAGGCCGCGCGCGCCGCCGGCCTGACGCGCGAGGCCTACTCGCGCCGCTTCCGCCGGCGGCACGGCATGCCGCCCGAAACCCACCGGCTGCTGCTGCGCGTCAACGAAGCGCGCCGCGGCCTGCGCGCCGGAGCGCCGATCGCCGAGGTCGCGGTGGCCGCCGGCTTCGCCGATCAAAGCCACCTCGGCCGCATCTTCCGGCGCGTGTTCGGCGTCACGCCGGGGCGCTACCGCGCGGGCTGAGCGCCTGATCACATGCGTTCTAGAAGGCGCGCAGCGCACTGCGTATCGTGCGCCGCATGTCTTCCCTGTCCATCCTCGTCTCGTCCCTGCTCGTCGTCGGCGCGGGCGCCAGCGTCGCCTTGCAGCAGGTTCTCAACGCCAGCCTGCGCATGCAGCTGGGCTCGCCGTGGTGGGCCGGCTTCGTCAGCTACTTCGTCGGCATGGTCGCGATGCTCGCTGCGGCCCTGGCGCTGCCGGGGCCGCAGCTGTCGCTGGCCGGCCTCAGCGCCGGCGGCGCGTGGGTGGCGTGGACGGGCGGGCTGTTCGGCGCCCTCTTCATCGCCACTGCGATCCTGATGGTGCCGCGCCTCGGCGCGGCCACCGTGCTGGCGCTGATCGTCGTCGGGCAGATGCTGGGCGCGCTGAGCTTCGATCACTTCGGCCTGTTCGGCGTGGCGCAGCGCTCGGCGAGCGTGCTTCGCCTCGCCGGCGCGGGCTGCCTCGTGCTGGGGGTCGTGCTGATCCGTGCCTGAGCGATGCTCAGGCGAGGCGGTCCATGCACCACTGCGCGGCGGCGATCAGGCGATGGTCGTCGCCGTGACGGCCGACGAGTTGCAGGCCGAGCGGCAGGCCATTCGAGCCGCTGGCGAACGGCAGATGCACGCAGGGCAGGCCGAGCAGGCTCCAGGGGCGGCAGAACAGTGGGTCGCCGGTGAACTGCAAACCTGCGGGCGCTTCGCCGCTCGTGCTGGGTGTCAGCAATACATCGTGACGATCGAACAGCGCATCGACTTCGCGGCGCCAGCGGTCGGCGCGGGCGCGATGGGCGGCGAGCGTTTCGGCATCCATGGCGCGGCCTTTGTCGAGCAAGGCCAGTAGCGCATCGCTGAGCGACGCGCGATGCGTGCGGTGCTCGAAGGCCAGCGCCTGCGCCGTCTCGGCCGCCTGGATCGCGGCCTGCACGGCGGCCACGTCGGCGAAGTCTGGCGGCAGCGCCGCGTCTTCGCAGCGGGCGGCTTGCGGCGCAAGCGCGCGCTGGGCGTGTTCCCAGCAGGCAAACACATCGGCATCCGCCTGGGCCCAGTCCGGCCCCGGCGCGAGGCCGATGCGTACGCGCTCGGGAACGGCCCACTCGCGCAGACGCGCATCGCCAGTCAGCACCGACGCGAGCAGCGCCGCGTCGGCCACGCTGCGGCCGAAGCCACCCACCGTGTCCATCGAATCGGCGTTCGGCTTCACGCCGGCGCGCGGCACACGCCCGAAGCTCGGCTTGAAACCGACCACGCCGCAGTACGCCGCCGGCCGGATGAGGGAGCCGGCGGTCTGCGTGCCCAGCGCGAGCGGCAGCATGCCGTCGGCCACCGCCGCCGCCGAGCCGCTCGACGAGCCGCCGGGCGAATGGGCAAGCCTGTGCGGATTGCGCGTGACGCCCGCCGTCATGTTGGCGAACTCGGTGGTGACGGTCTTGCCGATCACGATCGCGCCGGCCGCGCGGCACAGCGCGACGGCCGCCGCATCGACGCGCGGCCGGTGGCCCGCGAATATAGTCGAGCCGCATTCGGTGGGCATGTCGTGCGTGTCGAAGATGTCCTTCACGCCCAGCGGCAGGCCGTGCAGCGGGCCGCGCACCGCTCCGGCATCGAGCGCACGCGCCTGCGCGAGTGCGCCGTCGACGTCGAGGTGCACGAAGGCACGTACTTCCAGCTCGCGCGCCTCGATGCGCGCCAGGCACTCGCGCAACCGCGCCTCGGCGTTCATGCCGTGCGCAATGCGGCTTCCAGCGCGTCGACGAACACCTTCGCGACGTCGAAGCCGGTCTGGTCGGCGATCTCGCGGAAGCAGGTCGGGCTGGTGACGTTGATCTCGGTGAGGCTGTCGCCGATCACGTCCAGCCCGGCCAGCAGCAGCCCGCGCGCGGCGAGCACCGGGCCCAGCGTTTCGGCGATCTCGCGGTCGCTCGCCGACAGCGGCTGCGCCACGCCCTTGCCGCCGGCGGCGAGGTTGCCGCGGATCTCGCTGCCCTGCGGGATGCGCGCCAGGCAATACGGCACCGGCTCGCCGGCGATCACCAGGATGCGCTTGTCGCCCTGCACGATCTCCGGCAGGTAGCGCTGCACCATCACCGTGGTCGTGCCGTGGCGGTTCAGCGTCTCGGTGATGCTGCCGAGGTTCAGGCCGTCCTCGCCGACGCGGAAGATGCCCATGCCGCCCATGCCGTCGAGCGGCTTGAGGATGATGTCGCGGTGCTCGGCGTGGAAGCGCTTGATGGCTTCGGCGTCGCGCGTCACCAGCGTCGGGCCGATCAGCTCCGGGAACTCGAGGATCGCGAGCTTCTCCGGGTGGTCGCGCAGCGCGGCGGGCTTGTTGAAGACGCGCGCGCCTTCGCGCTCGGCCTGCTGCAGCAGGTGCGTGGCGTAGAAGTACTCGCTGTCGAAGGGCGGATCCTTGCGCATCAGCACCGCGTCGAGATCGGCCAGCGCCATCTCGGGCACGTGCTGCTCGGTGAACCAGTAGACCGGGTCGCCGCTGAGCGCCACCTGGCGCAGCGTGGCGCTGACGCGCCCGCCGTGCTGCCACACCAGGTGGCGCGGCTCGCAGGCGAGGATCTCGTGGCCGCGCGCGGCGGCCTCCTTCATCATCGCGAAGGTCGTGTCCTTCTTGATGTTGAATTGTTCCAGCGGGTCGGCGACGAACAGCAGGCGCATGGCGGTGGCGTGTCGGTGAGAGGCGTGCGGCCTTACTGTGGCACAAGCGCACGAAGCACGTCGTGACACGCGCCCATCGTGTGGTAATCGGTCTTGCCGGCCGGGCTTTTCTCGTCGCTGAGCTTGCGGTTGTCGCTCGTGAGGATGCGATACCACGCGCCGTGTTCGTGGTCGACGAAGTGTTGCCAGGCATGGGCCCAGATGCGCTCGTACCACTGCCAGTAGGTCTCATCGCCGGTGCGCAGCGCCAGCAGCGCGGCGGCGGCAAAGCTCTCGGCCTGCACCCAGAAGTACTTGTCGCCGTCGCACACCGTGCCGTCGGGCGCGAAGCCGTAGACCAGGCCGCCGTGCTGCGCGTCCCAGCCGCGTGCCATCGCGGTGTCGAAGAAGTGCCGCGCGCGCGGCACGATCCACGCCGGGCGCTGGCCTTCCGGCAGCGCGCGCTCGAGCTGCAGCAGCAGCTTGGCCCACTCGGTGAGGTGGCCGGTCTGGAAGCCCCAGGGCCGGAAGATGTTGGTCTTGTCGTCGCGGTTGTAGTCCCAGTCGACGGCCCAGGAACCATCGGGCTGCACGCGGTAGTGCTCCCAGATCAGGCCATCGGCGAGCGAGGCGAGCGTGCCGGTCACCGACTCGGCGAGCGTCAGCGCGCGTTGCAGGTGCTTGCGATCCTGCGTGGCATCGAACGCGGCGAGGTTCGCCTCGCAGGCATGCATGTTGGCGTTTTGGCCGCGATAACCGGAGAGCACCCAATCGGCCGTCGCCTCGTCGGCATAAAGCCCGTTGGCCGGCTCCCAGAAGTGTTCTTCCATCAGCGCGAAGGCGCTGTCCAGCCCGGCCCGCGCCTCGCCCACGCCGGCCATCAGCGCATGCGCATGCGCCAGCAGCACGAAGGCGAGGCCGTAGCAGTGGTTGGTGCCGTCCTGCACGGTGGCGCGGCCGTCGTGCCAGTCGATCTGCCACGCATGTCCGCCCTGCGGCTGCGCATGCGCGTTCTTCAGGAAAGCCAGCCCGTGGCGCACACGCTCCTGGTAGCCCGGGATGCCGAAGCGCTGCCACGCCGTCGCATGGTTGAAAACGAAGCGCGTGCTGCTGACGAGGTGCCGCGTGCGACGATCGTAGACCGTGCCGTCGTCCTTGAAGAAGTGGAAGAAGCCGCCGCTCGCATCGACGCAGCGTGCGTCGTAGAACGCCAGCGTGTGGCGGATGTGGCCGAGCAGGAAGTCGGGCGAGCGGAAGTCGGGCATGGCGCCGAGTCTAGGCACGCCAGCGCTGCACGGCGAGCGCCAGCGCCCCCGCCACCACGCCCCAGAACGCCGAGCCGATGCCCGCCAGCGTCACGCCCGACAGCGTGACCAGGAAGGTGATCAGCGCCGCCTCGCGGTGCGTCTCGTCCTTCACCGCCACGGCGAGGCCGCCGCCGATGCTCGACAGCAGCGCCAGCCCCGCCACCGCCACCACCAGCTCGCGCGGGAAGGCCGTCAGCACGCCCGTCACCGCCGCGCCGAACAGTCCGATCACCACGTAGATCGCGCCGCAGCTCACCGCGGCGGTGTAGCGCTTGCGCGGGTCTTCGTGCGCTTCCGGCCCCATGCAGATCGCCGCGGTGATGGCCGAGAGGTTGAGCGCATAGGCGCCGAAGGGCGCGAGCAGCAGCGTGGCCGCGCCGGTCAGCGTGATCAGCTTCGAGATCGGCATCTGGTAGCCGGCGGCGCGGATCGCCGCCACGCCGGGCAGGTTCTGCGAGGCCATCGTCACGACGAAGAGCGGCAGCGCGAGGCTCACCGCCGCGGCGAGCGTGAATTCGGGCATCACGAACACCGGCGTGGTCAGCGTGAAGCTCACGCCGCCCAGATGCAGCTGGCCGGCGAGCGCCGCGAACGCCGTGCCCGCCGCCAGCACGCCGGGCACCGCGTAGCGCGGCCACAGGCGCCGGCCGACGAGGTACGCCGCCAGCATCGTCAGCACCAGCGGCAGCGCGCTCTTCGCGGCGAGAAAGGCCTCCATGCCGAAGCGCGCCAGCACGCCGGCCAGCAGGGCGCTCGCGATCGGCATCGGGATGCGGTCCATCACGCGCTCGAAGGCGCCGCTGGCGCCGGCGGCGATCATCAGCAGCGCGCAGACGATGAAGGCGCCGGTGGCCTGCGCGAGCGTGAAGCCGCCGGCCGCCGCCGCGGTGGCCAGCACCGCCGCGCCGGGCGTGCTCCAGGCCACCATCACCGGCTGGCGCAGGATGAGCGACGGCAGCGCGGTGCACAGCCCCATGCCGAGACCGAGCGCCCACATCCACGAGGCGATCTGCTCGCTGCTCGCGCCCAGCGCGGTGGCGGCCTGGAACACGATCGCCACCGAGCTGGTGAAGCCCACCAGCACGGCGACGAAACCGGCGGTCGCGGCGGGCAGCGAAACGTCGCGGAAGAAATTCAAATCTGCACCTTGGCGCCGAGTTCGACGACCCGGTTCGCCGGCAGGTTGAGGAAGTCCGCCGCCGCCGCCGCGTTGCGGTGCATGCTGGCGAACAGCTTCTCGCGCCAGAACGACATGCCGCCGCCCAGCGTCGGGATCACGATGTCGCGCGAGAGGAAGTAGCTCGTCTCCATGTCGTCGAGCTGCACCCCGTGGCCGCGCAGCAGCGCCAGCGCCTCGGGCACGTCGGGGTCGTTCTTGAAGCCGAAGTGCAGCGTCACCTGCCAGCAGTCGTTGCCCAGCGGCTCCATCTGCACGCGCTTGTCGAAGCCGATCCACGGCACCTCATGGTGGCGCACGGTGACGAACAGGTTGGTCTCGTGCAGCACCTTGTTGTGCTTGAGGTTGTGCAGCAGCGCGTTGGGCGCGTTGCCCTGCTCGGCGACGAGGAACACCGCCGTGCCCGGCACGCGCACCGGCGGGCTGATGAACACCGCCTCGAGGAAGCTCTTCAGGTCGATCGCGTCGTCGCGCAGCCGCTCGGTCATCAGCGCGCGGCCCTGCTTCCAGGTCATCAGCAGCAGGAACATCACCGCGCCGATCACCACCGGGAACCAGCCGCCGTCGATCACCTTGATCACGTTGGCCGAGAAGTAGGTGAAGTCGACCAGGAAGAAGAAGCCGGTGGCGGCCGCGCACAGCCACCACGGGTACTTCCAGCCGTAGCGGATCACGAAGAAGGTCATCGTCGTCGTGATCAGCATGTCGATCGTCACCGCGATGCCGTAGGCCGCCGCGAGGTTGCTCGACGACTTGAACAGCACCACCGCCAGCACGATGCAGACGTACAGCCCCCAGTTGACGAACGGCAGGTAGATCTGGCCGGTCTCGCGCACCGAGGTGTGCAGCACGCGCAGGCGCGGCAGGTAGCCGAGCTGGACGGCCTGCTTGGTGACCGAGAAGGCGGCGGTGATCAGCGCCTGCGAGGCGATCACCGTGGCCGCGGTGGCCAGGCCGATCAGCGGCAGCAGCGCCCAGGTGGGCGCCATCTCGTAGAACGGGTTCTTCGCGTTCTCGGGGTGCGCGAGCAGCATCGCGCCCTGGCCGAAGTAGTTGATCACCAGCGCCGGCATCACCAGGCTGAACCACGCGAGCCGGATCGGCTTCTTGCCGAAGTGGCCCATGTCGGCATACAGCGCCTCGGCGCCGGTGACGCACAGCACCACCGAGCCGAGCGCGACGAAGGCGATGCGCGGCTGCGCGGCGATGAACTCGATCGCATACGCCGGGTTCAACGCCACCAGGATGGCCGGGTTGCGCGCGATGTGCATCAGCCCCAGCAGCGCCAGCACCGCCAGCCACAGCGCGGTGACGGGCCCGAAGAAGCGCCCCACGCTCGCCGTGCCCAGGCGCTGCACCATGAACAGCGCCGTCAGCACCAGCAGCGTCAGCGGCACGATCCAGTGGTGCAGCGCCGGCGCGGCCACCTCCAGGCCCTCGACCGCCGAGAGCACCGAGATCGCCGGCGTGATGACGCCGTCGCCGAAGAAGATCGCGGTGCCGAAGATGCCGATCAGCAGCAGCCGGGCGTGCAGCACCGGCTTGTCGGCCACCGCGCGCGAGGCCAGCGCGAGCATCGCGATCAGCCCGCCTTCGCCGTTGTTGTCGGCGCGCAGGATCAGCAGCACGTACTTGAGCGAGACGACGACGGTCAGCGTCCAGAACATCAGCGACAGCACGCCGTGGATGTTGGCCGCGCTCATCGGCACGTGGCCGTGCGCGAACACCTCCTTGAAGGCGTACAGCGGGCTGGTGCCGATGTCGCCGTAGACGACGCCGATCGCCCCCAGCGTCAGCGCCGCGAGGCTGGAGCGCGCCGTGTGCGGGCTGCTCACTCGTAGATCTCGGCGTCGGGGTCGGTCGCTTCCAGTTCGTAGCTCGCCGCCACCATCGCCAGGCGAGCGATCACGCCGTACATGTAGAAGCGGTTCGGCGCGCTCGCGCCCGGCTTGGCGCCGGGGCGCGGCAGGTGGGCGCTCTCGTCGAAGGCCAGCGGCACGAAGCTCGCGCCCGGCGAGTTGAGGTTCTCGTCGATGCCGCGCTCGGCGTTGATGCGGTAGAAGCCGCCGACCACGTAGCGGTCGATCATGTAGACCACCGGCTCGGCCACCGCGTCGTTGACGCGCTCGTAGGTCGGCACGCCTTCCTGCAGGATCACCTCGCTGACCCCCTGGCCGTCCTTGATGACGCTCATCTTGTTGCGCGTCTTGCGGTTCAGCTCAGCCAGGTCCTTCGGGTCGCGCACCGTCATGATGCCCATGCCGTAGGTGCCGGCGTCGGCCTTGACGATGATGAACGGCTTCTCGTTGATGCCGTATTCCTTGTACTTGCGGCGGATCTTGGCCAGCAGCGCCTCGGCGTTGCTCATCAGGCAGTCGGCGCCGGTGCCGTCGCTGAAGTTCACCTCGCCGCAGCGCGCGAACATCGGGTTGATCAGCCACGGATCCATGCCCAGCAGCTTGGCGAACTTCTTGGCCACTTCCTCGTAGGCCTGGAAGTGGTTCGTCTTGCGCCGGATCGCCCAGCCGGCGTGCAGCGGCGGCAGCAGGTACTGCTCGTGCAGGTTCTCGAGGACCTTGGGGATGCCGGCCGAGAGATCGTTGTTGAGCAGGATGGTGCAGGGATCGAAGTCCTTCAGCCCGAGCCGGCCGCGCGTGCGCACCAGCGGCTCGAGCGTCAGGCTGCTGCCGTCGGGCAGCGCGATGTCGGTGGGCGCGGTGATCGTGTCGTCGAGCGAGCCCAGGCGCACGTTCAGTCCGGCCTGCGTGAAGATCTGCACCAGCCGCTGCACGTTGGTCAGGTAGAACGTGTTGCGCGTGTGCTTCTCGGGGATCAGCAGCAGGTTCTTGGCCTCGGGGCAGATCTTCTCGATCGCCGCCATCGCCGCCTGCACCGCCAGCGGCAGCATCTCCTCGGTGAGGTTGTTGAAGCCGCCGGGGAAGAGGTTGGTGTCCACCGGCGCGAGCTTGAAGCCGGCGTTGCGCACGTCCACGGAGGTGTAGAACGGCGGCGTGTGCTCCATCCATTCGAGCCGGAACCAGCGCTCGATGGCCGGCAGCGACTCGAGGATGCGCTGCTCCAGCTCGTTGATCGGGCCGGTCAGGGCGGTGATGAGGTGAGGAACCATGGGTCGATCCGGGGAACCCGGTCGTGGCGCTGTGGAGGAGGAATTCTAGGCATGCGGGGTGGGTTGCGCCGCTGGGCCTGCGCGAGCCGGCGCGGCAAGGACTGTCCGGGCCGCCTGCGGCGCTTCGATGGGGCGGTCGGCACAGCCGACTCCCTTCCGGTGCTCGGTCTTGCGGCCCCGCCGCGAGTACCGCAGGGCAGTCGGCGCAGCCGACCGACTCCGCAGGAGTCCTCACGGGGCCGCGCCTGCCGCGCCGCTCCGTGCATCCGCTGCATCGAACGCCGCAGCCCATGAAAATGGCCGCCCGCAGGCGGCCCTTGGAACGAGGCGAAAAAGCGATCAGTTGTGGTACGCCGTCTCGCCGTGCGAGGTGATGTCCAGGCCCTCGCGCTCCTCGTCTTCCGGCACGCGCAGGCCGAGCACCACGTCGGTGATCTTGTAGGCGATGAAGGCCACCACGCCCGACCACACCACCGTCAGCAGCACGCTCTTGACCTGCACCCACAGCTGGTGGCCGATCGCGAAATCGGCCGCCTGCGTGCCGCCCAGGCTGGGCGCGGCGAACACGCCGGTGAGGATGGCGCCGACGATGCCGCCCACGCCGTGCACGCCGAACACGTCGAACGCGTCGTCCGCGCCGAGCATCTTCTTCAGGCTGCCCACGCCCCACAGGCACACCAGGCCGGCGATCAGGCCGAGGACGATCGAGCCCATCGGGCCGACGAAGCCGGCCGCCGGCGTCACCGCCACCAGCCCGGCCACCGCGCCCGAGGCCGCGCCCAGCATCGAGCCCTTGCCCTTGACCAGCGCCTCGCCGGCGATCCACGACAGCGTCGCCGCCGCGGTGGCCAGCACGGTGTTGACGAAGGCCAGGCCCGCCAGCGCGTTGGCCGCGCCGGCCGAGCCGGCGTTGAAGCCGAACCAGCCCACCCACAGCAGCGAGGCGCCCACCATCGTCAGCGTCAGCGAGTGCGGCGTGAACGCCTCCTTGCCGTAGCCCAGGCGCTTGCCGAGCACGTAGGCGCCCACCAGGCCGGCCACGCCGGCGTTGATGTGCACCACGGTGCCGCCAGCGAAGTCGAGCGCGCCGTCCTTGCCGAGCAGGCCGCCGCCCCAGACGATGTGCGCGATCGGCACGTAGCTGAAGGTGAACCACAGCACGCTGAACATCAGCACCGCGCCGAAGCGGATGCGCTCGGCGAACGAGCCGACGATCAGCGCCGTGGTGATGGCCGCGAAGGTGCCCTGGAAGGCGACGAACACATACTCGGGAATGGTCGTCAGCGCGCCGAAGGTCTCCTGCGTCACGCCCTTCAGGAAGATCTTCTCGAGCGAGCCGAAGTAGTTGCCCTCGCCGGCGAACGCCAGGCTGTAGCCGTAGATGGCCCACAGCAGGCTGATCAGCGAGAAGATCACGAACACCTGCATCAGCACCGACAGCATGTTCTTCGAGCGCGCCAGGCCGCCGTAGAACAGGGCCAGGCCGGGGATCGTCATCAGGATCACCAGCAGCGTGGAGGTCAGCATCCAGGCGGTGTCGCCGGAATCGACCTTGGGCGCGGGCGCCGCTTCGGCCGGCGCGGAAGCCGCCTCGGCGCTCGCCACGGCGGCCGAGGCCGCATCGGCCGCCGCCGCCACCGCGGACGCAGCCACCTCCGGCGCCGACGCCGCCTGGGCCCACGCGGCCGCCGAGAAGCCCAGGACCGCAAGGCCCAGGGCGAGAGTCGTTATGAGTTTCTTCATGGGTTGTCTCTTGTGTTGGGCCGTGCTCAGAGCGCGTCCTTGCCGGTCTCGCCGGTACGGATGCGCACCACCTGCTCGAGCGGCGAGACGAACACCTTGCCGTCGCCGATCTTGCCGGTGCGCGCCGCGCCTTCGATCGCCTCGATCACGCGGTCGACGATCGCGTCGTCCACCGCCGCCTCGATCTTCACCTTGGGCAGGAAGTCGACGACGTACTCCGCACCGCGGTACAGCTCGGTGTGGCCCTTCTGGCGGCCGAAGCCCTTCACTTCGGTCACCGTGATGCCCTGCACGCCGATGGCGCTCAGGGCCTCACGCACTTCGTCGAGCTTGAACGGCTTGACGATCGCGGTCACCATCTTCATGGGAATCCCCTCTCGGTTGAGTTGAGCGAGCCGTGAGCGGCGCTCACAGCGCCTTGGTCAGCGTGACCACCACGCGGCCCTTGTTGACATCGCCCCACACCGACTTCTTGTTCGCCGCCACGTAGGCGCCGGCGAGGCTGAAGCCGCTGCCGAGGTCGTAGGTGGCGCCGAGCTTGTAGTCGGTGTAGTCGGCCAGGCCGGTGGCGTCCTTCGCGTCGCCGGGCAGGCGCGTGAAGCCGACGTGCGCGTTCAGCGTCAGGCCCTTCATCAGTTCGTAGTTGGCGGCGAGGTCGAGGTAGCCGGTGCCGCGGCCCTCGGTGATGCCGAAGTACTTGCTCGACACGGTGTGCGAGTACTTGGCGGTCAGGAACTCCCAGCTCAGCGCGCCGTAGATCTCGGTGGTGTTCGCGTCGGAGGTGCCGTTGCCCGGGTAGTAGTACTGCAGCAGGCCCACGTCGTAGCCCAGGCCCGAGCCGAGGTCGCCCTTGTAGCCGCCGTAGAAGTCCATCTCCGTGCCGCCGGCGAAGCCGATCGAGGAGTTCCAGTTGCCGACGTACAGGCCGCCGGCCGTGTAGTCGAAGCCGCCCTGCACGGCCGGCAGGAAGCTCTTGGCGGGATCGCTCTGGTCCTGGCCGCGGTACTTGTACTTGGTGGTCAGCGAGAGGTTGGCGCTCAGGCCATCGTCGGCGAACGCGGGCGCGGCGAAGCCGGCGAGCGCGGCCGATGCTGCAAAAGCGAGAACGGTCTTCTTCATGAGGTGGGCTCCGGTTGGGTGTGGGTGAACGAGGTCGCCCAACCGGTCTGCAGCTTCCGTGCCACGAAGCGCCACCCCATGCGCGCCCCAGGAGGGCGCCGCGCGGATGTCAAACCAACGTGAAAAGGCCCGCCGGCGCACGGATAACGTGCGCGGCGGGCCGGGTCCCCGAATTGGTGCGGGGCTCTACTGGTTGTCGAACAGCATCAGCCCGGCGGCCGTGTTCGAGATCGGGATGTGGTAGTTCGAATGCAGCTTGCTCACCCGCCCGTTCAGCGCGGCGCGCGTGATCAGCCACATCAGCAGCTCGATGCCCTGCGTGCCGGTCTTCTCCACCAGCTCGGCGTTGCTGTAGCGCGTGGCCCACTGCGGGTCGGATTCGAGGCTGGCCATGAAGCGCAGGTCGAACTCCTTGTTGATGAAGCCGGCGCGCTCGCCGTCGAGCTGGTGCGACAACCCGCCGGTGCCGATCACCACCACCCGGGCGTCGTTCTTCCACGAGTGCACCGCGCGGCCGATCGCCTCGCCGAGCTTCCAGCAGCGCTTCGCGCTGGCCAGCGGGTACTGCACGGTGTTGATGCACACCGGCACCGTGCGCACCGGCCAGGCGCCGTTGCCGGGCCAGAGCATCGCCATCGGCAGCGTGAATGCGTGGTCGACCAGCATCTCCTGGCAGGTGGTGAGGTCGAACTCGTCGTTCACCAGCGATTCGATCAGGTGCCACGACAGGTCGACGTCGCCCTCGAAGGCCGGCAGCACCGGGATGCCCCAGCCCTCGTCGGCGTTGCGGTACTGCGGCGCCGCGCCGACCGCGAAGGTGGGCATCTTGTCGAGAAAGAAGTTCAGGCCGTGGTCGTTGTAGACCATCACCGCCACGTCGGGCTTCACTTCGGCGAGCCAGCGGTGCACCGCCGCAAAGCCGTCGAACCAGGGCTTGAAGTAGGCGTCGCCCTGCAGGTTGCGCGCGATGGCACGGCCCAGCATGGGCACGTGCGAGGTCATGATGCCGCCGACGATCTTCGCCATGATCAGGCCCTCCCCGCTTCGAGCAGCTTGGCCTGGAAGGCCTCCTTGCTCATGCCGGTCTGCTGCGCGCCGATGTCCTGCATGTCCAGGCCGAAGATGCCCGCCAGCTTGGCGAGGTAGTAGGCGTTGCCGCCGGCGTCCAGCATCGCCAGCACGCTGCGCGAGCGCACCGCCTCGCGCTGCGCCGGCGTGAGCTGGTAGCGCGCGCAGAAGCCGTCCTCGTCGCGCAGGAAGGCCTCGCGGTTGGCGGCATCGTTGAACGAGAAGCACATCTTGTTCAGCGCGTAGCCCTTGCGGGCCATCGCGCCGTCGAACAGCGTGGTGCCGGGAATGGAATGGCTCATGGTGGGGTCTCCTCACCGGGTGGGTGGACCGCGATTGAGCCAAGCCGCGCCAGCCCGCGGCTTGACCTGACTCAACTGAAGGTGGGTCGTGCGAGCCAATCGCGCAGCGCTGCGTTGACCGCCCCGGGCTGCTCCATCGTGCTCATGTGGCCGCAGCGCTCGATCAGCGCGAGCGTCGATCCCGCGATGCGCTGCTGCATGAATTCGTGGCGCGCCGGCGGGCTCCAGGCGTCGTCGCGGCCGCACAGCACCAGCGTGGGCACACTGACGGTCTCCAGCAGCGCAGCGGCATCGCGGCGCGCCAGCAGCGCGGCGATCTGCGCGGCGAAGGCCTCGACGCTGCCGCGCTCGAACATGTCGAGGATGGCATCGAACAGCGGCGTGCCGAGCCGGCTCGCATGCACCATGCCCCTGGCCCACTCCCGCGCCATCGCGCGCAGGCCCTGCGCGCGCGCCAGGTCGAGCAGCGCGTGGCGGCCGGCGCGTTCGCGCTCGCCTTCTTCGCCCGGCGGCAGCGGGTGGTACGAGGTGTCGAGCAGCGCGAGGCGTTCGACGCGCCCGGGCGCGCGCGCCCACATCTCGAAGGCGACGCGCCCGCCCATCGAATGCCCGGCCACCGCCAGCGGGCCGGGTGGCGCTTCGGCGAGCACCTGCTCGGCCATCGCGGCGAGCGAGCCGCGCGTGCCGTAGTCGGGCACGAAGCATTCGTGCGTGGCCGCGAAGGCCTCGAGCTGCGGCGCCCAGACGGCGCGGTCGCACATCAGGCCGGGCAGCAGCACGAGCGCGGGGCGCGCGGCCATGCGCTCAGAACTCCTCGGTGTCGACGCCGGCCTGCGCGGCGGCGTCGTAGCGCGGCCCCGTCACCGTGCGCTGGTTGATCAGCGCGTCGAGCCGCGCCAGCGTCGAGGCCGACAGGCCGATCTCGGCGGCCTTCGCGTTGTCGCGCAGATGCGCGATGCGGGTCGTGCCGGGGATCGGCAGCACATGCTCGCCGCGCGAGAGCACCCAGGCGAGCGCGAGCTGCGCCGGCGTGCACTGCAATTCGTCGGCGATGGAGATGAAGCCGTCCAGCAGCGTCAGGTTGGCGGCGTAGCTGGCCGGCTCGAAGCGCGGCATCGTGCGGCGCAGATCCTTCGCTTGGAGCGTGGACACGTCGCGCAATTCGCCGCCGAGAAAGCCTCTGGCCAGCGGGCAGAAGGCGACGAAGGCGGCGCCGATCTCGCGGCAGGCGTCGAGCACCGCGATCTCCGGGTTGCGCGTCCACAGCGAGTACTCGGTCTGCAAGGCCGAGATCGGGTGCACGGCGTGCGCGCGCCGGAGCGTCGCGGCGGACACTTCCGACAGGCCGATCGAGCGCACCTTGCCCTCGCGCACCAGATCGCCCAGCGCGCCGACGCTGTCCTCGATCGGCACGTTGCGGTCCCAGCGGTGCAGGTAGAACAGGTCGATGCGGTCGGTGCGCAGGCGCTTCAGGCTTTGCTCGCAGCTCCACTTGAGCGTCTCGGGCCGGCCATCGACGACGCGCTTGCCGTCCACGCCGTGCAGCCCGCATTTGCTGGCCAGCACGAACCTGTCGCGGTCGGCCGCGAGCGTGCGGCCGATCAGCTCCTCGCTGGCGCCGAAGCCGTACAGCGCGGCGGTGTCGAAGAAGGTGATGCCGAGGTCCAGCGCCTCGCGCAGCAAGGCCTGCGCGGCCTCCTCCGGCGGCGGCGTGCCGTAGGCATGCACGAGGTTCATGCAGCCCAGCCCGATGGCCGAGACCTCGAAGGGGCCGACGCGCCGCGTCTTCATCGCCTCGTCAGCCCTGCGCGAGCTGGCGTTCCAGGTCATGCAGCACCTCGTAGCAGGGCAGCACCTGCGCCGCACTCGCGTTCGGCTCGCGGCCTTCGCGGATCGCGGCGAAGAACTCGCGGTCCTGCAGCTCGATGCCGTTCATCGAGACGTCGACCTTGGAGACGTCGATCTTCTGATCCTTGCCGTCGACCAGATCGTCGTAGCGCGCGATGTAGGTGCCGCTGTCGCCGATGTAGCGGAAGAAGGTGCCCAGCGGGCCGTCGTTGTTGAAGGAGAGCGACAGCGTGCAGATCGCGCCGTTCGCGGCCTTGAGCTGGATGCTCATGTCCATCGCGATGCCCAGGTTCGGATGGATGGGCCCCTGCACCGCATTGGCCTTCACGATCGGGCTGCGCGCCTGGTAGGCGAACAGGTCCACCGTGTGCGCCGCGTGGTGCCACAGCAGGTGGTCGGTCCAGCTGCGCGGCTGGCCGAGCGCATTCATGTTCGTGCGGCGGAAGAAGTAGGTCTGCACGTCCATCTGCTGGATGTTCAGCTCGCCCGCGACGATCTTGCGGCGCACCCACTGGTGGCTGGGGTTGAAGCGCCGCGTATGACCGCACATCGCCACCAGCCCGGTCTGCTGCTGCAGGTCGACCACCGCATAGGCGTCGCGCAGCGAATCGGCGAGCGGGATCTCCGCCTGCACGTGCTTGCCGGCCTTCATGCACGCGATCGCCTGCGAGGCGTGCATCTGCGTCGGCGTGCACAGGATCACCGCATCCACGTCGGGCCGCGCCAGGCTGTCGGCGAGCTCCGTCGTGCAGTGGCCGATGCCGTACTTCGCCGCCGTCTCCTTGGTCTTTTCGATATCGCGGCTGATCAGCGAGGTGACCTGCACACCGGCTATCAGCTTGATCGCATCGAGGTGCTTGATGCCGAAGGCGCCGGCGCCGGCCAGTGCAACGCGGATGGTCTTGCTCATTGGTTCTCCAGGATCAGGTGGCCCACGGCGGTGTTGCTCGCCGGCACGTGGAAAAAGCGATGCGCGACCTTCGGCGCCTTGCCGCTGCCGGCGACATCCGACATCGCGCCGCGCGCGATCAGCCACATCACCAGCTCGATGCCCTCCGAGCCGGCCTCCTGCACGTATTCGAGGTGCGGCATGGTCGCGAGGTCGGCCGGGTCGGCGATCAGGCGGTCGAGGAAGCGGTTGTCCCACGCGGCGTTGATCAGCCCGGCGCGCGCGCCCTGCAGCTGGTGGCTCATGCCGCCGGTGCCCCAGATCTGCACCTTCAGCGGCTCGTCGTAGCTCTCCACCGCGCGGCGGATCGCCTGGCCGAGCTGGAAGCAGCGCCGGCCCGAGGGCACCGGGTACTGCACCACGTTGACCGCGAAGGGGATCACCGGGCAGGGCCAGGCCTGCGGCTGGCCGCACATCAGGCTCAGCGGCACCGTCAGGCCGTGGTCCACGTCCATCTTGTTGACGATGGTGAGGTCGAAGTCGTCCTGGATCACGCTTTGCGCGATGTGCGAGGCGAGTTCCGGGTGGCCGATCACCGTGGGCACCGGGCGCGCGCCGTAGCCTTCGTCGGCGGGCTTGAACTCGGCCGCGCAGCCGATCGCGAAGGTCGGGATCAGCTCCAGGCTGAACGCGGTGGCGTGGTCGTTGTAGACGAGGAAGATCACGTCGGGCGTGTTCTCCTTCATCCACTGCTTGGAGAACTCGTAGCCCTTGAACAGCGGCTGCCAGTAGGGCTCGCCGGTCTTGCCGAGGTCGATGGCCGCGCCGATGGCCGGCACGTGCGAGGTGTAGACGGAAGCGGTGATGCGCGCCATGTTCAGTTCCTTCCCCATTTCGGGTCGCGTCCGCCCTTGATCATCATGTCGCGGTATTCCTCTTCGCTCATGCCGGTCATGCTGCCGGCCATCTGCTGGAAGCTCTTGCCGTCGGTGGCGCCGATCTTGGCCAGGAAGTAGATGTTGCCGCCCAGCGCGATGCAGCGGTTCAGGTCGCGCGCCAGCACGGCGAGCTTCTGCTCTTCCGTCATCGGCCACTCGTCGAGGTAGGCGCGTTCGTTCGCCTTGAAGCGCGCGCGGTTCTCGGCTTTCATCAGCGACATGCAGAACTGGTTCAGGTGGTAGCCCTTGCGCGACTGCTCGGCGTCGAAGATCGTCGTGCCGGGAACGTTCTTGTAGGGTTTGTCGAGTGCCATCAGAGTTCCTCCGGCCAGTACAGGCGCATCGGGTTGTCGACCAGGAGCTTGCGTTGCAGCTCGGCCGTGGTCGCGATGTGCGGGATGAAGTCGACCAGCAGCCCGTCGTCGGGCATGTGGTTCTTCAGGTTCGGGTGCGGCCAGTCGGTGCCCCACAGCACACGGTCCGGGAAGGTCTCGACGATGCGGCGCGCGAACGGGATCACGTCGCGGTAGGCGTGGCGTTCGCCGTTCAGCGCCGGCGGGCCGGAGACGCTCAGGCGCTCGGGGCACGACACCTTGCTCCACACGTTCGGGTACTCGCGCATGAACTTCACGAACAGCTCGAACTGCGGGCCGTCCACCGGCAGGCTCACGTCGGGGCGGCCCATGTGGTCGACAACGATCGTGGTGGGCAGGCTGGTGAAGAAGTCCCACAGCTCGGGCAGGTCGACCGCCTCGAAGTAGATCACCACGTGCCAGCCGAGTTTCGCGATGCGCCCGGCGATCTCCATCAGCTCGTCCTTGGGCGTGAAGTCCACGAGGCGCTTGACGAAGTTGAAGCGCACGCCGCGCACGCCGGCTTCATGCAATTGCCGCAGCTCGGCATCGCTGACGCTGCGCTTGACGGTCGCGACGCCGCGCGCCTTGCCGCCGGAGGCGAGGCAGGCATCGACCATCGCGCGGTTGTCGGCGCCGTGGCAGGTGGCCTGCACGATCACGTTGCGCGCGAAGCCGAGGTGGTCGCGCAGCGCGAAGAGCTGCGCCTTGCTCGCATCGCAGGGCGTGTACTTGCGCTCGGGCGCGAAGGGGAATTCGGCGCCGGGGCCGAACACGTGGCAGTGCGCGTCGACGCTGCCGGGCGGCAGCCGGAACTGCGGCTGGGTGGGGCCGGCGTACCAGTCCAGCCAGCCGGGGGTCTTCTCGAAGGTCATGACTGCTCGTCTCGTTTCAGGATTCGATCGGCCCCCGCATTCGCCAGAATGCGGTCGGCTTCCTTGCGCCAGTCGGCGCTGCGCGCAAAGTCCGTCGTGCCGCGCGCGCCGAACAATCCGGCGTCGGCCAGATCGGCCACCCAGGCCTGGCGCTCGGCGGTGCCGGCGGCGCTCCAGGGTTCCAGGCCGGCTTCGCGCACCGTCTGTGCGACTTCGCGCACTTCCTCGCTGCGGCGCCGGCCGTGTTCGATCACGCGCTGGAAGAAGTAGGCGGCCTGCTTCTCCCAGTCGATCGCGGGGAAGGTTTCGCGCAGCGAAGCGATCACCGCGTCTTCGACGCCGTAGTGGCGCGCTGCCGTGAAGCTCTCGATGACCATCGCCTCCAGGCCCTTGATCATCACGCTGCGGCACATCTTGGTGGCGCTGGCGACGCCGAGCCTGTCGCTCGCGACCTTGGGCGCGAAGCCGAGGCCGGCAAGCACCGGTTCGAGCGCCGCCGCATCCGGCCCGCCGAGCAGCAGCGGCACCTGGATGCGGTAGGGCGGCACCGAGGTCATCACCGCGCCTTCGACGTAGCGGCCGCCGGAAGCGTTGACGATCTGCGCGGCGCGGCATTTCGCGCCCGGCGAGGCGGAGTTGAAGTCGAGGAAGAAGGCGCCTCTTGCGATGCCGCCTGCGCAGGCCTGCGCCACCGGCACGGCCTGGCTGGCGGTGACGGCGGAGACGATCAGTTCGGCCTCGCGCACCGCGTCGGCCGGCGAGGCGGCGAGCGCGACGCCGTGCTGCGCCGCATGCGCGCGCATCGCATTGCCGCTTTCACCACCGAGCTTCAGGTCGAAGGCCGTGACCGCTTCGCCGCGCGCCCGCAGGTCTTCCGCCAGGATCTTCCCGACCTCGCCATAACCGATCAACGCGATCATGACAGCCCCTCGCCGCGCGAGTACACGCGGCGATCCCCCGAGGGGATGCTCGCTTGCTTGGGGCGGCCCGGCGCTGCGCTCGCGTTCATCGCCATCAGTCGATGTACTTGAGCCCGGCCTTTTCCAGCGGCTCGCGCATCTTGTACATGTCCAGCCCGAGCACGCCCGAGGCGAGCCTGGCTCGCTTCTCGCCCTCGTTGGCCTCGCGCGCCGCGGCGGCTTCGAGCGTCTTGGCCGCCATCGCACGCGGCACGCACACCACGCCGTCGTCGTCGGCCACGATCACGTCGCCCGGCGTCACCAGCATGCCCGCGCACACCAGCGGGATGTTCACCGAGCCCAGCGTCGCCTTGATCGTGCCCTTGCTGCTGATGGCCTTGCTCCACACCGGGAAGCCCATCTCGTGCAGCGTCTTCACGTCGCGCACGCCCGCGTCGATCACCAGTGCGCGCGCGCCGCGTGCCATGAAGCTGGTGGCGAGCAGGTCGCCGAAGTAGCCGTCGCTGCACTCGGCGGTGACGGCGGCCACCACGATGTCGCCGGGGCGGATCTGCTCGGCGACGACGTGCATCAT
The DNA here is from genome assembly GCA_029779845.1 of Pseudomonadota bacterium. GTDB lineage: Bacteria > Pseudomonadota > Gammaproteobacteria > Burkholderiales > Burkholderiaceae_C > Piscinibacter. The sequence goes on along the minus strand of JAKOZT010000147.1, from coordinate 3,512 downwards.
CCAGTTGTCACCCGGCTGCAGCAGCACCGTCACCGCGGTGCCGGAGACCTGCGCGCCGGGGTAGATCGGCCGCATGTAGGGCTTGAGCAGTCCGACGCGGCCCATCGCCTCGTGCACCGTGGCGCTGCCGAACTTCGCCAGCGCGTCGGCCGTGGCGGCATCCGCCCGCTGGATGTTCCTGTAGACGACTCCGAGTTCGTACATCTCACATCCCCTTCTTCTTCAAAGCGGCGTCGAGGCGCGGGTACACCCGCCGCGCATTGCCTTCGTAGATCTGCTGCTTCTGCGCCGCCGTCAGCAAGGTGCTCGCCTCGATGTAGCGCTTGGTGTCGTCGTAGTAGTTGCCGGTTTCCGGATCCACGCCGCGCACCGCGCCGATCATCTCGCTGGCGAACAGGATGTTGTCGACCGGGATCACCTTGGTCAGCAGGTCGATGCCCGGCTGGTGGTAGACGCAGGTGTCGAAGAAGATGTTCTTCAGCAGATGGTCCTTCAGCAGCGGCTTCTTCAGCTCCTGCGCGAGGCCACGGTAGCGCCCCCAGTGGTAGGGGGCGGCGCCGCCGCCGTGCGGGATCACGAACTTCAGCGTCGGGAAATCCTTGAACAGGTCGCCCTGGATCAGCTGCATCACCGCCGTGGTGTCGGCGTTGATGTAGTGCGCGCCGGTGGTGTGGAAGCAGGCGTTGCACGAGGTGCTGACGTGGATCATCGCCGGGATGTCGTACTCGACCATCTTCTCGTAGATGGGGTACCAGTGGCGGTCGGTCAGCGGCGGCTCCTTCCAGTGGCCGCCCGAGGGATCGGGGTTGAGGTTGATCGCCACGTTGCCGTACTGCTCGACGCACTTCACCAGCTCGGGAAGGCAGCTCTTCGGGTCGACGCCCGGGCTCTGGGGCAGCATCGCCGCAGGGATGAAGTGGTCGGGGAACAGCTGCGAAACGCGGTAGCAGAGCTCGTTGCAGATCGCCGCCCAGGTGCTCGACACCTCGAAGTCACCGATGTGGTGGGCCATGAAGCTGGCGCGCGGGCTGAACACCGTCAGGTCGGAGCCGCGCTCCTTCATCTTCGCCAGCTGGTTGGTGACGATGGTCTCGCGGATCTCGTCGTCGGAGAGCTTGAGCTCGCTCACCTTGGGCTTCTGCGCGGGATCCTTGATGCCGGCGATCTGCCGGTTGCGCCAGTCCTCCAGCGCCTTGGGCGCGGTGGTGTAGTGGCCGTGGATGTCGATGATCATCGGGGGGCTCCTGTGGATCTCAGGCCGGGGTCATGCCCTGGCGGCGCTTCGCCTCGGCGGTGTCGGGCGAGGCGAAGTAGGCCAGCAGCGCGCGCGCGGCGTCGGGTTGCGTGGAGGCCGCGCACACGCCGGCCGAGAAGATCGTGTCGATGCGGATCGCGTCGGGCAGATCGCCCACGAGGTCGATGCCGGCGAGATGGATCAGCTCCGAGCGCTGCTGGAAGCCGAGCGCGACCTCCCCGCTGGCCACCAGCGTGCCCACCGGCACGCCAGCGCGCGCCTGCACGAGGCGGCCCTGCAGCTGCGAAGTGATGCCCCAGCGCTCGAACAGCGCCAGCAGGGCGGTACCGCTCGGGCCGGTCGAGTAGCCGATGGACGGTGCCGACAGCACGGCACGCCTGAAGGCGTCTTCGGTCGAAAGGTCCGGCCGCGGCGCGCCGGCCTTCACCGCCACCGCGACGCCGGAATGCACCAGCTCGACGACGCTGCCGGCGAGCACCCGCCCGGCCTCGGCCAGCTTCGCCAGCGCATCGGACGCGAGCACCACCACGTCGAAGGCCTCGCCAGCTTGCACGCGCTTGGCGGCATCGACGCCCCCCACCGACTCGATCGCCACGCCAACGCCGCTGCGCGCCTCGTAGGCGCTCGCGAGCTCGGCCAGCAAGGCGCGCGTGGCCATCGAGGAAATGCCGGTCAGGCGGTCGGGCATGGGCGTGCGCACTCGCTCGCAATGGAAGGGAGGCCGATTCTGCGGCGCGCACCCGCCCCCGCCAAGCGAGCCCCCCGCTAGCAGCTATCGCATCCTGTTATGGAGAGGCGACTTCTCGACGCTGGCCTGCACCAGCTCGCGCAGCAGGCGCATCGCCTGCTTGACCAGCGGTGTGGCCGGCTTGTGCGCCGACACCGCCATGCACAGCGTGCTGCTCAGCACGCTGCCGGCCAGCGGCCGCATGCGGAACGCGCTGGCCTGCCCCGAGGCGGTGATCGCGCTGGGCGCCAGCACGGCGTGGCCGTGCCCGCTGCGCACCAACTCCAGGATGGCGCTGACGCTCGACACCTCGTAGGCGATCGTCAGCTTCAGGCCGGCCAGGGCCGCCTGCGTCTCGAGCAACTTGCGGATCGCGTGGCTGGGCTCGGGCAGCACCAGCGGCAGCTTGACGAGTTCGCCGAAGGGCAGCGGCGCCGCCGGGCGCGCCGGCGCGCGCGCCTTCGGCGCCGCGCTGACGAGGCACAGGGGCTCATCGAGCACGTGGAGCGTCTCGATGGCGGGGTTGGCGTCGGGGTTGTGGATCAGGCCGAGATCCACGCGCCCGGTGGAGATCCACTCGACGATGTGCGCCGACAGGCCCTCGACGATCGCCAGCCGCGCCTTCGGCAGGTGCTGCTTGAACGCGTCGACCAGCGGCAGCGTGAGCATGCGGCCCATGCTGGGCGGCAGTCCGACGACGATGCGGCCGGTGGCCTCGTCGCGATTCGCGCTGATGTCCTCGCGCGCATGCGCCACCAGCTGCAGGATGCTCACCGCGTGGTCGTAGAGACGCTTGCCGGCCTCGGTGAGCAGCACGCCGCGGCCGGTGCGCTGCAGCAGCGTCACGCGCAGGTCGGTCTCGAGCAGGCGCACCTGGCGGCTCAGCGCGGGCTGCGCTACGTCGAGCTCGATGGCGGCCTTGCTGAAGCTGCCCATCTCGGCAACGCGGACGAAGTAGCGCAGCTGGGTGAGGTTCATGCGGTGCGAAGGCGGTCGCGCCGACTGTAGCGCACCCCCTTCGTGGGGAGGCCGGGGATCCCCCGCAGAGCGCCCGCGCGGGGGACAGACGCTGCGGGCCGTGCTCCGAACAATCGGCTGCATGTCGCTCGCCGTCGTCCACAGCCGCGCCCTCGATGCCCTGCGCTCGCCGCCCGTCACGGTGGAGGTGCACCTGGCCAACGGGCTGCCCAGCGTCACGCTCGTGGGCCTGGCCGACACCGAGGTGAAGGAGGCGCGCGAACGCGTGCGCGCCGCGCTGCAGACCAGCGGCCTCGAGTGGCCCGCGAACAAGCGAATCACGGTGACCCTCGCGCCGGCCGACCTGCCGAAGGAGTCGGGCCGCTTCGACCTGCCGATCGCGATCGGCATCCGGGCCGCGAGCGGGCAGGTCGATGCGGCGAAGCTCGAAGCCTTCGAGTTCGCCGGCGAACTCTCGCTGGCCGGCGAGCTGCGCCCGGTGCGCGGCGCGCTCGCGATGGCGTCGGCCGCGGCCCACGAGGCGCGCGCGCCGCAGCGCGCGATGGTGCTGCC
>JAKOZT010000133.1 GCA_029779845.1 Pseudomonadota bacterium | reverse complement strand
TGGTGGAGCTGGGGGGAATCGAACCCCCGTCCGCAAGCCATCGCTGGCCAGTTCTACATGCGTAGCCGTCTGATTTGAGTCTCGCGGGAGCGGTCGCGCAGCGGCACGCTACCTCACCCGCCAGTCACTAGATCTCGCTCCCGGCCGAGTGACCCGACCGGAAACCAGCCAATGTGTATGACCTCTCAGCCCTTGCGGGCCCGGCCCATCGGCCAACCGTTGAGAGGCTCACCGGTGTTAAGCGGCGAGAGCGAAACGTTCGTCGTTCGCAGTTACTTTGTTCCAGTGGATTTACGAGCGTACTGGTGCTCGGCATGCCCTGAACCAACTCCGCACCCACGTCGAAGCCAGGTCAGCCCCAGAAACCGGTAGTTTAGGCCAGAGCGAGCAGCTTCAAGAGCTCGCCGGGCGTTTCGATCACGTGGTCGGCGCCCCAGGCCTCAATGTGCTCGCCTTCGCCGAGGTAGCCCCAGGCCGCCGCGACGGTGCGCATGCCCGCGGCGCGGCCGGCCTGCACGTCGCGCAGGTCGTCGCCGACGTAGACGCAGTGCGCGGGCTCGATGTCGATGCGCCGCGCCGCTTCGAGCAGCGGCGCCGGATGCGGCTTGGAATGCGGGGTGGTGTCGCCGCACACCAGCGTCGCGGCCTCGTCGAGCAGGCCGAGCGAGCGCACCAGCGGCTCGGAGAAGCGCGTCGCCTTGTTGGTGACGATGCCCCAGGGCCGCGCGGCCTCGCGCAGCGCGTCGAGCACCGGGCGCATCGCGTCGAACAGGCGCGTCTCGCGGGTCATGCGCGCTTCGTAGCGCGAGAGGAACTCGTCGCGCAGCGCCTCGAACTCGGCATCGCCTGGCTGCACCTGCAAGGCGCGGCCGAGCATGCCGCGCGCGCCGGAACCCACCATCGGGCGGAAGTGCGCCAGCGGCAGCAGCGGCAGGCCGCGCGCGGCGCGCATGTCGTTGCCGGCGCCGGCGAGGTCGGAGGCGGAGTCGATCAGCGTGCCGTCGAGGTCGAACAGCACTGCGCGCACGGCCGGCATCGTCATCCCGGCTTGCGGCAGGCGATCAAGTAGTTGACGCTGGTGTCGGCCGACAGCCAGTAGCGCCGCGTGATCGGGTTGTATTCGAGGCCGCGCGTGGCCGTGGCGTCGAGCCCGGCCTCGCGGCACCAGCCGACCAGCTCGCTCGGGCGGATGAAGCGCGCGAATTCGTGCGTGCCCTTGGGCAGCAGCTGCAGCACGTGCTCGGCACCGACGATGGCGAACAGGAAGGACTTCGGGTTGCGGTTGATGGTGGAGAAGAACACCCAGCCGCCCGGCTTGGCGAGCGCCGCGCAGGCGCGCACCACCGACGACGGATCGGGCACGTGCTCGAGCATCTCCATGCAGGTGACGACGTCGAAGGCGGCGGGCGACTCGGCGGCGAGCGCCTCCACGGCCACCTCGCGGTAGCTCACCGAGGCGGTGCCGGCTTCCATCGCGTGCAGTTGCGCCACCTTGAGCGGCTTGGCGGCCAGGTCGATGCCCAGCACGTCGGCGCCGCGACGCGCCATCGAGTCGGCGAGGATGCCGCCGCCACAGCCGACGTCGAGCACACGCTTGCCGGACAACGGCACGAAGCCGGCGATCCACTCCAGGCGCAGCGGGTTGATCTGGTGCAGCGGGCGGAATTCGCTGTCGGGGTCCCACCAGCGGTGGGCCAGCTCGCTGAACTTGGCGAGCTCCTGCGGGTCGGCGTTGGTCGTCGTGTCCATGAAGCGAATCGTAGCGAAGGCAAGCCCGGAAACGAGAAACCCCGCCGAGGCGGGGTTCCTGGAACCGAAACCCGCCGAGGGGCGGGTTCCCGTCAGAAGGATCCGAAGATCACTTCTTGGTGCGCGTACCGACGACCTCGATCTCGACGCGGCGGTTCTTCGCCCGGCCTTCCTTGGTCTTGTTGTCGGCGACGGGCTGCTTCTCGCCCTTGCCTTCGGTGTAGACGCGGTTCTTCTCGACACCCTTGCTGGTCAGGTAGGCCTTGACGGCATCGGCGCGGCGCACCGACAGCTTCTGGTTGTAGGCATCGGAGCCCACGCTGTCGGTGTGGCCGACGGCGATGATGACTTCGAGGTTGATGCCGGCCATCTTGCTGACCAGGTCATCCAGCTTGGCCTTGCCTTCGGGCTTGAGCACGGCCTTGTCGGTATCGAAGAAGGCGTCGGCGGCGAAGGTGACCTTCTCGCTGGTCGGCGCGGCCGGCACGACGACCGGAGCCGGGGCGGGCGGCGGGGCGGCCGGGGCGGGCGCCGGCGCGGGGGCCGGAGCCGGGGCGGGCGGCGGAGGCGGCGGAGCCTTCTTGGGCGCGCCATCGCACTCTTCCTTGGCGGTGGCAGGCGTCCAGAAGCCATCGCGCCAGCACAGTTCGTTCGTGCCGTTCTTCCACACGTTGCCGTTGCTGTCGACCCAGTTGTCGATGACGGTCTGTGCGGAGGCGGTCGAAGCCGCGGCAGCCAGGGCAGCGGTTGCGAAGAGCGAGGCCACCGTGTTCAGTTTCTTCATGATTCTCCTCTCGAGGGAATTGGCATTGAGTCTGCAATGACGTCCGACCCGGGTTCGGATGGTGCTGGTAAACGCTCGATACCGGGCGTTGACCACCGACGCGGCATTGTGCCATAGCGTTTTCGGCACACGGGATTTTGGCCAGGGCCACGGCACTCGTCGGGGTTGATGTTGCTCTCGTGCGACAAGCGGCGCCAATTAGAATGCGCTGTTTCGCATGGCGCCACGCCGCCGTGCGTGTCCTTGCGTCTCCTCGAGCGTCGCGCTCGCCCCACCGCATGACCCAGTTCGCCAAGGAAACCCTGCCCATCAGTCTCGAAGAGGAGATGCGCCGCTCCTACCTCGACTACGCGATGAGCGTCATCGTGGGCCGCGCGCTGCCCGACGCGCGCGACGGCCTCAAGCCGGTGCACCGGCGCGCGCTGTTCGCGATGCACGAGCAGAACAACGACTGGAACCGGCCGTTCAAGAAGTCGGCGCGCATCGTCGGCGACGTGATGGGCAAGTACCACCCGCACGGCGACACCGCGATCTACGACACCATCGTGCGCATGGCGCAGCCCTTCTCGCTGCGCCACATGCTGGTCGACGGCCAGGGCAACTTCGGCTCGGTCGACGGCGACAACCCCGCGGCGATGCGCTACACCGAGGTGCGCCTGGCGAAGATCGCGCACGAGATGCTGGCCGACCTCGACAAGGAGACGGTCGACTTCGGCCCCAACTACGACGGCTCGGAGCAGGAGCCGCTGGTGCTGCCGACGCGGCTGCCGAACCTGCTGGTCAACGGCTCGTCGGGCATCGCGGTGGGCATGGCGACGAACATCCCGCCGCAGAACCTGAACGAAGTGGTCGACGCCTGCCACCACCTGCTGAAGAACCCGCAGGCCGGCCTCGACGAGCTGATGGAGATCGTCGTCGCGCCAGACTTCCCCACCGGCGGGATCATCTACGGCCTGAACGGCGTGCGCGAGGGCTACCGCACCGGGCGCGGCAAGGTGGTGATGCGCGCCAAGTGCCACTTCGAGGACATCGACCGCGGCCAGCGCCAGGCGATCATCGTCGACGAGATCCCCTACCAGGTGAACAAGAAGAACCTGCTCGAGCGCATCGCCGAGCTGGTGCACGAGAAGAAGCTGGAGGGCATCAGCCACATCCAGGACGAGTCCGACAAGTCGGGCATGCGCGTCGTCATCGAACTCAAGCGCGGCGAAGTGCCCGAGGTGGTGCTGAACAACCTGTACAAGCAGACGCAGCTGCAGGACACCTTCGGCATGAACATGGTGGCGCTGGTGGACAACCAGCCCAAGCTGTGCAACCTGAAGGACCTGATCGAGATCTTCCTCGAGCACCGCCGCGAGGTGGTGACGCGGCGCACCGTCTACGAGCTGCGCAAGGCGCGCGAGCGCGGCCACGTGCTCGAAGGCCTGGCGGTGGCGCTGGCCAACATCGACGAGTTCATCGAGACCATCAAGAACTCGCCGACGCCGCCGGTGGCCAAGACGGCGCTGATGAGCAAGAGCTGGGATTCCTCGATGGTGCGCGAGATGCTCGCGCGCGTCGAAGGCAACGGCGACGCCTACCGCCCCGAGGGCCTGCCGCGCCACTACGGCCTGCAGCCCGACGGTCTGTACCGCCTATCCGAAGACCAGGCCGGCGAGATCCTGCAGATGCGCCTGCAGCGCCTGACCGGGCTGGAGCAGGACAAGATCATCGGCGAGTACAAGGACGTGATGGCGCAGATCGCCGACCTGCTCGACATCCTCGCGCGGCCCGAGCGCGTCACCGCGATCATCTCGGAAGAGCTCACCGCTCTCAAGCAGGAGTTCGGCCAGACCAAGGTGGGCGCGCGCCGCAGCACGATCGAGCACAACGCGCAGGATCTGGGCACCGAAGACCTGATCACGCCCACCGACATGGTGGTGACGCTCTCGCACACCGGCTACATCAAGAGCCAGCCGCTGGGCGAATACCGCGCGCAGAAGCGCGGCGGGCGCGGCAAGCAGGCCACCGCGACCAAGGAAGACGACTGGATCGACCAGCTCTTCATCGCCAACACGCACGACTACATCCTGTGCTTCACGACGCGCGGGCGCGTCTACTGGCTCAAGGTGTGGGAGGTGCCGCAGGGCTCGCGCAACTCGCGCGGCAAGCCGATCGTCAACATGTTCCCGCTGCAGCCGGGCGAGAAGGTCAACGTGGTGCTGCCGCTGACCGGCGAGTTCCGCAGCTTTCCGGCCGACCACTACGTGTTCTTCGCCACCGCGCAGGGCACGGTGAAGAAGACCGCGCTGGACGAGTTCAGCAACCCGCGCAAGGCCGGCATCATCGCCGTCGACCTGGATGAAGGCGACTACCTGATCGGCGCCGCGCTGACCGACGGCAAGCACGACGTGATGCTGTTCTCCGACGGCGGCAAGGCGGTGCGCTTCGACGAGGACGACGTGCGCGCGATGGGCCGCAACGCCCGCGGCGTGCGCGGCATGGATCTGGGCGACAGCCAGAGCGTGATCGCGATGCTGGTCGCCGATCAGGACGACACGCAGAGCGTGGGAGATGACACAACACGCATCAGCGTGTTGTGCGCCACCGAGAACGGCTACGGCAAGCGCACCTCGATCGTCGAGTACACGCGCCACGGCCGCGGCACCAAGGGAATGATCGCGATCCAGCAGAGCGAGCGCAACGGCAAGGTGGTCGCCGCCACGCTGGTGCGTGCCGACGACGAGATCATGCTGATCACCGACACCGGCGTGCTGGTGCGCACGCGCGTCTCCGAGATCCGCGAGCTGGGCCGCGCGACGCAGGGCGTGACGCTGATCGCGCTGGACGAAGGCGCCAAGCTGATCGGCCTGCAGCGCATCGTCGAGAACGATGCCAACGAGAATGGCAGCGAGCCCGCGGGCTCCGAGGAGCAGTGATGCGCAAGTGGATCTTCATGGCGCTGGTCGCCGGCGCTTCGCTGGCGCACGCACAAACGAGCCCTGCCAAACAGGAACTGGTGACGCGGCTGCTCAAGCTGCAGCAGGCCAGCATCGAAGACCTGGCGCGCAGCATCGTCGAACGCCCGGCGCTCAAGCTGATGCAGGCCGCCGGCGCGACCTTGCAGACCCAGGTGCCGCCCGACAAGCGTGAGGCCGCCGCCAAGGCGGTCGACGCCGAGCTGCGCAAGTACGTCGACGAGGCCGCGCCCATCCTCGCCGAGCGCGCGCTGAAGATCGCGCCGCAGGCCTACGGCGCGCAGATCGAGCAGAAGTTCAGCGAGGACGAGCTGAAGCAGCTCGTCGCCTGGCTGGAATCGCCGGTCAACAAGAAATTCCAGCAGCAGCTGCCCGAGATTCAGGGCGCCTTCACGCAGAAGCTCGTGGCCGAGGCCGGCCCGCTGCTCGATTCGCGCGTGCAGGTACTGCAGGCCAAGGTGCAGGCGAGCCTGGGGATCGCGGCGCCGGCCGCGGGCGCTTCGGCGCCCAAGGGGCCGCGCCCGCCGGCGAAGGCCGCTTCCAAGTGATGCGAGAATTTGCGCCGCATCATGGCTGCTGACCCGTCGACCACCGCGCCCCACCCCGATCTGCTCGCGCTGCGCCACCAGATCGACGCGGTCGACCGCGAGCTGCTCGCCCTGCTGAACCGCCGCGCCGCGATCGCCAGCCGCGTCGGCGAGCTGAAGAAGAAGGAAGGCTCGGTGGTGTTCCGCCCCGAGCGCGAGGCGCAGGTGATCGACGGCCTGAAGGCCGCCAACCCCGGCCCGCTGCGCGCCGAGAGCGTCGCGCCGATCTGGCGCGAGATCATGTCGGCCTGCCGCGCGCTGGAGACGCCCACGCGCGTGGCCTACCTCGGCCCGGCCGGCACCTTCAGCGAGGAGGCGGCGCTGGGCTTCTTCGGCTCGTCGATCGTCAAGCTGCCTTGCGCCAATTTCGACGAGGTGCTGCACAACACCGTGGCCGGCTCGGCCGACTTCGGCGTCGTGCCGGTGGAGAACTCCACCGAAGGCGTGGTCACGCGCTCGCTCGACCTGTTCCTGACCACGCCCCTCTTCATCATCGGCGAGACCAGCCTGCTGGTGCGCCACAACCTGCTGCGCCGCGAGAACTCGCTCGAGGGCATCACGGCCGTGTGCGCGCATCCGCAGGCGCTGGCGCAATGCCACGGCTGGCTGTCGCTGCACCTGCCTCACGCGGAGCGCCGCCCTGTCGCGAGCAACGCCGAAGGCGCGCGGCTGGCCGCGGCGGATGCATCGCTCGCCGCGATCGCCGGCGTGCGCGCCGGCGGCGAGTTCGGCCTGCACGTGGTCGCCCCGGCGATCCAGGACGAAGCGCACAACCGCACGCGCTTCGCGATCCTCGCGCACCCCGACCGCCACCCGCGCCCGGCCGCCTCGGGGCACGACTGCACCAGCCTGATCGTCTCGGTGCCGAACCGGCCCGGCGCGGTGCACGACATCCTGGTGCCGCTGAAGACGCACGGCGTGTCGATGACGCGCTTCGAGTCGCGCCCGGCGCGCTCGGGCCAGTGGGAGTACTACTTCTACATCGACCTGCAAGGCCACCCCGACCAGCCTCACGTGGCAGCCGCGCTGCAGGAGCTGCGCGGCCTGTGCGCCTTCCTCAAGGTGCTGGGCACCTACCCCATCGACGTGCACTGACCACGATGTTCAACCAGCTCGGCGTCATCGGTTGCGGCTTGATGGGCGGCTCCTTCGCCCTGGCGCTCAAGCGTGCCGGCCTGGTCAAGCGCGTGATCGGCTACAGCAAGTCGCCCTCCACCACCGAGCGCGCGCGCCAGCTCGGCGTGATCGACCAGGCCGCCGAGTCGGCGCTGCTGGCGGTGTCGGGCTCCGACGTCGTGCTGATCGCGGTGCCGGTGTCGGCCACCGAGGCGACCTTCAAGGCGATCCGGCATCTCGTCGAGCCGGGCGTGCTGTTCATGGACGTCGGCTCCACCAAGCGCGACGTGGTCGACGCGGCGCGCCGCGTGCTCAAGGAGCGCGTGCCCTCGTTCGTGCCGGCGCACCCGATCGCCGGCAAGGAAGTGGCCGGCATCGCGCATGCCGACGCCACGCTGTACAGCGGCCGCCAGGTGATCCTGACGCCGCTGCCGCAGACCACGCCCGAGCTGGTGCAGAAAGCCACCGACTGCTGGGCCGCGATCGGCGCGCAGGTGCTGCGCATGACGCCGGAGAACCACGACGCCGCGTTCGCCGCCGTCAGCCACCTGCCGCACCTGCTGGCGTTTTCGTACTTCAACTCGGTGGCGCACCAGCCCGCCGGGCGCGACTTCCTCTCGCTGGCCGGCCCGGGCTTCCGCGACTTCACGCGCATCGCCGCGAGCGACCCGACGGTGTGGCGCGACATCCTGCTGTCCAACCGCGAGGAGATCCTCAAGCAGTCGCAGCGCTTCCGCCACGCGCTCGACGCGATCGAGCACGTGATGAAGTCGGGCAACGCCGAAGCGCTCGAAGACCTGATCCGCAAGGCCGCCGACGCACGCGGCGGCTGGCAGATGGGCGCGGGCAAGCCGGGCCGCTGAGGCTTGCCCTGCATGTACACGACCCGTTTTCTCGACCTGCCACCGCTGGCGGCTGCCGCCGGCACGGTGCGTCTGCCGGGCTCGAAGAGCATCTCCAACCGCGTGCTGCTGCTCGCGGGGCTGAGCGAAGGCATCACCGAAGTCCACGCGCTGCTCGATTCGGACGACACGCAGGTGATGCTGGCGGCCTTGCAGCAGCTCGGCTGCGTGCTGGAACGCGATGGCGGCGTGCTGCGCGTCACCGGGCTGGGCGGGCGGCTGGGCGTGCACGACGCGCAGCTTTTCCTCGGCAACGCCGGCACCGCGATGCGCCCGCTGGCCGCCGCGCTGGCGCTGCTGGCCGCGACGCAGGGCGGCGACTTCAGGCTCTCCGGCGTGCCGCGCATGCACGAGCGGCCGATCGGCGATCTGGTCGACGCGCTGCGCCAGCTCGGCTGCACGATCGACTACACGGGCAATGACGGCTACCCGCCGCTGCGCTTGCGCGGCACGGCCGGCGGCCGGCTGAGCACCGCCAAGGCGATCCGCGTGCGCGGCGATGTGTCCAGCCAGTTCCTCACCGCGCTGCTGCTCGCGCTGCCGCTGGTCGCAAAGGATTCGCACATCGCCATCGAGGTCGACGGCGAGCTGATCTCCAAGCCCTACGTCGAGATCACGCTGAACCTGCTGGCGCGCTTCGGCATAGTCGTGCAGCGCGAGGGCTGGCAGCGCTTCACGATCCCCGCCGGCAGCACCTACCGCTCGCCGGGGCGCGTGCACGTGGAAGGCGATGCCTCGTCGGCCTCGTACTTCGTCGCGCTCGGCGCGATCGCGGCGGTCGATGCGCCGGTGCGCATCGAAGGCGTGGGCACCGATTCGATCCAGGGCGACATCCGCTTCATCGAGGCGGCGCGTGCGATGGGCGCGGAAGTCTCGGGCGGCCCCGGCTGCCTCGAAGTGCGGCGCGGCACCTGGCCGCTGCGCGCGATCACGCTGGACTGCAACCACATCCCCGACGCGGCGATGACGCTGGCGGTGATGGCCTTGTTCGTGCAGGGCACGACGCGACTCACGAACATCGCCAGCTGGCGCGTCAAGGAAACCGATCGCATCGCCGCGATGGCCGCCGAGCTGCGCAAGCTCGGCGCGACGGTCGACGAAGGCGCCGACTTCATCGCGGTGACGCCGCCGGCCCAGCTCACCCCCGCCGCGATCCACACCTACGACGACCACCGCGTCGCGATGTGCTTCTCGCTGGCCGCCTTCGCCGGCGTGCCCGTGCGCATCCTCGATCCGAAGTGCGTCGCCAAGACCTTCCCCGACTACTTCGAGGCGCTGTTCGACCTGGTGCGCACACCGGTCGAGGCGATCCCGGTGATCACGGTCGACGGTCCCACCGCCTCGGGCAAGGGCACGCTGGCCAGTGCCGTCGCAAAAGCGCTCGGCTACCACTTCCTAGACTCCGGCGCGGTCTACCGCGCCACCGCGCTGTCGGCGATGCGGATCGGCGTGGCCGCCGGCGACGAAGCCGCGCTGGCGCGCATCGCCGCAACGCTGCCGCTGCATTTCGTCGGCGGCGATGCGCATCTGGGCGATCAGAACGTCGCCGACGCGCTGCGCGCCGAGGACGTCGGCGCGATGGCTTCGAAGGTCTCGGCCTGGCCCGCGGTGCGCGAGGCGCTGCGCCAACTGCAGCTGTCGTTTCGCCGCCTGCCCGGCCTGGTCGCCGACGGCCGCGACATGGGCACGGTGATCTTCCCCGGCGCCGACTTGAAGGTGTTCCTCACCGCGAGCGCCGCGACGCGCGCGGAGCGCCGCCACAAGCAGTTGATTTCAAAGGGAATTTCGTCTAACATCGCGACCCTTCGCGCCGACCTCGAAGCGCGCGACGAGCGGGACAGGAACCGCAGCGTCGCACCCTTGAAGCCGGCCGAAGATGCGCTGCTGCTGGACAACTCCGAGCTGACCGTCGAAGCCTCGATGGCGCAAGTTCTGCAAGCCTGGGAGCAGCGCAGGCCGTTCGCCTGAAGGCGGGCGGCCGACCAGGCCCGGTGCCTTCCCTCCAGTGCCGCAAGGCACGCCGAGGCGCCGGATCTACAACCCAACCCCGCAGCGGAAGCTGCAACGAGAAACCCCATGTCCCAAACCCAACAAGCCACCAGCACCGGCGGCGAATCGTTTGCCGCCCTGTTCGAAGAATCGCTCAAGCGCTCGGAGATGCGCAGCGGCGAGGTCATCACGGCCGAAGTGGTCCGTGTCGACTACAACTTCGTGGTGGTCAATGCCGGCCTGAAGTCGGAAGCCTACATCCCCATCGACGAGTTCAAGAACGACCAGGGCGAAGTCGAAGTCCAGGTCGGTGACTTCGTCTCGGTGGCCATCGACGCGCTCGAGAACGGCTACGGCGACACCATCCTGTCGCGCGACAAGGCCAAGCGCCTGGCTTCCTGGCTGTCGCTGGAGAAGGCGCTGGAGTCCGGCGAATTCGTCGTCGGCACGGTCAACGGCAAGGTCAAGGGCGGCTTGACGGTTCTCGTCAACGGCATCCGCGCCTTCCTGCCCGGCTCGCTGCTCGACACGCGCCCGGTCAAGGACATGACGCCCTTCGAGGGCAAGACCATGGAGTTCAAGGTCATCAAGCTCGACCGCAAGCGCAACAACGTGGTGCTGTCGCGCCGCGCGGTGGTCGAGGCCTCGATGGGCGAAGAGCGCGCCAAGCTGCTGGAGACGCTGACCGAAGGCGCGATCGTCAACGGCGTGGTCAAGAACATCACCGAGTACGGCGCGTTCGTCGACCTCGGCGGCATCGACGGCCTGCTGCACATCACCGACATGGCCTGGCGCCGCGTGCGCCACCCGAGCGAGGTGGTGCAGGTCGGCCAGGAGCTGCAGGCCAAGGTGCTCAAGTTCGACGCCGAGAAGAACCGCGTCTCGCTGGGCATCAAGCAGCTCGGCGACGACCCGTGGCACGGCGTGTCGCGCCGCTACCCGCAGGGCACGCGCCTGTTCGGCAAGGTCACCAACATCGCCGACTACGGCGCCTTCGTCGAGATCGAGCCGGGCATCGAAGGCCTGGTGCACGTCTCTGAGATGGACTGGACCAACAAGAACGTCGCGCCGAGCAAGGTCGTCTCGCTGGGCGACGAGGTCGAGGTGATGGTGCTCGAGATCGACGAGGACAAGCGCCGCATCAGCCTGGGCATGAAGCAGTGCAAGGCGAACCCGTGGGAAGAGTTCGCCGCCAACGTGCAGCGCGGCGACAAGGTGCGCGGCCCGGTCAAGTCGATCACCGACTTCGGCGTGTTCGTCGGCTTGGCCGCGGGCATCGACGGCCTGGTGCACCTGTCCGACCTGTCGTGGAACGAGCCGGGCGAGAGCGCGGTGCGCAACTACAAGAAGGGCCAGGAAGTCGAGGCCGTGGTGCTGGCCGTCGACGTCGACCGCGAGCGCATCTCGCTGGGCATCAAGCAGCTCGACAGCGACCCGTTCACCAGCTACACCTCGGTGAACGACCGCGGCATGACGGTCAACGGCAAGGTCAAGACGGTCGACGCGCGCGGCGCCGAGATCCAGCTCAACGACGACGTGACCGGCTACCTGCGCGCTTCCGAGATCTCGCGCGACCGCGTCGAGGACGCCCGCAACATCCTGAAGGAAGGCGACGAAGTCACCGCCCTGATCATCAACATCGACCGCAAGACGCGCTCGATCCAGTTGTCGATCAAGGCCAAGGACAGCGCCGACCAGCAGGAAGCGATGCAGCGCCTGTCGGCCAGCAACGAGCGCGAGACCGCCGGCACCACCAGCCTGGGCGCGCTGCTGCGCGCCAAGCTGGACGGCAGCAAGAGCGAGTAAGCCGGCTGATGGCACTGAACGTGTCATCGGAGCGGCGGCCCGAGCGCTGGGCCGCTCCCGAGCCGGGCCGCATCCCCTCGGGGGATCGGCCGACGTACTCGTCGGCCGAGGGGCTCCAATGACCCGATCCGACCTCGTGGCCCAGCTGGCTGAAAGATTCAGCCAGCTGACGCACCGCGACACCGAGTTCGCCGTCAAGACCATCCTCGATGCGATGTCCGACGCGCTCGCGCGCGGGCACCGCATCGAGATCCGTGGCTTTGGCAGCTTCTCGATCAATCGCCGGCCGCCGCGCGTGGGCCGCAACCCGCGCAGCGGCGAGCAGGTGATCATCCCCGAGAAGCTGGTGCCTCACTTCAAGCCCGGCAAGGCGCTGCGCGAGGCGGTCGACACGCACGTGCCGGTGATCGACCCCGACACCCCGCCCACCGCCCCCTGAGCGACGCCACCCGCTGGCTAGAATCGCCGCGGGAGACCCGATGCGCTTGCTCGTCTGGCTCGTTCGAGCCGCCCTCTTCTTCCTGCTCTTCGCCTTCGCGCTGAACAACCAGCACGAGGCCTCGATCCGCTGGTTCTTCGGCCGCGAGTGGCGCACGAACATGGTGTTCGTCGTGCTCGCCGCCTTCGCGCTCGGCTGCGTGTTCGGCATCCTGGCGATGCTGCCGAGCTGGTGGCGCCAGCGCAGCGTGGCGCAGCGCCGGCGCGCCGAGACGCACGCCGACACCTCGCAGTTCGGCCTGCCGGCCGTCACCGAACACCCCCCGCGCGATGGACTTTGACCTGCAGTGGCTGCTGCTCGGCCTGCCGGTGGCCTTCGCGCTCGGCTGGCTGGCCTCGCGCTTCGACCTGCGCCAGTGGAAGCGCGAGCAGAAGGATTCGCCCAAGGCCTACTACCAGGGCCTGAACCTGCTGCTCAACGAACAGCACGACAAGGCGATCGACGCCTTCATCGAGGCGGTGCAGCAGGACCCGGACACCACTGCGCTGCACTTCGCGCTGGGCAACCTGTTCCGCCGCCGCGGCGAGTACGAGCGCGCGGTGCGCGTGCACGAACACCTGCTGCAGCGCGCCGACCTGCCGGCCTCCGAGCGCGAGCGTGCCCAGCACGCCCTGGCGCAGGACTTCATGAAGGCCGGCCTGTTCGACCGCGCGCAGCAGGCCTTCGAGGCGCTCGAAGGCACGCCCTTCGACACCGAGGCGCGCCTGGCGCTGCTGGCGCTGCACGAGCGCTCGCGCGAATGGCGCGCCGCCGCCGAGGTGGCCGCGCGGCTGGAGCGCAGCGGCAGCGGCTCGTTCGCCACGCGCATCGCGCACCACTGGTGCGAGCTGGCCGCCGAGGCCGACGCGCGCCAGCAAGGCGCCGAGGCCGACGCCGCGCTGCAGCGCGCGCGCGAGGCCGCGCCGCAATCGCCGCGCCCGCTGATCATGGCCGGCCAGCGCGCGCGCGCCAGAGGCGACCAGCGCGAGGCGCTGGCGCAATGGGGCACGCTGATGGCGGCGCACCCGGGCGCGTTCAACCTCGTCGCGCAGGACTATGCCGAGGCGGCGCTGGCGATCGGCGAGGCCGGCGCGGCGCTGGAGCGGCTCGAAGCGCTGTACCGCCGCCAGCCGAGCAGCGACTTGCTGGCCGCGATAGGCCGGCTCGACGGCGACGCCGCGCGCCAGCGTCGCCGCACGCTCGAGCACCTGCAGCAAAGCGGCGCGCTGAGCGCGGCGCAGGCACTGCTCGCCGCGGACGGCGCGGGCAGCAGCGAAGAAACCAAGGCCGTGCGCGACGCCGTGGCGCGCGCCGCCAAGCCGCTGCAACGCTACCGCTGCGCCGCCTGCGCCTTCGAGGCGCAGAACTACTTCTGGCAATGCCCGGGCTGCCTCGGCTGGGACACCTATCCGCCGCTGCGGCAGGAAGACCTGTGAGACGCCTTGATTCCATGCGAGCGCTGCGGGCCGAGCGCCGGGCCGCTCCCAAGCCGGCCCGCGTCCCCTCGGGGGACCGGCCGACGTACCGGTCGGACGAGGGGCAGACATGAGCGACGAACGCGTCGTGCTGTGCATGAAATGGGGCACCAAGTACGGCCCCGAGTACGTCAACCGCCTCCATGCGATGGTGCGCCGGCACCTGAAAGGCGAGTTCCGCTTCGTCTGCCTGACCGATCGCAGCGAGGGCATCGTGCCCGAGGTGCAATGCCTGCCGATCCCGCCGCTGGATCTGCCCGCCGGCATCCCCGAGCGCGGCTGGACCAAGCTGACCACCTTCGCCGCCGACCTGCACGGCCTGAAAGGCACCGCGCTCTTCCTCGACCTCGACGTGGTGATCGTCGACGACATCACGCCCTTCTTCGAGCTGCCCGGCGAGTTCCTGATCATCCACGACTGGAAGCGGCCGTGGCGCGTGACCGGCAACTCGTCGGTCTACCGCTTCCGGCTCGGCGCGCATGCCGACGTGCTGGCGTATTTCCGCAGCCACTTCGAGGAGGTTCGCGCGCAGGTGCGCAACGAGCAGGCCTATCTCTCCGACTTCCTGCACAAGCAGGGCAAGCTGTCGTACTGGCCCGACGACTGGTGCGCGAGCTGGAAGTACCACTGCATCCCGCGCTTCCCGAGCAACTACTGGCGCGCGCCCTTCATCCCGAAAGGCGCACGCATCCTGATCTTCCACGGCGTGATGAACCCGCCCGATGCGCTGGCGGGGCGTCGCAACGGCAACTGGCGATACGCGAAGCCGGCGCCATGGATCGCCGAGCACTGGCGTGCCTGAGGCGCTCGCACCCGGCTGGGCCGCCGCCGGCGAGCCCCGCCTCGTCTCGGTAGCGCTGTGCACCTACAACGGCGGCCGCTACATCGACGAGCAGATCGCCTCGGTGCTGGCGCAGCGCGACGTGAACCTCGAAGTGGTGGTATGCGACGACGGCTCGACCGACGACACCTGCGCGCGCGTGCAGGCCTGGGCCGAGCGCGATGCCCGCCTGCGGCTGCGGCGCAACGCCAGGCGGCTTGGCTTCAGCGCCAACTTCGCACAGGCGATGGTCCATTGCCGCGGCGAATTCATCGCTCCGTGCGACCAGGACGACCGCTGGCACGCCGACAAGCTGGCGCTGCTGCTCGGCCACATCGGCGAGGCTTCGCTGTGCTATTGCGACTCGGCGCTGGTCGACGAACAAGGCCGCCCGCTCGGGCAACGCCTGTCCGACCGCACCGGCATGTACAGCGGCCGCGGCGTGCTGCCGCTGTGCTTCTGGAACAGCGTCTCGGGCCATGCGATGCTGTTTCGCCGCGCGCTGCTGGACAAGGCATGGCCGTTTCCGGCCGATGGCTTTCACGACTGGTGGCTGGCCGCCGCGGCGGCCAGTCAGGACGGCGTGCGCTACCTGGCGCAGCCGCTGGTGGACTATCGCCAGCACGAGCGCAGCCAGACCGACGTGGCGCAGCGGCGCGCCGGCGCCCGCGACAGCTGGCGCATCTACGAGCGGCGCGCGCGCTGGCTCCATGCGCTGGCGCGCCTGCCCGGCGCCGATCAGGCCTACTGCCGGCGCCTCGGCGAGTTGTGGTCGGCACGCGCGCGGCAGTGGTTCTGCCCCGCGCTGTGCCGGCATCTGGCCGATCGCTCGGATGAGCTGATGCGGCTGAACCGGCGCGAGCGCTTCGCGCGCTTCGCCCTCAAGCAGTTTTTCGGACAACGCTGGCGGCGCCGTTCCTGAGCCCCTCCAACCATGTCGACGCCCCCGAAATTCTCCGTGCTGGTCAGCAGCTACAACTACGCCGAGCACGTCGTGCAGGCGGTCGAATCGGCGCTCGCGCAGACGCTCGCGCCGCACGAGGTGATCGTGGTCGACGACGGCTCGGCCGACGATTCGGTGGCGCGGCTGCAGGCGCGCTTCGGCGGCGATGCGCGCGTGCAGATCGTGGCCCAGCCGAACGCGGGCCAGATGGCGGCATGGATCACCGGCTTCGCGCGCAGCAGCGGCGATTTCATCGCGCTGCTCGATTCCGACGATCTGTGGGAAAGCGGCTACCTGGCCGCGATGGCCGATGTCTTCGTGCGCCAGCCGGATGTCGATTTCGTCTTCTGCAACATGGCGCTGTTCGGCACGCGCAGCGGCCTGATGCTGCAGCGCGGCTGGCACCGACGCGACCGCGACCTCGGCCTGTCGGTGCTGCTGGGCTGCTTCGAGCCGCGCTGGCAGGGTGTGGCCACCTCCGGCAATACGCTGCGCCGCGCGTTGATGGCGCGCATCCTCGCGCTGCCGGCCGAGCAGGTGGCGCAGTGGCGCACGCGCCCCGACGATTGCCTGTTCTATGGCGCCGACATCCTCGGCGGCCACAAGGTCTACCTGGCCGAGCCGCTGGCGCGGCACCGCGAGCACGCGAGCAATGCGCTGCTGCTCGACCGTTCGCCGTTGCGGCGCATGCGCTATGCGCTGCGGCGCGAGCGCATGCTGGCCCATTACCGCGAACAGATCGCCGCCGGCCCGCGCCTGCTCACGCTGGCACGGCTCGAATTCCGCACCAAGCCGCGTCCCACCGCCACCGAATGGCGGCTCTATCTCGGCATGGCGGCGCGTTCGCCGCAGCGCCTGGGGCGGCGTCTGGGCGACATGCTGGCCATCACGGCGCACTACCTGGCCAGCCTGCGCGGCGCGCGATGAAATCGAAGGAAGACCCAGCCATGAGCAGCAGCACCGGCAACGAAGCGACCCGCCACCTCGACCTGGGCTGCGGCGCCGTGCCGCGCAATCCATACCGCCGCGGCCATGTCTTCGGCATCGACATCTCCGCGCAGATCTCGGCCGGGAACGTCACCGTGGTGAGCGCCAACCTGGCGCTCCAGCCGATTCCGTTTCCCGATGCGCATTTCGATTCGGTGTCGGCCTACGACTTTCTCGAGCACGTGCCGCGCGTTCTGCCGCGAGCCGACGGCAGCGGCACGCGCTTTCCGTTCATCGAACTGATGAACGAGATCTCGCGCGTGCTCAAGCCTGGCGGCCTGTTCTACGCGCTGACGCCGGCCTACCCCTCGGAGGAGGCCTTCGTCGACCCGACGCATGTGAACATCCTCGCGCGCCGCTCGCACGTCTATTTCGTCGGGCCCAAGCCGCTGGCGCGCATGTACGGCTTCAACGGCCGCTTCGTGCTGCGCCGCGCCGAGCCGGTGGTCTACCGCGATTCCGTGGATCCGCTGGCGCCCTTCGGCGCCGCGCAGCGCTGGCGCCGGCTGCGCCACCGGCTCAAGCGCAAGCTTGCCTACCTGGCCTGGGAGTTCGAGCGCGCGGCCTGACGCCGCGCGAGGCACTGGCGATACCAGTCCTCGACCTCGGCGACGCGCGCTTCGAGCCGGTGCGCATCGAGCGCATAGGCCCGCCGCGGCGGGCGTTGCGCGAGCAGGCAGCGCAGCGCCTCGCGCAGCGCATCGGCATCTTCGCAGGCGATCAACGGCGTGCCGATCAGCGCGGCCAGATGGCGCGCGCCCTCGGTGCCCGTGGCCAGCACCGGCAGGCCGCTGGCCATCGCCTCGAGCAGCACCAGCCCGAACGGCTCGGCGCGCGCCGGGCTGACGAAGGCATCGAAGGCCGCGAACCATTCGTGCGGCTGTGCGGCGAAGCCCGGCATCACCACCTCGGCCGGCGCGCGCCGGCGCAGCTTGCGCCAATCGGTGCCCGCGCCCACCACCGCCAGCCGCACGCTCGGCGCGCGCAGCGCGGCGAAGGCCTCGATCAGCAGATCGAAGCCCTTGCTCGGTTCGACGCGGCCCATCGCGCCGACGAGGAAATCGTCGTCCGCCAACCCCAGTTCGCGGCGCAGGCGGGCGCGCGCCTCATGGTCGAAGGGCCGCAACTGCGTCCAGTTGTCGATCTGCCGCGTGCGCTCGCGCAGCGGCTCGGGAATGGCCGGCAACTGCCACGGCGCGATGGCGATCAACGCATCGAGATGGGCATGCTGCTGCGGCTTGTAGCGGATGTGCAGGGTGGCGATCTTCAGTGCCTCCAGAGCCAGCCCGCGCAGGCTGCGGCAGGCCAGGCTCAGGTGCGCATGCACCACGTCGGGCGCCAGCGCACGCAGCGCCTGGCGCACCTGGCGCTCGGCCCAGAAGCGCCAGCCAGAGACGAGCACCTGATTCACCTCGGGAACGAGGCGGTACGCCAGCGCATCGGCTCGCGGCTCGGCGGCGCGGCGATGCAGGATCACCGTGACCTCGTGGCGCGCCGCCTGCGCATTGGCCAGTTCGATCATGTAGCGCTCGCTGCCGGCAAAGCGCGAGGTCAGCAGCACGTGGACGATCTTCATGGCGTCGTGCGGCTCAATCGCGCCAGGCCTCGTCGATCCAGGGCACCGGCAGCACGTAGCGCTGCAGGTGGCGCCAGCGCTTCGCATCGACGCGTGGGCCGGCGCCGAAGGCGGCGCGCAGATGCGCCCAACGCGGGTTGTGGGGCGGCACGTTCTTGTTCCAGCGGCCCTCGCTCACGTCGTCGGGATTCGGCCCGCCGGGGAAGGTGACGATGCGCGCGCCGGCCGGCAGCCGCGCGCGCACGAAATAGCGCAGCGGAAACGGCGGCAGGCAGTGCAGGCGGAAGTGGCGCGTCCAGGCCTCGGGCCAGAACTTGACTCCGCCGGTGACGGCCGCGGTGACATAGTGCTGCTCGAAGTGGTAGCGGTCGGCGATGCCCTGCGGGTCGGCGCGGAAATCGTTCAGCACGTGCGCATTGCCGCCCACCGGAAAACGGAAGACCGAGGTCTGCCCGAGCCGCTCGAGCGGCCGCGCCCAGTTGCGCGCCACATAGACGTCCTGCGGATCGCCGATGCTGAAATAGTCGTCGATCGAGCCGACGATCACCGAATCGAGATCGATGAACAGCGCCACGCCCTCGAGCCCCGGCACCGTGCGCCCCCACAGGATCTGCTTGCGCCACTTGCCGATGGTGCGCTCGGGGTGCGGCACGCCGAGTTCGGGCAGATCGAAGCACTCCACCTCGGGCCGGATGCCGCTGCGGTCGTCGGTCAGGCACACCACGCGAAACGGCGGCGTGGCGTGCCGCGCCACCATGCCGTACAGCCGGTTCACATACTCGGGACCGTAGGCGCTGCCCCACTTCACGCACACGATCTGCTTCAAGTCTGGCCTTCCTCGGTCTTGGCCGGTTCGGCATGCAGCCGCGCATAGTGGCCGCCGCGCGCGAGCAGTTCACCGTGCGTGCCGCTCTCGACGATGCGCCCTTCGTGCAGCACGACGATGCGGTCGGCCGAGGCGATGGTGGAGAGCCGGTGCGCGATCACCAGCGTCGTGCGGCCGCGGCGCAGGTTGTCGAGCGCGGCCTGCACGGCGCGTTCGCTTTGCGCATCGAGCGCCGAGGTGGCCTCGTCGAGCAGCAGGATGGGCGCGTCCTTCAGCAAGGCGCGCGCGATCGACACGCGCTGGCGCTGCCCGCCCGACAGCCGCGCGCCGTTCTCGCCGACCGGCGTCGCCAGGCCCTGCGGCATCGCCCGGATGAACTCCATCGCGTGCGCCGCGTCGGCGGCGCGCACGATGTCGGCCTCGGGCGTGTGCGGCCGCGCGTAGGCGATGTTGGCGGCGACGCTGTCGTCGAACAGCACCACGTGCTGCGTCACCAGCGCGATGTTGGCGCGCAGGTCGGCCAGCGGGATGTCGCGCAGGTCGATGCCGTCGAGCAGGATGCGCCCCCGCTGCAGCGGATAGAAGCGCGGGATCAGCGCCGCCAGCGTCGTCTTGCCGCTGCCCGAAGCGCCCACCAGCGCCACCGTCTCGCCGGGGTGGATCTCGAGGTCGATGCCGGCCAGCGCATCGCGCTCGGCGCCGGGATAGCGGAAATGCACGCCTTCTAGGCGCAGGTGGCCGCGCGCGCGCTCAAGGCGCGTGCGGCCCGCATCGGCCTCGGCTTCGGCGTCGATCAGCTCGAACACGCTGGCCGCGCCGGCCAGGCCGCGCTGCAGCACCTCGTTGACGTTGGACAGCCGCTTCAGGGGCGTCAACAGCAGGCCCATCGCGGTGATGAAGGAGACGAAGCCGCCCACGCTGAGCTGCTGCGTCAGCGAGGCATACCAGACGATGCCGGCCAGCGCCAGCACCGCCACGCCCTGCACGATCGGGCCATTGGCCGACGAGGTGGCGATGGTCTTCATCGCGAAGCGGCGCGCCGCGACGTTCACCTGCGCGAAGCGCTTCGCCTCGTGCTGCTGCCCGCCGAAGACGCGGATCTCGCGGTGCCCGGCGATCGCCTCGTCGACCACGTGCGACATCGCGCCCATCGTCGATTGCATGCCGTGGCTGAAGCCGCGCAGCCGGCGGCTGACGGCACGGATGATCAGCGCGATCGCCGGCAACACGGCGAAGAACACCAGCGCCAGCTTCCAGTCGAGCCAGACCATGTAGCCGATCAGGCCGACCACCGTGAGGCTGTCGCGCACCAGCGTCACCAGCGAGGTGGTGATGATCGGGTTGATCTGGTTCGAGCTGTAGGTGAAGTGGCTGATCAGCGAAGCCCCCGTATGGCGGTGGAACCAAGCGGTGGGCAGCACCAGCAGGCGCTCGAACATGCGTTGGCGCAGATCGAGCACCACGCGCGTGGCCACGCTGTGCATCGCCACCGAGTGAGCGTAGTCGGTGAAGCCGCGCACGAGAAACAGGCCAATCAGGCCGAGCGGCATCAGGTGCTGGTAGCGCGGATTGCGCTCGACGAAGCTGCCGTCGAGCAGCAGCTTCAGCAGCGCCGGCAGCGCGGCCTCGGTGGCGGCGAAGACGATCATCGCGACGATGCCGCCAGCAAAGGCCCGCCAGTAGGGCCGCATCCCGCGCAGCAAGCGGCGCAGAACCTGTCTCGAATCGTGGTGGGGCAACGCGGCGCTCGGCATGGGCCGGCCATTATCCCCCGCCGGTCTCCCCCGTCCGGGGGCATGGCACGAGGGAACCCGCCATGGCGATTCACGCCCCGGCGCGGCTTGGCAACACTGGCTCGCGAGTCCGCAATGTCGCGGCTCGCCACCTCAACAGGAGCCTCATCATGTTCAAGTCGTTCATCGCCGCCCTCTTCGCCTTCGCCTGCGCCGCCGCCTTCGCGGCCACCGACGTCAACAAGGCCACGCAGGCCGAGCTGGAAGCCGTCAAGGGCATCGGGCCGAGCATGGCCACGCGCATCCTCGAGGCGCGCCAGGCCGGCAGCTTCAACAACTGGGCCGACCTGCAAGGCCGCGTCAAGGGCGTGGGCGACGGCAACGCGCGCAAGTTCTCGGCCGACGGGCTGACGGTCAACGGGCAGGCCTATGCGGGCGGCGAGGCCGCGGCGGTCAAGACCAAGCGCGAGAAGGCGCCTGCGAAGAAGGCCGAGGGCAAGGCCAAGTCCTGATGCGAACCCGTTCGGACTGGGCCCTTCGGCAAGCTCAGGGCGAACGGATTGCGTCCCTTCCGATCATCCTGAGCAGGGCCTGAGCTTGTCGAAGGCCCGTGTCGAAGGACGAGTTCAGGGCGAACGGATCTCGGCGCCCGGCGGCCACCCGAAGAACACCCGCACCTCCTCGCGCCGCGCCAGCGTGTCGGCCTCGCCGAGCGCGACCAGCTCGCGCGTGTACGGCGATTCGAAGAGCAGATAGCTCGCCAGCGCCGCGCCGCGCGCGTCCTCGCCGCGGCCCGAGACGCCGATGCCGCGCAGCATCGCGCGCACCGGCGCGGGCAGGCAGCCGATGTGCCTGGCGGCGAGATCGTCGAGGCGCTGGCTGGGCGCGATCACCAGCGTCTCGATCGGGCGCAGCGCGGTGCGCGCCAGCGCCTCGGGCGGCAGCAGCGCGAGCGTGGTGTTGATGCGCTGCAGCCGCTCGACGTCGACCGCCAGCGCGTCGAGGAAGATGTTCGACAGCGCATGGCCGGCGATCTGCGCGAGGTTCGGGTACTCGGCGCTGTGCGCGCGCGCGCCGGGCGGCTCGTGCATGCGGCCGGCGCCGATGATCAGGATGCGGCTCGCGCCCAGGTGCACCGCCGGCGAGATCGGCGCAGCCTGGCGCATCGAGCCGTCGCCGAAGTACTCGCTGCGATCCTCGATCGCCAGCGGCACGGCCGGGAAGACGAAGGGGATCGCCGACGAGGCCATCAGGTGCGGCACGCCGATGTCGGCGCGCACCGCGATGCGCTGCGAGCGCGTCCACGGCACGATCTCGCCCAGCGCGTCGTAGAAGGTCACGTGCAGGCCCGAGCCGTAGCTCGACGCGGTGACCGCCAGCGCGCGCAGGTGGCCGTCGCGCATCGCCTGCTTGATGGCCGCCCCGTCGACCATGCGCTGCAGCAGGTCGGCCGCCGGCGCGTTGTCCAGCAGCGAGCGCGGCCGCGCGCGCCGCCAGCGCGCGATCAGCCAGCCGAGCGAGAAGAGGGTCAGCCAGCGCGCGCCGGAGCGGATCACGCCGAGCGAATCGGCGCGATAGATCTGTTCGGCGTGGAAGTTCTCCCACACCTGCGCGAGCACGCGCACCGCCTCGTCCATGTCGGCGCTGCGGCAGGCCAGCGCCGCGGCGTTGATCGCCCCGGCCGAGGTGCCGGTGATCACCGGGAAGGGGTTGCCCGAGGCCGTCGCGCCGCATTCGCGGCGGATCTTCATCACCGCCTTCAGCACGCCGACCTGGTAGGCGGCGCGCGCGCCGCCGCCGGTGAGAACGAGCCCCGTGATCGGTCGATCAGTCACTCGTAGACGACCTCGGCGCGGCCCTGGCTGGCAGTGGTTCGCCAGCGCGCGATCGCTTCGTCGGTGGGGTAGAAGCGCGCCGCTTCGCCCAGGTCGACCTCGCCGCTGGCGCGCTCGCGCTGCAGCGCGAGGCGGATCGTCAGGCCCTGCGGCAGCTCGCCGAGCTCGGTGCGCACGCGGCGCGAGGGAAAGTCGCGCAGCACCTCGGCCACCGGCGGGATGCTGCCGTTGACCTCCACGCGCAGGTACTTGCCGAAGCGGCAGCGCGCGGCGGCCAGGTCCCACACCTGCAGGACGTTCAGGCGCAGCCCGCCGGAAAAGCGGTCCGGCTGCAGCTTGCCCTGCACGATGATCAGCTCGTCGTCCTTGAGCAGCTCGCGGTGCGCGTTGAGCAGCTCCTCGTTGGCCACCGCCTCGATCGCCTCGGTCTTGTCGTCGAGCTTGAAGATCGCGACGCGGCCGCGCTGGCCGTTGATCACGCGCAGATCGCCCACGATGCCGGCCAGCAGCTGCGGCTCGCGGCTGTCCACCAGATCGGCGTTGCGGCGCCGCGCGATGCGCCGCACCTCGTCGCCGCTCTGGTCGAACAGATGGCCGGAGAGGTAGAAGCCCAGCGCGGTCTTCTCGAAGCCGAGGCGCTCCTTGATGCTCCACGGCTCGGCGGCGATCAGCTCGGGCTCCTGCGTGCTCGCGGCGTGCGAGTCCCCGAAGTCGAACAGCCCGCCCTGGTCGGCGTTGGCGGCCTGCGTGTCGGCGTAGTCGAACGCCAGGCCGATGCTCGCCACCATCGCCGAGCGCTCGGGGTGCAGCTGGTCGAAGGCGCCGGCCTTGATCAGCGCCTCCACCACGCGCTTGTTGATGCGGCCGCGGTCGCAGCGGTTGCAGAAGTCGAAGATCGACTTGAACGGCCCGCCTTCGTCGCGCGCCGCGATGATCGCTTCGATCGCGCCCTGCCCCGTGCCCTTGATCGCCCCCAGGCCGTAGCGCACCACCTTGTCGGCCACCGGCGCGAAGCGGTAGGTGCCGGTGTTGACGTCGGGTGGCTCGAAGGTGATGCCTAAAGCGACCGCGTCGTCGTGGAAGATCTTGAGCTTGTCGGTGTCGTCCAGCGCCACGCTCATGTTGGCGGCGGTGAACTCGGCGAGGTAGTGGACCTTGAGATAGGCCGTGTGATAGGCCAGCAGCGCGTAGGCGGCGGCGTGCGACTTGTTGAAGCCGTAGCCCGCGAACTTCTCCATCAGGTCGAAGATCTCGTTGGCCTTGGGCTCGGCGATGCCCTTCTTCGCCGCGCCTTCGGCAAAGATGGCGCGCTGCTCGGCCATCTCCTCGACCTTCTTCTTGCCCATCGCGCGGCGCAGCAGGTCGGCGCCGCCGAGCGTGTAGCCGCCGACGATCTGGGCCACCTGCATCACCTGCTCCTGGTAGACCATGATGCCGTAGGTCTCCTCCAGCACCTCGCGCATCAAGGCGTGCGGGTACTCCACCTCCTCGCGGCCGTGCTTGCGCGCGCAGAAGGTCGGGATCAGGTCCATCGGCCCGGGGCGGTACAGCGCGACGAGTGCGATCACGTCCTCGAACACGCTCGGCTTGGCGTCGCGCAGCATGCGCTGCATGCCGGAGGATTCCAGCTGGAACACCGCGACCGTCTTGCCCTCGCTCATCAGCCGGTACGAGGCCTTGTCGTCCAGCGGCAGCGTCTCGAAGGCGAAATTCTCCTGGCCGGGGCGACGCGCGCGGATGAAGTCCTTGGCAAGTTCGAGGATGGTCAGCGTCGCGAGGCCGAGGAAGTCGAACTTCACCAGGCCGATCGCCTCGACGTCGTCCTTGTCGAACTGGCTCACCGCGCTGTCGCTGCCGGGCTGCTGGTAGAGCGGGCAGAAGTCGGTGATCTTGCCCGGCGCGATCAGCACGCCGCCGGCGTGCATGCCGACGTTGCGCACGATGCCCTCGACGCGCTCGGCCAGCGCGAGCAGTTCGGCGACCTCTTCTTCGTTCTTCTCGCGCTCCTCGATCTCGGGCGCTTCCTTGCGCGCGTAGATCACGCCCGAATCTGGCGGGTCGGGCGGGCGGCGCAGCGTCACCGTCTTGCCCGGCGGCGCGGGCACCAGCTTGGCGACGCTGTCCACGTGGCCGTAGCCCATGCCGAGCACGCGCCCCACGTCGCGCAGCGCGGCCTTGGCGGCCATCGTGCCGAAGGTGGCGATCTGGCTCACCGCCTCGCGGCCGTACTTCTGCTTGACGTAGTCGATCACGCGGTCGCGGTTGCCCTGGCAGAAGTCGACGTCGAAGTCGGGCATCGAGACGCGATCCGGGTTCAGGAAGCGCTCGAACAGCAGGTTGTAGCGCAGCGGGTCGAGGTCGGTGATCTTCAGCGCGTAGGCCACCAGCGAGCCCGCCCCCGAGCCGCGCCCCGGGCCGACCGGGCAGGCGTTGGCCTTGGCCCAGTTGATGAAGTCCGCGACGATCAGGAAGTAGCCGGGGAAGCCCATCTTCAGGATCGTCGCGATCTCGAAGTCGAGGCGCTCGACGTAGCGCGGGCGTTCGCGGTCGCGCTGCGCCGCGTCGGGGTAGAGCTGCACGAGGCGCTCTTCCAGCCCCTCGTGCGAGAGCTGGCGGAAGTAGTCGGCCATCGGCATCGGCGTGCCGTCGACCCGCGGCGTCGGGAAGTCCGGCAGCTGCGGCTTGCCGAGCACGAGGCTGAGGTTGCAGCGTTTGGCGATCTCCACCGCGTTGGCCAGCGCCGAGGGAATGTCGGCGAACAGCGCGGTCATCTGCGCGCGCGTCTTGAAGTACTGCTCGCGGCTGAAGCGCTTGACGCGCTTGGCGTTGGTCAGCGTCTCGCCCTCGGCGACACAGACGCGCGCCTCGTGCGCCTCGAAGTCTTCCGGCTCGAGGAACTGCACCGGATGCGTGGCCACCACCGGCAGGCCCAGCTCGGCGGCCAGCGGCACCGCGGCACGCAGCTGCGCCTCGTGCGCCGGCATGCCGCCGCGCTGCAGCTCGATGTAGAAGCGGTTGGGGAACAGTTCGGCGAGGCGCCTTGCGGCCGCCGCGGCGCGCGCCTTGTCGCCGGTGAGCAGGGCCTGGCCGATCGCGCCGAGGTCGGCGCCCGACAGCACGATCAAGCCCTCGCCGTGCTCGGCGAGCCACTCCCATTTCACCCAGGCCTGGCCGCGCTGTTCGTTCTCTATCCAGGCCTTCGAGAGGATCTCGCACAGGTTCAGGTAGCCGGCGCTGCTTTGCACCAGCAGCAGCAGGCGCGAGGCCTGCTTCTCGCCGGTGTCGCTCTCCAGCCAGATGTCGGCGCCGAGGAGGGGCTTGACGCCCTTCTTGCGCGCCTGGCTGTAGAACTTCACCGCGCCGAACAGGTTGGACAGGTCGGTGATCGCCAGCGCGCCCTGGCCGTCCTTCGCGGCAGCGGCCACCATGTCGTCCACCCGCAGCGTGCCGTCGACGACGGAGAATTCGGTGTGGGTGCGCAGGTGGATGAAGTCCATGCGCGGCATTCTAGGAGCGCGGGTTTTTAGAATGCGCAACGTGAACGCGCCGGACCGCTCCCGCTACGCCCGCGTGCGCGCCGCCTCGCTCGCGCTGGCGGCGCCGCTGTCGGAAGCCGACTGCCAGGTGCAGTCCATGCCCGACGCCAGCCCGGTCAAGTGGCATCTCGCGCACGTCACGTGGTTCTTCGAGACCTTCGTGCTGGAGCGCTTCGAGCCGCGCTTCGTGCCCTTCGATCCGGCATTCCGCGTGCTCTTCAACAGCTACTACCAGGGCGTCGGCGAACAGTCGCCGCGGCCGCGGCGCGGGCTGATCCTGCGGCCGGCGCTGGACGAGGTGAAGGCGTATCGCGCGCAGGTCGACGAGCGCATGGCGGCGCTGCTGGTTCGGCGGGCCGGCGATGCCGAATTCGACGCGCTGCTCACGCTCGGCCTGCAGCACGAGCAGCAGCACCAGGAGCTGATGGTCACCGACATGCTGCACGCGCTGTCGGGCATGCCGGGCTACGCGCCGCTGGCGCCCCTGCACGACGCGCGCGCGGCGACGGCCGAGCCGCTGCGCTGGCGCGGTGTCGACGGCGGGCTGGTGGAGATCGGCCACGACGCGGCGCGCGACGGCGCGTTCTGCTTCGACAACGAGACGCCGCGCCACCGCGTCTGGCTCGAGCCCTTCGAGATCGCCTCGCGGCCGGTGAGCCAGGGCGAGTTCGCGGCCTTCATCGAAGACGGCGGCTACCGGCAGCCGGCGCTGTGGCTGTCGCTCGGCTGGGACTGGGTGCGCTCAGGGCGGCGCGAAGCGCCGCTGTACTGGTCTCGCGACGACGGTGGTCGTTGGCAGCAGCACACGCTGCGCGGCGTGGTCGCTCTGGACGAACACGCGCCGGCCTGCCATCTGAACTACTTCGAAGCCGACGCCTACGCCCGCTGGGCCGGCGCACGCCTGCCCACCGAAGCGGAGTGGGAACACGCGGCGCGCTTGCAAGCACTGCACGGCGTCGGCGCGGTGTGGGAGTGGACCGCCTCGGCCTACCTGCCCTACCCGCGCTTTCGCGCCTGGGCCGGCGCGGTCGGCGAATACAACGGCAAGTTCATGTGCAACCAGTTCGTGCTGCGCGGCGGCTCGCGCGCGACGCCGGCCGGCCATGCGCGCATCAGCTACCGCAACTTCTTCCCGCCGGAGGCGCAGTGGCAGTTCAGCGGGATGCGGCTGGCTCGTGATGTTTGACTTGCATAGGTGGGCGCGGCAAAGGGCCGTCCGGGCCGCCCGCGGCGCTTCGATGAGGCGGTCGGCTGCGCCGACTGCCCTGCGGTGCTCGGTCTTGCAGCCCGCCGCCTAACTCGCTTCACTCACTGACGTTCGTTGCGCTCAGACACGCGGCGGCAAGTCTGTTCACGACGCGCGCGGGTACGCGCGCGGGCCGCAAGCCCTGCGCTCCTCAGCGCCCCATAGGCGCGCCGCGAGCGGCCCGGACAGCCCTTTGCTGAACCAACGGTGGCAGTCCACCTGACTGCATGCCGCCAATGGTTCAGCGCGGCAGGCGCGGCCCCGTGGGGGCGACTTGGGAGTCGCCGAGGAGCGCAGCGGCGGGGTCGGCGCGCGTACTCGCGCGCTTCGTGAACTGACTCGTCGCCTCTGTCCGAGCGCAGCGAACGCAGTTCGCGTAGCGAGTTAGGCGACGCGACCCCGCCGCGAGCACCGCAGGGCAGTCGGCGCAGCCGACCGACTCCGCAGGCGCCCCCACGGGGCCGCGCCTGCCGCGCCGCTCCGCGCCGCGCGAACGAACCCATGACGATCACCCCTTCAACGCCCCCAGCACCTCCGAGCGGAACTCGCGGCGGTACAGGATCAGCACCACCCCCGCGGTGGCGAGCGCAAAGCCCAGCGGCGAGAAGAACCAGCCGATCGCCGCGAAGGCGAAGTAGTAGGCGCGCAGCCCGTCGTTGAAGGTCTCGGCGGCCAGCCCGACGATGCGCCCGGCGCGCTCGGCGAAGGCCTGGCGCGCCGGCTCGTCGATGTCGTCGCGCTCGGGCAGCGCGCCGACCAGCAGCGCGCCGAAGGTGTACTGGCGCAGCGCCCAGGTGAAGCGGAAGAAGGCGTAGACGAACACGCCCAGCAGCAGCACGATCTTCAGGTCGAACACCAGCACCGAGGTGCGCGCCGCGAACGGGATCTCGCGCACCAGCTCGCTGGCCTTCTCGGTGGTGCCCAGCACCGCCAGCAGGCCGCCGATGATCAGGATCGTCGTCGAGGCGAAGAACGACGGACTGCTCGACAGGCTCTGGATCACGATGCCGTCGACCACGCGCACCTCGCGGTAGGTGGACTGCAGCATCCACTGGCGGCGGATCTGGTTGGTGATGTCCAGCAGCGAGGGCTGCAGCGTGCTGCGCCGCTTGGCGAACACCGCGTAGCCGATCCAGCCGACGAAGAACGCCGCCAGCGCCGCCCAGTCCGTCCAGGGCAGCAGGCCCATCACCTTGATTGCCGTCTCCATGACGGCGACTTTAGTTCAAGCGCTGCCCTTCAATGCGGCGGCGACGCGCAGCAGCGCGATCACCACGCCTTCCACCATCGCCTGCTGCCTGGCGTCCTTCAGCGCGCCAGCCTCGTCGAAGGCTTCATTCGCCTTGGACAGCGCGAACTGCTGCGGCACCGCCAGCATCGCGATGTTCATCGAGAGGTACTGGCGCGTGAAGTTCAGCGAGCGCAGGCCGCCCAGCGGCCCGGGCGACGCGCTCATCAGCCCGAGCGGCTTGCCGGTGGTGGCGGCCAGCCCGGCCGGCACCTCGCCCTCGGGCTGCAGGCGCGACAGCCAGTCGAAGCTGTTGACCAGCAGCGGCGTCGGAAAGCCGTTGTACTCGGGCGCCGAGAGCAGCACGCCGTCGGCGCCGCGCAGCGCGTCGCGCAGGCGGCGCGCGCCGTCGGGCACGCCGGAGGCCTTCTCGATGTCCGCGTCGTACAGCGGCAGGCCGAGCGCGCGCAGGTCGAGCCGCTCGACCGTGGCGCCGCGCGCTTCGGCGAGCTGCGCGGCCACCTCGACGAGCTGGCCGTTGAACGAGCCGGCGCGCGCGCTGCCCGACAGCGCCAGCAGCTTCAAGGGGGCGCCCATCGCGGTTCAGCCCGCGAGCCTGGCGGTGACCTCGGCCAGCCGCGTGCCGAAGGCCTTGGCGGTGGCGATGTCGCCGGGCAGCATTTCGTCGACCGAGGCGTCCGACGGCGACACCGTCATCAGCCCCGAGAAGCCGCCGACGTAGTTGAGGTCGTTGCGCGTCGAAGCCTTGGCGTTGCTGGGCATCATCGCGGGGCCGACCCACAGCATGCCGTGCTGCTGCGACAGCGTGAAGAAGTAGTGCAGCGTCGAGAACTTGTCACCGTTCATCGTCGCCGAGTTGGTGAAGCCGGCGGCGAGCTTGTCCTTCCACTGCCGGGCGAACCAGGGCTTGGACGAGGCATCGGCGAACTTCTTGAACTGCCAGCTCGCGCCGCCCATGTAGGTGGGCGAGCCGAACACGATCATGCGCGCGGCCAGCAGCTGCTCCCAGCCGCCTTCGGGCAGGTTGCCTTCGGCGTCGATGGGCAGCAGCAGCGCGCCCGAGGTCGAGGCCACCGCTTCGGCGACCTTCTTGGTGTGGCCGTAGCCGCTGTGGTAGACGATGACGATCTTGGACATCGGGAACTCCGTGGGTTGGAAAGGATTCAGGCCGCGAGGTCGAACACCAGCACTTCGGCATTGCGCCCGCCGGCAATCGACACGCCCGGCTCGCTGTGCAGCAGCAGCGCGTCGCCGCCGCGCAGCGCCTGGCCGTTGACGATCGCCTCGCCGCGCACCAGGTGCACGTAGCCGCGTCGCCCGGCAGCGAGCGGCAGCTGGGCGGATTCGGCGCCGTCGAACAGGCCGGCATAGAGAGCCGCATCGGCATGCAGGCGCAGCGAGCCGTCGCGGCCGTCGGCGCTCGCGATCAGGCGCAGCCGCCCGCGCTTGTCGGCGTCGTCGAAGTGCTTCTGCTCGTAGCCCGGCTCGATGCCGGCCTGGTCGGGCGTGATCCAGATCTGCAGGAAGTGCGTGACGGCATCGTTCGCGTGGTTGTATTCGCTGTGGCGCACGCCGCGGCCGGCGCTCATGCGCTGCACGTCGCCCGCGCGGATCACGCCGCTGTGGCCCGCACCCACGCTGTCCTTGTGCGCCAGCTCGCCTTCGAGCACGTAGCTGACGATCTCCATGTCGCGGTGGCCGTGCGTGCCGAAGCCGGTGCCGGGCGCGATGCGGTCTTCGTTGATGACGCGCAGGTTGCCCCAGCCCATGTGGCGCGGGTCGACGTAGTCGGCGAACGAGAAGCTGTGGAAGCTCTTCAGCCAGCCGTGGTCGGCGTGGCCGCGGTCGCAGGATTTGCGCAAGGTGATCATGCGTTCACTGTAGAAGCGGCCGGCGCGGCGGGCAGCGGCCCGGGCTTGAAGTTCCCGTTCAAATAAGATGAACCACTGCCCCAGCCGCCGCACGACCGCACCATGACCACCGACCGCCGCAACGTGCTCACGCCCGAAGCCCTCGCGATGATGGACACCATCGCGCGCACCGGCAGCTTCGCCGCGGCGGCGCGCGAGCTCGGCAAGGTGCCTTCGGCGCTGACCTACAACGTGCGCCAGCTGGAGGATTCGCTCGACGTGCTGCTGTTCGACCGCAGCTCGCGCCAGGCGCAGCTCACCGCCGCGGGCGAGGAACTGCTCAACGAGGGCCGCCGCCTGCTCGCCGAGATGGACGCGGTGGCCAACCGCGTGCGCCGCGTCGCCACCGGCTGGGAGACGCAGCTGACGGTGGCGGTGGACACCATCATCTCGCAGGTCACGGTGTTCGAGCTGTGCGAGGCCTTCTACGCGCGCTGCAGCGCGCAGCACGTCGAGCACGGCACGCGGCTGCGCGTGCGCGGCGAGGTGCTGGCCGGCACCTGGGAGGCGCTGCTGTCGGGCCAGGCCGATCTGGCCATCGGCGTGGGCACGCACGCCACGCCGCCGGCGGGCATCGAGTACGCGCCGCTGGGCGAGGTCGACTTCGTCTTCGCGGTCGCGCCGCACCATCCGCTGGCCGCGCACGACGGCCCGATCGACGACGCCGAGCTGCTGCGCCACCGCGCGGTGGCGGTGGCCGATTCGGCGCAGCGCATGACGCCGATCACCGTCAACCTGCTGCCGGGGCAGGACGTGCTGACCGTCAGCAGCACGCAGGCCAAGATTGAGGCGCAGATCCGCTGCATGGGCTGCGGCTACCTGCCCGAGCCGATGGCGCGGCCGCACGTGGAGGCGGGGCGGCTGGTGGTCAAGGAGGTCGAGCGCACGCGGCCGCGCGCGCAGATGGGCTACGCCTGGCGCGCCGGCACCGGCAGCCGCGGCAAGCGCCTGCCGCTCGGGCTGGCGCTGCAGTGGTGGCTGGGGCAGCTGGAAAGCCCCGCGACGCGCCGCGCGCTGCTGGAGCGCCACACGTGGTTCGGCTGACGCCCGCATGAGCGCGCCGGGCCGCTCCCAAGCGCTCATTCCGGAGCACGCAGTGCGCAGGGTAGTCCAATGAGCGGCTACGTCGGCCGCTTCGCGCCCTCGCCCACCGGGCCGCTGCACGCCGGCTCGCTGGTGGCGGCGCTGGCCTCGTGGCTGGACGCGCGCGCGCATCGCGGGCGCTGGCTGGTGCGCATCGAGGATGTCGATGCGCCGCGTTGCGTGGCGGGGGCCGACCAGTTCATCCTTCGACAACTCGCCGCTTGCGGCCTCGTGCCCGACGCGCCGCCGGTCTGGCAATCGACGCGCGGCGCGCTCTACCAGGCGGCGCTGGGCCGTCTCGTCGCGAGCGGCTGGGCCTACCCCTGCGCCTGCACGCGCAGCGACATCGAGCGCGCGCTGGCGGCGCGCGGGCAGTCGAAGCCGCGCGGCGGCGAGCTGGTGTATCCCGGCACCTGCCGCGCCGGCCTGCACGGCCGCGCGCCGCGCGCGATGCGCATGCGCAGTTCGTTCGGAGACTGCGGGCACGAGCCCGACATCGAATGGCACGACCGACGTCTCGGCGCGCAGCGCCAGCACGTCTGCGAAACGGTCGGCGACTTCGTGCTCAAGCGCGCCGACGGCCTGTGGGCCTACCAGCTCGCGGTGGTCGTCGACGACGCCGCGCAAGGCATCACCGACGTGGTGCGCGGCGCGGACCTGGCCGACAACACGCCGCGCCAGATCCTGCTGCAGCGCGCGCTGGGCCTGCCCACGCCGCGCTACCTGCACACGCCGCTGGTGCTGGGCGGCAACGGCGAGAAGCTCTCCAAGCAGAACGGCGCGGCGCCGCTCGACCTCGGCGACCCGCTCGCCGCGCTGCGCGAGGCGGCGCGCGTGCTCGGGCTCGGCGCGATTCACGGTACTGCCGTGGCGGACTTTCTGGCCGCCGCCACCGCCGCCTGGCGGGAGGCGGTGGCATGATGGCGGCCCCTTTCAACCGCCTGCGAAAAGAGAGAGCGCCATGCCCCTGACCACCACCGCCTCCGGCCTGCAATACGAAGACACCGCCGCCGGCAGCGGCGCCGAGGCGTGCGCCGGCCAGTACGTCACCGTGCACTACACCGGCTGGCTCTACAACGACGGCGTCAAGGGCGCCAAGTTCGACAGCAGCAAGGACCGCAACGACCCCTTCCAGTTCGGCCTCGGCCAGGGCATGGTGATCCGCGGCTGGGACGAAGGCGTGCAAGGCATGAAGGTCGGCGGCACGCGCGTGCTGGTGATCCCGCCGCAGCTCGGCTACGGCGCGCGCGGCGCCGGCGGCGTGATCCCGCCGAACGCGACGCTGATGTTCGAGGTGGAACTCCTCGGCGTATGACGGCCCCCGGCCGCCGGGTACGGCGCCCGCCCCCCGAGGGGGCCGCGGGCCGGCTTGGGAGCGGCCCGGCGCTCGGCCCGCAAGAAGCATCGAGATGACGGTTCGCTACGACATCGTCCACACGACGACCTACCGCTACAGCGAACCGGTGCGCTTCGGCGAGCACCGCGTGATGTTCCGCCCGCGCGACAGCCACGACCTGCGCGTGCTCGCCACCGACCTGCAGGTCAGCCCCGAGGCCTCGGTGCGGCTGATCCAGGATCCGCACTCCAACTCGATCGCGATCGTGCAGCCGCTGGCCGATGCGGCCGAGCTGCGCATCGCGTGCAGCTTCACGATCGAGCATGCGCACTCGCAGAACCTCGAGCTGCCGCTCGATCCGTCGGCCGAGCAGTTCCCGTTCGCCTACAGCGTGGCCGAACGCTTCGACCTCGAGCACTACCTGCGCCCGCACCACGACGACCCGAAGGGCGAGCTGAGCGCCTGGGCGCGCCAGTTCATCCGCACCGACGGCCCGACGCGCACGCGCGAGCTGCTGGTGGCGATGAACCAGCACATCCGCGAGCACTTCACCTATGCCGCGCGCGAGGAGGAAGGCACGCAGGGGCCGCTGGAGACGCTGGCCAGGGGAGCAGGCTCCTGCCGCGACTTCGCGCTGCTGATGATGGAAGCGGCGCGCCGCCTCGGCATCGCGACGCGCTTCGTCTCGGGCTACCTGTACGACCCGGCCCTCGACGAGACCAACGGCGACGCCGCACCGGCGGCGGCGACCGGCGCCGGCAGCACCCACGCCTGGCTGCAGGCCTATCTGCCCGGCGCCGGCTGGGTGCCGTTCGACCCGACCAACAACCTGCTCGGGGGCAACACGCTGATCCGCGTCGGCGTGGCGCGCGAGCCGCGGCAGGCGGCGCCGATCTCGGGCAGCTGGTTCGGCAGCCCGGGCGCCTACCTCGGCATGGAGGTGCAGGTGCAGGTGCAGCGCGTCGGCTGACTCACCGGCTGTAGGAAACGTCCTACGGCGGCGAAGGGCTTGCGCCTATGGCAGCGCAGCGATGCCGCGCGCAAAGTGCGTCTCCGAATCATGTGCGCTTCCGACGTCCGCCTTCGCGTCTTCCTCGTCGAGGACAGCCCCGTGATTCGCGAGAATCTGGTCGCCACGCTGGAAGAGATCGCGCGCGTGCAGGTGGTCGGCTGGGCCGACGAGGAAGGCGCCGCGCGGCAATGGCTGGAGAGCGCCGACGGCGGCTGCGATCTGGTGGTGGTCGACATCTTCCTGCGCCGCGGCTCGGGCCTGGGGCTGCTCGACTGGCTGTCCGAGGCTCAGCACCCCGTGCGCCGCGTGGTGCTGAGCAACTACGCTTCGCCCGACATGCGCCGGCGCTGCCTGGCGCGCGGCGCCGACGCGGTGTTCGACAAGCCCGACGAGGTCGACGCGCTGATCGAGCACTGCCGCTTGCTCGCCGACGCGGCGCCGGGCCCCGGCTCGCCCGCGGGAGCGTCGTGAGCGCGGTCCACCCGGTCGCGCCCGACTCCGGCGATGATGGCGCTGCCCGCGCAACGCCGGGAGGACAGATGCTCGCATCCTTGCGCCGACACGCCACCCGCTGGAGCCACAGCGCCTGGGCCTACCCGCTGGCGGTGGCGGTCGGCCTCGTGCTGATCGCCATCAGCGAATCCTCTTACTGGTTCGCCACCGGCTCCATGGACGACCTCGGCCAGATCGGCCAGGCGCGCACCAACATGCAGTTGCTGCACCGGCTGATGCTCGACGCCGAGACCGGCCAGCGCGGCTACCTGCTGACGGGCCGCTCCGAATACCTCGCGCCCTACCGTGCTGCCAACGAGGAGATCACCGCCACGCTGGCCAAGCTGCGCGTGCACTTCCGGGACTCGGCGCAGGCCGACACGATGCGCGAGCTGGAAAAGCTGGTGCAGCAGAAGTCGTCCGAGCTGCAGGAGGTGCTGACGCTGTACGACCGCAGCCAGCACGCCGCGTGGCGCGAGGTGATGATCACCGGCATCGGGCGCGAACAGATGGAGCGCATCCGCACGCTCTCCGAGCAGCTGCTGGCGCACGAGACCGCCTCGGCCATCGAAAGCCGCGCCGAGGTCTACCGCACGCTGCTGATGAACCGCGTCGGCGTCGGCGCCATGACGCTGGCCAGCCTGTTCGTGCTGATGCTCTACCTGCGCCAGCACCGCGCCGCCGAGCAGATGCGCGAGATGCAGCGCCTGGCGACGCAGGCCGAACGCGACCAGCTCGAGCGCGAGGTGCGGCGCCGCACGCGCGATCTCAGCGAGCTGGCGCGCCACCTGCAGAACACCCGCGAGGACGAGCGCCACCGCCTGGCCCGCGAGCTGCACGACGAGCTGGGCGCGCTGCTCACGGCCGCCAAGCTCGACGCGGCGCGGCTGCGCCCGCGCATCGCCGGCGCCGGGCCGGAGGCGCTGGAGCGGCTCGAGCACCTCGGGCGCATGCTCAACGAGGGCGTGTCGCTGAAGCGCCGCATCATCGAGGACCTGCGCCCCTCGGCGCTGGACAACCTCGGCCTGGTGCCGGCGCTGGAGATCCTGACGCGCGAGCACGCGCAGCGCAACGGCATGGCGGTGGAGACGCTGATCGAGGCGGTGCCCTTGGGCAAGGAGGCCGAGCTGACCGTCTACCGCTTCGTGCAGGA
This sequence comes from Pseudomonadota bacterium, assembly GCA_029779845.1. GTDB lineage: Bacteria > Pseudomonadota > Gammaproteobacteria > Burkholderiales > Burkholderiaceae_C > Piscinibacter. The sequence goes on along the minus strand of JAKOZT010000133.1, from coordinate 33,705 downwards.
GGCGCTGACCAACGCCATCAAGCACGCCAAGGCCACGCGCATCGAGGTGCGCCTGGCCGCGCGGGACGGCCATGTGCACATCGGCGTCAGCGACGACGGCGCAGGCTTCGACGTCGACAGCGTGCAGCCGCGCTCGCACGGCCTGGCCGGCATGCGCTACCGCTTCGAGTCGGCCGGCGGCCGGCTCGACATCTTCTCGTCGCCCGGCCAGGGCACGCGCATCGAGGCGGTGCTGCCGGCCGACGACGCGGTGCTGCCGGCCTAGCTCAGCGGGCGAAGGGGCTGCTGCGGCGCGGCGCCGGCTTCTTGGCCGGGCCGCCGCCGAAGCCGCGCGGGCCGTTGCCGCCGCGCGGGGGCGCACCGCGGCGCGCTCCGGCACCGAACCCGGGGCGCTCGTTGCGCGCCGCGGGCGCGCCGGCGAACACGCGCGGCGCCGGCGCCTTGGGCTCCAGGCCGGCGACGGTGGCCACCGGGATGTCCTGCGTCGTGAAGTGCTGGATGCGGCGGATCATGCCGACGTCCATGCGCTCGGCCAGCGTCACCGCCAGGCCGTTGCGCCCGGCGCGGCCGGTGCGGCCGATGCGGTGCACGTAGTCCTCGGCCTTCATCGGCAGGCCGTAGTTGATCACGTGGCTGATGGTCGGCACGTCGATGCCGCGCGCCGCCACGTCGGTGGCCACCAGCACGCGCAGGTGCTTGTTGCGCAGGCCCTGCAGCACGCGGTTGCGCCGCCCCTGCGGCATGCCGCCGTGCAGCGAGGCGACCGCGTGGCCGAGTTCGGCGAGGCGGTCGGCCAGCCAGTCGGCGTCGCGCTGCGTGCTGGTGAAGATCACCGCCTGCTCCAGGTCGCGCTCGGTCAGGATGTGGTCGAGCAGCGCGTTCTTGTGGTGGTGGTTGTCGGCCCAGTGCAGGCGCTGCTCGATGTTGACGTGCGTGTCGGTGTGCGAGGCGACGTCGACGCGCTGCGGATCGCGCAGCATGTTGCGCGCCAGGCCGCCGACGTTGCCGGCGAAGGTGGCGCTGTACATCACCGTCTGGCGCGCGGCGGGCACGTGGTCGGCGATGGTCGTGATGTCGTCGATGAAGCCCATGTCGAGCATGCGGTCGGCTTCGTCGAGCACCAGCATCTCGACGTGCTCGAGCACCGCCTTGCCGGTCTGCAGGTGGTCGAGCAGTCGGCCGGGCGTGGCGATCAGGATGTCCAGCGGGCCGCGCAGCGCCTTGATCTGCGCCGGATAGGGCACGCCGCCGACGACGGTGGCCACGCGCAGGCCCTGCACGTGGCGGCCGTAGGTGTCGGCGGCCTTGGCCACCTGCATCGCCAGCTCGCGCGTCGGCGCCAGCACCAGGATGCGCGGGCCGTAGACCACGCCCTTCTCGCGGCGCTTGGCGTTGTCGCCGCGCGCGGCCAGCACGCGCTGCAGCGCGGGCAGGATGAAGGAGGCGGTCTTGCCGCTGCCGGTGCTGGCCGAGACCATCAGGTCGCGGCCTTGCAGCGCCGGCGGAATGGCGCGCTGCTGCACATCGGTGGCGCTGTCGTAGCCGGCATCGGCCACGGCACGGGTCAGGGCCTCGTGCAGGCCCAGGTTCTCGAAACTCATCGTCGTCTTTCGCAAGTCGGCGGCAAAAACGCCGCCGGGCCCGCCGTCACGGCAGGCCTGGATCAGGTCGCGGGGAAACTTCGTCGGAAGGCTCGTAGCGACGGCATCGCCGCCAACCGTGCCCACGCCGTTGCGGCGGGATGTTCCGAACGAGAGAAAGACGGAACGAGGTCGAAGGAGATGAACGGACGGCGCGCGGACGAAACCGCGCGCCGGGCCGCATTGTAGCCGCAGCGGCGGATTCGTGCTGCGCCGCAGCACGGCCGCGCCCGCATGACCTTCGTCAAGCGTGCGCGCGCGCCCAGCATGGCAGACTCCCGCCCCATGCGCGAAAGCCCCGCCCTGGTCGAGTCCCGCCGCTTCGGCACGCGCCGCGTGCCGCTGCTGCGCCCGCTGGGCTGGCTGGCCGCCGGCTGGCGCGACTTCGTGCGCTGCCCGCTGCCCGGGCTGCTGCACGGCCTGGCGCTGGCGCTGTTCGGCGCGGCGCTGTTCTGGATGGCGCGCAACCACTTCTGGCTGCTGGCCGGCGCGTTCTCGGGCTTCCTGCTCGTCGCGCCCATCCTCGCCACCGGGCTCTACGCGGTCAGCCGCGAACTGCAGCGCCACGGCCGCGCCCGCCTCGCCGACGCGCTGGCCGTCTGGCGTCCGCGCGACGGGCGGCTGGTCGTGTTCGGCCTGCTGCTGGCCTTCGCCGGCACCGGCTGGGTGATGACCTCGGCGGCGCTGATCACCGGCTTCGCACCGGCGCCGGTGGGCAACCCGGTGGAGTTCCTGCGGGTCGTCGTGCTGGCCGAACAGGGCCATCTGTTCGAGATCTGGATGGCGCTCGGCGCCGTGCTCGCCGCGCCGGTGTTCGCCTCCAGCGTCGTCGCGATCCCGCTGCTGCTCGATCGCGAGATCGGCGTGCTCGCCGCGGTCTTCACCAGCTGGCGCGTCGTGATGGACAACCCGGTCGCGATGGCGGTGTGGGCCGCGCTGATCATCGCGCTGACGCTGCTGGGCATGGCCACGGTGATGGCCGGCCTGGTGGTCGTCGTGCCCTGGCTCGCGCACGCCAGCTGGCACGCCTACCGCGACCTGGTCGACACCTCGGGCCTCGTGCAGCGGCCCTGAGCGAAGGCGCGACGACGCAACACCATGTTCGGCTACAGCGAAGAGCAGATCGCCTGGTTCGGCCTGACCGTCGGCGTGACGGCGTTCATGCTCTACATGGTGTTCATCATCCTGCAGCTGGCACGCGAGTCGAAGGCCGGCAAGTTCGGCACCTTCGTGCTGCTGCTCGGCCTGGGCGTCGGCCTGCTCGGCTTCGCCGCCAAGGGGCTGATCAAGTACTTCCTGTCGGGCATCGTCGAATGAACGCCGCGAGCACGCCGCTGCGCCACGCCTGGTACGACGACGCGCTCGCCTTCGCCACCGGCACGCTGTTCATCGCCATCGGCGTGACGATGTACACCCGCGCCGGGCTGCTGACCGGCGGCACCGCGGGCCTGGCCTTCCTCGCACACTACGCCACCGGCATCGGCTTCGGACCGCTCTTCTTCGCGATCAACCTGCCCTTCTACCTGCTGGCGTGGAAGGCGATGGGGCGCGTCTTCACGCTCAAGACCTTCGCCGCGGTGACGCTGCTGTCGGCGCTGACCAGCGCGATCCCGCGCTGGGCCGGCTTCGCGACGCTGGACCCGTGGTTCGCCACCATCGCCGGCGGGCTGCTGATGGGCGCCGGCTTCCTGGTGCTGTTCCGCCACCACGCCAGCCTGGGCGGGCTGAACATCCTCGTGCTGGTGCTGCAAAAGCGCCGCGGCTGGCGCGCCGGCTGGGTGCAGATGGGCATCGACGGCGCGATCCTGCTGGCTTCGCTGATGCTGGTGGAGCCGCAGCGCATCCTGATGTCGATCGTGGGAGCGCTGGCGCTCAATCTCACGCTGGCGCTGAATCACCGGCCGGGGCGCTACGTGGCGTTCTGATCCGCCGTCAGCCGGCGCTCTCCCCAGTCCGCGCGCCTGCAGGCGCGCGGCCGTGACGCAGGCGAAGAAGAGTCCGCAGGGACTCTTCTCCGTCCGGCGTCACCCCATGTGCAAGCCCCCGTTGCACGAGAAATCCGCCCCCGTGGTGAACCCCGACTCCTCGCCCGCCAGCCAGCCCACGATCGACGCGATCTCATCCGGCGTGCCCAGCCGCTTGACCGGGATGCCGGCGATGATCTTGTCGAGCACGTCCTGGCGGATCGCCTTGACCATGTCGGTGCCGATGTAGCCCGGGCTCACGGTGTTCACCGTCACGCCCTTGTTGGCCACTTCCTGCGCCAAGGCCATCGTGAAGCCGTGCATGCCGGCCTTGGCGGCCGAGTAGTTGGTCTGGCCGAACTGGCCCTTCTCGCCGTTCACCGAGCTGATGTTGACGATGCGACCCCAGCCCTTGTCGAGCATGCCGTCGATCACCTGCTTGGTGACATTGAACAGGCTGGTCAGGTTGGTCTCCATCACGGCGTCCCAATCGGCGCGGCTCATCTTGCGGAACACGCCGTCGCGCGTGATGCCGGCGTTGTTGACCAGCACGTCGACCACGCCGTGCTCGGCCTTGACCTTCTCGAAGGCCGCGACCGTCGAGTCCCAGTCGCCCACGTTGCCGACGGACGCATAGAAGGTGTAGCCCAGCGCCTTCTGCTCGCCCAGCCACTTGTTGAAGTCGCGGCTCGGGCCGCAACCGGCGATCACCTTGAAACCGTCCTTGTGCAGCCGCTGGCACATCGCGGTGCCGATGCCGCCCATGCCGCCGGTCACATACGCAAGCTTCTGAGCCATTTGTCTCTCCTGGTTGAAATCGTTGTGATGGATGAAGGTGTCAGCGCTCGACCGTCAGCGCCACGCCCATGCCGCCGCCGATGCACAGGCTGGCGATGCCCTTCTTCGCGCCGCGGCGCTGCATCTCGTGCAGCAGCGTGACGAGGATGCGGCAGCCCGACGCGCCGATCGGGTGACCGATCGCGATGGCGCCGCCGTTGACGTTGACCTTGCTGGTGTCCCAGCCCATCTCGTTGTGCACCGCGCAGGCCTGCGCGGCGAAGGCTTCGTTGATCTCCAGCAGGTCGAGGTCGGCGGGCTTCCAGCCGGCGCGCTCGAGCGCCTTCTTCGCCGCCGGCACCGGGCCCATGCCCATGATCTTCGGGTCCAGCCCCGCGCTGGCGTAGCTGGCGATGCGCGCCAGCGGAGTCAGGCCGAGCTTGTCGGCGGTCTTCGCGCTCATCACCACCACGCCGGCGGCGCCGTCGTTCAGGCCCGAGGCGTTGCCGGCGGTCACGCTGCCGGCCTTGTCGAACGCCGGGCGCAGGCCGGCCAGGCCTTCGGCGCTGGTCTTGCGGTTGAGGAACTCGTCGTTGGCGAAGACAATGGGGTCGCCCTTCTTCTGCGCGATCGAGAACGGCACGATCTCGTCCTTGAACCTGCCGGCGTCCTGCGCCGCGGCGGCCTTCTGCTGGCTGGCCAGCGCCAGCGCGTCCTGCGCCTCGCGCGTGATGCCGTACTGCTTGGCAACGTTCTCGGCGGTGATGCCCATGTGGTACTGGTTGTAGACGTCCCACAGGCCGTCGACGATCATCGAATCCACCAGCTTCCAGTCGCCCATGCGCGCGCCGTTGCGCGAGTTCGGCAGCACGTGCGGCGACAGGCTCATGTTCTCCTGGCCGCCGGCGATGACGATCTCGCTGTCGCCGTCGCGGATCGCCTGCGCGGCCAGCATCACCGCCTTCAGGCCCGAGCCGCAGACCTTGTTGATGGTCATTGCCGGCACGCCGGTCGGCATGCCGGCCTTGATGACGGCCTGGCGCGCCGGGTTCTGGCCCGCACCGGCCTGCAGCACCTGGCCGAGGATCACCTCGCCGATCTGCCCGCCTTCGAGCCTGGCGCGCTTGAGCAGTTCGTTGATGACGGCCGCGCCGAGTTCGGGCGCGGGTGTGGATGCGAGCGTGCCTCCGAACTTGCCGACCGCGGTGCGGGCGGCGGCGACGATGACGATGTCGGTGCTCATGGGAACGGGTCTCCTGCGATGGAACGGAACGGAAAATCAAAGGGTCGGTGTCGACTGTCGCGCGCTCGCCGGGGTGCGGCAAGCCCCCGACAAACCCGCATCAGGCTTTCTGCTTGACGTAGCGGCCGGGCGCCGGCTCGATGGCCTTGTGCGTGCGGTCGCCGTAGGTCTTGGGCGCGGCGATCTGCTTGCCGGCATGCGGCTTCAGCCAGTCGGCCCAGTCGGTCCACCAGCTGCCGGGGTGCTCCTTGGCCTTGTCGAACCACGCCTTCGCATCGGCAGGCAGTGCGTTCGTCGCGCCGATCCAATGGCTGCGCTTGCCCTTGGCCGGCGGGTTGATCACGCCGGCGATGTGGCCCGAGGCGCCCATCACGAAACGAACCTTGCCCTTCGCGCCGGTGAGCACCTGGGTGTTCTTGTAGGCGGCATCCCAGGGCACGATGTGGTCTTCGCGCGAGGCATACACGTACACCGGCGCCTTGATGCGGCCGAGGTCGAGCTTCTCGCCGCACACCGTCAGCGCGCCCGGCACCATCAGCTTGTTCTCGTGGTAGGTGTTGCGCAGGTACCAGCAGTACATCGGCCCCGGCAGGTTCGTGCTGTCGCTGTTCCAGTACAGCAGGTCGAAGGGCGGCGGCGTCTCGCCCTTCAGGTAGTTGCCGACGACGTAGTTCCACACCAGGTCGTTGGGGCGCAGGAAGCTGAAGGTCGAGGCAAGCTCCTGGCCCTTGAGCAGGCTGCCGCCGCCGGGGCTGGCGGGGCCGAGCGTCATCTCGCGCACCTGCACCATCGTCTCGTCGACGAAGATGTCGAGGATGCCGGTGTTGGAGAAGTCCAGCAGCGTGGTCAGCAGCGTCACGCTGGCCGCCGGCTGCTCGCCGCGCGCGGCCAGCACCGCCAGCGCGGTCGCGAGGATGGTGCCGCCGACGCAGAAGCCGAGCGTGTCGATCTGCTTGGCTCCGCTGATCGCCTGCACCTCGCGGATCGCGCGGATCGCGGCGTCCTCGATGTACTGGTCCCAGGTGCGGTCGGCGAGGCTGTCGTCGGGGTTGCGCCAGCTCACGACGAAGACGCGGTGGCCCTGCTCGACGGTGTACCGGATCAACGAGTTGTCCGGCTGCAGGTCCAGGATGTAGTACTTGTTGATGCACGGCGGCACGAACAGCATCGGCCGCTCGTAGACCTTGGCCGTCAGCGGCTTGTACTCGATCAGCTGGAACAGCTCGTTCTCGAACACCACCGCGCCTTCGGTGGTCGCGACGTTGCGGCCGACCTCGAACACCGTCTCGTCGGTCTGCGACAGATGGCCCTGCTGGATGTCGTTCCACAGGTGCTTCAAGCCCTGGCCGATGCTCTCGCCCTTGGTTTCGAGCGCCTTGCGCTGCGCCTCGGGGTTGAGCGCGAGGTAGTTGCTCGGGCTCGCCGCATCGACCCACTGCTGCACCGCGAAGCGCACGCGCTGCCTGGTCTTGGCATCGCCCTCGACGGCCTCGGCCATCTGCATCAGCGTGCGCGCGTTCAGCAGATACATCTGCGCGAGGTAGGCGGAAGCCGGGTTGGCGGCCCAGTCCTGCGCGGCGAAGCGGCGGTCGGCCGGCGCGGCGGGCTTGCCGTCGCGCTGCAGCGTCTGGTTCCACAGCTCGGTGGCCTGCTTGAGGTAGTCGGCCTGCAGCGTGTTGAGCGCCGGCAGCGGCAGGTTCAGGCCCTGCATGGACTTCCAGATCTCGCCGACGCTGTTGCCGAAGGCCTGGGCGGCATCGGAAGCGGGGTTTGTCGCTTTCATGTAAGTCTCCTCGCGGATGCTCCGGTACGCCGAAGCCGTTCTTGTGCGTGCAGTTTTACCGGTGAACCTTACCGCATCATGACGTTTGATTTCATAATTTGGTAAGTTCCCGTGTACCTCGTTGCGATCGCCTGGCTCTACGTGGTGCTGATGATGGCCGTGGCCGAGGCCACTGGCGCCAACGGCACCGTGCTCGGTGCGGTCTTCACCGTGCTGCTGTACGGCCTGCTGCCGCTGTCCATCGTGCTCTACCTGATGAACACGCCGCATCGCAAGCGGGCGCGGCGCGAGGCCGAGGCGCGCGAGGCGGCGGCTTCAGCCGCGCGGCTCGAGCCAGACGGCGGCGGCCATGCGGCCGGTGAGGCCGCGATCGCGCCGGAACGAGAAGAAGCGTGAAGCGTCCTCGACGCTGCACCAGCGGCCGCCGCTGATGCGCACGAGGCCGGCGCGCTGCAGGCGCGCGCGGGCGAGGCCGGGCAGGTCGGCCAGCCATTTGCCTTCGGCGTGCGGGGCGAAGAAGGCTTCGTCGCCGGCGAAGGCCTTGCGCACGTCGGCGCCCACCTCGAAGTGGCGCGGGCCGATGCAGGGCCCGAGCCAGGCCTGCAGTTCGCCCGGCGCGCAGCCGGTGGCCTCGCACAGCGCGGCGAGCGCCGCTTCGAGCACGCCGCCGGCCAGCCCGCGCCAGCCGGCATGGGCCGCGCCGACGCCGCGTGCCTCCGGCGCGGCGAACAGCACCGGCAGGCAGTCGGCCACCTGCACCGCGCAGGCGATGCCGGGCTCGGTGGTGATGCTGGCGTCGGCGGTCTGAAGCCGTTCGCCCTCAGCTTGTCGAAGGGCGCCCGAGGCTCGCGAGGGGGCTTCGACAGAGCCTGTCCTGAGCTTGTCGAAGGGCTCAGCCCGAACGGAAGTCAGCCGCAGCACCGCCGCGCCATGCACCTGGTCCAGCCACACCGGCCGCGCGCCGAGCGCCGCCGCGAACACCGCCTGGTTGTGCACCACCGCCGCCGCGTCGTCGCCCAGCCCGTCACGCAGGTTCAGGCTGGCGAACGGCCCGGTGCTGACGCCGCCGGCGCGCGTGCTCATCAGCGCGCCGACGCCGGGCGCGTCCCACTCGGGGCGCAACCAGTCGGGGTGGCCGCCGCCCATCAAGCCGCGTCCGGGCAGGCCGAGGGCTGGGTCTTCGCGAAGGCGTCCAGCGCCATGCAGGCCTCGAACACGCGCATCACCGTCGGCACGTGGTCGAGCCGGCAATCGAAGCGCTGCGCGTTGTGGATCTGCGGCACCAGCACGATGTCGGCCAGCGTCGGCGCGTCGCCGTGGCAGAAGCGCCCGGTGGCCGCGCTGCCGGCCAGACGCTGCTCGACGACCTCCAGCCCGGTCTCGACCCAGTGCCGGTACCAGCGGTTCTTGTCGTCCTCGCCGACCTTCATGTCCTTGACGAGGTAGCGCAGCACGCGCAGGTTGTTCAGCGGGTGGATCTCGCAGGCGACGTCCAGCGCCAGCGCGCGCACGCGGGCGCGCGCCGCCGGGTCTTTCGGCAGCAGCGGCGGCTCGGGGTGCGTCTCGTCGAGGTACTCGACGATCGCCAGCGACTGCGAGACGAACTGGTCGCCGTCCTTCAGCAAGGGCACCAGGCGCGCCGGCGACAAAGACGCATACGACTCGGCGAACTGCTCGTTGCGCTGCAGGTGCACCGGGATGTAGTCGTAGTCCAGCCCCTTGAGCGCGAGCGCGATGCGCACGCGGTACGAGGCCGAGGAGCGGAAGTAGTTGTAGAGCTGCATGCTCATCACTCCACCCGCAGCTGCAGCGAGCCGACGCCGCCGACGCGCGCGGCGAGCGTGTCGCCCGCCACCACCGCGGCCACGCCCTCGGGCGTGCCGGTGAAGATCAGGTCGCCGGGCGCCAGCGTCCAGGCCGCCGAGAGGTGCTCGATGATCTCGGGGATGCTCCAGATCAGCTTGCCGATCGTGCTCTTCTGGCGCGTCGCGCCGTTCACGTCGAGCACGATCTCGGTGTCGGGGCCGATGCCGCACAGGGCGGCCGGGCGGATCGCCCCGATCGGCGCCGACTCCTCGAAGCCCTTGCCGATGCACCACGGCCGGCCCTGCTTCTTCGCTTCGCCCTGCAGGTCGCGGCGCGTCATGTCCAGGCCGACGGCGTAGCCCCACACGTGCTTCAGCGCATCGGCGGCGGCGATGTTGCGCCCGCCGATGCCGATCGCCGCCACCAGTTCGACCTCGTGGTGCAGGTCTTGGGTCAGGCTCGGGTAGTGCATGCGCCCGACCTCGCCCTCGGCCACCGGAAGCACCGCATCGGCCGGCTTCATGAAGAAGAACGGCGGCTCGCGGCCGCTGAAGCCCATCTCCTTGGCGTGCTCGACGTAGTTGCGGCCGACGCAGTAGATGCGGTGCACCGGGAAGGCGGCGCCGGGGGCGCCGCCGGCCACGGACACGGCGGCAACGGCGGGCGGGGTGATGACGAAGCTCATGCGCAAAGGCTCCCAAGGCGGTCGGATGCAACGCAAACGATGATGCCACGCCACGATGCACGCAACCCTGCGCGATACACTGCCGCGGCCTATGTTCAACCCGCGCAGCATCAAGCACTGCCGTGCCTGCGGCGCGCCAGCGCAGTACACCGTTCCCGCGGACGACAACCGCGAGCGCGCCACCTGCACGGCGTGCGGCACCATCCACTACGAGAACCCGCTGAACGTGGTCGGCACCGTGCCGGCGTGGGGCGAGCAGGTGCTGCTGTGCCGCCGCGCCATCGAGCCGCGCTACGGCCTGTGGACGCTACCGGCCGGCTTCATGGAACTCGGCGAGACGGTGCGCGACGGCGCACTGCGCGAGACCATCGAGGAAGCCGGCGCGAAGGTCGAGATGCAGGAGCTGTTCACGCTGCTCAACGTGGTGCGCGTCGGCCAGGTGCATTTTTTCTACCGCGCGCGGCTGCTCGACACGCGCTTCGAGCCCGGGCCGGAGACGCTGGAAGCGCGGCTGTTCCGCGAGGACGAGGTGCCCTGGGAGCAGATCGCCTTTCGCACCGTGAAGGAAACCCTGCGCCGTTGGTTCGACGACCGGCGCACGGGTCAATTCGGCTTCCATACGGCCGATATCGGTTGAGCTGCGATCCACCCGCCATGACGACCCAGCCGACCACCACCGTCCGCCTGCGCGAAGACCTGATCCACCCCGACCCGCTGCTCGACTGCCTGGTCGAGCTGTGCCGGTTGCATGGCCAGGCCGCCACGCGCGCCTCGCTGTCGGCGGCGCTGCCGCTGCGCGACGGGCGGCTGACGATCGAACTGGCCGAACGCGCCGCGGCGCGCGCCGGCATGACGACCAAGCTGCAGCGCGCGCCGCTGCAGGCCATCGACGCCGCCGCGCTGCCGGCCATCCTGGTGCTGGCCGACAACAAGGCCTGCGTGCTGCTCGGCTGGGAGGGCGACGAGGCGCGCGTGCTGCTGCCCGAGACCGGCCAGGGCTCGGCGAGTCTTTCGCGCGAGGAACTCGCCGCGCGCTACAGCGGCGTGGTGCTGTTCGTGCGGCCGCATTTCCGCTTCGACACTCGCAGCGAAGGCGCGGCCGCGCAGACCAAACCGCTGCCGTCGCGCCACTGGTTCTGGGGCGCCATCCTCGAGCAGCGCTTCGTCTACCGAGACGTGCTGTGGGCCGCGCTGCTGGTCAACCTGTTCGCGCTCGCCTTCCCGATGTTCTCGATGAACGTCTACGACCGCGTGGTGCCCAACAACGCCGTCGAGACGCTGTGGGCGCTGGCGATCGGCGTGGTGCTGGTGCTGGGCGCCGATCTCTTCATGCGCCTCTTGCGCGGCCGCTTCGTCGACGAGGCGAGCGCGCGCATCGACGTGAAGATCTCCGCCACGCTGATGGAGCGCGTGCTCGGCATGCGGCTCGAGCAGCGGCCCGAGTCGGTGGGCTCGTTCGCGGCCAACCTGCGCGGCTTCGAGCAGGTGCGCGACTTCATCGCCTCGGGCACCGTCACCGCGCTGATCGACCTGCCGTTCGCGATCCTCTTCCTCGTCGTGATCGCCTGGATCTCGCCCTGGCTGGCGCTGCCGGTGATCGTGGCCGGCGCGCTGATCCTGCTGATGGGCTGGGTGCTGCAGCACCGGCTGCACGAACTCTCGCAGACCACCTGGCGCGCCGGCGCGCAGCGCAACGCGACGCTGGTGGAGAGCCTGACCGGCATCGAGACCATCAAGACGCAGGGCGCCGAGAGCGTGGTGCAGGCGCGCTGGGAGCGCGCCAACGCCTTCCTCGCCGCCACCGGCGTGAAGATGCGCGGCATCTCGGCCAGCGCGAGCTACCTGACCAACTTCCTCTCGCAGGCGACCACGGTGGCGATCGTGATCGTCGGCGTGCACCTGATCGGCGAGCGTCAGCTGACGATGGGCGCGCTGATCGCGGTGTCGATGCTGTCGGGCCGCGCGCTCGCGCCGGCCGGGCAGATCATCGCGCTGCTGATGCAGTACCAGGGCGCGCGCACCGCGATGCAGAGCCTGGAGCAGATCATGGCCAAGCCGGTGGAGCGGCCGGCCGGCGAGACCTTCATCCACCGCCCGCAGCTGCGCGGCGAGATCGAGTTCCGCAACGTGCACTTCGCCTACCCGAACCGCAAGGACGCGGCGCTCGAAGGCCTGAGCTTCAAGATCGCGCCGGGCGAGCGCGTCGCGCTGATCGGGCGCGTGGGCTCGGGCAAGTCGACCATCCAGCGCCTGATCATGGGGCTGTACCAGCCGACCGACGGCGCGGTGCTGCTCGATGGCATCGACCTTCGCCAGCTCGACCCGGCCGACGTGCGCCGCAACCTCGGCTGCGTGTCGCAGGACGTGATGCTGTTCTACGGCTCGCTGCGCGAGAACATCACGCTCGGCCTGCCCTACGCCGACGACGCGGCGGTGCTGGCGGCGGCCGAGACCGCCGGCCTGGCGGAATTCGTCAACCGCCATCCGCGCGGCTTCGAGCTGCCGGTGGGCGAGCGCGGCGAGTTCCTCTCCGGCGGGCAGCGCCAGGGCGTGGGCCTGGCGCGCGCGCTGCTGCACAACGCGCCCATCCTGCTGCTCGACGAGCCGACCAGCGCGATGGACTTCAGCTCGGAGGCGCAGATCACGCAGCGCCTGGCCGGCTTCGCGCAGGACAAGACCGTGGTGCTGGTGACGCACCGCACCTCGCTGCTGGCGATGGTGACGCGCGTGATCGTGATCGACGGCGGCAAGGTCGTGGCCGACGGCCCGCGCGACCGCATCATGGAGGCGCTGGCCAGCGGCCGCGTCGCGAAGGCGGCATGAACGCAATCGTGCAGAAAATCGACGCGGCGACCGCCGCGATCTCGCGCCGCCTGTTCGGCGCCACGACGAGCGAGGCCGACGCCGGCCTGGCCGCCTTCGAGGCCGAGGCCGACGCGGTGATGTCGCGCCAGCGCACCCAGCGCGCGCAGGCGATCGTGCGCACCGCGGTGGCGGTGGTGGCACTGCTGGTGGTGTGGGCCGCGCTCGCCCACGTCGACGAGGTGACGCGCGGCGACGGCAAGGTGATCCCCTCGCGCCAGCTGCAGCTGGTGCAGTCCTTCGACGGCGGCGTGGTCTCCGAGATCCTGGTGCAGGAAGGCCAGGTGGTCGAGCGCGACCAGCTGCTGCTGAAGATCGACGAGACGCGCGCCACCTCCGGCGTGCGCGAGAGCGCCGCGCAGGGCTTCGCGCTGCGCGCGCGACAGGCGCGGCTGCGCGCGCTCGCCGAAGGCACGCCCTTCGTGCCGCCCAAGGCGGCCGACGGCGAGGAGACGCGCATCGTCGACGACGAGCGCCGCCTGTACGAGAGCCGCCAGACCGAGCTGGCCACACTGCTGGCCATCAACCGGCAGCAGCTGCAGCAGCGCGAGCAGGAGCTCTCCGAGATGCGCGCGCGGCGCGCCTCGGCCGAGCGCAGCCTCGATCTGAGCCAGCAGGAGCTGGCCAAGACGCGCCCGCTGCTGGCCAGCGGCGCGGTGTCGGAAGTCGACATCCTGCGCCTGGAGCGCGAGCTGGCGCGCGCGCGCGGCGAGACCGAGCAGTCGGGCGCGCAGATCGCGCGCGTGCAGGCCGCCATCGGCGAGGCGCAGCGCAAGATCCAGGAGACCGAGCTGACCTTCCGCAACGAGGCGCGCAAGGAGATGGCGGAAGTCGTCGGCCGCCTGAACGCGCTGAACGAAGGCGCGGTGGCGCTGGCCGACAAGGTCGACAAGTCGCAGATCAAGAGTCCGGTGCGCGGCCGCGTGCAGCGCCTGCTGGCGAATACCGTCGGCGGCGTGGTGCAGCCGGGCAAGGACATCGTCGAGATCGTGCCGCTGGACGACGCGCTGGTGCTCGAAGCGCGCATCCACCCCAAGGACATCGCCTTCATCGCGCCCGGCCAGGCCGCCACGGTGAAGTTCAGCGCCTACGACTTCTCGATCTACGGCGGCATGGAAGCCGAGGTCGAGAACATCAGCCCCGACACCGTGGTCGACGAGAAGGGCAACGCCTTCTACCTGATCCGCGTGCGCACCAAGGGCGCGCGCTTCAACGACAAGCTGCCCATCATCCCGGGCATGACCGCCGAGGTCGACATCCTCACCGGCAACAAGTCGGTGCTGTCGTACCTGCTCAAGCCGGTGCTCAAGGCCAAGGCCTACGCGCTGCGCGAACGCTGACACGGCGGCGCAGGCCGCGTCATTTCTCCCCTCAAGTTCCGCCCGAGCGGGCCGACAACCCGATCAGCCGGTGTTGCCGGAACGCCTGCGGCGTGCGGCCTTATGACTGCACGGGAGCGGCGTTCCGGTGATGTCCGTCACACGCCAGGCATCATCAAACGCATTTAACGCAGGTCTTCCGGTTACCCTCCGTTGCCACTGCCCTCCAGCATATGAAACAAGGTTCTGTCATGCCCGTCATCGCGCGCACCACCGAAGGCAAGATCGTTTCCATCTGGGGCACGGCCCTGATCCGCACCGCGGACGGACGGCTGAGGCTGCTGAAGGTCGGCGACATCGTCCGCAAGGGCGACCAGATCCTGACCACGCAAGACGGCATCGTGCAGATCAACCCGGGCGACGGCACGGTGCGCACGGCGCAGACCGAGAAGCCGGCCGCCAAGCCGGCCACGCCGGGCGACGACGTCGAGCAGGCGATCGCCGGCCTGAACCGCGGCGACCGCGAGAGCGCGCCGGCCGCCGGCTTCAGCGGCGGCGACGGCTCGCTGCAGGAGGGCTACCGCGTCGAGCGCATCGGCGAGCTGCTGGGCACCGCCGAGGTGGCGCGCAGCACCGGCGACGCCGAGCTGCGCAACTTCCCCGAGGCCACCGGCACCTCCACCGCCAACGCCGGCTCGTCCGGCGAGGCGCCGGCGCTGGTCGCGCCGTCCAGCGCGATTTCGGCCGCCGAAGAAGGCGCGCCCGCCAACCTCGGCCTGCGCGCGCCGACCGGGCCCGCCGCGAACGGGACGATCCGCGTCGACCAGGTGCCGGCGATCGGCGAGATCCACAAGGCCGACGGCACGCTGGTGACCGCCGGCACGGTGCTGACGCCGGCCGACCTGGCCGGGCTCGTCTACGTGCCGCCGGCCGACTACGACGGCACGGCGCCGGTCGGCCAGTTCAACTACACGCTGACCACCGGCGACGGCCGCAGCGCCACCGGCGGCACGACCATCGCGCTGAGCGCGGTGAACGACGCGCCGGTCGCGACGCCCGGCAGCGCCAGCGGCGACGAAGACGGCAGCCTGCCCATCAGCCTGACCGGCAGCGACGTCGACGGCCACATCACCGGCGTCACGGTCACCTCGCTGCCGGCCGGCGGCACGCTCTGGCTGGCCGACGGCACGACGCCGGTGGCGGTGGGCCAGGCGCTCACGCCCGAGCAGGCCGCCTCGCTGATCTACCGTCCGGGCGCCGACTTCCACGGCGAGCAGACCATCCTCTTCACCGTCACCGACAACGGCGGGCTGACCTCGGCGCCGGCGGCGGTTTCGCTGACCGTGGTCGCGGTCAACGACGCGCCGGTGGCGGTGAACGACGCGGCCACGCTCGCCGAAGACAGCGTCGCCACCGGCAACGTGCTGGCCAACGACAGCGATGTCGACGGGCCCTCGCTGTCCGTCGCGTCGTTCACCTTCGGCGGCGCCAGCCACCCGGCCGGCAGCACCGCGATCGTCGGCGGCATCGGCACGCTCAGCATCGCGGCCGACGGCAGCTGGACCTTCACGCCGGCGCCGAACTACAACGGCGCGGTGCCGGTCATCGGCATCACGATCAGCGACGGCAGCCTCACCTCGACCAGCACGCTGACGCTGAACGTCACGCCGGTCAACGACGCACCGATCGCGCTGCCCGACCTCGCCTCCACGCCGATCAACACGCCGGCGACTATCGCCGTGCTGGCCAACGACAGCGACGTCGAAGGCGAGGCGCTGAGCGTGACTGCCGCGACGCTGGCCGACCCGGCGCAAGGCACGGTGACGATCAACCCGGACGGCACGCTGGCCTTCCAGCCAGCGACCAACTTCACCGGCAGCGCGACGATCACCTACACCGTGACCGACGCCTCGGGCGCCAGCTCGACCGCGACGGTGACCGTCAACGTCGGCAACAACACGCCGCCGGCCGGCGCCGACGCGGTGCGCAGCCTGCCGGAGGACGGCAGCTACGTGCTGCAGCCGGGCGACTTCGGCTTCAGCGACGCCGACGCCGGCCAGACGCTGGCCAACGTGCGCATCGACAGCCTGCCGGGCGCCGGCACGCTGCTGCTCAATGGCACGCCGCTGGCGGCCGGCGCGCTGGTGTCGGCGGCGCAGCTCGCCGCCGGCGCGCTCGAGTTCCGCCCGGCAGCCAACGGCAATGGCGTCAACTACGCGAACTTCACGTTCAGCGTGCAAGACAGCGCGGGCGCGTTCGACACGGCGCCGAACACCTTCCAGTTCGACGTGACGGCGGTGAACGATGCGCCGGTCGCCTCCAGCAGCACGATCACGGTGGCCGAGGAATCGGTCAACACGCCGCTCGGCCTGGTTGCGCCGACCGACGTCGATGGCGATGCACTGACGATCACGGTGACCGCACTGCCTTCCGTGGGCACGGTGACGCTGGCCGACGGCACGCCGGTGACGAACGGGCAGGTGCTGACAGCCGCTCAGCTGGCGGGCCTGCAATTCGATGCGCCGGCGGATCTGCCGGCGGGCACGACGACCTCGTTCGCCTACTCGGTGTCGGACGGCACGACGACGGTCAGCGCGGGTACGACCATCAACGTCACGCCGGTGAACGATGCGCCGGTCGCTTCGAGCACGACGATCACCGTCGCCGAAGAGTCGGCCAACACGCCGCTGGGCCTCGCCGCGCCGACCGATGCCGACGGGGATGCGCTGACGATCACGATCACCGGCCTGCCGGCTGTCGGCACGGTCACGCTGGCCGACGGCACGCCGGTCGCCAACGGGCAGGTGCTGACGGCCGCGCAGCTGGCCGGTCTGCAATTCGACGCACCGGCCGACCTCGCCGCCGCGACGACGACCTCGTTCACCTATTCCGTCAACGACGGCACGACCGCCGTCAATGCCGGCACGACGATCAACGTCACGCCGGTCAACGACGCGCCGGTGGCGGCGAGCAGCACGATCACCGTCGCAGAGGAGTCGGCGAACACGCCGCTGGGCCTCGCCGCGCCGACCGATGTCGACGGCGACACGCTGACGATCACGGTCACCGGGCTGCCGGCTGTCGGCACGATCACGCTCGCCGACGGCACGCCGGTCACCAACGGGCAGGCGCTGACCGCCGCGCAACTCGCCGGTCTGCAATTCGACGCGCCGGCCGACCTCGCCGCCGCGACGACCACGAGCTTCAGCTACTCCGTCAACGACGGCACCACCACGGTCAATGCTGGCACGACGATCAACGTCACGCCGGTCAACGATGCCCCGGTCGCGTCCAGCAGCACGATCACCGTTGCCGAAGAATCGGCGAACACGCCGCTGGGCCTCGCAGCGCCGACCGATGTCGATGGCGATGCGCTGACGATCACCGTCACCGGACTGCCCAGCGTGGGCACGGTCACGCTCGCCGACGGCACGCCGGTCACCAACGGGCAGGCGCTCACGGCTGCGCAGCTGGCCGGCCTGCAATTCGACGCACCGGCCGATCTGCTGGCCGCGACGACGACCTCGTTCACCTACTCCGTCAACGACGGCACCATCACGGTCAATGCCGGCACGACCATCAATGTCACGCCGGTCAACGACGCCCCCGTCGCTTCCAGCAGCACGATCACCGTCGCCGAAGAATCGGCGAACACGCCGCTGGGCCTCACCGCGCCGACCGACGTCGACGGCGATGCGCTGACGATCACCGTCACCGGCCTGCCGAGCGTGGGCACCATCACGCTCGCCGACGGCACACCGGTCGCCAACGGGCAGGTGCTGACGGCTGCGCAACTCGCAGGCCTGCAATTCGACGCGCCGGCCGATCTGCTGGCCGCGACGACGACCTCGTTCACCTACTCCGTCAACGACGGCACCATCACAGTCAATGCCGGCACGACCATCAATGTCACGCCGGTCAACGACGCCCCCCTCGCTTCCAGCAGCACGATCACCGTCGCCGAAGAGTCGGCCAACACGCCGCTGGGCCTCACCGCGCCGACCGACGTCGACGGCGATGCGCTGACGATCACCGTCACCGGCCTGCCGAGCGTGGGCACGGTCACGCTCGCCGACGGCACCGCGGTCACGAATGGTCAGGTGCTGACCGCGGCTCAGCTTGCGGGCCTGCAGTTCGACGCGCCGGCCGATCTGCCCGCCGCGAAGACGACCTCGTTCACCTACTCCGTTGGTGACGGCACCACGACCGTCAACGCCGGCACCACCATCAACGTCACGCCGGTCAACGACGCGCCGGTCGCTTCGAGCACGACGATCACCGTCGCCGAAGAGTCGGCCAACACGCCGCTGGGCCTCGCCGCGCCGACCGACGTGGACGGCGATGCGCTGACGATCACCGTCACCGGCCTGCCCACCGTCGGCACCATCACGCTCGCCGACGGCACACCGGTCGCCAACGGGCAGGTGCTCACCGCCGCGCAACTCGCAGGCCTGCAATTCGACGCGCCGGCCGATCTGCTCGCGACGACGACGACCTCGTTCACTTACTCCGTCAACGACGGCACCATCACGGTCGATGCCGGCACGACCATCAACGTCACGCCGGTCAACGACGCGCCGGTGGCGACGAGCAGCACGATCACCGTCGCCGAAGAATCCGCGAACACGCCGCTGGGCCTCGCAGCGCCGACCGATGCCGATGGCGACGCGCTGACGATCACCGTCACGGGCTTGCCCTCGGTCGGTACGATCACGCTCGCCGACGGCACGCCGGTGACCAACGGCCAGGTGCTGACGGCCGCGCAGCTGGCGGGCCTGCAGTTCGATGCGCCCGCGGACCTGCTCGCGGCGACGACGACCTCGTTCACCTATTCCGTCAACGACGGCACGACCACCGTCGATGCCGGCACGACGATCAACGTCACGCCGGTCAACGATGCGCCGGTCGCGTCGAGCACGACGATCAACGTCGCCGAAGAGTCGGCCAACACGCCGCTGGGCCTCACCGCGCCGACCGACGTCGACGGCGACACGCTGACCATCACGATCACCGGTCTGCCCAGCGTGGGCACGATCACCCTCGCCGACGGCACGCTGGTCACGAACGGGCAGGTGCTGACCGCCGCGCAACTCGCCGGTCTGCAATTCGACGCGCCGGCCGACCTCGCCGCCGCGACGACCACGAGCTTCAGCTACTCCGTCAACGACGGCACCACCACGGTCAATGCCGGCACGACGATCAACGTCACGCCGATCAACGATGCCCCGGTCGCTTCGAGCACGACGATCACCGTCGCCGAAGAGTCGGCCAACACGCCGCTGGGCCTCGCCGCCCCCACCGATGCCGACGGCGACGCGCTGACCATCACCGTCACCGGCCTGCCCGCCGTGGGCAGCATCACGCTGGCCGACGGCACGCCGGTCACCAACGGCCAGGTGCTCACGGCCGCGCAACTCGCCGGTCTGCAATTCGACGCGCCGGCCGATCTGCTGGCCGCCACGACGACTTCGTTCACCTACGCCGTCAACGACGGCACGACCACGGTCAACGCCGGCACGACGATCAACGTCACGCCGGTGAACGACGCACCGGTCGCGTCGAGCACGACGATCACCGTCGCCGAGGAATCGGCCAACACGCCGCTGGGCCTCGCCGCCCCGACCGATGTCGATGGCGACACGCTGACGATCACGGTCACCGGCCTGCCCGCCGTGGGCACCATCACGCTCGCCGACGGCACGCCGGTCACCAACGGCCAGGTGCTGACGGCTGCGCAACTCGCCGGCCTGCAATTCGATGCGCCGGCCGATCTGCTCGCCGCAACGACCACCAGCTTCACCTACTCCGTCAACGACGGCACGACCACCGTCGACGCCGGCACCACGATCACCGTCACGCCGATCAACGACGCGCCGGTCGCCGTCGCCGACGCGGCCACCACGGCCGAGGACACGCCGCTGAGCATCCCGGCCGCAACGCTGCTGGCCAACGACAGCGACGTCGACGGCAACCCGCTGAGCATCGTCAGCGTGCAGGGCGCGGTCAACGGCACCGTGGCGCTGGTCGGCGGCAACGTCGTCTTCACGCCGGCGCCCGACTACCACGGCCCGGCTTCGTTCACCTACACAGTCAGCGACGGCAACGGCGGCACGTCCACCGCGACGGTCGCGGTCACCGTCAGCTCGGTGAACGACGATCCGGTGGCGACGCCGGACGTCGCTTCGACGGCCATCAACGTCGCGCTGCCGGCGATCGACGTGCTCTCCAACGACTCCGACGTCGACGGCGACACGCTGACCGTCACCTCGGCGGCGCTGGCCAACCCGGCGTTGGGCACGGTCACGATCAATGCCGACGGCACGCTGAACTTCGTGCCGGCGGCCAACGTCAGCGGCGCGGTGGTCATCAACTACGCGATCGCCGACGGCCACGGCGGCATCGCCACGTCCAGCGTCATCGTCAACATCGGCACCAACACGCCGCCGCAGGGCGCCGACGCGACCGTGAGCGTGGCCGAGGACGGTTCGCGCGCCTTCGCGCCGGGCGACTTCGGCTTCAGCGACGAGGACGCGGGCCAGACGCTGGCCGGCGTGCGCATCGACACCCTGCCCGCCGCGGGCACGCTGTTGCTCAACGGCACGCCGGTGGCGGCCGGCACGCTGGTGACGCTGGCGCAGCTGAGCGCCGGCGCGCTGAGCTTCGCCCCGGCGCCGAACGACAACGGCACCGGCTACGCGAGCTTCAGCTTCAGCGTGCAGGACAACGCGGGCGCGTTCGACACCAGCCCGAACACGATCACCATCGACGTCACGCCGGTCAACGATGCGCCGGTGGCTTCCAGTTCCACGATCACCGTCGCCGAAGAGTCGGCGAACACGCCGCTCGGCCTCGCCGCGCCGACCGACGTCGACGGCGATGCGCTGACCATCACGGTCACCGGCCTGCCCAGCGTGGGCACGGTGACGCTCGCCGACGGCACGCCGGTCACCAACGGGCAGGTGCTGACCGCCGCGCAGCTGGCGGGCCTGCAGTTCGACGCGCCGGCCGATCTGGCCGCGGCGACCAGCACCTCGTTCAGCTACTCGGTCAGCGACGGCACGGTCACGGTCGATGCCGGCACGACCATCAACGTCACGCCGGTGAACGACGCGCCGGTGGCACAGCCCGGCAGCTTCACGGTTGCCGAGGATGCGCCGGTGGTCAACGGCGCCGTCACGGCGACCGACGCGGACGTGGGCGCGACCCTGAGCTTCGCGCTGAATGGCGCCGCGCCGGCCGGGCTGGTCTTCAACAGCGACGGCACGTACAGCTTCGATCCGTCGAATGCGGCCTACCAGTCGCTGGCCGTGGGCCAGTCGACCGTGATCACCGTGCCCTACACGGTGACCGACGACGCCGGCGCGACCTCGAGCGCCAACCTGGTCATCACCGTCACCGGCACCAACGACGCGCCGGTCGCGCAGGCCACCGCCTTCACCGTCGCCGAGGATGCGCCGGTGGTCAGCGGCGCGGTGACGGCAACCGACGTGGATTCGGGCGCCACGCGCACGTTCGCGCTGAACGGCACGGCGCCCGCGGGCTTGACGTTCAACAGCAGCGGCAGCTACAGCTTCGATCCGTCGGTAGCCGCCTACCAGTCGCTCGGCGTGGGTCAATCGACCGTCATCACCGTGCCCTACACGGTGACCGACGACAACGGCGCAACCTCGACCGCCAACCTGGTCATCACCGTCACCGGCACGAACGATGCGCCGCTGGCGGTGGTGGACAGCGGCGCGCTGGCCGAGAACGCGACGCTGACGGCCACCGCCGCCACCGGCGTGCTCGCCAACGACAGCGACATCGACAGCGGCGACACGCGCAGCGTCTCCGCGGTGAGCTTCGGCGGCACGGCCGGCACGGTCGGCTCGGCGCTGAACGGCACCTACGGCACGCTGACGCTGAACGCCGACGGCTCCTACAGCTATTCGGCTGCGCAGCCTGCGTCCGAGGCGCTCGCCGCCGGCCAGACCGCGACCGAGACCTTCAGCTATACGGTTCGTGATGCGGCCGGTGCGACGGCTTCGACCACGCTGACCTTCACGATCACCGGCGCCAACGACGCGCCGACCATCACCGGGCCGCTCGCTGGCGCGGTGACCGAAGACGGCACGCTGAACACCGGCGGCACGCTGGTGATCACCGATCCGGATGCGGGCCAGTCGAGCTTCGTCGCGCAAAGCGGCGTGGCCGGCAGCTACGGCACGTTCGCGATCACCGCCGCAGGCGTATGGACCTACACGCTGAGCAACGCCGCGGCCAACGTGCAGGCGCTGCCCGGCGGCGCGGCACCGACCGAGACCTTCACGGTCACGACCGCCGACGGCACCACCCGCACGATCACCGTCACCGTCAACGGCACGAACGACGCACCGGTGGCGCAGCCGGCGGCCTTCACGGTCGCCGAGGATGCGGCCATCGTCAACGGCTCGGTCATCGCCACCGACGTCGACAGCGGCTCCACGCGCAGCTTCGCGCTGAACGGCGCAGCCCCTGCCGGCCTCACGTTCAACAGCGACGGCAGCTACAGCTTCGATCCGTCCAACGCGGCTTACCAGTCACTCGCCCAAGGCCAGTCGACCGTCATCACCGTGCCCTACACGGTGACCGACAACGCCGGCGCCACCTCGACCGCGAACCTGGTGATCACAGTCACCGGCACCAACGACGCGCCGGTCGCGCAGGCCGCTACCTTCACGGTCGCCGAAGACGCAGCCGTGGTCAACGGCGCCGTCACCGCGACGGACGCGGATGCGGGCGCGGCGCTGAGCTACGCGCTCAATGGAGCGCCGCCGGCCGGCCTGACCTTCAACAGCAACGGCACCTACGCCTTCGACCCGAGCCATGCGGCCTACCAGTCGCTGGCCGTCGGCCAGTCGACGGTGATCACCGTCCCCTACACCGTCGCCGACAACAACGGCGCGACGTCGACGGCGAACCTGGTGATCACCGTCACCGGCACCAACGACACGCCGGTGGCGGTGGCAGATTCCGGCTCGCTGGCCGAGAACGCGACGCTGACGGCCACCGCCGCCACCGGCGTGCTCGCCAACGACAGCGACATCGACAGCGGCGACACACGCAGCGTCTCCGCGGTGAGCTTCGGCGGCACGGCCGGCACGGTCGGCTCGGCGCTGAACGGCACCTACGGCACGCTGACGCTGAACGCCGACGGCTCCTACAGCTATTCGGCCACGCAGCCTGCGTCCGAGGCGCTCGCCGCCGGCCAGACCGCGACCGAGACCTTCACCTACACCGTGCGCGACGCGGCCGGCGCGACCGCCTCGACCACGCTGACCTTCACGATCACCGGCGCCAACGACGCGCCGACCATCACCGGGCCCCTCGCCGGCGCGGTGACCGAAGACGGCACGCTGAACACCGGCGGCACGCTGGTGATCACCGATCCGGATGCGGGCCAGTCGAGCTTCGTCGCGCAAAGCGGCGTGGCCGGCACCTACGGCACGTTCGCGATCACCGCCGCGGGCGTGTGGACCTACACGCTGAACAACGCCGCGGCCAATGTGCAGGCCCTGCCCGGCGGCGCGGCACCGACCGAGACCTTCACGGTCACGACCGCCGACGGCACCATTCGCACGATCACCGTCACCGTCAACGGCACGAACGACGCACCGGTGGCGCAGCCGGCGGCCTTCACGGTCGCCGAGGATGCGGCCATCGTCAACGGCTCGGTCACCGCCACCGACGTCGACAGCGGCTCCACGCGCAGCTTCGCGCTGAACGGTGCGGCGCCCGCCGGCCTGACCTTCAACAGCGACGGCACGTACAGCTTCAACCCTGCCAACGCGGCCTACCAGTCGCTGGCCGCCGGCCAGTCCACCGTTCTGACGATCCCGTACACGGTGACCGACAACGCGGGCGCGACCTCGACCGCGAACCTGGTGATCACCGTCACCGGCACCAACGACGCGCCGGTCGCGCAGGCGTCCAGCTTCACCGTCGCCGAGGATGCGCCGGTGGTCAACGGCGCCGTCACCGCCACCGACGCCGACAGCGGCGCGACGCTGAGCTACGCGCTCAACGGCGCCGCGCCGGCCGGGCTCACGTTCAACAGCAACGGCACCTACAGCTTCGATCCGTCCAATGCGGCCTACCAGTCGCTCGGCGTCGGCCAGTCGACGGTGATCACCGTTCCCTACACCGTTACCGACAACAACGGCGCAACCTCGACCGCCAACCTCGTCATCACCGTCACCGGTACCAACGATGCACCGGTGGCGGTGGCCAACACCGGCGCGCTGGCCGAGAACGCCACGCTGACGGCGACGGCCGCCACCGGCGTGCTCGCCAACGACACCGACATCGACAGCGGCGACACGCGCACGGTCTCGGCGGTGAACTTCGGAGCAACCTCCGGCACGGTCGGCAGCGCGCTGAACGGCACCTACGGCACGCTGACGCTGAATGCCGACGGCTCCTACAGCTACTCGGCCAACCGCCCGGCGGCCGATGCGCTGACGGCCGGCCAGGTCGTCACCGAGACCTTCACCTACACCGTGCGCGACGCGGCCGGCGCGACCGCCTCGACCACGCTGACCTTCACGATCACCGGCGCCAACGACGCGCCGACCATCACCGGGCCGCTCGCCGGCACGGTGACCGAAGACGGCACGCTGAACACCGGCGGCACGCTGGTGATCACCGATCCGGACGCGGGCCAGTCGAGCTTCGTCGCGCAAAGCGGCGTGGCCGGCACCTACGGCACGTTCGCGATCACCGCCGCGGGCGTGTGGACCTACACGCTGAACAACGCCGCGGCCAATGTGCAGGCCCTGCCCGGCGGCGCGGCACCGACCGAGACCTTCACGGTCACGACCGCTGACGGCACCACCCGCACGATCACCGTCACCGTCAACGGCACGAACGACGCACCGGTGGCGCAGCCGGCGGCCTTCACGGTCGCCGAGGATGCGGCCGTCGTCAACGGCTCGGTCACCGCCACCGACGTCGACAGCGGCGCCACGCGTACCTTTGCGCTGAACGGCGCGGCGCCCGCCGGCCTGACCTTCAACAGCAACGGCACGTACAGCTTCAACCCTGCCAACGCGGCCTACCAGTCGCTGGCCGCCGGCCAGTCGACCGTCATCACCGTACCCTACACGGTGACCGACAACGCGGGCGCCACCTCGACCGCCAACCTCGTCATCACCGTCACCGGCACCAACGACGCGCCGGTCGCGGTGGCCGATACCGGCTCGGTGGCCGAGAACGCCACGCTGACCGCCACCGCCGCCACCGGCGTGCTGGCCAACGACAGCGACGCCGACAGCGGCGACACCCGCACGGTCTCGGCGGTGAGCTTCGGCGCCACCGCCGGCAGCGTCGGCAGCGCGCTCAACGGCACCTACGGCACGCTGACGCTGAACGCCAACGGCTCGTACAGCTACGCCGCCACGCGCCCGGCCGCCGACGCGCTGGCCGCCGGCCAGACCGCCACCGACGTCTTCACCTACACCGTGCGCGACGCCGCCGGCGCCACCGCGTCGACCACGCTGACCATCACGATCACCGGCACCAACGACGCGCCGGTCGCCGTGGCCGACGTCGGCACGACGCCGGAGGACACGCCGATCTCCGGCAACCTGCTCGCCAACGACAGCGACGTCGACGCCGGCACCACGCTGGCGGTCACGCAGTTCAGCATCGCGGGCATCAGCGGCAGCTTCGCCGCCGGCAGCACGGCGACGATCGCCGGCGTCGGCACGATCCTGATCGCCGCCAACGGCGCCTACACCTTCACGCCGGCGGCCAACTACAACGGCGCGGTGCCGGTGGTGAGCTACACCGTCAGCGACGGCATCGCCACGGCGAGCAGCACGCTCACGCTGAGCGTCAGCGCGGTGAACGACGCGCCGGTCAACAGCGTTCCGGCCGCGCAGAC
The DNA here is from genome assembly GCA_029779845.1 of Pseudomonadota bacterium. Taxonomy (GTDB): domain Bacteria; phylum Pseudomonadota; class Gammaproteobacteria; order Burkholderiales; family Burkholderiaceae_C; genus Piscinibacter. The sequence goes on along the minus strand of JAKOZT010000133.1, from coordinate 7,724 downwards.
CATCCTCGAGGACACGCCGCGCGTGTTCTCCAGCGCCAACGGCAATGCCATCACGGTGGCCGATGTCGACAGCAGCACGCTGACGACGACGCTTTCCGTCGCCAACGGCACGCTGACGCTCGGCTCGACCGCCGGCGTCACGGTCAGCGGCAACGGCAGCGGCACGGTGACGATCAGCGGCAGCGCCGCCGCGATCAACGCCGCGCTGAACGGCACCACCTTCACACCGGCCGCGAACTACAGCGGCTCGACCAACGTGACGGTGACCACCAGCGACGGCAGCGCGAGCGACACCGACACCTTCGCGATCAACATCACGCCGGTGGCCGATGCGCCCAACCTCACGATCAACGTGCGCGGCTCGACCGTCTCGTTCACCAGCAGCGGCGAGACGGCGGCCAACTCGAACAGCACCAGCGAGGAAGTCTCGACCAACCCGTTCGAGGGCTGGACGCGCGTCAACACGCCCGACAGCAACCCCGGCGGCACCAACGCGATCGAGGTCTGGACCACCGGCGACACGCAGCAGCGCCAGAACGGCGGCAACAACATCGTGGTCGCGTCCGCCGGCAACGGCGACAACTTCATCGAGCTGAACGACGCGGCGACGCTCGTGCAGACGATCGGCCTGACGCGCACGGTCTCCACCCAGGCCGGCATGGTCTACGAGCTGTCGCTCGACTACGCCGGCCGGCCGGGCTTCGGCGAGAACTACACGCGCATCGGCGTCTACGTCGACGGCGTGCTGGTGCAGCAGTACGCCGCCACCAGCCCGCAGAACTACATCGACTGGAAGAACCTGCAGTTCGCCTTCGTCGGCGACGGCGCCAACCACACGATCACGATCCGCACCGATGCGACGCAGTTCAACGACGCCGGCCGCGGCGCCTTCATCGACGACATCACCCTGACCGGCACGCCCGGCGTGGTGGCGGGCAACGCGGGCTCGGGCACGCTGACCGCGCTGGCGCTGGCGACCTTCGTGTCGGCCCCGCTGGTGGATGGCGACGGCAGCGAGACGCTCTCGCTCACCTTCTCCGGCCTGCCGAGCGGCGCGACGATCATCACCGCGGCCAACCCGGGCGGCTACACGGCCTCGGGCGGCGCGATCACGATCTCGGGCAGCGAACTGGCCTCGGCGCAACTGCAGTTCAGTTCGTCGGTGACCGGCCACCTGAGCGTGGGCGTGAGCGCCACCGCGACGGAAAGCGCCAACGGCTCGACCGCCACCGCCAGCAACACGCTCGAGCTCGACGTGCTGCCGAAGTTCAGCAGCAGCGACCTCGGCGGCGACGGGCTGAACAACGTCATCGGCACGACCGGCAACGACACGCTGAACGGGACGAACGCCGCCGACTACCTGATCGGCCGCGCCGGCAACGACACGCTCAACGGCGGCAACGGCGACGACTACCTCGACGGCGGCGCCGGCAACGACACGCTCAACGGCGGCAACGGCAACGACAAGCTGTGGGGCGGCGCCGGCAACGACACGCTCACCGGTGGTGCCGGCTCCGACACCTTCATCTGGACGCTGTCGGATCGCGGCACGGCCGGCAGCGGGCCGACCGACCGGATCACCGACTTCAACACCGCGCTGCCCTCAGCCGGCGGCGACGTGCTGGACCTGCGCGACCTGCTGGTCGGCGAGTACAGCAACGGCGGCACCGGCAACCTGGCCAACTACATCCACTTCACCACCGACGGCACCGCGACGACGATCCAGATCAGCTCGACGGGCGCCTTCAACGGCAGCAACTACGCCACGGCGACCGACCAGACCATCGTGCTGACGACGGCCAACCTGCTCAGCGGCGGGCTGACCACCGACCAGCAGGTGATCCAGGACCTGCTGAACAAGGCGAAGCTGGTGGTCGACAACTGAGCCGGAGGGCGGCCGTGCAGGCCGCCCTCCGCGTTCACCCGCGGGCGCTCAAGCGCCCTGCGCGCTCACCCACGGCCCGGTCTGCGCATCCACGCCGCACTGCCACAGCGCAGCGGCGTCGTCCTCGCGCGCCACGCCTTCGGCGATCACCTGCGCCGACAGGCTGTGCAGCATCGCCACCACGCCGGTGACGAAGCCGGCGCGGTGGGCGTCGCGGCCGATGTCGCGCGTGATCGAGACGTCGAGCTTGACGTAGTCCAGCCCCAGCTCGAACAGCCGCTCGATGCGGCCGATGCGCTCGCCGGCGTGCTCCAGGCCGATGCGCGCGCCCAGCGGGCGCAGCTGGCGGCCCAGCTCGCGCAGCAGCTCGAAATGCTCGGCGGCCGCCGCCTCGGGCACCTCCACCCACAGCTGGCGCGCCGCGCGCGGCGCCTGCAGAAGCTGCGCGCGCAGCCGCGCGGCGAAGCCGCTGTCGGCCAGCGACGCGGTGGCGAGGTTGACGGCGCGCGGCTGGCCGTCCAGCGCGATCGCGCCGAGCGCGAGCGACAGCGCGCGCTCGTCGAGCGCGGCGGTCAGGCGCGCGCGCGCCGCCAGCGGCAGCCAGCGCGCCGCGGGCTCGGCCCGGCCGTCGGGCTCGAGCTGCACGCGCAGCGGGCATTCGAGGTGCACCAGCTGGCCGCCCTGGCCGCGCACCGGGTACTCCACCAGCGTCACGCGGCCGGCCGCGAGCGCTTCATGCAGATGGCGCCGCCAACCGCCTTCGCCCAGATGCGCCAGCGCCGGGCCGCTCTCGCCGGCGGTCTCGACGGCGAAGGCGCCCTGGGCCTCGGCGCGCGCCAGCGCGAGATCGGCCTGCGCCATCAGCGCGGCCAGCGGCGTGCCGCGCGCCGTCTCCACCGCGCCGGCAGCCACCGCCGCCTGCTTGCCGAAGGCCGGCAGCAGCGCATGCAGCGCCGCGGTGACGGCGCGCGCGGTCTCTTCGGCCAAGCCGCCGACCGGCAGGCACATCGCGAAGTCGGAGCCGTTCAGGCGCCCGACGAAGCAGCCGTCGACACGCGCCGTGTAGGCCTCCAGCGCCTGCGCGATGGTGGTGATCAAGCGGTCGGCGCTGTCGTGGCCGATGGCGCGGTTCAGCTCGGCGAGGTCGAGGATGCGCAGCAGCACCAGGCCGACGTCGGCGCTGCCGTCCTCGCGGTGCAGCGCGGCGTCGAGGCGGCCCATGAAGTGGGCGCGGTTCGACAGGCCGGTCAGCGCGTCGCCGTTGGCCTGGCGGCGCAGCGTCTCGAGCTGCGTGGCCTGGCCTTCGAACACCTGCTTCAGGCGCGCCACCATCGAGTTCATCGCGCGCACCAGGCGGCGCAGCTCGGGCGTGGAGGGTTCGGCGACGGTGACGTACTCGCCGCGTTCGAGCGAATGCGCCTGCGCCACCGCGAGCTCGAGCGGCGCGCGGATGCGCCGCACGATCAGCGCGCCGGCCAGCGCGGCGACCAGGCCGAGCAGCAGCATCGCCGCGGCGCCGCGCTTCACCGCATGCCACAGCTCGGCGTAGGCATAGGCGTCCTGGCTCTCGACCTCGACGCGGCCGAGCGCGTTCCAGCCGTTGGACACCTGCGCCACGCCGGGCGCGGCGGCGATCGGCAGCGCGCGCTCCAGCCAGGCCGGCGCGTCGAGCGCGCGCGGCGGCGCCTCGCGCACGAAGCGCGGCGCGCCGTCGGCGCCGACGAGGCGGATGCGCCGGTAGTAGCCGGTGTCGAACTGCGCCGCCAGCGCCAGCGCCATCAGCGCCGCGTCGCCCTTCTGCTGCGACAGCACCTGCGCCAGCGCGGTGGCGTTGTCGGCGTTCTTCATCTGCAGCTGCGTCTGCAGCGTGTCGCGCATCGCGTCGGTGTGGATCGCCACGCCGCCGACGAAGGACAGCACGATCACCACGAGCAGCTTGAGCCAGATCTGGCCGATCAAGGACATGAGTTTCTCCCTGCCTGCATTTTCATTGGAACCCCTCGGCGCGCGCCTTCGCAATGACTTCGCGCCAGCGCGACAGCCGGCTCACCGGGTCGCCGGCCGAGGCATTGCCGGTGCCTTGCCAGAGGCCCTCGCTGTTGAAGCTGAACACCGGCGTGAGGTCGGGCCGCTTCGAAGCCGGGCGCAGCTCGCCGACGAGGTTGTCGAGGATCAGCGGCTCGGCGCCGGGCTGCGCGTACCAGGCGAGCACCATGTGCGCCTGCGCGCCGGCCGCGCCGCCCAGGTCGGCGCGCACGTAGACCAGGCGCAGCTTGCCCACCGGCACGCCCGCCGCGAGCAGGCTGAAGTACTTGGCGATCGCGTAGTCCTCGCAGTCGCCCTGCCCTTTGGCGAGCGTCTCCAGCGGACTGGCCCAGTGGTCGTTCTCGCCCCACACCGCGAGGTCGTCGGCGAAGGCGATGCGGCGGTTGAAGAAGTCGTTGACGGTCACCAGCAACTGCGTCTCCTCGCCGCGCGCGGCTTCGGCCAGCAGCGGCTGCAGGACCTTCACCGCCGCCACCGCGTTCGGGCCGAGGCGCTGCGCCGCCTGCGTCATGCGGTTGCGGTCCCAGGCCTGGCCGGCCGAGGCGGCCAGCAGCGCGCCCACGAGCGCGGCCGCGACGAAGCGGCGCAGCCAGAGCGAGGGCGACAACGGGGGGCAGGGCTTCGGGCGCATCGACGTCTTGTTCTCGTCCGATCGGCTCGCAGCTTGAGCACCGCCAAGGGGCAGCAGCTCACGCCCGCGGTCTCAATCTGTTGCAAAGCTGCCAGATCGTGCACTTCAGCCGTGAAAAACTTCGGCACTCCCGTCATCAATCTCCGGCCTGGCGTCAGTCCTCACTACACTCGGCCGGGTTCTGGCATCGACAAGAAAGCCCTTCCCAGGGACTCCATGAGCATGCAACTGACCCCGAAAGTGATCTGCGCCGCTGCGGCGCTCCTGTGCGCCGCCATCGGCGCGAGCCATGCCCAGACCTCGGCCGACCCACTGCGCGCCGCGGCGCAGAAGGCCGTGCAGACCAACCCCGAGGTGACGGCGCGCTTCAACGCCTACCGCGCCGCGGGCGACGCGGTGAACGTGTCGCGCGGCGGCTTCCTGCCGCGCGTGGACCTGACCGCGCTGGCCGGCCGCGACAGCGACCGCATCACCGGCCGGCTGCCCGACGAATCGCAATCGCTCAGCCGCGGCCAGATCGGCCTGTCGCTGACCCAGCTGCTGTGGGACGGCCTGGGCACGCGCCGCGACGTCGACCGCCTGACGCACGAGCGCCTGGCGCGCTACTTCGAGCTGATGGAGTCCAGCGAGCAGACCGCGCTCGAAGCCGCGCGCGCGCACTACGACGTGCAGCGCTTCCGCCGCCTGGTGCAGCTGGCCGAAGACAACTACGTGCAGCACCGCTACGCGTTCTCGCAGATCCAGTCGCGCGTGAAGGCCGGCGTGGGCCGCGGCGTCGACCTGGAGCAGGCCAACGCGCGCCTGGCGCTGGCCGAGTCCAACCTCTCCACCGAGCAGGCCAACCTGCACGACGTGACGGTGCGCTACCAGCGCATCGTCGGCGAGCTGCCGCCGGCGCAGCTGCCACCGCTGGCCTTCCTGAGCGCCGGCGTGCCGGCCAGCGCGGGCGACGTGGTCTCGCTGTCGCTGCGCAACAGCGCGGCGATCAGCGCCAGCATCGAGGGCCTGCGCGCCGCGCGCGAAGCGGCCAGCGGGCGTGAATCGGTCTACCAGCCGCGCGTCGAAGCGCGCCTGGCCGGCGCGGGCGGCCGCAACGTCGACGGCATCGAGGACCAGAAGCGCAACGCCTCGGCGCACCTGGTGCTGAACTGGAACCTCTACAACGGCGGCTCCGACAACGCGCGCGTGCAGCAGCAGAAGAACCTGCTCAACCAGGCCGCCGACCTGCGCGACCGCGTCTGCCGCGACACGCGCCAGGTGGCTTCGATCGCCTACAACGACACGCGCAAGCTGACCGAGCAGCTGGTCTATCTCGACCGCAACACGCAGGCGATCGAGAAGGCGCGCGACGCCTACCGCCAGCAGTTCGACATCGGCCAGCGCAGCCTGCTCGACCTGCTGAACGCCGAGAACGAGGTCTACACCGCGCGGCGCGCCTACGCGAACGCCGAGCACGACCTCGCGCTGGCCTTCGCGCGTGCCCAGGCAGCAATGAATCGGCTCGGCACGACGCTGGGCATCGCGCGCACCGACCAGGCGGCCGACGAAGCCGCCAACTGGTCGGCCGGCGACGACGCGCCGGCGCGCTGCCCGGTGGCGGTGGCCGAGGTCGGCCCCACCGACCGCGCCGCGCTCGACGCGCGCGCCGATGCGATGACGCGCGGCGCTCCCGCACCGCGCTGAGCCGCTACTTCTTCACCGGGGGCAGATCGGTACACGCCCCCTCGAAGGCCTCGGCCGCCAGGCCGATGCTTTCGCCCAGCGTCGGGTGCGGGTGGATGGTCTTGCCGATGTCCACCGCATCCGCGCCCATCTCGATGGCCAGCGCGATCTCGCCGATCATGTCGCCGGCATGCGTGCCGACGATGCCGCCGCCGACGATGCGGTGCGTCTCCTCGTCGAACAGCAGCTTGGTGAAGCCCTCGTCGCGGCCGTTGGCGATGGCGCGGCCGGAGGCCGTCCAGGGGAACAGTCCCTTCTTCACCTTCAGGCCGCGCGCCTTGGCCTCGTCCTCGGTGACGCCCACCCAGGCCACCTCGGGATCGGTGTAGGCCACGCTCGGGATCACGCGCGCGTCGAAGGCGGTCTTCTGGCCCGCCGCCACTTCCGCCGCCACGTGCGCCTCGTGCACCGCCTTGTGCGCCAGCATCGGCTGGCCGACGATGTCGCCGATGGCGAAGATGTGCGGCACGTTGGTGCGCATCTGGATGTCGACCGGGATGAAGCCGCGCTCGCCGACGATCACGCCGGCCTTCTCCGCGCCGATCTTCTTGCCGTTGGGCGAGCGGCCGACGGCCTGCAGCACGAGGTCGTAGACGCCTTCGCTCTTCGTGCCGTCCAGACCCTCGAATTGCACGCGGATGCCGTCATTGGTGGCTTCAGCGGCGACCGTCTTCGTCTTCAGCATGAGCTTGTCGAAGCGCTGCGCGTTCATCTTCTGCCACACCTTGACGAGATCGCGGTCGGCGCCCTGCATCAGGCCGTCGAGCATCTCGACGACGTCGAGCCTGGCACCCAGCGTCGAGTAGACCGTGCCCATCTCCAGGCCGATGATGCCGCCGCCGATGACGAGCATCTTCTTCGGCCGCTGGCGCAGCTCCAGCGCGCCGGTGCTGGTGACGATGCGTGGGTCGTCCTTCGGAAGAAAGGGCAGCTTCACCGCCTCGGAGCCGGCCGCGATGATGGCCTGCTTGAAGCGGATGGTCTGCACCGACCCGTCCTTCGTGAGCACGACCTTGAGGTGGAACGGGTCGACGAATTCGCCCGTGCCCTGCACCACCGTGACCTTGCGCATCTTGGCCATCGCGGCCAGACCACCGGTCAGCTTGCCGATGACCTTTTCCTTGTGTGCCTTCAGCTTGGCGAGATCCACCGCGGGCTCGGCGAAGCTCACCCCCAGCGCCTCGAAGTGCTTCACCTCGTCCATCACCGCGGCGACGTGCAGCAGCGCCTTGGAGGGAATGCAGCCCACGTTCAGGCACACGCCGCCGAGCGTCGGATAACGCTCCACGAGCACGGTCTTCATGCCGAGGTCGGCGGCGCGGAACGCCGCCGAGTAGCCGCCGGGGCCGGCGCCGAGCACGAGCATGTCGCACTCGAGGTCCGCACCGCCGGCATAGCTCGCGGCGGCCGGTGCCGCCGCGGGCGTTGCAGCAGGCGCCT